>NZ_AJLT01000043.1 GCF_000258765.1 Gillisia marina
TTTTTAAACAGCGTCTTTTATACAAGATCTTCTTCTTCTTCTTCTTCTTCTTCTTCTTCTTCTTCAACCTAATCTGTTACTAATCATACAGACAAATAAATGCATTTAGCGGAAAGGGAATCATTAGGCAACGCTCAAAAAAACAGCCTTTATGTTAAAGTTAGAGATGCTTCACCAAACAACTTTAAGTAAATAAGCTGAATGGAACATTTGATGATTTCAGAAGATGTAATTAGAATTACTATAGAATCTATATGGTGAATTTATAGTGAAGATAGGTTATTCATGCTCCGATGAAAAAGATAGTTACGCTGTTTTTATTTATGAAGTTTAAAGTATAGTGGCTTTTCTAGTTCTTAAATATTTGAATTTACTAACTGGTAAACACTTGCATGTAAGTAGAAAATTGTTCATTTTCACCTAAATAAGAATGAAACAAAGAGGACTTTAATTTTCTATTTATACACCTAAATGTAATGGTATGAAGAAAGTTTTTTAAACTTTAATAGGAAGTTCTATAAGCGTTTCAACTCCCAGGCCATCTTCTTTATTTCGCATGATGAAGCTGTGAGAGTCTCCGTATAAATTATAAAGACGTTCTTTGAGATTCGATAATCCAACCCCACTATTGATAAGTTCTTGAGTGTCTTGAGTTATTTGTTTTCCATTGTTTTCCACCTTCAGTAAAACATGGCCATTTTTTTTAAGTACAGCTATTTTTATTTCAAGATCTGTATGGTCATAGGAATAACCGTGTTTAATAGAATTTTCTACAATTGGTTGAAGAATCATCGCTGGAATATTAACATTCATTAAATCTGGATCTATTTCTTTCTCGATAGTTAAATGATCTGAAAATCGAACATTTACAATGTTTAAAAAATATTCTAAAACCGTAAGTTCTTTATGTAATGTGATAAATTTCGCATCACTGTTGTACAGGATTTCTCTCAAAAAGTCACTTAAATCGGCTATTGTATCTTTAGCAAGTTTGGTATCGATTTCTACTAAGCTAGAAATGCTGTTTAGGGTATTGAATAAGAAATGAGGTTGTAACTGAGAAGTGAGCATTTGCATTCTGGTATTTAATAATTGCGCTTCTAATAAGCCTCTTTTTTCCTCTACTTCCCGAATTTGATCTATATAATAATAAACATATATAATTAGGATCATGGCGAAATAGATTAGAAAATTGAGATCTACAACATGCATAAAACTAGTAACGTTATCTCTCCAATTTAGATCGTTTAAACTAAGTTCTCCCATTAATACACTATAAAAAATAACCACGATTCTTATTATAACGCCTATAAATATGGAAAGCAATAAATGCAATAAAAAGATATTTTTCCAGGGCACTTTTTTAACGATTAATCTTTTAGTGCTAATAGCAATTAAAGACATAAAAGCAATCACTATAACCCAGTCTACCAAGTACCCGTGAATAATGATTTCCCACATGCTATACTTAACTTCTTTATACACATAAGCACGCATATAAAGCGTTTTGGAAATAAAAACGATATAAAAGAGGGTGTAGAAAGCCGCTAGCAATAAAATTAATCTGCCATCTATATATTTTTTCTTAAAGTGTAATAAATTCATTTTAAATTCCTAGTTGAAGTAAAAAATCCTTTTTATTGGATTTACTTACCCTAATTAATTTATTGTCTTTCATTCTCACATCCAGTTCAGAATAATCTGAGTGAACTATTTCTTGAATATAATTGATGTTTACTATGGCTGATCTATGAATTCTGAAGAAGATTTTCTGATTCAATACTTTGATTAATTTCTTCAATGATTCTCTTAAAACATACTTGTTTTCTTCGGTATAGATTTCTGCATAATATCCTGAAGCACATATGTATTTTATTTTTGAAGGGTCTAATAAGATAGTGCGATGTCCTTGTTTTACAGGCAATCTACTGGCCGCTTCTTTAGCTTCCTTTTTTTCTTCATTCAATTTAAAAAACTCCTTCATCTTCTTCTCAAAATTGAGATCGATCTCCGGTTGACTTAGATTAAGTAATTTATCGATGGTTTTATAAAAACGCTCATCTCGATATGGTTTCAGAAGAAAATCGAATGCCTCAAAATCGAATGCTTTTAGTGCATAATGATCATATGCAGTAACGAATACAATAATAGGTTTAGGTGTGATCGTTACGTTTTGCAACACCTCAAAACCATTCATGTCTTTCATGTTAATGTCCAGAAATACAAGATCTGGTTTAAGCTCATTAATCCTTTGTATAGCTGTCTTCCCGTTGGAACATTCTTCTATTACCGTAATTTTTTCTACGGTTGTTAGGAGGTTTAAAATTCGTTTTCGAGCTAATGTTTCGTCATCTACTATAAGTGCTTTCATGATTTTGCAGAATTAACATCTACTGCAATTTAATCAATTATTAGTTTTAATTTGAGATAGTGGTGGCCTTTCACTTCAGCATACTGGAGTTTCAATGCAGTAAGAGGATAGCTTGAATATTTATATTAGGCGCTCACTTATATTCCTTGAATCTGTTGACCTGAAGAGTTCTTGGAAAAAAATAATTATGAATTGAAGCGCGGTGATATTTCTACGTTAGAAATAATTGTTGAAAAAAGTAAATATTAGTGAGCAATACTTCTCTTTAAATAATTTGTAGGTACCGTCCCCGTAAACTTTTTAAAGGCTTTATAAAAAGAAACTTTGTTATTAAATCCACATTGATAAGCAGTTTCTGTAATATTTAATTCTACTCTAGGATTTTCTAATATTTTAACCGCTTCTTCCACACGGTGTTTATTAATAAAATCATAGAAACCCATGTTAAAATGCTCATTTATAATTTGAGACATATGGTGTTTAGAAACCCCTATCGCTTGAGAAAGATCATTCAAGGTGAGATCGTTATTGATGAAGGGCTTATCTGCTTCCATATAGTTTAGCAGTTTTTGCTTGTAGTCTATAGATAAAGATTTTGATAACCCGGACTTTTCATACTTTTTAATTAATAAGACTTCAGATAAAGTTCTACCATTAAATATTTCCGGATGCATATATCCAAAAAAAAGTAGTAAGGATCACAAAAATTATCATCGCAAAGGTTAATGCAATATCGTACTCCTTAATAATTATATTTAGGTAGGATAAAACATAATAAGAGGCCCATGAAATGGAGAAAAAAAGAAAACAAATGCAAATTACCCGAATCCAATTATTCACGCGTTTGTTGGAAACGGAATGCTCTTTAAAATAGGCATATGTAAAAAGCCCATACATTAAAAGCACTAGGCTCAATAAATAGGCAACAATATTAGGTGCTATTGGGAAATAGGTATCCAGCATATTTTGAGAATTGAGAAGATCCCGAAGTTCTAATGGCAATAAATAATATTGAGTAAAAAGAATGAATACCACAAATGTTGGGATAAGATGGAGTAAAACTTCTTTCCATTTTATTAAACTCTTGAGCAGCATTCGCTTTACATAGAAATAAAACAAGGGTCCATACAGCGAAAGCGGTATAAAATAAACAAAGTTTAATCTTCTAGTGAGATCCAAATGGGATCCAGTCCAATATAATACATTATAAAATATATTGAAAGAAAAAAGGAGTAAGAAGACACTCCAGATAAGATTAGCTGTTTTATCCCCCTTTTTATGAAAAAGGAGCATTAAAGCCATAAAAAGTGCTTGAATAGAAAAAGCTGCTGCTATTACTTCCCAAATATTCATCATTTCTTAAATTTTTAAAATTTAATACTGATAACTTGAGTAGAATTATTGAAATTATAGCAGGGTGTTCGTAAATCTAACTGGTTAAAATTAGGAATTTAAATTTACTCTACCATTTTTAAAAGCAATTTAATTTAAATAAATTACTGATAATCGGTTAGTTACTGTGTTTTGATTATATCTGGGGGTCTGTTGGATTTAACTGCCAAAGGGTTCTGTGTATTTAGATCCATAATCCGTAAATCTACTTCGGGAATCTCGTAAACCTAGATAAGTGTTAACATTTTCTTTAGGATTATTCGCTTCATTTACTTCAGCAAATTATATAATGGCAGGCAGGAATAGCGTTCTATACTGCACCAATGATCATCGTTGTTATTCTTACAGAGATGTTCATTACTGATTTGTTTTCTTATTTGAACTGATATTTGAATTAGCCAAAAAAATATCTCTTCTGCCTGCCATTTATAACTGCTTTCACTCAAATTAATTTGTATAATCTTAATTTATGAAAGTAAAAAATTACTTAATGTTAGTGGTATTTATGTTTTTTGGGGTAACATTAACCTTAGCACAGGAAAAAATGGTAACAGGAACCGTCTCAAATGAGGAAGGTTTACCATTGCCCGGAGTAAATCATTAAAAGTAATTACCTATGGAGCAACAGCACCAAGCGGCACAGTAACAGATAGTATCAATTTTACTGCAGTATTTTCTGATGTTCCAGATGACGTTTGGACATATACAGGTTATAGAAGAACAGGATTTTTAGAGGATGAGTAATTAACTAACAATTAATCAATAAAACATAAAGAAAAAACTACATTAGCATTAATAAGCCCGGTATGAAAAATTGAATTTCATACCGGGCTTCATTATTATGCTGAAAAAAATTAGTCTTTGTCCCACCAGACTCCAACGCTAATTGGTTGTAACACTTTACTAACCTCTTCGCCATTTCTCGTTTGTTCTGTAGATGGATATTGTGCTCTTCGAACCCACTCACCATTTAAAGTTTCGTTATGGTTAAATGGTAATTCTAACCCTACAAAGACATTAGGATCAAAATCATACCTTCTTAAGTCAACGAAAGATTCCGGGTTTAGAAAGGTAGCGATATATTTTTCTCGCATTATCAAAGCAAGTGTGAGATTATCTGCTCCTACGCCTACCGAAGTATCCATTAAATAGCTACACTCTCTACGCCAGAAACTCCTAATTTATCCATGTTGGCCTGAATTCCTTCTAAATATGCATTATAAGCTTCAGCAGTGCTTCCCACAGAAGTTGGAGTCCCACCATTTTGAAGAAATAAGGCTTCAGCTTCAATAAACTTTAATTCGGCATAACTTCCCATAATGATCGGGGCAGTTTGAGAAGAATAAAAGTTATCTGCTCCAAAATCTGTATTTGCGCTAATATTAGGATCATCCTCTGTTGCTCCAAATTCATGAACTCCACCGGTTCCATTTAAAGCTCCTAAGTATTCGGTATCATTTTCACCAATTGTAGTAATAAGCGGCAATCTTGGATCTATATCTATAGATGAAAATGGAATGGCTGAACCATCCATTAAACTTACTGTTTGATCTGAAAGTAGTACTGAGAAATTCCCTGTATTGTTTGGCAATACAACCCCGGCATACCACGGATTAAAATTTCTTGTGTTATAATTTAGTTGAAAATCATCTGCATTGTTCGTAAATGAACTAGCAGCATTAGCTAATGCTTGGGTGATAGCTGTGTTCTGATCTATTTCAGTTAAATGAATAGCATACCTAGCTTTTAAAAAATAAGCTGCTTTCTTCCATTTTGAAAGATCTCCATTATAGATGAGGTCTTCTTCTCCCACACTAGAAGTTCCTGTAGCATCAAAAATAGCGATTGCTTCATCTAGTAATGTATTGATTTGATTGTATACAGATTCCTGAGAATCAAAAGATGGAGTAAAATCTTCTTCTCCCATTGTGGCCTGAGAGGCAGGGATATCTCCCCACTGGTCTGTTGCCAAGCCTAGGTTTATTGCTTGTAGTACCTTTGCAATTCCAACATATGCATTGTTAGCATCATTATCTACTAAAGATATAAGTGCATTCAGGTCTGGTAGCGTTTCAGCATAAATAAGATTCCATGCTTGGGTTAATTGAGTTTCCTCATGAGTATCTGCACTAGGCTCAAAATATGAAGCAATTTGTTGGGAATATTGAGTGATTCCTAAGGCAACATTATAAAAGGCACTTGATGTATTTACTATAGCTGTAGATAATAAATCTTTAGGTTCCAGATTTTCCAACAACTCTTTGTTAGGGTCTAGATTATCTCCAAGATAATCATCACAAGAATATATCGCAGTAACTGATAGTAGTAAGAGTATGATATTTTTTATAGTTTTCATTTTCTAAAAATTTAAATTAATACCAAATAAGTAACTTCTTGTATTTGGAATATTCAATCCGGTAAATCCATAAGCATTGGTTCCAGCACTAAATTGACTTCCTTCCGGATCGTAGCCCCTAAAAGGAGTGTCTATCCAAAGATTTGTTCCTGTAAAACTTAGTGTAAAACTATTTATGAATGTTGGTTCTAATAGTTTTTGAGACAGGTCGTAGGATAAGGTTACATTTCTTAACCTCCACCAAGAAGCATCTTGAACAAGTATTTCTGAAGCTCTATTATAAATTGAAGAGCTTCGATAGTAATCTTCTGTAATTACCACCGGAATATTGTTTGGAGATCCATCTTCTAGAACTCCTTCTAAGACAATTTCTTCATCTCTAAACTCAGTAATTTTTAAATTCCCGTTTCTTATACCATTACGTTGCCCAGAATCATAAAGATCTCCACCTTCTTTTCTTTCTAATAAAAAAGATAAAGCAAGGCCTTGGTATTTAATGCTACTACCAATACTACCTGTCCAGTCTGGTAATGCATTTCCAACTTTTACTCTGTCAGATGGATTATCTGCAACAACTCTTGGAAAACCATCTTCTTGGATTATTCTATTTCCGTTTTCATCACGTTCCCATACATAACCGAAAAGGTCGCCCGGAGCACCTCCAACTTCTAATTTAGAGATCACACCCGCAAAACCGCTATCAGCAAAAATTATTTCATCTATTCCTTCCGGAAGGGATAATACTTCAGCATCTACTGTAGAAAAGTTTAATGTGATATCCCAGTTAAAATCATCGGTTTTTATAGGTACAATATTTACTAAGGCTTCAAAACCTTTATTTTCTATCTCACCGGCATTCAGCACAAAAGTGTCGAATCCTGACGACTGTGCCACAGGAACCGGTAATATTTGATCTTTACTCTTTTGTATATAATAAGTAAGGTCAAAACTCAACCTGTTTTCAAAAAACTTAAGCTCTGTACCAAATTCCAAAGCAGAAGTGCGCTCAGGTTTTAATTGATTGGAACCTCCTTCTCGATCCCTTGAAAACCCATCTACAGTTCCAAATGGGAAATTATTCGGATTATCATAATAAACACCTACATACGGTGGTGCATCTTTTCCAACTTCGGCATAGGAAGCTCTTAATTTAGCATAGGTTATAAATTCCGGTAAACTTTCTGAATCTCTTAAGGTTTGAGATAGTACATAACTTAGATTGAAAGATGGATAAAAGAAGCTTCTATTTTCCTTGGGTAGCGTAGAAGACCAGTCGTTTCTTCCGGTAATGTTTAGGTATAAGGTGTTTTTGTAGTCCAACCGTAAGTCCCCAAACAACCCAACTATTTTTCTTTCTGTCCCACCTTCATCGGTAAAAAAATTGGTAGCTTCCTCAAAAGAACCCAAGTTATCAGGGTTTAATCCTTCTGCACGATTAGTAAGTCGTCTCGTCTCGATATCAGAAATTTGATTTCCTACTAAGAGACTTCCAGAAAAGTCTTCATTAAATTCATGAGAGAGTGTTACAAATAAATTTGAGGTAAGTTCATTGTAATTTAGGCCTTCTTGCACTATAAATCCTTCTGTAGCAGAACCAGGATCTATATCTGGCGGAACGAATCTTCGCCTGGAATCGTGGTAATTATCTATACCAATTTGATACTGTACACTAGCCCAATCTGTAAATTCATATTTAAACTGAGTATTAGCTAGAATTCGATTTACCTGGCTGTCCAAATAACTCACTTCAGCAAAATACCTTGGATTATCTACCACTCCAGCGGTATAATTTCGTTCATTTCCATTGGGTAATAAATAATCGTTCACATCAAAAGTAGGAGTCCAGTAGGACAGAGAACTCATTATAGATTTATCTCCTCCATTGGGCAATCTCCCTTCAGATCTTATGTAAGAAATGGAAGGATCTATTGTAAACTTATTTGTGATATTTATAGAACCAGAGAGTTTGAGCGAAGTTCTGTCAAAATCTGTATTTGGCACTATACCTTTGTCGTCCAATCTGGAAAGAGATCCAAAATACGTATAACTTTCCCCACCGCCACTTGCACTAAAGGAATTATTGAAAGTAAGGCCTGTTCTAAAGAAATCGCGGAAGTTATCATAGATAGGTTCCCCAGCAGCATACTCCGGCCCCAGACTCCAAAACCCGAAAGTTCTTCCATCGTTATAATCATAGCCGTCAGGAGCATTATCGTTGGGAATAGAAACAATTTCTCCACCTCGACCTTCTCTCCATTTGGTTTGTACTTCTGGAACCACGCTTACTTCGTTTACACCTAAGGAAGTTTTAAAATTATATTGAGTTTCTCCACTTTTTCCTTTTTTAGTGGTTATAAGTACCACCCCATTTGCGGCTCTTAAACCATAAAGTGCTGTAGCCGCTGGGCCTTTTAGGATAGAAACACTTTCTATATCGTTAGGGTTTATATCTGCCCCTCTGTTGGTGAATGAAAATTGTTCTGCACTAGAAGGAGCATTAGAACCCGTACTTGGTAATAAACTTCCCGTTGGTGCCTCATTACTAATTGGAATCCCATCTACTACAAACAAGGGCTGATTGTTGGCATTTGGATTAAGAGAGGTAATACCTCGAATAATAATGCTGGAACCCGCTCCTGCGGCACCACTACTTGCATTAATATTAACCCCTGCAACTTTACCTTGAAGTCCACCCAATACATCGGTATTATTATTTCGGGTTAGCTCTTCGTTCCCGACTTCTTGGACGGCATAACCTACGGATCGTTTTTCTTTTTTAATACCAAATGCCGTTACAACAGCTTCATTTAATTGCTCGATATCGTCTACCAAAACAACATCTATCGTGGAGCTATTGCCAACGGTGACATTTTGTGTACGCATACCGATAAATGTAAATTTTAAAGTATTACCCTCTTGGGCAGTAATAGAGTACTCTCCATTAAAATTTGTAGTTGTTCCTTTATTGGTTTCAACAACAACTATGGTTACCCCAGGAAGTAGCGTTCCATTTAGGTCGGTGACTTTTCCTGTAATAATCTGTCCATAAGAAATAGCACAAAATAAAAGAATTAGTCCAGTAATAATTTTTCTCATAATTTATTGAATTTTGGTTGGTAAAAATTTCAGTAAAATTGATTGGCAAAATTAAAATGCTGAAAATCCTGTCATACAATATGTTGTACAGCAGTCATCTATTTAATTTATGTAGGGTAGGATGTTACTAAGTAACTTAGTATTCTAAAAGTAGTAAGAATTTTTGAATTGTCTTTTTTCTTGAAGTTTCTATTATAAATAAACCTATGAGTTTAAGCGAAACAGAGTTTGAATATGATCTTTTTAATCACTTAATAAAGACATGTGAAGGTTACAAATCTCTTTATCAAAATAAAAATTATTATCTTTTTAAATATAAAATCTTCAGAAAAACCGACTTCAAATTATTGAATTCATAATTATAATTGATGTCAATATTCAATCGTTAATTTCCACTTAATTATTTGCTGCTAGACCTTTAATTATAATGAAAAATAGTAGTTTTAGGCAGCATATAATAAAAATTAGAATTAGCGATTTATGGAGACTAAAAGAAATTACGTAATAGATTTTGATAGCACTTTTACTCAGGTAGAAGCTCTAGATATTTTAGGTGAAATCTCCTTAAATGGTGATGCGAATAAAGATAAGAAGTTAGAGGAGTTAAAATCTCTTACAGATCGTGGAATGGAAGGAGGCTTATCTTTTAGAGAATCGCTTGTTGAACGACTAAAATTATTGAATGCGAAAAAAGAGCATCTTGCACCACTTGTGGAAACCTTAAAAACTAGAATTTCCACCTCCTTTGTTAGAAATGAAGCTTTTCTTACAGATAATAAAGAAGATATCTACATAATTTCTAACGGCTTCAAAGAATTTATAATCCCAATTGTAGAAGAGCTCGGACTAAAGGCGTCAAATGTTTTTGCCAACGATTTTGTGTTTGATGATGCGGATAATATTATTGGATTCAATAAGGATAATGTGCTGTCTTCTAATAACGGCAAGGTAGAGCAACTAAAATCTATGGATCTACAAGGAGATGTTTATGTAATTGGTGATGGCTACACAGATTATGAAATTAAGGCTGCCGGTCTGGCCAATAAATTTTATGCTTTTACGGAAAATGTAGAACGGGATAGTGTATTGCAAAAAGCCGATCATATAACCCCTAGTCTTGATGAATTTCTTTATGTGCATAAAATGAATAAAGCTATTTCGTATCCTAAAAACAGAATTAAAGTGATGCTTTTGGAAAATATCCACCCAGATGCATTAAAAATATTGAAAAACGAAGGCTATAACGTATCTATTTATACCGGGGCGATGGACGAGGAAGAATTATCTGAAAGGATAAAGGATGTCTCAGTTCTGGGGATTCGGTCTAAAACTCAGCTTACCAAAAAAGTACTAGATAACGCAAATAGATTGATTGCAGTCGGTGCCTTTTGTATAGGAACCAATCAAATAGATCTGGAAGAATGTCTTAAAAAAGGAGTGGCTGTTTTTAATGCGCCTTTCAGCAATACAAGGTCTGTAGTAGAATTGGCGATAGGGGAGATTATTCTCTTAATGCGTAATCTCCCGGATAAGATCTCTAAAATGCATGACGGGAACTGGGATAAATCTGCCAGTAATAGTTTTGAAATTCGCGGAAAAAAACTAGGAATCGTTGGTTATGGAAATATTGGTTCTCAACTCTCTATTCTTGCGGAAGCTATTGGTTTCGATGTTTATTACTATGACCTTACTGAGAAATTGGCCTTAGGTAATGCCACGAAATGTAGTAGTATGGAAGAATTACTGAAGAAATCTGACATTGTAAGCTTGCATGTGGACGGAAGAAAAGAGAATAAAAATCTTATTTCTGAAAAACAGTTTCAGCAAATGAAGGATGGTGTGATATTCTTGAATTTAAGCAGAGGACATGTGGTGGAGATTGAAGCACTTCAACAAAATATAAAATCCGGAAAGGTTAGGGGAGCTGGAGTGGATGTTTTTCCAGAGGAACCTAAAACGAATAACGACACTTTCGAGTCGGCTCTTAGAAATTTACCAAATGTAATTTTAACTCCGCATATTGGAGGAAGTACAGAAGAAGCACAGGTAAATATCGGGAATTTTGTTCCCGGAAAAATAATAGATTATATAAATACAGGTGGAACAACTAATTCGGTGAACTTTCCGAATCTACAACTACCTATTTTAGAGAACGCTCACAGATTGATTCATATTCACTTAAATCGACCTGGAATCATTGCCAAAATCAATAAAATATTGGCGGCCCACGATATAAATATTGTTGGACAATATCTAAAGACCAACGAGACTATTGGGTATGTAATTACTGATATAGATAAGGCGTATGATACAGAGGTTATTAAGGAACTAAAGAAGATAGAGCACACTATTAAGTTTAGAGTGCTTTATTAATAGTAATAAAAATATTTTTTTTGTTTGTAAAGTATCCTAAATTGAAAAAGGACGTCATTCTGAACTTGTTTCAGAATCTCATTACAATGTAAATCAATACAATATTAAGACCCTGAAATAAATTCAGGGTGACGAGAGAACTATTAGTATAAAAAACGGATATACATATATAAATTATCTATTCTGAATGACTGATGATAACGCCTTAAGAAAATATTCTGAAAAATACCAATTCCTACATGTTCCGGGGATTGGAGATTCTGGGGAAACTCATTGGCATACTAACTGGGAAAATTCTTTTCCGGATATCATAAGAGTAATTCAGCAAGATTGGGAAT
The DNA here is from genome assembly GCF_000258765.1 of Gillisia marina. Lineage (GTDB taxonomy): Bacteria > Bacteroidota > Bacteroidia > Flavobacteriales > Flavobacteriaceae > Gillisia > Gillisia marina. The sequence continues at coordinate 11,927 of NZ_AJLT01000043.1, forward strand.
GTCCAGATAAGAATTCATGGGTGGAAAATTTATACTCATACATTCAAAAATATGCCGAGAAACCTATTATTTTGATTTCTCATAGCCTTGGTGGGGGTGCTATAATCCATGCCGATCATTTAAATAAACTAAATGGTGTAAAAGGTGTTTTTATGGTTGCATTACCAGATATAGAACGTGATGATTTTCCAAAAGATTGCTCTGGATTTATACCTATGCCGAAAACTAAGTTATCTGTTCCGGGATTGATGGTATCGAGCCAAAATGATGAATGGTGTGATATAGAAGTTGCTGAAGAATGGTCTGGAAGGTTACAGATTCCTTTGATAAACATTGGAGATAAACAGCATATCTGCCAAGCCGAAGAATTTAAAACCTGGGAAGCCGGTAAGAAATTACTAGTACAGTTTCTAGATTCTATAGAAAGTTGTTAGAAAAGAAATCCGAAATCAAATTTATTGTTTCGAAAAAAAAGTCATTTTAAAATGCTTTTTAGGTTCTAAATCACAAGCTGTTTTTCTATCTTATAAATCCATTAAAAAGCCCTAATTTTGCAGCCTAATAAAAGTTAAAGTCGATATGGGCAATATAGTAGCCATTGTGGGAAGACCAAACGTAGGTAAATCCACTTTTTTTAACCGATTAATCCAACGCCGCGAGGCGATTGTAGACTCGGTAAGTGGGGTAACCCGAGACCGTCATTATGGTAAATCCGACTGGAATGGTCAAGTATTCTCCCTTATTGATACCGGTGGATATGTAAAGGGTAGTGATGATGTTTTTGAATCGGAAATCGATAAACAAGTAATCCTTGCTATTGAAGAGGCAGATGCCATTATCTTCATGGTAGACGTAGAGTCTGGAATTACCGGAATGGATGAGGATGTGGCTAATTTGCTTAGAAAACAAGATAAGCCGGTATTGTTAGCGGTTAATAAAGTAGATAATTCCAAACGACTGGAAAATGCAGTCGAATTCTATAATTTAGGTTTAGGTGAATTTTATCCAATTGCTAGTACTAGTGGAAGTGGAACAGGAGAGTTATTGGATGCTCTTGTGGAAGTATTGCCGGAAGTTGAAGATGAAGAAGAATCTGAATTGCCACGTTTTGCAGTAGTTGGAAGACCAAATGCAGGGAAATCTTCATTTATAAACGCACTTATTGGAGAAGAAAGATACATTGTAACCGATGTTGCTGGAACTACAAGAGATTCAATAGATACAAAATATAATAGATACGGATTTGAATTTAATCTGGTTGATACTGCCGGAATTAGAAGAAAATCGAAGGTAAAGGAAGATCTGGAATTTTATTCGGTAATGAGATCTGTTCGTGCTATTGAAAATTGTGATGTGTGTCTAATTGTTTTAGATGCAACCAGAGGTTTTGATGGTCAAGTACAAAATATTTTCTGGCTTGCACAACGAAACAGAAAAGGGATCGTGATCTTGGTTAATAAATGGGATTTGGTTGAAGACAAGGAAACCAATACCATGAAAGAATACGAACGCAGAATAAGAAAGGAAATAGAACCTTTTACAGATGTGCCAATTATATTTATTTCTGTATTAACTAAGCAAAGAATTTTCAAGGCGATAGAAACAGCTGTTGAAGTATTTAAAAACAGAAGCAAGAAAATTAAAACAAGCGAGCTAAATGAGCGCATGTTGCCAATTATAGAAAGTTATTCTCCACCGGCATGGAAAGGAAAGTATGTAAAGATTAAGTTCTGTATGCAGTTACCAACTCCGCAGCCTCAATTTGCATTTTTCTGTAACCTGCCTCAATATGTAAGAGATCCCTACAAGCGTTATTTAGAAAATAAACTAAGAGAAGAGTATGATTTTAAAGGAGTGCCGGTATCGGTTTACTTCAGAAAGAAATAATTCCCTCGTCGAGGGTTTAAACATAAAAAATCCCAGGAGAATTCATTCTCTTGGGATTTTTTTATTTCTGGTCACCCTGAACTTGTTTCAGGGTCTTATTTAATTAACGTAAAAATTAAACTACAACAGTAGATTTTTTAATTTCACTCACTACTCACTACTCACTACTCACTACTCACTACTCACTACTCACTACTCACTACTCACTACTCACTACTCACTACTCACTGTAACATTACCAGCTTCCACCGGCACCACCACCACCAAAGCCTCCGCCGCCGAAGCCACCACCAAAGCCGCCTCCGCCGCCAAAACTTCCTCCTCCGGAACCACCACCAAAGCCACCTCTTCCAAGGCTGCTTAAAATGATAGCATCTAATAAAGTGCTTCCCATTCCGCCTCTGCTGCCAGGTCCGCCTTTATTGTTTCGATTCTTTTTGGCCAATGAAATAAGGAAAATCACAAAGAAGATTCCCATTATTATTAGATTCATGGGAATGCCAGTAGATTTATTTTCTCGTACAGGAGAACCTTGAAAAGTACCGTTTAATACTTCAAAAATTGCTGTAGTTCCTTGATCTAAACCTCCATAAAAGTTTCCATTTTTAAAATCCGGCAGAATAATATTTTCAATAATATCTTTTGTTGTGAAATCGGTTAAATATTCTTCTAAGCCATAACCGGTTGTAATCCATATTTTTCGATCTGCTTTGGAAAGCAGAATCAACAATCCATTATCTTCTTTTGCTTGCCCAATTCCCCATTCCTGAGCCCATTTTGGAGCATATAACCCAATATATTCCCCGTTTAAGGATTCTATAGTTGCAATTACAATTTGAGTGGAAGTAGTGTCTGCGTAATTAATTAGTTTCTGTTCTAATAGTTGCTCTTCAGAAGGAGTTAACATATCAGCAGAATCATAAACACTGGTTTCCTTTTTGGGTTTAGGCGGAACATCCAATTGTGCGACAGCATCAATTGAAAATGACAGTAATAATAAAAGAGTTATTAGAAACGAAAATTTAGAATTCAGCATTTATCCTTTAGATATTGTATTGGAAAGTTCATTAGTATCATCTTCGTTCCAAGGAAAATGTTTTTGTAATTCTTTTCCGGCTTTTAAGATACCATCTATCAAACCTTGTTTAAAATTACCTGCCTTAAATTGAGCTACAATAGCATCTTTCGTGGTCTCCCAAAAATCTGTTGGAACTACATTGTTAATTCCGCTATCGCCATAGATCACAAAATCGCGATCTTCAACAGCCACATAAATAAGGACTCCATTCTCTTCTTTAGTGTTATCCATCTTTAGCAGATGAAAAACTTCCATGGAGCGCTCAAAAATATCTGTAGCTCCATGGGTTTTTTCTATATGTACTCTTATTTCGCCTGAAGTAGCTTTTTCTGCCAGACGTATCGCTTCAACAATTTCCTCTTCTTCTTGTTTGGTCAAAAAATCTTCTACTTTACTCATTTTAAGATCTATTTAAAATCGAAATCTACATCTGGAGCATCCTCAGAACCTGCGTCTGCTTCATACCTCACCATTTGGTCAAATCCAAACCAACCTGCAAAAATAGAATTCGGGAATTGTCTTATGTATTTATTAAATTCAGTAACAGCTGCATTATAGCGATCTCTGGCAACATTAATTCTATTCTCTGTTCCTTCTAATTGGGATTGTAATTGAAAGAAATTTTGATTCGCTTTTAAGTCAGGATAACGTTCAACGGTTACTAAAAGCCTTGATAATGCTGAAGATACTCCACTTTGTGCCTGTTGGAACTGAGCCATTTGCTCTGGAGTAATGTTGGTTGGATCTACAGTAACTTGAGTCGCTTTAGATCTTGCTTCTATAACATCTGTAAGAGTTCCTCTTTCGAAATCTGCTGCTCCTTGTACTGTTTTTACCAAGTTTCCAATAAGATCGTTTCTTCGTTGGTAAGAACTTTCTACATTAGACCAAGTTTCTCTAGCATCTTCCTGCTTTACAATTGCTGTGTTGTTAAATCCTACAGTGGTACTGTAAATAATAATACCTAAGACAATAATTGCAATTGTCGGGATAAGCCATTTTTTCATGTTATAGTTGGTTTTTGATTTTTGTTAGTTCAGACTTGATAGTCTGTAGTTTTCTTATAATTTCAAAGTTACTAAGAGTTTTCTTCTTTTCTTCCTTTAAATGAATTTTTGCGCCTTCTAAGGTAAAACCACGCTCCTTTACCAGGTGGTAAATAAGTTCAAGATTTTTAATATCCTGTGGAGTGAATAATCGATTGCCCTTTGCATTTTTCTTTGGTTTCAGCGCATCGAACTCCTTTTCCCAGAATCTTATAAGTGAAGTGTTCACTCCAAAAGCTTCAGCAACTTCGCCAATAGCATAATATCTTTTTTCCGGTAAGTCTATATGCATTAATCCAGAGATTGGTTTTCTTGTTGCGCTTTAATAAGTACTTGGTCAAATTCTTCAGGAGAAAGGTTTCCATAGTAAAAGTTAATTGGGTTTATACGATCTTCATTCATAAAGATCTCGTAGTGTAAATGCGGTGCTTCAGACCTACCTGTACTGCCTACAAACCCAATAACATCTCCACGCTTTACCCTTTGCCCTTTTCGAACATTATATTTATAAAGATGAGCATATAAGCTAGTATACCCATATCCATGATCTATTCTTATATGATTTCCATATCCTGTAGATCTATTGTCTGCACGTTCTACACGACCATCTCCGGTAGCATAAACCGGTGTGCCCCTAGGCGAGGTGAAGTCCATTCCATAGTGGAATTTTTTCACTTTTGTAAAAGGGTCATTTCTCCACCCGTACCCAGAAGCAATACGCTTTAAATTTTCATTTTTCACCGGTTGGATTGCAGGAATGGCAGCTAATAATTGTTCTTTTTCTTCAGCAAGCTCGGCAATTTCATCTAAGGATTTAGATTGTACCACAATTTGCTTGGAAAGAATGTCCATTCTACGGTTAGTTTCTGTAATTAATTTAGAGTTATCGTATCCCTCTAAATTTTTATAACGGTTAATCCCTCCAAAGCCTGCTTTGCGTTGTTCTTCTGGAATTGGATTTGCTTCAAAATACAATCTATAGATGTTATTATCTCTATCCTCTACATTGGCCAGAACATTCTCAATCTGATCCATTTTTTTGTTGACAATATTGTACTGCAATTGCATATTCTGCAATTCTCTTTTAAGAGCCATTTCTTTGGGAGTCTCAATTTGTGGAATATTAAGGTAGATCACCAATAAAATAAAACCAGCGAGAAAGGCTCCGGCAATCCCAATAAGGGCAAAACCAAATTTTCTTCCACTTTTATGTTCTATTTTTTTATATGAAAGTGTGTCACTATCGTAATAATATTTAACCTTCGACATATATTAAAATTATGCTATTTTTGCGGGTATATAATCATGCAAAAACTATGCAATGGGTAATGAGTAACGAACAAATATAAAAATTGTTTTCTCACCTTCCAATTAATTAATTATTTGACTTTTTTCAGCATATGAATTCTCAAGAGATACGTTCTAAATACCTCGAATTTTTTAAATCTAAATCCCATGAAATTGTTGCTTCTGCTCCAATGGTCATTAAGGACGATCCAACCTTGATGTTTACCAACGCTGGAATGAACCAATTTAAGGAATATTTTCTAGGAAATACCGTGCCAAAGCATAATAGAGTTACAGATACTCAAAAATGCCTTAGGGTTAGTGGAAAACATAACGATCTAGAGGAAGTGGGGATGGATACCTACCATCATACCATGTTCGAGATGTTAGGGAATTGGAGTTTTGGCGATTATTTTAAGTCTGAAGCCATTCATTGGGCTTGGGAACTCTTAACGGAGGTTTTTAAAGTGAATAAAGATATTTTATATGTGTCTGTTTTTGAAGGATCTACAGATGGAGATAATCTTGGATTAGATCAGGAAGCACTAGATCTTTGGAAAGAAATTGTTCCTGAAGAACGAATTATCTACGGAAACAAAAAAGATAATTTTTGGGAAATGGGAGATCAGGGGCCCTGTGGACCATGTTCCGAAATGCATGTAGATTTAAGAAGCGAAGAAGAAAAAGCAGCTGTTCCTGGAAGAGACCTTGTAAATGCAGATCATCCACTGGTGGTCGAAATTTGGAATCTTGTTTTTATGGAATTTAACCGAAAAGCAGACGGATCCTTAGAAAAATTACCAGCCCAGCATGTAGATACAGGAATGGGATTCGAGCGCTTATGCATGGTGCTTCAAGATAAGAAGTCCAACTACGATACCGATGTTTTTACTCCATTAATTGAGAGAATAGAAAAAGTAACTACTTGCAAATATGGCAATTCAGAAAAAACTGATATCGCTATTAGAGTAATTGCAGATCATATACGTGCAGTATCTTTTTCAATCGCAGATGGTCAATTACCAAGTAATACCGGAGCAGGATATGTTATTAGACGAATTTTAAGGAGAGCTATCCGCTACGGATTTACTTTCCTAAATACCAAAGAGCCATTTATCCATAAATTGGTTGCTACGTTAAGCGATCAGATGGGAGAAGCGTTCCCGGAATTAAAATCTCAAAAATCGTTAATAGAAAATGTTATTAGAGAAGAAGAGCAGTCCTTTTTAAGAACTTTAGATCAAGGACTTATATTGCTGGAAAAGATAATTGAAGAAACTGATGGCAAAATGGTTTCAGGAAAAAAAGCATTCGAACTTTTTGACACTTTTGGTTTTCCAATAGATCTTACGGCACTTATTTTAAGAGAACGTGGTTATAATTTAGATGAAAACGAATTTAATGCTGAATTAAAACAGCAAAAAGATAGATCCAGAGCTGCATCTGTAGTTACAGCAGGAGACTGGATTGTTCGTGGGAAAGAAGATGCTAATCCATTTGTTGGATACGATGTTATAGAGTCACCTGTAGAAATTACCAGGTATAGAAAAGTAGAGAGTAAGAAGGACGGTCAATTATTTCAAATAGTATTAAATAAAACTCCTTTCTATCCGGAAGGTGGTGGACAAGTTGGAGATAAAGGAGTTCTTTTAAGTCTGGATGCTGAAAAGATTGAAGTTGTAGATACTAAAAAAGAGAATAACTTAATTATCCATTTTACTAAAACCTTACCTAAAGACTTGTCTGGTTTATTAATGGCGAAGGTAGACGTTACTAAAAGAAGAAGAACAGAAGCTAATCATTCTGCAACCCATTTATTGCATCAGGCATTAAGGCATGTGCTTGGAACCCATGTAGCACAAAAGGGTTCTATGGTGAATCATGAATATTTAAGATTCGATTTTTCCCATTTCAGCAAGCTTACTTCAGAAGAATTAATGAAGGTGGAGCATTTTGTAAACGCAAGGATTCAAGAACAAATTATATTAAACGAGCAACGTAATTTAACTTATGATGAAGCTATAGATCAAGGAGCGATTGCTTTATTTGGAGAAAAATACGGAGATTCTGTAAGAGCTGTGAAATTTGGAAGCTCCATGGAGCTATGTGGTGGTACCCATGTAAAAAACACAGGTGAGATCTGGTATTTTAAAATTGTTTCCGAAGGTGCAGTTGCTGCAGGAATTAGAAGGATAGAAGCCATTACGGGAGATGCTGTTAAGTCTTACTTCACAGAGCAAACGGCAGTTTTGAATGAGATTTCAGCAGAATTAAAGAATACCAATAATCCTTTAAAAGCAATTCAGAATATCCAAGAAGAAAATGCTAGTTTAAAGAAACAACTTGATGCTTTATTAAGAGAAAAGGCAAAGGATCTTAAGGGAGAATTGCAAAAAGAATTAACTGAAATTGATGGAATTTCTTTTTTAGCTAAAAAAGTAGACTTAGATGCCGGCGGAATTAAAGATCTTGCATTTCAGTTAGGTGAAAATAACGACAATTTATTTCTATTATTGGCTGCAGAAAATGATGGGAAAGCTTTATTGTCTTGTTACATTTCCAAGGAGTTGGTAAAGAAGAAGAATTTAGATGCAGGAAAGGTTGTTCGAGAATTGGGGAAATATATTCAAGGTGGCGGTGGAGGCCAAGCATTCTTTGCAACTGCCGGAGGTAAGAATCCGCAAGGAATTGCAGAAGCTCTAGAAAACGCTAAGAGTTTTGTAGGATAAAAGCTTTCATATAATAGGAGCAGAGATACAAGAAAAATGAAATTCAGCACATCTGTACCCATATTAGATCAAAAGCCTAAAATAGATCATACTTCCAAGATCTTATTATTAGGATCTTGTTTTGTTGAAAATATTGGAGAAAAGCTGGATTATTTTCAGTTTCAGAATCTTAGAAACCCGTTTGGGATTTTTTACCACCCGGAAGCAATCGGTAATTTTATTGAAAAAGTTGCAGGAGATTATAGTTATGAAGAAGACGATGTGTTTTTTCATAATGAACAATGGCACTGTTTTGATGCTCATTCTTGTATGAATTCCTCTAGTAAAGAAGAATTACTATTTCAATTAAATGATGGTATACAAAAAGCGCGTACTTTTATTAAAAATGCTACTCATATTATATTCACATTTGGCACTTCTTGGCATTATAAAGAGTTGAAAACCGATAGATCTGTCGCTAATTGTCACAAAATAGAGCAGAAAAACTTTAAAAAAGAACTACTATCGGTTAAAAAAAATGAGATTGTTTTTAACAATGTATTGCAAAGGTTATTAACAATAAATCCTGAAGTTAAATTGATATTTACGGTTTCTCCCGTACGACATCTTAAAGATGGCTTTATTGAAAACCAACAAAGTAAGGCGCACTTGATCGCGGCAATTCATAATTTTATAGCAAGCCAGAAAAATGTAAATACAGAAGCATGTTTCTACTTTCCAGCTTATGAGATTATGCTGGATGAATTAAGAGATTATAGATTTTATTCGGAAGACATGGTTCATCCCAATTCTTTGGCTATAGACTATATATGGTCACGTTTCACAGAAGCTTGGGTATCAAAAAAAGCTTCAGAAAAATTTAAATCTATCGAAACTATTCATCGAGGTTTAGGCCACAAACCCTTCAATAAAAATTCAGAAAAGCATCAAGAGTTTTTAAGAGATTTGGAAAAAAAAAATTCTCGATTTAAAAGATAAAATTCCTACAGCGAATTTTAAAAATTCTTTTAAATAATTCAATTCTTGGAGAAAAATTGTACGGGATATTATGCATTTAACGCTTAAACGGAATTGTTAATAACTCGATGATAAGTTGAATTCTAAATCCTTGACTCTTAAAATTTTAACGAGAAAATTTATATTTATTTCTTGTTTCAAATATATTTTTTTGTAAATTTATTTAAGTTTTGAAAGCAAAATCATTCTTCACATTGTGAACTTTGATTTCAATTTAAAACTTAGTTTCTAAAATTTGTTGGGGTAGATTTTAGAATTATTAGCTAATGGACGGGTGGGGCCGTCCATTAGTTTTTTTATGCCATTTCTTCACTTTTATTTAACTAAGTACCACTTAAACATATTTGTATCTTGCATCAAAAGTTTTTGATATGAGAAAGGTTTTACTTGTGGTGGTTTTAGTAATCATTGGGTTTATTGCCTACCAATACTTCGATAATAAGCAGAAGGACAGAGATCAATTAATTGAAAGCACCGATTTGATACAAAAGCAAATCAAGAATGTTGGAAAATTAGTGGTTACAGAAGGGAATTTTGCGCAGGTATTCTCTTATAAAGATTCTAAGAAATTCTATTTAGATGTACTTTCTGCTCGAAAAAAAGCATTGATTATTGTAAATGCAGATGTAAGTATCGCTTACGATCTTAGTAAGCTTAAAACCGAAATCAATCCCGAGACCAAGACTGTTACTATCACTTTTATTCCCGAAGAAGAAATTTCTATAAATCCTAATATCCAATATTACGATGTAACTCAGGATTACCTAAATCAGTTTGAAGCAGAGGATTATAATAGTATTCAGAAGCGAATACAAAAGTCCTTACGAACGAAAATAGAAAAGTCGAATCTTAAGTCTAATGCAAAAAATAGATTGATTAGCGAGCTTCAAAAAATATATATTTTGACCAATACTATGGGATGGACGTTGGAATATAATGGTAACAAAATTGAAAGTTCGGACGCGATGGAAGCCTTAAAAATTTAATTTTATCTTTTCAATGCATTAGCTTCACTTGAAGAAGTTGAGTTCCTTGTTCTAATTCGTGAACTACGCTCACCGCTGTTGGTAACTTTCACTTCTTCTACTTTTTCTTCGGGCATAGAATTCGGCATAGGAGTTTTACTTACCGGCGCATCCCATACAATTTTCCAATCTCCATCAATATTTTCCCAAAGCACTACATAATTACCTTCATCCTTAAATGCAGGCATGGGAGCATTTTCATTAGGGGAGAAATTTAAAACATATTCCCCACGCTCTACTGCTATTGCGCCGCAAACTTTTACTTCCTGGGCTTCAATCTTAAAATCCCAGTTTCCATACCCAACATTTTCTTTCCAGGACTTTTTAAATTGATTCATGCCTTCCATGGGCTCTTGGTGCGGTGGCATTTGTATTACATTTTCGGCAAAGATCGTAGCTGCGGAATCTATATTTCCCTCTTTAAGCCAAATTTCTAATTGATCGTTTTTCTTATCAATTATTTTTCGAACATCTTTTGGATCTTCGCTACTTGAAATTTCTTTATTTTCATTTGGTTGTTGACAGTTCCAAAGTAGTAAAATGCACAACGCAAATAAGACACGAAAAAAGATTGAACTTTTCATAGTTACAAGTATTAATTACTATTCAGTAAAAATTTTTCGGGGAAAATCTATTGGGAAAGGGAATGTAATTATCAGCTATCTAAGCTGATAAAGTATAAATTTAAGAATTTTAATTAAATACCATTAAAATTTCTACTAAAAAAAATCCTATCAATCATTTAATTAATAGGATTTATGGAGGAATATGATTGTATGTTTTTATGAATCCAAAACAAGATCGTTCTCAATTAATTCTAATCCGCCATCAATTAAATGAGCAACATCTGGTCTGCGAATTTTTAATTGATCGAGATGTTCTTTAATCTCTGTAGCAAGTTTTGGATCTTGATGGAATACTAATTCATAAATTTCTACTGAAAGCAACCAATCGTTAGAATGGTGCTTTTTAACAAGATCGAAAGCCGCTTGAAGTGAAAATTTCGTGTTATTTCCTTCTCTACTATTTCTTACAGATTCGTATAATGTTTCAAGTTCGAGCTTCTCCTCATTTTTCTTGCTTTTAATGGTTGTGCTAGAAGGAGTGTGAGTTATAAGATCAAATGACAAAGGATCTGCAGGACCAGCGAATGCTGAAATCACGTTTTTCCCTATTGCCATATCGTAATGTCCCCATGCTGGTTTAAATAGGATTTCTTCTCCATGAGTAACTGTGCAATCTTTTAATCTTATAAGGATAATTTTCCCTTGTAAATTACGGGTTCCTGTAACAATGGTTCCACTTACTTTTATATTTCCTTCAAACTCGAAAGAAATTTCCTTTTCTTCATAGATATCGTAGGCTTTTAAATCGCGTGGACTCATATCTTCTATGGCAAGGTTAATCCCTTTTAATAATCCAATTGGGGATCCAAAACCTTCAGCATGATTCTGCGTACTATGACCCACGAGCTCTTTTCCTCTATAGGATAATGCAGTTTTTCCCGTAGTTTGGAAATATACCGGTTTATTATCTGCTTCTATCACATTAGTGAAGTCTCCAGAGATCTGTAGGCCGGTACTTAGCTCTATAGTCCCTAGGATTTTAGAATTTATTAATTTATTCAATCCTTCCAAACCTCCACGTCTTAACGCCATAGAATTAGCAAATTCTTCCAAGACACTGCTTAAATGGGCAAAATCTGGGGTTACATATAATTGTGGCTGTGGCTTTGTAATGTCAAACTCCTGTTTAGCAGCTTCAATAGAATAAGGCTGCTTCTTCACTTTATCTGTCATGCACCATGCACTTTCACCTATAGAAGATAATAATCCAGCTCCGTAAATCTTAGGGTTTTCTACCGTTCCTATTAGGCCATACTCTACAGTCCACCAATGAAGATTTCTTATTTGTGCCATTTCACTTGGAGCTCCCATATTATTTTGCAAAAATTCTACTTTCTCTTCCGCAGCTTTAATGGCCTCTTCGGGAGTGTTTTCTGCTTCTTTTATGATAGATAAGTGGCGAATTGCCTCGTACATTTCATAATCCTTCGCATTAGAAATAGCTTTACAACCTATCTCACCAAATCTTCGTAGATATTCCGCATACTCCGGATTTGCGATAATTGGAGCATGACCGGCACCTTCGTGAATAATATCTGGTGCAGGCGTATACTCTATATGATCTATTTGTCTAATATCACTGGCAATAACTAACACATTGTAAGCTTGAAATTCCATGAACGCAGCCGGAGGAATAAATCCATCTACGGCAACTGCTGCCCAACCAATTTCTTCTAGAATCCTGTTCATTCCATACATATTGGGAATATGATCTATGGAAATTCCGGTTTGTCTTAAACCATCCAAATAAGATTTGTGAGCTACTTTACTTAAATATTGCACATTTTTACGCATCACATATCTCCAAACCGCCTGATCTATCGCACTATATTCGCTATAATCCTGTGGTTTAATAAATTGCTTCAGATGCGCGGGTAGCCTATCTAAAATTTCATTAGATTCAATTTTTTCTAACATAGTAAGTAACTCATTAATTGAGAGAATAAAGATACAAAATACGAAATCAAATATACATTGTTTAGCAGTTGGATAAATAACACTTGTAATAAAAAAGCCTCCAATTTGGAGGCTTTCTAACTAATTACTTCATTTGTCCGGGTGGATATTTTTCAAATATTTTCTCTACAATCTCACTAATTCTTTCCTGTTTCTTATTTACTTCCTTGGCAAGTGCGGCAGTACCCATTCCTTGCCATACTAATTCTTTTCCTTCAGAATCTATAAGATCTATATAAAGTGTTCCTTCACTAGTCGTGTTAACAGTATTGTATCCTGTTCCCCAGTACCAAGGGTACCATCCCCAGCCATATCCATATCCAAATCTATTATCTTGATAGATATTGATATTCTCTTTAGTTTTTGTGAAAATGCTAACCAAAAGATCTGGTTCTTCAGATTTTGTAAAGCCTTTAGACATCATTTCTTCTTCAATAGCACGTAAAATTCGTTTTTTATCTAAATCTGAAATCTCCGCTTTATCTATTCCCGGCTTAAAAAAAGCGAAACTTTTGTACTGATTAAAATCTACTTTCTGATCATAATCTGATGCTACCTTCACTGTACTACATGAAGTCATGCCCACAGCTAAAAATAATAGCACGGCTGTAATTTTAAGAAATTTCATAAATCAAGTTTTAAATGGTTTGTGGTCTCTATTCAGAAAACAACGCATCGTCTACAAGATTTGGAACTGTAATTTTTAGTTTTGGTTCTTGATCCATCGCACGTTTTATGGAAAAAATTGCTTCCTTATTTCGTGCCCAAGAACGTCTAGCTATTCCATTATTTACATCCCAAAAAAGCATAGATTTTAAACGGTTCTCCGCTTCTTTACTACCATCAAGAACCATACCGAAGCCTCCATTTATCACTTCTCCCCATCCAACACCACCACCATTATGAATGCTTACCCAAGTAGCTCCTCTAAAACTGTCTCCTATCACATTTTGGATGGCCATATCTGCTGTGAATCTTGAGCCATCATAAATATTGGAAGTCTCTCTAAAAGGAGAATCTGTCCCGGAAACATCATGATGATCTCTACCAAGTACCACGGTACCTATCTTTTTTTCTGAAATAGCATCATTAAAGGCTTTAGCAATTTCGGTTCTTCCTTGTGCATCTGCATAAAGAATTCTGGCTTTAGAACCAACTACTAAATTATTGGCTTTAGCATTCTTGATCCATTTAATGTTATCTGATAATTGCGATTGAATTTCTTCCGGAGCATCTTTTTTTTAATCTTTCAAGAACTTCCGTAGCAATTTTATCTGTTTTATCAAGATCTTCCTGCAATCCTGAGGCACAAACCCATCTAAAAGGACCAAATCCATAATCGAAGCACATAGGTCCCATGATATCTTGTACATAAGAAGGATAGGCGAATGCTGCATTTTCAAGGTCTGATTCTTTAAACGAACTAGCATCTACAAACTCAGCGTTCTCATTTTTATAAATATTGGCACCGGCTCTAGAGGCTTCTAATAAGAAGGCATTTCCATAATCGAAGAAATAAGTTCCTTTCAGGGTATGATTATTAATTGCTGTGGTTTGTCTGCGCAAACTTTCCTGAACTTTAGTTTTAAAGGTTTCAGGATCATTGGCCATCATTTCATTGGATTCTTCAAGACTCATTCCAACAGGATAATAGCCTCCGGCCCAAGGATTGTGCAAAGAGGTTTGATCGCTTCCTAGATCTACAAATAAATCTTCTTTATCGAAATGTTCCCATACATCTACAATATTCCCCTGATAAGCGATAGAAACTACTTCCTTATTTTGCTTTGCTTGTTTAACTCTCTCGGTCAATCCATTAAGATCTGTGCAAACTTCATCTACCCAGCCTTGAGAATGCCGTGTATGAACCGCTTTTGGGTTAATTTCAGCACAAACGGTAATACAGCCGGCAATATTTCCCGCTTTTGGTTGCGCCCACTCATTCCTCCCAAACCAGAGGTAATAAATAGTTTCCCGGCTAGATCTTCCTTGTTTTTAGCTATTTTTCGACCTGCATTTAATACGGTGATCGTGGTTCCATGAACAATTCCTTGTGGCCCAATGTACATATAACTTCCAGCGGTCATTTGGCCATATTGAGTTACGCCAAGTGCATTAAATTTTTCCCAATGATCCGGCTGCGAATAATTTGGAATCATCATTCCATTGGTAACTACTACTCGTGGTGCATTTTTATTGGAAGGAAATAAGCCCATAGGATGTCCGGAATAAATAACCAAGGTTTGGTCATCTTCCATTAGTGCTAGATATTTCATTACCAATAAATATTGCGCCCAGTTTTGAAATACAGCTCCATTCCCCCCATAAGTAATTAGTTCTTCAGGATGCTGAGCAACTTTTGGATCTAGATTATTCTGGATCATTAACATGATTGCTCTTGCTTGCAAGCAAGGTCCTGGGTATTCCTCTACTGGTCTCGCATACATAT
The DNA here is from genome assembly GCF_000258765.1 of Gillisia marina. Lineage (GTDB taxonomy): Bacteria > Bacteroidota > Bacteroidia > Flavobacteriales > Flavobacteriaceae > Gillisia > Gillisia marina. The sequence goes on from NZ_AJLT01000043.1 coordinate 27,027, forward strand.
CATATGTAGGTTTAAACCTGAACATGTAGATTCTTCCGTAGGTTTCCAGTTCTTCTTTAAACTCTTTTATTAAAGTAGCATGATGTTCCGGTTCAAAATATCGTAAGGCATTCCTTAGCGCAAGATTCTTTTCTTCAGCATTTAAAATTTCTTTTCTTTTAGGAGCATGATTTACAGATGGATCGTAAGGTCTTTTTTCTGGTAATACTGAAGGAATTCCTTGTAGGATAAGATCTTTAAAATTCATGAATACGCTATTTTATATTGATTTATTTCTTCTGAAGGATGTAATGTGAAGTTATTTAGCCGGAGTTTTCTTATTATATCCATACGGACAATGCCTGCAATTACTCTCGCAGCAATATCCTCTTTTTAAATGATATTGCTCCGTAAAACATTTATAACCTTCTGGGGTAAGATAAAAATCGCCTTCTTCTAAAGGGATCTTTTTTGAAAAATTAGTCATATCACAAAAATACAAATTCTTAACTTTCGCCAATGATTGTTCTGGTAAACAAATTTCTACTCGCTAAAGGATTCAATGGGGTTAGCTTTTGGCCATTTGTGATTTTGAAAAATGAAAGTTTTAAGAACGATCCGGTTCTACTTAATCACGAAAAAATCCATTTAAAACAACAGGCAGAAATGCTGCTTGTATTTTTCTATTTGTGGTACGGGATTGAATTTGGTGTTAAATTCCTTCAGTATAAAAATAAATATCTGGCATATCGGAATATATCTTTTGAAAAAGAGGCTTATAAAAATGAGTTGAATATGAATTATGTACGATCCAGGAAATTCTGGGGTTTTTTGAAATATCTATAAGATATCTAATTTTGTCGTAATAGTTTTCTCGTCACACCGTCCCGAAGCGTCGGAATACTTCAGAATCTCTATTTACTTTAATGGTTAAGTGTGATGAGATTCTGAAACAATTCCGATAGCTATCGGAACAGAATGACGTATTTGATTTATTTCTTATATCCAATGCACATGGAAATATTTATAACTCCTCAAAAATTGATACTCATTTTTTATACTTTCTGAAGGCTTTTTTTGAATCTTTGCGGAATGATGCAGGAAGCCGATTTTAATTTTACTTCTTCAACCAACCAACTGGTTGCTCATTTTGAAGCTTCCAACATCTCTTTACATATTAAAAGAGAAGATCTCATTGATCCTTTTGTATCAGGAAATAAATTCAGAAAATTAAAATATAATATTTCTGAAGCTTTAAAAAGTAACTCCTCAAGGCTTCTGACTTTTGGAGGAGCTTACTCTAATCATATTGCCGCTACTGCCGCTGCAGGTAAGAAATATGGTTTAAAGACGATTGGAATTATTAGAGGAGAAGAATTGGGGAAAGAAATAGAAAGAACATTAGCTTCTAATGAGACTTTAAAATATGCGGTTGCCCATGGCATGCAACTCCATTTTGTTTCAAGAGATGTTTATAAAAGAAAAGAGGAGTCAGATTTTATCGAGCATTTAAAAGTAGAGTTTGGCGACTTTTATCTTTTGCCGGAAGGAGGAACTAATTCTTTGGCGATAAAAGGCTGTGAGGAAATATTGAAGGAGGAGGATAAAGACTTCGATTATATATGTTGCTCCATTGGTACGGGTGGTACGATTGCAGGGATTATAAATGCTTCGAAACCCAATCAGCAAATTTTGGGATTTCCTGCCCTTAAGGGAGATTGGCTCTCTTCAGAAATTAAAAAACATACAACAAAAAATAATTGGAGTTTGGTTACCGATTATCATTTTGGAGGTTATGCGAAAGTAAATTCTCAATTAGTGCATTTTATAAATCAATTCAATGAAAAATGCCAGATTGCGCTCGATCCCGTTTATACTGGCAAGATGTTATTTGGAATTATAGATATGATTGAAAATTCTAAATTCCCTCAAAATTCACGTATTTTAGCCATTCATACAGGCGGTCTTCAAGGTATTGCCGGGATGAATGAATTATTGACCAAAAAAAATCTGCCGCTCATAGATGTATAAATTAGCACCACATAAATTTTTCTTAGGACTTCTTCTTTTACTCTTCCTGGCTTCTTGTGGAAGTAAGAGAAAAGTTGTTGCTACTAAAGGTGGTGAGAAAAGTGAAGTTGTTTCAAAAAGAGATAATCCGAGTTCTTCTAGAACAGAAAGTGCACCCCGAGGAACTTATGCAAATGTGGTAGAGGAGTATGTGGCTAATTTTTCAGAAATAGCTCAGGAAGAAATGAGAATTTATAAGATCCCGGCTAGTATAACCTTGGCGCAAGGAATTTTAGAATCTGGCGCTGGGAGAGGAGAGCTTACAAGAAGAGCAAATAATCATTTCGGAATAAAATGTCACGACTGGGAAGGGGATAAAGTGTATCATGATGACGATAGGTCTCAGGAATGTTTTAGAAAATATAATGATCCAAAATATTCCTATCGCGATCACTCCTTATTTCTGAGTAAGCGTAGGCGCTACGCCGATCTTTTTGAATTGGATGCCGATGATTATAAATCTTGGGCGAAAGGTCTGCGAGCTGCAGGTTATGCCACAGATAGACTTTATCCTAAAAAGCTGATTGATATTATAGAACGATATGAACTAGACCGATTTGATAATGAGGTTTTAGGCAAAACATATAAAAGAGAAAGAAGCGTGGTTGATGTTCAGTCAACTGGAGTTAATACCTATAAAGTGCAAAAAGGAGACACCTTATATTCTATAGCAAAACGAAATAATACAAGTGTAGAAACAATAAAAAGGCTTAATAATTTATCCGATAACAATATTGATATCGGGCAAGAGCTAATTGTAAATTCTGCATCAAATTGATATCAAAAAATGAATTATAAAAGAAGTAGTGCGTTGTTTGAAGCTGCGCAAAAAGTAATACCTGGAGGAGTAAATTCTCCTGTACGCGCATTTAATGCAGTTGGCGGAACTCCAATTTTTATTGAAAAAGCAGAAGGTGCTTATTTATACGATGAAGATGGAAATAAGTATATAGATTATATCAATTCCTGGGGTCCAATGATTCTTGGGCACGCTTTTAAACCCGTAGTAGATGCGGTTGTGGAAAAAGCGAAAAAAGGAACTTCCTTTGGAACTCCTACAGAAATTGAAACCAAGATTGCCGAATTAGCGGTAAAAATGGTTCCCAACATAGATAAGATCCGATTTGTAAATTCCGGGACAGAAGCTTGTATGAGCGCGGTAAGGTTAGCAAGAGGATTTACAGGAAAGGAGAAAATCATCAAATTCGCCGGTTGTTATCATGGGCATAGTGATTCTTTCCTGATACAAGCGGGGAGTGGTGCAGTAACATTTGGTACTCCAAACAGTCCGGGGGTAACTCAGGGAACTGCAAAAGATACCTTGCTTGCAGATTATAATGATTTGGAGGGCGTTAGAAATCTTGTAGAATTGAATCAAGGAGAAATTGCTTGTATTATTTTAGAGCCGGTTGCCGGAAATATGGGTTGTATTCCACCGAGAAATGGGTTTTTAGAGGGATTACGTAGACTGTGTGATGAGAATGATATTTTACTGGTTTTTGATGAAGTCATGACCGGGTTTAGACTAGCTCCAGGCGGAGTTCAGGAACGACTAGGAGTTCGAGCGGACATTGTGACTTTTGGAAAAGTAATTGGAGGCGGTTTACCGGTTGGTGCTTTTGCAGCCAGAGCAGAGATTATGGATCATTTAGCACCGATAGGTCCTGTATATCAGGCAGGGACCTTAAGTGGGAATCCGTTAGCGATGGCAGCTGGTTTGGCGATGCTGGAAGAATTAGATAGCAAGAGAGAAATCTTTAAAAGTATCGATGAGAAAACAGCTTATTTACATGAAGGTGTGGATACCGTACTTAAATCCAATAATATTCCACATACCATAAATAGACTAGGGTCTATGATCTCTATTCATTTTTCTGAAACTCCTGTAAAAGATTTTGCATCGGCAGCACATGCCAATAATCACACTTTTAAGGAATTCTTTCATGGAATGCTAGCTGAAGGAATCTATATAGCTCCAAGTGCTTTTGAAACTTGGTTTATAACAGAGGCTTTGTCTTATGAAGATTTAGATAAAACGATAGCAGCCGTAGATAAAGTTGCCAAAAGTTTATAAAAACAAAGATTTTGTCACCTCGAGCGAAGACGAGAGGTAATTACTTATAAAAAACCCGTAACATCTCTGGTGAGATCTTTACGGGTTTTTTGGTTTTATAATCCATCAAGCACCAAGTAGACTTAGCCTGAACTAGTACTTTTCCAGAATCTTTATTTTTAATGTTCACCAATCTTTGAGAAGTCACATGTGTGTGTTCGCCCACAAACGTTTCAATAAGAAGTTCATCATTCAAGAAAGCTTGTTTTTTATAGTCTATTTCGTGACGAATCACTACCCAAAAATAAGTAGTAAGTATTTCTTCTGAAGCTCGATTCTCCCAATGTTCTTTTGCGATATCCTGAATCCATTGTACGTATTGCACATTATTTACATGCTTTAGTTCATCAAGATCTGAAGCTTTTACGGTGATTATTTTTTCATAGATTTCGGGAGTGCCGCTCATTTTTTAACTATTTCAACTTCAAATAATTTATCCCAATTCTTTCCGGTGACGTACAATTTCTTGGTATTAGGGTTATATGCAATTCCGTTTAAAACATCCAATTCAGGATGTTTAGTTACTTTGTCTCGCAATCCTTTAAAGTTAATAATCCCTTCTATTGCTCCATTCTTCGGATTGATGATCGCAACCCCATCTTTTTGATAGGTGTTTGCATAAATTTTTCCTTCTACCCATTCTAATTCATTTAACTGTGTAGAAATAGATCTATTCGTGGTAGGTTGTATAAAAGTTTCTTCGGCTAAAGTCTCTGCATTTAGAATCCAGATTTTTTCGGTACCGTCACTTTTATAAAATTGTTTGCCATCGTTACACAATCCCCAGCCTTCTTTACTTTTATTGAAGTTAAATGAGCCTGTTTTGCTGAGGTCTTCAAGATTATAAATAAATCCTTCGCCTTCTTTCCAGGTAAGCTGGTAAATACTTCCATTCAAAATAGAAAGGCCTTCTGCGAAATATTGATCGGATAATTCTACTTTTTTGAAAACTTCGCCGGTTTCAAAATTTGTTTTTCTTAAGGAAGAAGTACCATATTGTCCGGTGCTTTCATATAAAGTATCATTGAAGAATTCCAAACCTTGAGTGTAAGCGGTAATATCGTGCGGATAGGTGTTTATAATTTTATAGGTATAAATATCTGGCGCTTTATTATTAAAGATCTTAATATCTATTTGAAGGCTATCTGCGGCTCCTTCAGAAAAGACAATGGCGTTAATCTTCTGATTTCCTAATTTTTCAAAATTTAAAGGGATCTCTAATTCTGAAGTAGCAGTTCCTAATAATTCATTTTCAAAATAAAAAGAAGTAGAATCTATTTTCTTGTTTTTAGGGTTTTGCACGCTAAGTTTTACAGTCTCACCTAACTTAAATTCGGCTTTAGAACTCACAAAACTGAGAGAAAAATCACTTTTCTTTTTATCGGAATTACTTCCGCAGGAAATAAATAAAACATTTAAAATAAACAGTAACAGGAGCTTAGCTTTCTTCATGAAAATATTGTTATTTGCTTTGGGCTAAATTAATTAATTCAAGTTAAAAAATCCTTGCAAAATGTAGTAAACATTGTATATTTGCAGCGGCAAGTCCCACACAACCAGCTCCTGCTGAATCCCCCAGGGCGGGAACGCAGCAAGGGTAAGTGGTCGTAGCGGTGTGATGTGGGTCGCTTGCCATTTTTTGTATCTGATATTTAAATTTTATCGCATCTTTGTGATCATGAAAACAGATACTTCCCCACAAGTTGTTCTTATAACAGGAGGCTCTTCCGGAATTGGAAAATCCATAGGAGAATTCTTGATGGCCAAAAATTTTAAGGTCTACGGAACAAGTAGAAATCCAAATCCGAATCACTCAACTTCCTTTCCTCTTATAGCACTAGATGTTACGAAGAATGAAACTATTATTTCGGCTATTTCTGAATTGATCGCAAAAGAAGGAAAAATAGATATTCTAATTAACAACGCAGGGATTGGCATTACCGGTCCTATTGAAGAAACTCCGGAAGAGGAGATTAAAAAGGCTTTCGACACCAATTATTTTGGTCCGTTGAATGTCACCAAGGCTGTACTTCCCAAAATGCGTGAGCAAGGTGGAGGACTCATCATAAATATCACTTCCATTGCCGGGTATATGGGCTTGCCTTACCGCGGAATATATTCTGCTACAAAAGGAGCTTTAGAATTGACTACTGAAGCTTTTAGGATGGAATTAAAGGATTTTAATATTCAGATGACCAATGTAGCTCCCGGAGATTTTGCTACAAACATCGCTGCCGGGAGATACCATGCTCCGGTTTTGGAAACTTCCCCATACAGGAAGGCTTATCAGAATACCTTGGATATCATGAATAAGCATGTAGATGAAGGTAAAGATCCAGAGTTAATGGCTAAAATGATTTACAAGATTATCAATTCCCCAAAGCCCAGAGGACACTATAAAGTTGGGGAACCTTTACAAAAATTCTCCATTGCATTAAAGCGGATTCTTCCAGACAAATTGTATGAGAAGATCTTACTAAAGCATTATAAATTGTAATTTTGCAAACAAGAAAACGCTACTAAACATATTTAAACACAACACTATGAAATTTTTTATTGATACTGCAAACCTTGACCAGATTAAAGAAGCTCAAGATCTAGGAGTTTTAGATGGAGTTACTACAAATCCCTCGCTTATGGCTAAGGAAGGAATCACGGGAAAGGATAATATTTTCAAACATTATAGAAAGATATGTGATATTGTAGATGGTGATGTGAGTGCAGAGGTGATTGCTACAGATTATGATGGAATTATCAAGGAAGGTGAGGAGTTGGCTGAATTGCATGAGCAAATTATAGTGAAAGTTCCAATGATTAAAGATGGTATTAAAGCTATTAAATATTTTAGTGATAAAGGAATCAAGACGAATTGCACCTTGGTTTTTTCTGCAGGGCAAGCTTTACTAGCCGCTAAAGCGGGTGCAACATATGTTTCTCCATTTATTGGTAGGTTAGATGATATTTCTACTGATGGTTTAAATCTTATTGCTGAAATAAGATTGATCTACGATAACTACGAATTTGAAACGCAAATCTTAGCAGCTTCAGTTAGACATACCATGCACGTTATAGATTGTGCTAAACTAGGTGCAGATGTTATGACAGGACCTTTATCTTCGATAGAAGGACTTTTAAAACACCCACTTACAGATATTGGTTTGGCAAAATTCTTAGAAGATTTTAAGAAAGGGAACTAGTTTAAATTTAAAATAACTAAAAAAGCCTAATCAAATT
>NZ_AJLT01000044.1 GCF_000258765.1 Gillisia marina
TATTGATGGTCAATTATTGAATAATCCACGTTACGAGCATGTTAGGGTGAATTGTGGAGACGATAATGGTGGAAATGAGTGTGATCCAAATGATGTTGATGCAGATTGTGATAATGATGGTGTACCAAATGGGGAAGATACTTGTCCCGGTGAGGATGATAGATTGGATTTAGACAGCGACAACATACCAGATGCTTGTGATGACGATAGAGATGGTGATAATATTCCTAATGTGGAGGACGATTGTCCTGATGATTTACCTGGAGACGGTTATAAAGATGAGGATGGTGATGGTTGCGATGATGAAGATGGAGACCCTTGCGCAAATCTTCCGGCTGTTTGTTCTATACCAGATGTACAGCTAGAGGTAGGATGCACTTATGCTTATTTTGATTTTGATAATCAAGATGATTTCATAATGATTGCCAATGCTGAAACAGGTCTTGTCCTAGAGAATAGTGTTGGAGATCCATTTGGGGTGGTTGATACTTCTTCAGATGGAACTATTTCGCTAAGTATTGACGGTAGTGAGGTAGACGATCTTATTATCGCTTATGAGGTTGAAGTAAGACCAAGCAATCAAGATGGCAGTATGAGTGCTAGCTGTTGGGAATCTGATTGTGATCCAGATGTAATTGCTTTTGATGCAGAGGATAGAAATCAAGCTGCAATTCCATTATCATTTTCAGGGTTCGACTATTCTTATCCTTATTATATAAGAGTTAAAGTTATTTCTTGTGCCGCACCAGTTGGTAATGGGCCATAATTATAGGTTAGATAAAAATTGACTCTTGTAGATTTGTCAACCGGGGGGATGACGAATTTGCTGAGTTAATTTTATTAATCACCAGTAATTATTTTAATAATGATTAGAGGTGTTAATAGAAGAGGCTGTCCGAATTATTTTGGACAGCTTTTCTTTTGTCTTAATTTTAAAAGTTAAAGAAAACTTAAATTAAAATACCGTTAATCGTATTTTTATGTATTTTAGCGATTCAAATTATATGTACACTCATATCTCCCCCCTCATGAGGTGTTATAAGTTGGTTCCATCTTAAAATATTGTTGGAACAATTTTTTTTTAATAAATAAAATTTAGAAACTAATTAAAATATTCATAATCGTTATGAATATTAAAATAATATTACATGTTAAGTGGTTGAAATCTAAATATTTGTGATTTTACTCTTGGTTTTTTGGAATGAACTTTGAAACAACCCAACTCGTAACATTTATTTTAATAACCTGAACATGATTGATTCACAAACTAAAAATCATCTGTTCAATTAAATTTTTAAAACCCCAACTTATGAGGAGATTAAATTTACTGTATTTACTACCCGCTTTAGCAATTTTATCTTGTAGTAAAGACTCAATTACCCCAGACACAGAAGAACAATTAATTGAAACCAAAGAATTATCTGCAAACGTAGAAGTAGCCTATCCTCAGGACTTCGGGCTTCTTTCAGATGTTTATTTCGCAGGAAAAAAAATAACAGTAGAAGAGATTGATGGTGATTATGTTTATGAAGGAGATATATTACTTCCTAGCAATATGATTACTTCTCAAGATGTGAAATTAGTTTACGAAATAGGAGAGGAGCCTCAAGAAAAGAGTGTCGGAAGAACCTCTGGTAGATGGCCTAATAACACAGTTTATTATTCCATAGACAATAATTTATCTGATAAAAATAGGGCTACAGATGCTATAAAGCACTGGGAATCTAACACGTCTTTAAAATTTGTCCAAAGAACATCTCAATCTAATTACATTTATTTCACCACAGGTTCTGGTTGTTCCTCTTATGTAGGTATGATTGGTGGAAAACAAAATATTACTCTAGCACCTGGTTGTTCTACAGGAAACACTATTCATGAAATAGGCCATGCAGTGGGTTTATGGCATGAGCAAAGCCGTGTGGATAGAGATAAACATATTAAAATAAACTACTCTAACATTCAAAGTGGAAGAGAGCATAATTTTAAGACCTACGCTGACAGCGGATCTGATGGAGATGAATTTACCTCTAATTTAGATTTTGGATCTATTATGTTGTATAGCTCGTATTCTTTCTCTAGTAATGGACAACCTACTATTGTAAAGCTAGACGGAAGTACTTTTAATGCACAAAGAAATGCACTTTCGGCAGGAGATAAAACTGGTATTAACGCAATGTACGGGGGTTCTACTGGAGGTACTACAGAGCCTACTGCTCCTGAGTATATTAATGGTGAATATTATGTTATCTACGGCTTAACCGTTTTGAGACACAATGATGAATGGTGGTATTACTCTCGTACATACAGTATGTGGAGAGAAGTAGAATTGAAAAGCAATAATCGGTGGTATTACGCTAGATAAATTTTTTAACCCGATGATTAAAATCATCGGGTTTTTTTATCCAATATGTAGAAGTGTGTATGAAATTGTAGAAACATTTCTCGATTATTTTTATTGAATCAGCAATTTTTAAATTTTATTTTATTAAAACAACTAATTTTCAATCAAATAATTAATGAGGTCTTCAATATTTCAAAATTACCTTATTAGAAGATATTTCTTTTAAAAAAAAAAGCCCAAAACTTAACGTTTTGGGCTTTTTTTTTTATACAATAGATCTTGTTTTTGTGTTTCCTTATCACAGTTTTTGTGAATTAAATCTACAATATCAAATATAGGGTATGTCAAGTATGGGTATTTTTCCCACATAATATATGTATGATTTTTATTAATTTTATTCCTCTAAAAAGAGAATTCTTCATTTTGATTAATTTTCAGAAATCACTTCCCTCCATTTTAAAAGACTACCCTGCGACACATATGCTTAGATAACTTTATGATAAAAATTCAGGTTATAAATTTAAAACTTGAATTGAAAATCTAAATAAAACCATCTAATTATGAAAAAGCTCAACGTTTCACTCTCGTTATTACTATTCGTTGCCATCTTTCTAAGCTGCAGCAGCAACGATGATGCGAATATCATTACTGACGATACTATCGGTATGGGAATTCTCTCTTTTGGAGTGACTCCTATTGAAACTTCACGCAGTATGGAAACTGGTGAAATAGTAAAAAATCACGCAGTCTGCTCCAATTCAGATTTAAAATATGTGCGAATGACACTAAAGGACAGTCAGGGGCGCTGTTATTTTGGAAATACCGAATCTGGGTTTCACGAAATAGAAATGGATCCTTTGGGATTGGATACTAATAATGATGAGGTTATAGATACTTGGAACACCTCTAAGAATAAAAAACTATTATTACCTGTTGGAAACTATACCTTGGAATATTTAGCGGTTACTAATAATAAAGGGAAGGATTCAAAGATAATATTAATGTGCCCAAAAAAAAAGTTTGGATGCCAATGCGACGCTATATTACAATTTAGTTACAAGTTCTCTACCTATTGAATTTTCCATTAGAGAGGGCGTAGAGCACTATATTCCTTTAGAAGCCCTATGTTTTAAAAGAGAGCATGCGTTCGAATTTGGTTTTGTATTTCTCACGTATGACGATCCAAATCCTTTCTATTTATGTTCTCAATAAAATTTAAAATCCAATAGCAGTATCATCCCCCCTTTTATCTGCACCACCTTCAAGTTTTCCATTTGGCAGCTTTAAAATAGCATCTACTTTTCCCAAAATTGGAGAGTCTTTTTCATTTATTATATAGCCTTTCTCCTGCAGTTGCTTGAGTATTTCTTTATCGAAAGAAATTGGTTCAAATCTAATCTCATCGGGAAGCCATTGATGATGAAATCTAGGTGCATTTACTGCTTCTTGCATATTCATTCCAAACTCCGAAACATTTAAAATTGTTTGCAATACCGAAGTAATTATAGTAGAACCACCAGGGGTTCCAACACTCATCCAGAATTCTCCCTCTTTTTCCACGATCGTTGGAGTCATAGAACTTAACATACGCTTCTGGGGTGCTATAGAATTTGCTTCGGCGCCTATAAGACCAAACATATTTGGCACTCCTGGTTTTGCGCTAAAGTCATCCATTTCGTTGTTTAAAAAGAAACCTAATTCCTCCACATATAATTTAGAGCCGTAAGCTCCGTTTAAGGTGGAAGTAACAGCAATAGCATTTCCAAATTGATCTACTATGGAATAATGAGTGGTTTCCATGCTTTCATATCCTGGAAGAGTTCCGTGTTTCAAGCTGTTTGAAGGTGTTGCTTTGTCAAAACTGAAATTTTCCATCCGAGAATTCAAATAACTTTCACTTGTAAGTTCTTCAACTGGGACATCATAAAAATCGGGGTCTCCCAAATAATAACTCCTATCTGCATAAGCCCTTCTCTCTGCTTCTGTAATTACCTGAATGGTTTTTAAACTATTGTGCCCATATTCAGAAATGGGATATTTTTCCAGGGTTTTCATTATTTGAGCCAATGCAACTCCTCCGCTGGAAGGTGGTGCCATAGAAATAACTCTTAAATTCTTGTGTTTAAAGGCGATTGGTTCTCTCCAAACTGTTTCATATGCCATCAGATCTTCGAGGCTTATAATCCCTCCGTTATTCTGAATGAATTCTACTAACACTTTTCCGGTCTCGCCGCCATAATATTCGCTTCTACCATTATCTGCTAATTTTTGAAGCGTTTTTGCAAGTGCCAAATTCTTCACAGTATCCCCGGCTTTAAATTTTTTGGTATATAAAATGGAATCTTTATTAATTCGCCCAAACAATTCTTGGTAGTTGTTAAAACTCTCGGCCTGCCCTGCAGTTACTACATATCCTTTTTTTGCTAGCTCAATTACAGGTGCTAAAATTGTTTTAATAGGAAGAGAGCCTAATTTCTCGTGAGCAGAAAAAATTCCGGCAACTGTTCCCGGAACTCCAATGGCCAATCCTCCTAACTGACTTTTCTCTGAAACAGCATTTCCATTCTCGTCTAAATACATATCCTTGGAAGCAGCAAGTGGAGCTTTTTCTCGAAAATCTAGGCTTCCAATTTCTCCATTAGCTTTCCTAAATACCATAAACCCGCCACCACCTAAACTTCCTGCAAAAGGGTAACTTACTGCAAGTGCCATTTCTGTTGCAACCATGGCATCAAAAGCATTTCCTCCTTGTTGCATGATATCTGATGCAATTTTAGAAGCTTCAGCTCTTGCTGACACTACCATTGCATGCTTAGTGATCAAACCAATTTCTGGAGTGGATTTGTTTTCAGAAGCAATTGGAGGCGTAGATTTACAGGCCAAAAACAAACTGAAAACGAGAAGTAAAAAGGATTTTTTCATAGAATTAGGTAGAGTTTAATCCCTCATTGAGGGTTTAGTTTTTCGAAATTTATTACTAATTTTTAAAAGTCAATTTTCAATTGGTCCCTCTTGTACTTTCCCCGGGGTTCACTATTTTTTTAATTTCTTCAGAAGAATAATGTATAATTTCATTGAAGAAGACAGTGAATTCAGATTCAAAAAGGGAATAATGCAATTTTAACTCCTTAGTGGCGAATTTCATTTTCGATCTATTTTTAGTCCGCTGATCCATTTGAAAGAGAATTTTTCCTATTCCTTCAAGCGTTGCGTAATTATATAGCCAGTTATCTTTCAACATATAGGGCAGAAATTGCTGCACTCGTAGTGGTAAGATTTCGTAATTATCTTGCAGTAAATTATAAAAATTTTGAGTGTAATCAAACAATGGAATTTCAGAATAGTCTTCCCAGTTTTTTGCTAAAAAATGATCGTATAAAATATCTACAATTACAGCACTGTAATGACCATAAGTAGGAAATAATCGATGCGTACTTTTTCTTACCGTTGGGTGTTTATCTGTAAAAGTGTCTAAGGCACGATGCAAAATAATCCCATCTTTTATTTTTTTTGGAAAGTGCTGAAATTTATTACCCTTCACAGAATCTGCAATAAAGTTTCCTATTTTTAATTCTTCAACCTCTCCGGAAAGATAAATATGTGCGAGATAATTCATTCCTCCAAGGTACTTAATCAATAACATCGAGCCAAGCCCATAAGAAATGAACTGAAAAATAATTTATAAAAGTTTTTGGGGTGTATCCAAATTTAGTCCTCGATGAGATTTTAAACCGAAATCCTGTTTAATTTGTGTTAAGGTTTGGGGAAGACCTACGTAGCCATGTATATTTGCTAAAATTTAATTTTTAACATAGAAAGAAAACCTTTTTACCGGTTTTCAATAGAACATATAATTCAAACAACATGAGTTTAATAAAATCAATTTCAGGAATTAGAGGTACCATAGGAGGGAAACCTTCAGAAAATCTTACCCCATTAGATGCGGTGAAATTTGCGGCTGCATATGGTACTTGGCTTAAAAATGAAAATAACAATAAAAAATTAAAAGTTGTAATTGGTCGTGATGCCCGCATTTCAGGATCTATGATTCAACAATTGGTTATGAATACACTTATTGGATTGGGAATAGATGTAGTAGATCTTGGTCTTTCTACCACGCCAACGGTAGAGATCGCTGTTCCTTTGGAAAATGCTGATGGTGGAATTATTCTTACAGCCAGCCATAATCCAAAACAATGGAACGCTTTAAAATTGCTGAATAAGAAAGGGGAGTTTTTAAACGGAGCAGAAGGAGCAAAAATTTTAAATTATGCAGAAAAAGAGGATTTTGTTTTTTCTGATGTGGATGATTTAGGGGTTATTACAGTTATACACGATTATATAGATAGACATATTGAAGAAGTTCTTAAGCTGAAGCTTGTTGATGCTAAAATCGTTAAAAATGCAAAATTTAAGGTAGTGGTAGATGCAGTAAATTCCACCGGAGGAATCGCGATTCCTGCGCTTCTTAAAAAAATGGGAGTAGAGGTTGTAGAACTATACTGCGAGCCTAATGGGCATTTCCCACACAACCCTGAACCTTTAAGAGAACACTTAGGTGATATTTGCAAATTAGTGGCAAAAGAAAAAGCAGATCTTGGTGTAGTTGTAGACCCAGATGTTGATAGATTAGCTTTAATTGACGAAAAGGGGGAAATGTTTGGGGAGGAATACACGCTGGTTGCTTGTGCAGATTACGTACTTGGGAAAACACCTGGGGATACGGTAAGTAATTTATCTTCTTCCAGAGCGCTTAGAGATCTTACTAATAGACACGGGAATACTTATAGAGCGAGTGCTGTTGGGGAAGTGAATGTGGTGGAATTGATGAAAGAGAGCAATGCGGTGATTGGTGGCGAAGGGAACGGTGGAATTATTTATCCGGAATCTCATTATGGGCGTGATAGCTTAGTAGGTGTTGCTTTGTTTTTGACTTATTTAGCTGAAAAGAAAATGACGGTTTCTGAAATTAAGAAAACCTACCCAATGTATTATATGAGCAAAAACAAGATAGAATTAACTCCGGAGTTGGATGTGGATGCTATTTTAGAAAGTGTAAAAGAAAATCATTCTTCTGAAGAAATTTCTACAGTAGATGGGGTAAAAATAGATTTTGCTGAAAACTGGGTGCATTTAAGAAAGTCCAACACCGAACCAATTATTAGAATATATACGGAGGCTAAAACTCAGCAAGAAGCAGATGCTCTTGCGGAAAAAATGATTGAGGAAATAAAGGCAATTGTAGCCTAAGTTCTAGGAAATACTTTGGCATCTTTTGGGATGGGAGCATCTTTATGCTTCCATCTTTTATGTGTCCAAAGATAATATTCCGGCTTTTCTTTAATTTGTTTTTCCAATTCTGTTAGAAAAGTATTGGTGATTTTAAAATCAGGCTCTTCTGCAGCATTATCGGTTATGGGGACAAAAGTAGCTTCATAAAATCCTCTAGCTTTCTTTTCTACATGAAGATACAGGACCGCCATATCTAGATTCTTGGCCAATTTTTCTGATCCCATAAAAATAGGTACTGTGGTTCCCATAAATTTAGTCCAGGTCTTTGCTCTTCCAAGTTTCGGAGATTGATCGGCAACAATGGCATACACTCCTAAGATCCCTTTTTGCTGATTATTCTTGATTGTTGCAGTTGCTTGGGATGAGGTAATTAATTCCCCGTCAAAACGTTGACGAATATCCTTAGCCATTTTGTCGAAATGTGGATTTTGAACCTTTTTATAAATTCCGTAGCCTCTATAATCCAACCCGTAAAGTTGTAAAGCATTTATCCATTCGTAACTGGCATAATGCCCACATATAAGTATTATGCTTTTGTTTAGTTCCCGTATTCGTTGGATCTCACTAATATTAGAAAAAGTATAGCGCCTTTTTAACTCGTTATTTGGAATCGAAATACTTTTTACCATTTCGAGAAACATATCGCACATATGCTTAAAAGATCCTTTACTAATCTTCCTGTATTCTGTTTCAGATTTATTTGGTAATGCAAGTTTTAAGTTCTTAATCACAGTTTTCCTTCTGTAACCAACGAGATAATAGACTATGAAGAAAATCAGATCTGAAACTTTATAAAAAAGCCAAAATGGGAACTTAGAAATTATCCAAAGAAAGGGGTAGACTAACCAAAAAACTAATCGCTGCATCAACAAAAAATTTAGGCAAATATATGCTATATTTGGCACTAAACGGAAGTATCTATGGGAGATTTAAGCTTGATAACTATTATTATCATTGCGGTAAATGTTATAATTTCATTCAAAGGTTTTAATGACATTGTTTTTTTTGAAAAGTATAAATTCAATATTGGGGATATTAAAGCTGGAGCAAAATATCAGATCTTCACATCCGGATTTTTGCATGTAGATACATCTCATTTGTTTGTAAATATGCTTACCCTTTATTTCTTTGCCAATGTGGTGATCTATGATTTGGGCTCACTTGGGTTTATACTTGTATACTTAGCGAGCTTAATTTTAGGAAATTTACTGAGTTATTTCTTTCATAAAAATGATCTAAATTATAGTGCGGTAGGGGCAAGTGGTGCGGTAATGGGAATTCTTTATTCGGCAATTCTCTTGAGACCGGATATGATGTTAGGCTTGTTTTTTATTATCCCGATTCCTGCATACGTTTTTGGGATAGGTTATCTTCTGTACACTATTTATGGGATGAAAAAGCGACTTGGGAATATTGGTCATGACGCTCATTTTGGTGGTGCTGTGGGAGGATTTGTATTAACTCTTATGCTCGCTCCATGGATTTTTGAGCAACATTTGCTGATGGTAATTCTTCTGGCAATCCCGATCCTTATTTTGTTTGTGCTTCAAAAAGCCGGAAAAATTTAGAATGGTATCCTTCTTGTAATACAGACTTAAAAACCTTAATAATCTAATCGAAATGAAATCAATTTTAATACTTTTTGCAGCATTAGGAACTTTTGCTACACAAGCACAACAAATAAATAATATTACTCCGTCGGTTACTGTGAATGGTGAAGGAATTGTAAAAGTGATTCCGGATGAGGTTGTTATTAAATCTCGTATAGAGCATAGCGGTGATAATCCGCAAGACGTGAAGAAGCAAAATGATGCGGTTGTAGATGCGGTGATAAAATATTTGAAATCTGAAGGGGTGCCGGAAAAGAATATTCAAACTGACTATGTGAATTTGAATAAGAATTATAACTATAATGATAAGACCTATAGTTATGTTGCAAATCAGGCTATTTCTATTAAACTAGATGATTTAAAGAATTACGAGAAAATCATGAGTGGATTGCTGAAAGTTGGACTTAATCGGATTGATGGTGTGCAGTTCAAATCTTCTGAAATGGATAAATATATGTCTGAAGCTAGAAAAAAGGCAGTTTTAAATGCCAAAAGTAAGGCTTTAGAATATGCTTCCTCTTTAAATCAAACCATTGGGAAAGCGATTAGTATTAGTGAAGTGCAGACCAGTAATTTTCCGCCTATGTATAGAATGAATGAAATGAAGGCCAGTTCAGATTCTATAGAGCAGGAAACAATTGCTCCCGGAGAAATGGAAATTAGTGCAAAAGTAACAGTGGCTTTCGAATTGAAGTAGAAGCTATACCTTGTATAATAAAAAAA
>NZ_AJLT01000045.1 GCF_000258765.1 Gillisia marina
TTTTTTGTAGGAAGTTTTTCGACAGTGTTCATTTTGTTCTTTCATAGGTATAGTACTAAAAGGTTTAATTTTTAGTCAACCTATTTCAGGAAAGTACAGATTACTGCAGTGCTTAAACTCTTTAGTATTACTGCAAATAATATTCGCAGATCGACTAAGGTCCCGGTGATTCCACCAGAAGATACTTCAAAAATACCTTTAACTTTATTGGCATTATTTAATAGAATGATTTTAAAACATTCTTGCAAACCTATTTTATCTTTGTTCCAAGCTTCAAAAAAAATCTCTGCAGCACTTCTTGAGGAACTAATAATAGGAGCCTCTTTCAATTTAAAATTACCTTGATACTTTATCGAAATTTCGTTAACTTTAGTTTTCATATCTAACTTTTTAAGGGGTTGGAATTGAAAAGAGGGCATATCTCTCTACAGAATGCCCTCTTTAATTTTTAAATACTATTGGGAAGTATCGTTTCCATTTTTGCTACCAAGTAATAGAATTTCACTTGCTACAACTTCTGTTACATACTTTTTTCCATCTGTATCGGTTTCATAGCTACGAGAGGTTAGTTTACCTTCTATGGCTATTTCTTTTCCTTTGCCAACATAGTTTTCAACGATCTCTGCGATTTTACCCCATGCGACTATATTATGCCATTGGGTGTCCTGCACTTTTTCACCTTTTGAATCTTTATAAAATTCATTGGTTGCAATTGAAAAACTGGCTACTTTTTTACCACTTTCAAGGTTCTTGATTTCTGGGGCATTCCCCACATTTCCGATTAACTGTACTTTGTTTCTTAGTGTACTCATGATTAAAAAATTTAAATTAATTATTTATGAATCCTGCTTTATCCCGCAGGTAGGTTTAAAAATTTACTTATTGTATCCGAAGCGTTTTCCTTTTTTGATTTTTTAACTCTTTTTCTATTTCACTTTTATGGATTTGATTTGATTTCATGGTTTCTGATTTAAAATTTACTTCCCGTAGTGCCGTCGCTGTTACCTTTTTTGATGTGATACAGTTTCAGGAATTAGAATTAGGGAGGACTTATAAAAAGAGAAGCGTAGCGACCGGTTTATGCAGTCTGTACTAACTTCTAATTCATGGTATTTTGCATTTTAAAAAAGGAAGTACAGTGTCGGATTGAGGGTGATGTTTAAATAAACTTAGAAAGAATTAAAAGAAGGTGAATAGGAAAAAGAATAACTAAAGGAATTCTGATATGACAGAAATGGAGTATAGAGTATAATAGCTTAATTAAGCTAAATTTGTGTATTGAAAATTCAAGTAGGGATAAGGGTGAAATCATGATGATTCCCATTAGATGCGATATGAATTAATTAGTAGGATTTTAGAAAATCAATTCTTCATAAACAAACTTGTCTGAAATATTTTCCACATTACCCAGGTATTGTTTTCCTCTCAATCTATTAACTGTATGAGCTGTGAGATTTTCTTCGGGGAATTCTTTAATTAACTCTTCAATTTTTAGTTTATCTAATTCATCGTTTATAGGATTCAACCAATAATCTTCTAATTCGCTAGGTAAAATCACTGGCATTCTAGGTTCTTTTGACTTTGGATTATTATGAATTTTGGCCATCATGGAGTTACCGCTTGTAGTAACTATAGTAAATGTATTCATTGTTCCTCTTGTATCAGGATTCTGCCATTCGCTCCAAAGGCCTGCCAAGGCAAAAGGCTCATGATCTTTTCTGTAAATTAAAAATGGATAAGTCTTCCCATTGTAATGATGGTGCTCATAAAATCCATCTACATAAATAAGACAACGCTTACTCTTCGCAGATTCAGAAAAGGATACTTTTGTAAATATAGATTCCCCTCTTGCATTTAAGGTGTTATTCCATTGTTTTTTAAGTTGTTTTTCATCCTCTACCCATTGTGGTACAAGTCCCCAAGTTGCAACCTCTGGCAAATTAGGATATCTGTCAGTATAAATTAGAAGTTCAGGATGGCTATATCCAGACGCGTGATAAATTGGTAAGTCAGTAAATGGAATTAAATTATCAATAATCTCCTCAACTGTACGAGTATTATTTTTCTGCCTTGCTCTTTTCAATTGACCCTCTAAGGTAGCCTTGATATCCACACACATATATTAAAAATTTGATGTAGAGTTGTATAAATCTAAATTACAAATGAATTTAGTCAACTCCATATTCTACACTAAGTTAATAAACTAAGGCAAGAGTCTTGAACTATTTATCAATGAGTATTTTATTTAGATACAGGACATGTTAATATCTCTTAAATCTTCAGTATATAAAATCAGGGAATACAAATTGTTGTTAATTTCAATAGAAGTTTATTGTGAATACTTAATTTTAATAGTGAAACAATCCATTTATTAATTTATAAAATACTATATGAGATCAATTTGGAACGGCTCTATAAGCTTCGGCCTTGTATCAATACCTATAAAATTATTTTCTGGATCAGAAGACAGGAAACTGGATTTAGACATGCTGGATAGACATGATAATGCAAGAATAAGGTATAAAAGAGTTAATGAGGAAACTGGTAAAGAGGTAGAGTGGAAAGACATTGTAAAAGGATTTAAAAAAGATGAGGCTTACATTGTTTTGGAAAAAGATGACTTTGAACAAGCTAACTTAAAGAAAAGTAAGACAATTGATATTGAGGAGTTTATAAATGAATCTGATGTCGCTGATGTTCTCTTTAAGAAACCTTATTTTTTAGAGCCACAAAAAGAAGGTGGAAAGTCGTACAACTTATTACGAGATGCCTTAAAGAAGACTAAAAAAGTAGGAGTTGCAACATTTGTAATGAGACAAAAGGAACATTTAAGCCTAATTGGTATATATAAAAATGCCCTTGTTCTTCACGTTATTAGGTTTGATGATGAAATTCGAGATCCATCTGAACTTAAATTACCTACTACTAAAGTTTCAAAGAAAGAAGTCGAAATGGCCATTAGCTTAATTGATCAATACACGGATAAATTTGATCTTAAAAAATATAAGGATGTGTATAATGATCAGTTAATGAAAATTATAGAATCTAAATCAACTGGCAAAATAAAAAAATCTGAAAAATTTGAAAGCAAACCGACACCAGCGAAAGATTTAATGGCACAGTTAAAAGCTAGTTTAGAAAAGAAAAAGAAAAGTAAAGTTTCCTAAAATATCATGGCACTTGATGAATACAATAGAAAGCGAAATTTTAATAAAACTCCTGAGCCTGAAGCAGAAATAAGTAATGAAAATGGGGGGCGATTTGTTATCCAACGCCACCAAGCATCTAGGTTACATTATGATCTTCGGCTTGAACTTGAAGGGGTTCTAAAGAGTTGGGCTATACCAAAAGGTCCCTCAATGAATCCGGCAGACAAGCGGTTGGCTGTACAAACAGAAGACCATCCAGTGAAATACCTTTCTTTTCATGGCACAATTCCAAAGGGTAATTACGGAGCAGGTGTTATGACTATCTGGGATGAAGGTACTTATAAAATTTCTGCAGGTTATCAAGGTACAGACCTTGTTCAGCAAATTGAAAGAGGAGACTTAAAGATTGAATTTTATGGCCAGAAAATCAAAGGTTCTTTTGCTTTAGTCCATACAAAACGCCGAGATGCAGACAATCACTGGCTATTGATAAAAAAGAAAGATCAGTATTCAACTGATCTTGATTATGATTCTGAAGTATTTATAGATAATGAAATTTCTAGAAGCCACAAATCCCCTAAAGTCAAAAAGCTAAATCTTGAAGAGTTTGTAAAGCCTATGTTGGCATCTCCCAGAAAAGATATTTTTAATGATAAAAACTGGCTATATGAATTAAAATGGGATGGTTATCGGTTAATTACCAATGTCAAGAATGGTAAGGTGCAATTGTATTCACGAAATGGTATTTCCTATAATTCCAAATTCCCTCGGTTGGTCAAGGATTTAGAAAATTTAGAACATGATGTAATACTGGATGGAGAGGTTGTAGTTCTAAATCCCCAAGGAATACCTCAATTTCAAGCTTTACAAAATTATAACGAGAACACTAAAGGTACTTTAAGATATTATGTTTTTGACATGCTTTATCTCAACGGACATAGTATGATTGAGCTTACATTACTTGATCGAAAAAGTCTTATTCCTGAGGTTATTGAGCATTTGACATATACGGTGTATAATGATCATCTAAAAGGAATGGGGTCTACTTTATATAAAAAAGCTATAGATGCAGGAATGGAAGGCGTAATTGCTAAAAAGATTGATTCCACATATTCTCCAGGTTATCGAAGTGAGAATTGGCTTAAAATAAAAGCAGTTGAAACTGAAGAAGCTATTATATGTGGATATACAGATTCAAAAAATGGAGATTCAAATTTTGGTAGCCTTATTTTAGGAATGTACAATAATGACCAATTACACTATATAGGTAATTGCGGCTCTGGTTTTTCAAACAAAGAACAGCGTCAGTTACTAGAGCAGTTAAAAATTCTTGAAACTGATGAAAATCCTTTTAAGGTTAAATCAAATTTAAAAGGACGTAAACCTCATTGGGTTAGTCCGCAATTAATATGTGAAGTAAAATTTTTGGAATGGACAAAAAGTGGGCTTATGCGCCATCCGGTATATAAGGGGATTCGCAATGATAAAAACTACCATGAGATTTCTCATCCTAAAATAAATAATGAGAAAGCAAAAGCAAATAATTCTAAATCGAGAGTTACGACCCTAGAGATCGATAATTTTAATGTTCCAATTACAAATTTGGGTAAGGTGTTATGGCCTAACGATGGATATAGAAAATATGATTTAATTGATTATTACATCAATATTGCCGAATATATTCTGCCATATCTCAAAGATCGACCTCAAAATTTACACCGTCACCCAAATGGTATTAAAAGTGTTGGATTTTATCAGAAAGACAATGAAAACTTACCATCTTGGGTTATGTCAGAAAGAATTTTTTCAAAATCTTCCAATAAGGATATAAATTATTTATTGTGTCAGAATGAGGCAAGCCTTATATATATGGCAAATTTGGGATGTATAGAAATTAATCCTTGGCATTCCAAGATAAATGATCTAGATAATCCAGATTATGCAATCATTGATTTAGATCCATCAAAAACAAATACATTTGAAGAGGTGATAACTGTTGCTCAAGCAGCAAAAGAAGTTTTGGATGTGGCTAAAATCAAAGGATTTTGCAAAACCTCAGGTTCTAGCGGATTGCATATTTATATTCCCTTAAATGCTCAATACACCTATGAAGAAGCCAGAAATTTTACCAAACTTCTTTGCTATTTCATAGAACAGAAAGTTCCCGAACTAACTAGTATGGTAAGGGCTGTCAAAGATAGAAAAGGAAAGGTCTATTTGGACTATTTACAAAACAGGCAAGGCCAAACTATTGCAGCTCCTTATTGTGTAAGACCAAGAAAGGGGGCGCCAGTATCAGCTCCCTTAGAGTGGAGTGAGGTCACGACTGGATTAAAAATTTTAGATTTTAATATTAACAACTTTCAGCAAAGAATTCAAGAGAAAGGAGATCTGTTTGTAAATGTGTTATCTCTTGAAACAGATATGGTAGATGCTATTTCAAGATTAGAGGGGCTGAATTAAGTTTTTTCAAAATAGAGAAATGAAATTTTCTAGAATGACTTGAATTAATAACAAATTGGGTTATGTCAAATGAATTTAATTCTAGCTTTATTAAAAA
>NZ_AJLT01000046.1 GCF_000258765.1 Gillisia marina
ATTGAGCGAAGTCGAAATGCTCAACCTGACATCCCTACTACACATTATAAGTTTGATATGAACATAACTACTGACTTCTAAAATAAAATTTTTTACATTTATATAGCTTTTTTTAAAAGCTTCAATAAGATTAAAGGCACTTATTTACTATCTTTAAGTGTTTCAATATAAGCTATTTAATATCTCCACTATTATAATAGAAAATAGTTCCGAAAAGATATTTCCCCGCCATTAATTATTCTTCTAAAAATGAATAGATGAAAATATATGACGATAAGCACATTAAAAATGTAGTTTTTGTGGGAGCACATAACAGTGGTAAGACCACTCTAGCCGAAACTATGTTATTTGAAGCGGGCCTAATAAACAGAAGAGGCAGCGTAGAGGCTAAAAATACAGTTTCAGATTTTCATGAAATAGAACACGAAAAAGGAAATTCGGTTTTTGCCACTCCTTTACATACCGAATGGCGGAATTACAAGATTAATATTATCGATACCCCCGGACTCGATGATTTTATAGGAGAGATCATTTCTTCCATTCATGTGGCAGATACAGTAGTAACTGTTTTAAATGGGCAACATGGGGTAGAAGTAGGCACCGAAATTATTTGGAGCTATATCAATAAATTTCATAAACCCACGCTGTTTGTGATAAATCAGATGGATCATCCCGGATTTAATTTTGAAGAAAGTTTTAAAAGCATCTCGAGGCTGGTAGGCAATAATGCGGTAAAAATGCAATATCCAATTATTCAAAATGGTTTGTATTGCATTATCGATTTATTAAAAATGAAAATGTATCAATTTTCTGCTGAAGGAGGGAAGCCTAAAAAACTGGAGATTCCGAAAGATCAAAAGGAATTAGCTGAAAAACTACACAATGAATTGGTAGAAAAAGCAGCCGAGAATGATGAGGAATTAATGGAATTATATTTTGAAAAGGGAAGTCTCACTGAAGATGAAATGAGAAAAGGCATAAAAGCAGGAATGCTTAATTATGATCTTTTTCCTGTGTTTTGCATGTCTGCCTTAAATGATATGGGAAGTGGAAGACTGATGGGTTTTATAGATAATGTAGCACCGTCGGCTTCAGATTTGGTTAAGTTTATTAATATAACCACTAAGAAAAAAGAGGAGCCAACGCTACTCTTTGTTTTTAAAACAGTGCATCAACCTAATTTAGGACAAATAACTTTCTTTAAAGTTGTTAATGGAGAGATTAAAGTAAATGATAGAATATATAATTCCAGAAATGGAGAATCGGAAGTCTTAAATCAGCTTTTTATAATGGATGGGAAAAATAGAAATCCCGTTAATAAATTGAGTTTTGGAGATATTGGAGCTACCCTAAAATTAAAATATACTGAAACCAACGATGTCATTTCCACAACCGAAGATAAATTGGAAATTAATCCTATTCAGTATCCAGAACCAAGAATAAAAAAAGCAGTTTTTGCAGTAAATACGAAAGATGAAGAAAAGCTAAATGAATCTCTAAAAAAAATTCATAGTCAGGATCCAACGGTGCAACTCAGTTATTCAGATGAAACTCATCAAATGATACTGCGATGTCAAGGGGAGTTACACCTGGCAACCATAGATTGGACCTTAAAAAATATCTATGGAGTAGAGGCCAGCTTCAAAAAGCCTAAGATCGCTTTTAGAGAAACTATTCAGAGAGCTTCTGCTGCCAACTACAGGCATAAAAAACAATCTGGAGGCGCAGGACAATTTGCACAGGTCCACATGAAAATTGAACCATGGTATGAAGGAATCCCGGAACCTGAAGGCCTGAGTATACGTGGAAAAGAAGAGGTGGATCTTCCTTGGGGTGGGAAGTTGGTTTTTTATAACTGTATTGTTGGTGGTGCCATTGATCTACGATATTTAACGTCTATCATGAAAGGTATTTTGGAGGTGATGGAAGCGGGCCCACTTACCGGTTCTTATATTAGAGATGTGCGGGTTATGGTTATAGATGGTAAGATGCACTCGGTAGATTCTAACGATATCTCCTTTAAAATTGCCGGAGCTCATGCTTTCAAAGAAGCCTTTTTAAATGCAAATCCAAAATTATTGGAACCTCTTATGGAACTCACTGTTAAAGTTCCGGATGAAATGATGGGAAATGTAATGACAGAGTTGCAAACAAGACGTGCAATTATCCAGGGAGTAGATTCCAGCGACAAATATCAGATCTTAAAGTGTATCGCTCCTAAAGCTGAATTATTTGGATTTTCTACAGATCTAAGATCCCTTACTCAAGGCAGGGCTAGTTTTCAAATGAGTTTTTCATCCTATCAACCTGTACCAGTAAATATTCAGAAGGAATTGGTGAATAATTAAATAGTTCTATTTTTAAAGATATGTGAAGTTTAAATTATCGTTCTTCCTGTAAACTTTGTTGAAATTTGATTCTTCATTTTCAAAAATCAAATTAATGTTAGATCGTAAAATGAATGTTCTTGATATTTTTTTTTTCAAAAAAACTAAACTATTTTTTAATTTCTATTTAATTGATTCTCTTTTAGTTTTCTGTCAATTTTAATTCAAAATGTATCTTAATAATTATTCAAAGAAAATCTTTGGTGTAACAAATTTACGCTTGAATCGTCAATTATATAAGGTTTATATCTTTTTTAGAAGTTAAGACCTTTCATCAAATTTTAACCAATCAATACGTTTTATGAGATTATTTTTTATTACAATTCTTTGTTTTCAACTAAACTTTAGTTCATCTTTTTCCCAAAATGATTCAATAGATTCATTTATAAAAACCCAAATGAATGCTAAGAAAATTCCGGCATTACAACTTGCTATTATAAGAAATGGCGAAATTGTAAAAACTGGAAATTATGGTGTTACAAACCAGGAAAACGGGAGCTTAGTAAATTCAAACACTGTTTTTGCTTTAAACTCTATCACAAAGGCTTTTACCGGTGTTGCGGTAATGCAATTGGTAGAGGAAGGGAAATTGGATATTAATAAACCAGTTTCAACCTACCTAGAAAACCTTCCGGAATCTTGGAGAGCTATCTCGGTGAAGCAACTACTTAATCATACTTCAGGAATTCCAAATATTATGGATTATAATACAAACCTCTTATCTAAAAATAATGAAAAGGAATCATGGGATATGGTGCAAGAATTACCGATGGATTTTGAACCTGGAGAAAAATTTAGATATAACCAAACCAATTATTTATTAATTGGAAAAATAATAAATAAGGTAAGTGGAATGCCATTTTCAGATTTTATTCAGAAAAGACAATTAGAAAAAATAGGAGCCAATCGAACTTTAGAAGCAGGTTTTACACATTATGAGGATATGTTGCCTAATGCTGTAATCGGATATGTTTATTCTCGAGAAGGGGAATTAGTTAGTGTTGATGAGATCTTTACTCCTTCTTTAAGAACCGCTGCAGGGATGAGTTCAACTGCAACAGAATTAGCTCGTTGGATAATTTCATTACAAAAAGGAGAACTTCTTGATAATGAAGATAGTTTAAAGTCTTTATGGAAACCTGGTAAGTTAAATAACGGGGATATAGGCGGATTCAATAGATTGCTTAACGGATATGCATTAGGCTTTCCAATAATTAAAAGAGAAGAGCACCCGGTTGTTGCACCAGTAGGAGGAGGTCGTTCTGCAATGTTTATATATCCTAAAGATGATCTTAGTATAATAGTGTTAACAAATTTATTAGGTGCCTCTCCAGATAGTTTTATAGATGAGATTGCTGGTTTTTATATTCCGGAAATGAAGTTAAAAAATGGTTTTGGTCTACCTAAGAATATTAAGAATTTACGCTCACAGCTGGAAATTAAAGGCTATAATAATGCTTTGGAAATTTACAAGCATTTAAAAGTTGAGAATCAGAATTTTGAACTTTTGGAAAACGATATCAATCATTGGGGGTATACACTATTGAAGCTAAAAGAAAATAATAAGGCACTGGAGATTTTTAAACTTAATATAGCGTTATTTCCAACGAGTGCTAATGCTTATGATAGTCTTGGAGAAATGTATGTGGTACTGGAAGATGCTAAAAAAGCGCTTAAAAATTACCGGGAATCTCTTAGGCTAAATCCAAATAACAAGAACGCTAAAAATTATATTAAAGTTCTTGAAACTAAAATTTAGATAATATTAAATCATAATAGAACTTAAGTCACTAATAGGTTTATAATTGAAAATTTTTAAACAAAGCGCAGGTAAAAGTATCTGTGCTTTTTTATTCTTAAAAGGTAGTTGATATGATAAGAGGAAGTTATCTAATCCTATTTAACTTCTGCTCTGGCATTCAATCCAATAAAATTCTTTAGTGAATCGAGCAAATCCTCATCAATGGCAGTAATCCATCTCACCTATTCATAATCTGAAAAGAATCTACGTGCTAGAATTTTTAAACTATTTAGTCTAACCAAACAACACATTTCCTAAGAATAAGTTTCAGCCAATCTAGACATCCTATTAATTACAAAAAATCTAAAATTGATTTCTTAAATAAGGTGAAACACAATATTCTCATTTCAGAATTACATTTAAAAAAAAGTAGGAGCAACATTTATAAAAATCCTATTTTGAATAAAAATTGAAAATAATCTTAAAATTCTGTGATTATTTATAAACCTTGAACACTAATAGTTTAAACAAGATTCTTTTAATGTCCAAAGAAGAAAAATTTACACAGCTAATAAAAGAGAATGAAGGGATCATTTATAAGATCACCCGAATTTATTCAAACAATGAAGCTGACTTGCAAGACCTATATCAAGAGATCGTTTTTCAACTTTGGAAGAGTTTTGATGATTTTAGAGGAGAATCCAAAGTGAGTACCTGGATGTACAGAATTGCATTAAACACGGCTTTATTTCATTTAAACCAATCCAAAAAGAATGGGCAACGCGTGGGTTTAGAAAAGATAAATCTAACCCAGGAGAATTACGATCCCATTTTAGAAGAACGTCTAGCTATTATGTACCAGCATATTAAAGCACTTAACGATCTGGAAAAAGGAATTATCCTACTGTTTTTGGAAGGGAAAAAGCATGAAGAGATTGCTGAAATTACCGGAATTACCGCTACAAATGTTGGAACACGAATTGGCCGAATAAAACAAAAATTAAAAGAAACAATTAAATCTTAAGACCATGCAACTAGAAGAAATGAAAAGCCTTTGGGATGAGATGAGTCTCAAAATAGATTCACAACAACAATTAACTAATAAATTAATTATGGAAATGACTCAGCAAAAATTCAGAAATAGATTTACCACCCTGTCTCTTTACGAAACCTCAGGAGCCGTAATTTGCTTTTTAGCAGCGATATTAATACTTGTGAATTTAAATAAGATGGACACTTGGTATCTCATGCTATGCGGAATCCTTTCAGCATTGATTTTGATCATCTTACCAATTTTAAGTTTACGAGCTATAAATGGGATGAAAAAAATCGATTTCATTAAAAGCAACTACAAAGAGACGCTTGTGAGGTTCACAAAACGTAAAAAGAATATGATGCTGATTCAGCAATTTAGTATGGGAATTAGTATTATATTAATGTGGTTGGTTGCTCCGGTTTTCTTGATGATCTTTAGTGGAAAAGACTTTTTTATGCAAGATTATTCAACCGGAACCTTAGTGTTTTTTGCTGCCACTACTATCGGTGTTATTTTCTTCGTTCGATGGGGATATAGATGTTATAAAAGAATTACCGCTTCCGCCGAAAAGGACTTAAAAGAATTGGATATATAAAAGTTTTAAAACTTGCTATTTAACTAAATATGAATTGCCGTTTCTTTTTATAGGAGCGGTAATTTTGCTATTTTTAAGTTTTACAGTGAGAGCCTAAATAATTGTATGCTTTCGTAACATGTAATAAAAGAGATCCTGAAATAAATTCAGTGTGACAAGTTTTAATTCAAGCTTTCTAAGCTCTTCATCTAAATCTTTAAATATGAGTTATTTTACAAATGATTTTTCCCAGTTCTTTATGGAGCTGGCCGGAAACAATAATACCGAATGGTTTCATGCGAATAAGCAGCGTTATGAAAAAAGTGTAAAAGAACCCTTTGAAGCATTTGTTGGAAAAATTATTGAGGAGATTAGCAAGTTGGATCCTGACTATGAAATTACACCTAAGGAGTGTGTTTTCAGGTTGCATCGAGATGTACGATTCTCTAAGGACAAATCTTCTTATAAATTATTTTCTTCTGCAGTTATTTCTCCAAAAGGTCGAAAAGATAAAAGTATTCCAGGACTATATCTTAAATTATCTCCCGAGGATATGGATATTATTGGCGGTTGCTACGATCCTTCAACAGAACAACTCAAAAAAATAAGGTCATCAATAAGTAACGATCCAAAGGCTTTTCGAGCCTTGATAGATCACTACGATTTTAAAGATCAATTTGGAGAAGTACAGGGAGATGTAAATAAAAGGATCCCAAAAGAATTCCAGGAGGCTTTCAAAATAGAACCTCTTATTGCTAATAAACAATTCTATTATGGTGCAACGCTTCCGCCAGAAGCAATCACCAATAAACATTTAGATTTTATCGTGATGGAATATTGGAAATGTATGCGCCCCATTAATGATTTTTTAACTGAAGCTATTAGTTAAAAATGGAACTGAAGGAAATGATCCAGCAGTTTCCTATAGCTACTCCAAAGCCATTTATCAAGGAAAACTTTATGGAGTAAGCCGAACTGATTTTAACAAGGGGAAAAGTATAAAGCTGTATGCGGAAGAGCTGGGCGGTCATAATTACATCAGTCTAAATTTCTATTCCACCATAACCTCTGAAATTATAAAACCATGCGAGATGGAAATAGAAAAAGTCAGTCATTTCCTTGTGAATGCTGAACTATGGGATGACTAAAAACTTTATTGAATAAATCTTTTTTACTTAAAAATTTACATTCATAATATTTAATTCTCATAATGATAATTAAAACTATTTTCTTGTAATACATTCATATACTAACAAATAGCTACTGTTTATCTAGAAAGACCAAATGCGATAAATGATAAATCTATCTAGGCCTTTTATATTAATTAATGATTTTTCTTTCTTTTATTGTAACAAATAGGTAATTAAGGGGTCTTTTAGATACATCAATTAACCATTCAATGAAGTTATCTTTTTTTCCCCTCCTCCTAATCGCATTTTGTTTTAATGCAAATGCACAAGAACCAAAAAAACAACTACAAATACAAAGAACTCAGGAAGCTCCAAAAATTGATGGGGTTCTCGATGATGCAGCATGGGCAACCGCTAAAGAAGCCGTTGGCTTTACTCAGTTTAGACCAAATATGGGTGTTACAGATACCGAAGAGAATAAGACGGTCGTAAAAATGACTTACGACAACTCTGCATTGTACATCTCTGCGCATTTGTATGATGACCCTTCAAAAATTTCAAAACAACTTTCGAGTCGGGATAATTTTGGGAATTCAGATTTCTTTGGGTTTATCGTGAATCCCAATAACGATGCACAAAATGATACAGAATTCTTCGTATTTGCTTCTGGTACACAAGCCGATGCTATTGCTAGTCCTAGTGTAGGAGAAGATTTTAGTTGGAATAGCGTATGGAGTAGTGCAGTAAAGATTGTAGATGACGGTTGGATTGTAGAGATGAAGATTCCATACCGCTGTCTTAGATTCGATAACACCAATATAGAAACTTGGGGAATCCAGTTCCATAGACGTTTTAGAAGAGATGAGTCTCAATATACTTGGAATCCTATAGATGTTTCTAAGGGAAATATTGGTCTCTATCATGGAGAGCTAAATGGATTAAGCGATATAGAACCTCCCACGAGGCTTGCTTTTTATCCGTTCATATCTACTGTACAAAACAGTTTTGATGGCGTATACGAGTCTAATTTTAATGCTGGGTTGGATGTGAAGTTTGGACTTACTGAAAATTTTACCTTGGATGCCACCCTTATTCCTGATTTTTCACAGGCAGGTTTCGATAATATCACCTTGAATCTTGGGCCCTTTGAGCAAACATTTTCTGAACAACGTCAATTTTTTACGGAAGGAGTGGATCTTTTTTCAAAAGGAAATCTGTTTTTTTCAAGAAGAGTGGGAAGCGCGCCTATTACAGATCCTGTGACTTCGGCAAATGAAGAAGTTGTGGATTATCCGGAATCTGTGAAAGTATTGAATGCTATTAAAGTTTCAGGAAGAACAAAAAAAGGACTAGGACTAGGATTCTTTAATTCCTTTACTGAAAAAGCCGAAGCCACTATTGAAAATATAGATACTAAAGAAAAGCGAAACGAAGTGGTCGAACCGTTTACCAACTATAATATCATTGTGGCAGATCAGCAATTTAATGGAAACTCTTCGATTGGAATTATAAATACCAATGTAACACGAGAAGGTTCTTTTAGAGATGCCAATGTTACGGCACTTACTTCTAGTATCATGAATAAGCGAAATACCTATCAGGTTCGTGGAGATCTTAAAATGAGTAATCTTAATCTGGAGTCTGGTATAGAAACCGGCTTCAGTTCATTTTTTGCAGCCCGTAAAGCACATGGTAATTTTAGATATAGCATAGATCACAGCTATGCCGATACCAAATACGATCCCAACGATCTTGGTTTGCAGTTCAGAAATAATTATAACGACTTCGGAATCGATATTAACTACCGCACATTTGAGCCATCTGGTAAATGGAACCGTTATTTTGCAAATTTTTATGTGAATTACACAAGGCTTGCAAATCCAAGTACCTTTACGGGCTTAGGAATGGGAATAAGTGCAAATGGGAGCACTAAAAAGTTGAATGAAATGGGCTTTAATATTAATTTACGTCCAGGAAAACAATACGATTATTTTGAGCCTAGAAAAGAAGGAAGCTTTTTTATCACAGAAAATGGCGTGAATCTAAATGGATGGTGGCGATCCAACGACAATAAAAAAGTTGCATTAAGCGCCAATGTAGGAGCAGAGACACTTTTGGAAGACGGTCGTGATTATTTTAATTATTGGTTTGGGTTTGGTCCTAGATTCCGATTTAATGATAAGTTTAACTTATCCTATTTCTTCTCTCGTGATCATTACCTAGGAAATCGTGGCTATGTTACTCAGGTGGGAGAAGATGTGATCTTTGGAGACCGAGACAGAGTAGAGATCGAGCAAACCTTTAATGCCAGTTATAACTTTAATCCAAAAAACACATTATCTCTTACTCTTAGAAATTATTGGGGAACGGTAGATTATGAAGATCAATTATTTAGTTTGCAAGATAATGGTCGCGTAACCAATACTACAGGCTATACTAAAAGTACAATTCCAAATAATCCGGATATCAATTTTACAACTTGGAATTTCGATCTTAGTTATTCCTGGCAATTTGCACCCGGAAGTTTTGTTACTGCACTTTACAGAAATCAGTTATTTAATTTCGATAATGCAGCACGGGATTCTTACACTCAGAGTATAGATACCTTATTCGAAAAACCTATTAATCATGTTTTTTCGGTAAAATTGCAATACTTTTTAGATTACAATCAGATCTCCGGTTTGTTTAAGAAAAATGACTAAAACAGTCAAATATCAGTTGCTATTATGCTGTAAATCAGTTTAATATAATTAATTTGCGTTATTGTTGAACCAATTAAATTATATTAAAATGGAAACTACAGTATTGAGAAAGGTTGAGAAAAATGCGGAGACTATAAGACTCTGTTATGATGCTTTTAATGAAGGAGATTTGGAAACCGTTCGCAAAAATTTTCATAAGGATGTTACCTGGATGGTACCGGGAAAAAGTTCAATGTCTGGTAGAAAAACAGGCTTGGTTGCGGTTATGGATTTTCTTAAAAAGGTAGGAAAAGAAACGCAAGGTAGTTTTAGGGCGAATCTGAAAGAGCTTGCGCTAAGCGAAGATGGACACGTAATAGCTATCCATACGCTTACTGCCAAAAGAAATGAAAAGCATCTGGATCAAGAATGCTGTATGGTCTTCGAGTATAAAGATGGAAAAGTCATTTCCGGAAAAGAGTACGGATTTGATCTTTATGCTTTAGATGATTTCTGGAAATAGCCATTTTAACTAAAAGGATGTACCTATCCTTTTAATAGCTCATTCAAACCTTCGGATAAAATCCGGAGGTTTTTTTTATTCATTTGACGCTTGCATGCATTTATACAAGCTTCAATATAAATAGCGCCCACACAGCATTTAAAAACTACATTTGCGCTTTGGTAAACTCAGCACTAATTTTTGTAGCATTTTGCTCTATCTTCTGCTGAATTAAGCTTAGCGATTTAGGTTATGGAGAAGAAGGAAACAGTAATAAAATCAGCGATCACTTCCGCAGAAATTGAAAGCTGTATAGCGGTTTTGGCACAATTGGTAGAGAATACAGATGAGATTTTTGAGATTCCTAAAGAACAAAGAACGGAACTTTTGAAAGTAGCGGGAATGTTTTCCAGACCCAATCGCGATGAGTTTTCCCGCCGAAAGAAAGATGGAAAGAAGGCAGCGAAGCGCAAGCAGGAGGCAAAAGATAAAACAGCACGTAAAGAAACAGGGATTAGAAATGCCCGAGAAGCTTCAGTTTTTGTAGCTCCAAAATTGCTTCCCATGGCACATCTTGTCAATAAGGAAGTACTGGAATTAGAGACTCCCAGAAAATGCTACGTCTGCAAAACAGAATTTACCAGAATGCATCATTTTTACGATTCCATGTGTACCAGCTGTGGCGATTTCAATTATGCAAAGCGTTTTCAGAATGCCGATGTAAAAGGACAGGTAGCAGTGATAACAGGTTCCCGTTTAAAGATAGGATATCATATTAGTTTGATGCTTTTGCGTGGTGGGGCAACTGTGATTGCGACCACGCGTTTTCCAGTAGATTCTGCGCTAAGATTTTTCAAAGAAGAAGATTTTACCGAATGGGGACACCGTTTAAAGATCCACGGACTCGATTTACGGCATATTCCAAGTGTAGAGATTTTTTGTAATTATATAGAGCAAAAATATGAGCGATTGGATATTCTCATTAACAATGCAGCGCAAACCGTTCGTCGCCCTGCCGGCTTTTATCAGCATTTAATGCCAAATGAAGAACGTCCGATTGCTAGCCTCCCAGAATATGCGCGCGATCTTTTGGTAGATCATGATAATTGTTTACAGGAGCTAAAGGGGCTAACAACAGGAACTTCTCCCAACACCAATATGCCGGTTACATGGCATGGACCCGAACCTGGAATTGGACTGAGGGCTTCAGCAAAATTATCCCAGATTCCATATAGTTTTGATAATACGTTGGTTGCTAAAGAAGTCTTCCCTGAAGGTGAATTGGATGCCGATCTGCAACAGGTTGACCTAAGAAAAACAAACTCTTGGCGTTTGAAACTCGGTGAAATTGAAACTACCGAGATGATCGAAGTACAATTGGTAAATTCTGTAGCTCCTTTTGTGTTGTGCAATAGGCTTTCGGAAATAATGAAAAAGGATAACACCGGGAAGAAACATATAATTAATGTTTCTGCGATGGAAGGGAAATTCTACCCTGGTTTCAAAGAAGATCGGCATCCACATACCAATATGGCTAAAGCAGCATTAAATATGCTTACGCATACTTCTTCCGGGACTTTAGCTAAAGATGGTATCTTTATGAATGCAGTAGATACCGGTTGGGTTTCAGATGAAGATCCGGCCGCCTTGGCTAAGCTAAAACAGGAACGAGATGATTTTCAACCTCCTTTAGATATTGTAGATGGAGCCGCCAGAGTAATGGATCCCTTATTTGATGGTATTAATAGCGGAAAGCATTGGTGTGGGAAATTTTTAAAAGATTACCGACCAATTAGTTGGTAGGAATTTTTTCGATTAGTTATAGTCAACATTCCAATTATGTATCTCTGAAATACATCCTAACAGATCTATCTTGTAGAAAACTTCTTTTTTGTAAGTGTAGTTCTTCCCCGGCGTGAAATTTTTGAA
>NZ_AJLT01000047.1 GCF_000258765.1 Gillisia marina
AATTGGTAGAGATACATTGTTCAAGGTACTTAGAGAACATAAAATGTTGACATTAAGAAAGAAGTATAGTGCAAGGACAACCAATTCATATCATAGGTTTTATAAGTACAACAACAGTATAAAGAATCTAAAAGTGAACAGGCCTAACCAAGTATGGGTATCGGACATTACCTATATCAGAACCGTAAAAGGATTTTGTTATCTAGCACTCATTACAGATATGCATTCAAGAAAGATTGTGGGTTATGACCTCAGTGATAGCCTGGAGCTTAAAGGATGCGTAAGAGCACTTAATAAAGCCGTTTACCAAGTCAAAGACATCAAAGGCTCATACATCATTCAGACAGAGGAATACAGTATTGCAGCAATGTGTATACACAAATCCTCAAAAGAAAAAAGATAGGCATCAGTATGACAGAAGAAAACCATTGCTACGAAAATGCCATGGCGGAACGTGTAAATGGGATCCTCAAAGATGAATTCTATCTCGATCAGGTCTTTACAAACAAGGAACACGCTAAAAGAGCAGCAAAAAAATGCCATTAAATTATATAATGAAATAAGATTACATTTATCTTTAGACTATCAAACACCAAATATGGTATATAAATTAACAGCGTAAAATCAATTTTAACCTGTAGCCATATTTCAGGACAAGACAGTCCATTTTATTTTTTTTAAATGCATGTAAATCCCTTCCGTTCGATAAGAAATTTATAATTTTTGTGATCTATGATTTTAACTCGTACTTCTTTTTTAGAACCAGAAGAGAAACAAGCCGTTTTAAAGCTTTGGAATCAAGAATATCCAAAAAACTTGCGCTATTCTACTGTAAAAGAATTTAATAATTACCTCACAGGCTTAGAAAACTTGCGTCACGTTTTAGTAAAAGATGACCGCCATGCTATTTTGGGTTGGTATTCAGATTTTAAAAGAGAGAACGAAGTTTGGTTTGCTATGATCCTTGACACTTCGATTCAAGGAAAAGGTATAGGTACTCGCTTAATAAACAAGGCTAAAAAAAAGACACGAAATTTTAAATGCTTGGGTGATAGATCACTCAGATTATTCCAAAAATGATAACTCTATCTATAAATCGCCTTTGAAATTTTATTTAAAAAATGACTTTAAAATCATAAAAGAAACTAGACTAGAATTGCCAAAGATCTCTGCCGTAAAAATAACGTGGAAGAGAGATTAGCATCTGTCAATCTTAATTAACTCTTTTCTCGCAAATAAGGTTCTAAATATTCAGGAATAACTACTTTAAAAATGCGCAAAAGGACCGTATTGAAGCTCTTAGTAATGATATTTAGTCTTTATAAATATAGAAGTTTAAATATTTTAGTTGTAATTCAAGTATTTGAAAGAACATCGAACATTTTATAGCCTTAACTTCAAAATCCGGGTTGTTGAAATCATTCTTTGGAATGGGTTTTCAAAATTGAGTACTTTCAGGAAAACTTTTAAATCATGCAAACACTATTAATAACATTAGCATTATTTCTCTGCACATTATTGGGTCAAGCTCAAACTGAATGTAATTGTTGCACACCCAACCATCAGCAATTTGACTTCTGGGTGGGAGATTGGGATGTATATGATACCTCAGGGAAAAAAGTAGGCGAAAACAAAATAGAAAAACTGGAAAGTGAATGTATAGTAAGCGAAAACTGGAAAGGCGCAACTGGCGGCAGCGGAAGAAGCTATAATTATTACAACGCTGCAGATTCTACCTGGAATCAAGTGTGGATCTCAAATTCCGGGAACAATCTTATTTTAAAAGGGCGAGCAGCTCCAAATAAAATGATCTTAAAAAGTGAGTTAATTGAAAGTAAAAAAGGTAATTATTACAATCAGATCACCTGGACAAAAAACGAAGATGGTAGTGTCACTCAGCTTTGGGAAGTTTTAAATAATAACGGCGAATCTCTTTCTGTAGCATTTGAAGGAATTTATAAATCAAAAAAATAATATGTTATATAAAGTACTCTCAGTAACCTTCTGTATTATAATAACATTTAATGTTTCCGGACAATCTAAAAAGCAAGTGGAGCCTGCATTTACAAACTTGTTTTCTGAATTTCAAAACGTTCGAGATTTCAGCATGAATTCAGATGGGACAGAAGTTTATTTTACCGCTCAAAGTATTTTAGAAGAAATTTCAATCATTGTTCAGGCAATCAAAACTGAGGATTCTTGGATTAAAAAGCAATTAATAACGTCTTCCGGGAAGTTTAAAGATCTAGAGCCATTTTTAGCTCCGGATGGATTGAAATTATACTTTGCTTCGAATAGACCTACAAAGGACTCTTCAGAAGTCAAAAAAGATTTTGATATCTGGTATTTGGAACGCAAAAATAAGAATGATAATTGGTCTGATCCTATTAATATAAACACCCCTATTAATTCTGAATTTAATGAGTTTTATCCTTCTGTTTCAGAAAATGGGAATTTATATTTCACCAGTGATCGTCCAAATAGCAAAGGGAAAGATGACATTTATCTGAGCGAATGGAATTCCGGTGCGTACCAAACTCCCGTCTCTTTAAGTGATTCCATAAATTCAGATGGGTACGAATTTAACGCCATTATCTCTCCAAAGGAAGATTTTTTGATTTTTAGCGGCTATAATCGTGAAGATGGTGTTGGAAGCGGAGATCTATATATAAGTAATAAATTAAAAAATGGGGACTGGGAACGCTCCAGAAATTTGGGAGCAAGTATTAATTCAGATAAAATGGATTACTGTCCATTTATCGATTTTGAAACGAATACGCTTTACTTTACCAGTAAAAGAAGCGCTATCCAGCCAAGAGACTTCAACAGTTTAGATGAATTTAAAAAAGCCCTTAACAATTTAGAAAATGGACAAAGCAAAATTTATAAAACCTCTTTTAAGCCAAATTAAATTTTAATTTAAAATCCATAATTGGATCAAAATACTCATTATTTAAAAGAGATATTTCAACGCTAAAACCTATAAAATCATATTTTTGCCAGCTTTATAATTAATTGTATTTTCGAGCTTTAGCACCCCCCACACTATGTCTGAATTTTGGTTGTATTTTAGGTTAGGCCTGGAACATGTATTAGATTGGTCAGCATACGATCATGTTTTGTTTATTATTGTTTTGGTAGCAGCATACTCATTTAGTAGCTGGAAACGAGTGTTATGGTTAGTAAGCATTTTCACCCTTGGGCATACCGTATCTTTATTTTTGGCAGTGTACGATGTGGTAAAAGTAAATGCCTCTTGGGTAGAATTATTAATTGCTTTAACTATTCTGTTTACCGCATTTTATAATATCCTGTCGGCAAAAAAGAAAGAACATCAAAAAAATATTAATATTCTATACCTAAGCACGGCTTTCTTCGGAATTATACACGGATTGGGGTTTTCGAGATATTTTAAGATGATTTCCCCCGATTCTTCCAACAAGTTTTTACCACTTATAGAATTCGCATTGGGAATTGAAGCAGCTCAAATTATTGTTGTCATCTCGGTATTAATTGTATCGTTTATACTTCAAAAATTATTTCGTGTAACTAGAAGAGATTGGATTTTAGTAATTTCAGCAATTGTAATTGGTATTTTATTGCCTATTTTAAAAGAAACAATAGAGGCCGTTTGGTGAAAATTTAACGACAATAAATTGTTTTAACCCGTGTCTTACAATATTTTAGTAAGCTTATTGTTTTAAAGCCTAACTACTATATTCAGAAGGAATTGATTTAAAAATATGCAGAAAGAAAAGCAGTTAAAATTTGATAAAGCTTATTTAAGAATAGCAAATGAATGGGGGAAACTTTCACATTGCAAACGAAAACAAGTTGGTGCGCTTATTGTGAAAGATAGAATGATAATTTCCGACGGATATAACGGCACGCCAACAGGCTTTGAAAATTATTGCGAAGATGATGAAGCTACACCAAGTGGTATGTGTTACATGCTGAAGCGAATGCTATTTTAAAAGTTGCTTCGTCTACACAATCTTGCCAGGGTGCAACACTTTACATCACCATGTCCCCCTGCAAGGAATGTAGTAAATTAATTCATCAAGCGGGTATTACGCGAATTGTATACGAGATTGGATATAAAGACAACACCGGCTTAGACTTTTTAGAAAAAGCCGGCATAGAATTAAACCAAGTAACAGAA
Organism: Gillisia marina; assembly: GCF_000258765.1. Taxonomy (GTDB): domain Bacteria; phylum Bacteroidota; class Bacteroidia; order Flavobacteriales; family Flavobacteriaceae; genus Gillisia; species Gillisia marina. The sequence goes on from NZ_AJLT01000047.1 coordinate 4,163, forward strand.
TTGAACAGTTGAAGAAAAAATACAAAATATACCTCCCATTATTGCTGGGATTAGCCTGTGCCGCAGGAGTTCTGCTTGGCTCCAAGCTAGATTTTACCCCAGATCAAAAAGGGCTATTTTCTTCTAATGCCAAGAAAGAAAAGCTCAATAGGCTTATAGATTATATAGACTACGAATATGTAGATGATGTAAATACAGACAGCATTGTAGATGTTACGGTAAATAGGATCTTGGAAAATCTGGATCCACACTCGGTATATATCCCTAAAAATGAATACGCCGGGGTGACCGAAAATATGCAAGGGGATTTTGTGGGTATTGGCGTAAGTTTTTACAATGTGCAAGACACCATTGTTGTAATTCAGGCTATGACTGGCGGACCTAGTGAAAAATTGGGAATTAAGGGTGGAGATAGAATCCTTTATGCCAACGACAAGCAACTTTTTAACAAGCAAATTAGCAACGACTCTATAATTGCGCAACTCAAAGGCGTAGAAGATTCTAAGGTTACACTAACAGTTCTGCGTAAAGGCCTTAATAAATTGCTGAAATTTAATGTGAAGCGCTCTAAAGTTCCATTAAAAAGTGTAGATGCCGCTTATATGCTGAATTTAGATCTTGGATACATAAAAGTGAATCGTTTTTCTGAAACAACCTATAAAGAATTCAAATCGAGTCTTATTAAATTAAAAGCTGAAGGAGCTACCCAAATTGTGATAGATCTAAGGGATAACCCGGGAGGTTATCTTTCTGAAGCCATCAATATAGTTGATGAATTTTTAGAGGATGGACAGCTTATTTTATTTACAAAAAATAAGAAAGGCGCTATAGAAGAAACTTTTTCCAATAAAAAAGGAGCTTTCGAGAAGAATAAACTTTTTGTGCTTATTAATGAAAATTCCGCTTCAGCAAGTGAAATTGTTGCAGGTGCATTTCAGGATAACGACCGCGGAACTATCGTTGGAAGACGTTCTTACGGGAAAGGTTTAGTACAACGAGAAATGGAACTAGGAGATGGAAGTGCAGTAAGATTAACGATTGCTAGATATTACACCCCAACAGGAAGGTCGATCCAGAAATCTTATGAGATGGGAAATGAAGCATATTTCAACGACTATATTCTAAGATATAAAAATGGAGAAATGACAAATGGAGATAGCATTCATGTTGCAGATTCTCTACGTTATGAAACTCCGGGAGGAAAAATAGTATATGGCGGTGGCGGAATAATTCCCGATATCTTCGTGGCCAAAGACACCAATATGGAACGAGAAAATATCACCTACGTTCTTAGGCTTGGTCTTTTTAGCCGATTTGTATTTGAAGAACTTGAGAAAAATAGATCGTTTTACAATAATCTTTCTTGGAAAGAATTTTATACCAGCGAAGTTGTAACAGATAAAACCGTAGAGAACTTTTTAGCGTATATGAAAAGTCAGAATGTACCAATGAAGGTTGATACATATCAACCACTTCTGAAAAAATATATAAAAGCAGTTATGGCAGAGCAACTTTTTGGAACGAATGAATTTCAACGGATAATTAATGAAAATGACCGAATTATTGATAAAGTGATTGAATTATCTTTAACAAACTAGTATATTCGTAGTTACAGTGGATGCTTACAACGACTATACAGCCATTTTCCTTTTACTTTCTCCCTTGTTCTTTTACATTGTGGCAGTGAGCTTCCGCCTATTGGATAACAGTGCGCTACTATTCTTACAAAAAGAAATTTTAGTAGATTCTTCAAATGTTTCTTTAGGAGCAATTAAAGATCAAATAGATTCTTCTGCAGACTATCAATTCAAATTAAAACTCAAAAGAGCGCTACTATATAGAAAACTGCATCGTGTATTTATTATCTTAATGATAGCTTCAATTCCTGTTACAGTAGTAACATACTTCACTTTATTTTAGTTTCTATAAAACCTGCCGACTTCATTATTAAATTTCGATTTAAAAATTATCTGAAATCTGGAGACAATCAAAACCAAGAATTTAAATAGCTGATAATCAGTTGTATTGATTTAGGCTTATTACTATTAAGTCTTATATCCGTAAACAGAAAATCGGTGCTTTTTATAGATGAACGGTTAGATCTAATGGAATTTTAGGATGCACAAAATCAAGGGGTTAACTTAACGAAAGAATTATAAATAAATTCCAAAGCCTATAACATAATGATTGAAAGTTTATTCCTACACCCAAAATAGACTTGTAGCTATTTTCATACAAATCAGCCTCTCAAAAGCACGCTTTAGAGAAATTTCTATCCTTGATTATTTCTTCCCCTTAAATTTTCGATCAATTGCTTTAGAGGTCAATAAAATTGAAAGCAAAACAATCACACAGGCTGCACATATAATTCCTATAAGTGCAATTGCGCTATCCTCACCTAGAAGATCGTCAAAATTTAATACTGTTACGTTATAAGCAATAACAATTACAGAAAGTGCAATTAGTATGTAGATGAATATTCTCATTTAAATAAATTCTGAATGTTAGCGGCAAATAATTTTACTGCAATTGCTAATAAAATTACACCAAATATTTTTCGAATCACATTAATTCCTTGCTTTCCTAAAAAACGCTCGATTTTACCCGAAGATTTAAGCACCAGGTAAACAAAGATGATATTGATTATTATGGCGATAATAATGTTCACGGTATCATATTCAGACCTCAGGGACAACAAGGTGGTCATAGTCCCGGCACCGGCAATAAGAGGAAACGCCAAAGGAACTACCGCTGATGTTTCCGGTGTCTCATCTTTATAAAGTGTAATTCCTAAAATCATTTCTAATGCCAGAAAAAACAAGATAAAAGAACCTGCAACAGCAAAAGAATTTACATCTATTCCTATAAGATTTAAGATCTCTGCTCCAACAAAAAGAAACATCACCATTAAAATACCCGCGACAATAGAAGCCTTTTCACTCTGAATTTTTCCGGCTTTTTTCTTTAGATCTATAATAATTGGAATGCTACCAATAATATCTATTACAGCAAATAAAATCATGCTGGCAGTACCAATTTCTCTGATATCAAACTTCATAACAATACGCATTAAAATGGCCGCAAAATTACGCTTAAAATACAGAATGAAAATAAATTTCAGAGGAAATTTATAAAAACACAAGTCTTCAAAAAAGCCGAACCAAAGCGACCATAAATTCAGTTTATATAATATCTTTGCGGCTATGTTTCAAATAGGTAAAACCATCGTTTCTGAAGATATAATCCAAAAGGATTTTGTGTGCAATCTAGCGGCTTGTAAAGGAGCTTGCTGTATAGATGGCGATGCAGGAGCACCCTTAGATGCTAAAGAAACAGAAATTCTTAAGGAAATTTATCCAAAAGTGAAACCATTTCTTCGCAAAGAAGGGATTGAGGCTATAGAGGCTCAAGGTACCTCTATCACTACCGAAGATGGCGAGCTAGAAACACCCCTTATAAATGGCGCAGATTGTGCCTATGTAACTTTTGACAATAGAGGAACTGCCTTGTGCGGAATTGAAGAGGCCTATAACCAAGGAGAAATCGATTGGAAAAAACCTGTTTCTTGTCATTTATATCCGGTACGTGTTCAGGATTATTCAGAATTTGCCGCAGTGAATTATCACCATTGGCATATTTGTGATGATGCATGTACTCTTGGAAAAGAACTTCAAGTCCCTGTCTACAAATTTGTAAAACAAGCTTTAGTTAGAAAGTTTGGTGAAGAATGGTACGGAGAATTAGAAAAGGTTGCTGAAAATCTAAATAAATAGCTTTGCTATTCTTCAGAAGAATTCTTTAAAAATTTTAAAATTCCTAAATATATTTCCCCTTTAGCAGCATCGATTTTCAATATTTCTCTTCAGCCAAATCTGTGATTTTTAGTTTAAAATTTACTCATCTCAATTCTTTTCTTATTAAGATTTTCTCATAAATCCTAAAGCTTAAAAAATAATTCCTATAAAAGCTCGACTTAGATTTTCTTGAATATAGTTAGAATGACTAAATTAGTGTAATATCCTAATTTTTAGATTATTACAATTTAAAACTAACCATTCTAATACCTGTAATCATGAAAAGATCACACTATTTTTTGACGAAATTATTTGCTACAATAGCCTTCCTAGGTGTATTAATTTTAATTAGTTGTAAAGACAAAAAGCCTGAGGAAGAGTCTATCGTTTTATCTGAAGAGAAACCGAAAACAGAAAAATCTGAGCCTGGAATTGTAGAGGTTGTTACAAACAATATGGACTTTCAGATGGTAAAATCTATCCCTTCCGGTTGGACCACTTTTAAATACCGAAATCAATCTGCAGACACGCATTTCCTGCTTTTAGAAAAGTATCCCGAAGGAAAAACTATTTCCGATGCCAAAAAGGAAATATTACCCGTATTCCAAAGTGCAATGGATTCAATTAATTCCGGAAAGCAACAAGCCGGAATGGCAACATTCGGAAATCTCCCGGATTGGTTTCAAGAAGTAATCCTTATGGGCGGAACAGGATTGATAGCTCCCGGAAAAATCGCACAAACTACAGTTAATTTAGAGCCGGGAACCTACATTGTAGAATGTTATGTAAAGATGAATAATGGCATGTTTCACTCCTTTTTAGGCATGGTAACCGAATTAAATGTAACCTCTGAAAAGAATGAAAAAGAGCCTCCTACCCCAACTTCAGAAATAACAATTTCGAGTGCAAATGGAATTGAATTTAAAGATGACTTGGAAGCAGGAAGACATACTTTTAAAGTGAATTTTAAAGATCAGGTTGTGTATCCAAATTTTGTTGGACATGATGTGAATTTGGTAAAATTAGCAGATGGTGCCAGCCTTGAATCCTTAGAAAAATGGATTAACTGGTTAGATCCTAAAGGTCTTATTTCTCCAATACCTGAAGGTTTTGAATTTTTAGGTGGTGTTCAGGATATGCCAGCGGGAAATTCCGGGTATTTTTCGGTGAATTTGCAGAAGGGACATTATGCGTTTATTGCAGAAATTCCAAATCCTTCCAAACATAAAATGCTGAAAGAATTCAGCATTAAAGATAAAGATATGGCATTAAAGTAAATCAAATACTACAATAACAGCTAACTCCTTGATAATATGCTAATTATTCGTTAATTATAATAAATGATTATAATTACTATTGTACATTTATAATGTAATACTACCCTGCATGTTTTAGTATCCTCCCGTCTCCCCTTTTATTTAATATATAACAGCATTAATTTAAAACGGACTTTGATTTTTTTGATCAGTTCTAAAAGAACTGGGTTCCCTACAATCTACCAGAGATACTTGGCATTTAAAAAAATCATTCCGTTTTTTCATTCTAAATTCTTCCCTAATTACAGCCTCAAAGATTTGTGCATTTATTTTAATAGTTTCTTGATTTTACATTTGTTAAAAATACATGCAAAAAACACCAATTGTTAATAGCTTTAAAACCCGCTTGTATCGGTTTGTTTTAAAGGGATTATGGCCAAAACACCCGTATCCATCGTTTTTTATCTATACTACATAATAAGCTGTACGACAACTACTTAACTGCCAGTATTCACTTTTCTTTAAGAATACAAAATCCACCATCTGTTAAAAACTTTGTTGAAAACGTTTGTTTCATTTTCTTTCAAAATCTAATAGATTTTTCAATATTTGTTAGAACGCGAATTTCACGTTTAGATCACAACAAAAAAACCACTAGTCTATGGCACAACTTGAACCCATTTTACAAGAGAACAAAGATCGTTTTGTAATCTTTCCAATTAAACATCACGACATTTGGGATTGGTATAAAAAAATGGAAGCCAGCTTCTGGACTGCTGAAGAGATCGATCTTCATCAGGATCTTTCAGACTGGAATAACAAGTTGAACGCAGATGAGCGTTATTTCATAAAACATATCCTAGCATTTTTTGCTGCTTCAGATGGAATTGTAAATGAAAACCTTGCTGAGAATTTCGTAAATGAGGTTCAATATGCAGAGGCGAAGTTCTTTTACGGTTTTCAAATCATGATGGAGAATATCCATTCTGAAACATACTCTCTTCTTATAGACACGTATGTAAAAGATGAGAAAGAAAAAAATCAGTTATTTCAAGCGATTGAGCATTTCCCGGCGATCAAGAAAAAAGCAGATTGGGCCTTACAGTGGATAGAATCTGATTCTTTTGCTGAAAGATTAATCGCATTTGCGGCAGTAGAAGGAATTTTCTTCTCCGGTGCATTCTGTTCTATCTTCTGGTTAAAGAAACGTGGTTTAATGCCTGGATTAACTTTCTCTAACGAACTAATATCTCGTGACGAAGGTGTACACTGTGACTTTGCAGTGCATTTACACCAAAATCACATTATTAATAAGGTGCCTAAAGAACGTATTCACCAAATACTTACCGATGCATTAACCATTGAGCGTGAGTTTATTACAGAATCTTTACCTGCCAGTCTTATTGGTATGAATGCCAAATTAATGACAGAATATCTGGAATTTGTTACCGACAGATTGTTGGTAGAATTTGGATGTGAAAAAGAATATGGCAGTGCAAATCCGTTTGACTTTATGGATATGATTAACCTGCAAGGGAAAACAAACTTCTTTGAAAAGCGTGTAGGAGAATATCAAAAAGCAGGTGTGATGAACAAAGATAAAGACACCGATAAAATAAGTTTTGACGCCGACTTTTAACTAAGCGTTTATTAGATACGATCGTGCCCCCCAACACGGTTGTATTTAATGTTTACTAAACCCGTAAAATATTCGAATAACTGAATTTGAGAACCCCTACTTCTCGATTTCCACTTTTCGGTTACTATATAAATTTCTGTTTGTATCCTATGAATCTTCATAAGAGACAAGCCCTTTAAAACCATAAGCCCATGTATGTACTAAAAAGAGACGGCCATAAGGAGCCCGTTATGTTCGACAAAATTACAGCCAGAATTAGAAAACTTTGCTATGGTTTAAATGAATTGGTGGACCCGCTTAAGGTTGCCATGCGTGTTATTGAAGGTTTATATGATGGTGTTACAACGAGTGAACTAGATAATTTGGCTGCAGAGGTTTCTGCAACAATGACCACTTCCCACCCGGATTACGCCAAACTTGCGGCTAGAATTTCAGTCTCTAACCTACACAAAAACACCAAGAAAACATTTTCTGAAGTGATGACAGATCTTCATGAATATGTAAACCCTAGAACCGGTAAAAAAGCACCGCTTTTAGCAGATGAAGTACAAAAAGTGATTCAGGAAAATAAAGAATTACTAGATTCTACTATTATCTATAACCGAGATTTTAATTACGATTACTTCGGATTTAAAACTCTAGAGCGTTCTTATCTTTTAAAATTGAATGGAAAAATAGCGGAGCGCCCACAACATATGTTAATGCGTGTGTCTATTGGAATCCATATAGATGATATTGCAGCAGCTATTGAAACTTACGACTTAATGTCTAAGAAATTCTTTACGCACGCAACGCCTACTCTGTTCAATTCTGGAACTCCAAAGCCACAAATGTCTTCTTGCTTCTTACTTACGATGAAGGATGATAGTATAGATGGTATTTACGACACCTTAAAACAAACCGCTAAGATTTCACAGTCTGCCGGGGGAATTGGATTGTCTATTCACAATGTTCGTGCTACCGGATCTTATATTTCCGGAACTAATGGAACTTCCAATGGGATTGTACCGATGCTTAGAGTATTTAACGATACTGCAAGATATGTAGATCAAGGTGGAGGAAAACGTAAAGGTTCCTTTGCGATGTATGTAGAGCCATGGCATGCAGATATCTTCGATTTCTTAGATCTTAAAAAGAATCACGGAAAAGAAGAAATGCGTGCAAGAGATCTTTTTTATGCCATGTGGATTCCGGATCTTTTCATGCAACGTGTAGAAAAAGATGAAAACTGGACCCTAATGTGTCCTAACGAGTGCCCAGGACTTTTTGATATTCACGGAGAAGAGTTTGAAGCCTTGTATCATAAATACGAAGAAGAAGGAAAAGGTAGAAAATCTATCAAAGCTCGTGAGTTGTGGGAGAAAATCCTAGAATCTCAAATAGAAACAGGGACTCCTTATATGTTGTATAAAGATGCAGCAAACAGGAAATCCAATCAAAAAAACCTTGGAACTATTAGATCTTCCAACCTCTGTACAGAGATCATGGAATATACCAGCCCAGATGAAGTTGCGGTATGTAATCTAGCTTCCATCGCTTTGCCAATGTTTATTAAAGGCAATGAATTCGATCATAAAGAACTTTATAAGATCACAAAACGAGTGATCAAGAACTTAAACAAGGTCATAGATAGAAACTACTATCCTGTTAAAGAAGCAGAGAACTCTAATGTACGTCACCGTCCGGTTGGATTGGGTGTACAAGGCCTGGCAGATGCTTTTATTAAATTGAGAATGCCATTTACCAGTGACGAGGCAAAGGCCTTAAATCAGGAAATATTTGAAACTCTTTATTTTGCTTCGGTTACCGCTTCTATGGAACTTGCAATTGAAGAAGGGCCTTACTCTTCTTACGAAGGATCTCCAATGAGTAAAGGAGAATTCCAGTACAACATGTGGGGAATTAAAGATGAAGATCTTAGCGGCCGTTGGGATTGGGCAAAACTGCGTAAGCAAGTAATGAAAAATGGAGTAAGAAACTCCCTTTTAATGGCGCCAATGCCTACAGCATCTACTTCTCAGATTCTTGGAAATAACGAAGCTTTCGAGCCTTATACTTCTAACATCTATACTAGAAGAGTACTTTCAGGAGAATTTATAGTAGTAAACAAGCACCTATTAGAAGATCTTGTAGAGCGTAACTTATGGACAGAAGATGTGAAAAATGCCATTTTACGTGCCAATGGATCTGTACAAGGAATAGACATTATTCCGCAAGACCTTAAGGAGTTGTATAAAACCGTTTGGGAATTAAGCATGAAGGACATTATAGATATGTCCAGACAACGTGGATATTTCATAGATCAGTCACAATCGCTGAACCTGTTTATGGAAAATGCAAACAACAGTAAGTTAACCTCAATGCACTTTTACGCATGGAAGAGCGGACTTAAAACCGGAATGTATTACCTAAGAACTAAGAGTGCCGTAGATGCTATTAAGTTTACTTTGAAAAAGGAAACTAAAAAGGAACCGGTATTAGAATCGTATGCAGAAATGGCACAACCGGATGAAGTGGTTGCTCCAGTTCAAGCAGCAACCCAAGTAGAACCACAACCGGTACAGGTAGCTGTAGAAGGAGATGCACTTTCTCCAGACGAGCTAAAAGCATTAATCGCCCAAGCCAAAGAAGCAGAAGGTGATGATTGCCTGATGTGTGGATCTTAAATTTTAAATTTTTACTCCAACTTTTATATAGTTACACTTCAACGGGGAGAACTAAATCTTCCCGTTGATATTTAAGAATAATAATTAAAAACTTAAGAAAGGTATAAAAACAAAAAAAAGGGACATATGAAATATCCCTTCTTGGTATAATTGAAAGTCAAATTTTACGGATTGAGCCCCAGTAATAATTTTTATGACTTCATCGAAGTTGAGATTACCTCATCTCCTATTTTGTATTTTTCAAACGTACAAAATTAGAATCTTCTCACCAAGTTAAATATTTCAAACCAAAATAATTTCTCTTTTAAAGGCTCTCATAGTGAGCGTCTAGAGATAAAATTAATTTATCAACAATCAAATTTATTTGTTGATAACAGAAATATATAATTATGGCTATAAAAATTTCAATAAATCCATTTGTGGATTTCGAACTTAGTTCAGAAGCAAAAAAACTTAGAATTATTAAGGATCAGAAAAATCCCAGTCCACTTAGGGTTGGATGGTATCAAACACCTAGAGCAAGTATCAAAAAAAGCTTAAAACAAAACGGTGATTCTCAACCTCTTTTAGACGGTATAGACCGACTAAAGAATAAAATCACAAGTAAACCACAGCAACTTCAGAATAAAATGGTTTCAATTGAAGCGTTAGACCATTTTATATCTATTAAATTACCAACAATTCTCAAAAATCATCAATATGAAGTTATTAAAGAGAAAGAAATTAAATCTGTAATTATAGATAATGTTGAAATTGTTGTTTCTCCAGATGTGATATTTAAAATTGTTCTCAATGGCGAAACTTATATTGGAGCTATAAAACTTCATTTATCTAAAAACAATGTTTTTGATCTTAAGCAATCTTTAACCGTTTCCACATTAATACATCAATATTGCATAAGTTTATCAAATAAATACGAATTAAAGGTTTTACCTGACTTGTGTTTTTCAGTAGATGTATTTGGTGAAAGAATTGTTTCGGCTCCTATCAATGCTAAGCCATATTTATTGAGAATAAAGAATATTTGTAAAGAAGTTAAAAAATATTGGTCAACAGCTGCTTAATATTAAATAACTTAAATTTGGAATTAAGGAGCTGTAAAAGCTCCTTTTTTATAAAAATTAGCCAAAAATGATGAATTGGGAACAACTCCTTTCCTTAAAGAGATATGGAGATACGAATAAAAGATTACGCAAAGAACAAGATGAAACCCGCCTAGGTTTGAGGTAGATTACGATAGAATTATCTTCTCTTCAGCCTTTAGAAGTCTGCAGGATAAAACACAGGTAATCCCATTGTCCAAAACAGATTTCGTACATACTCGATTAACTCATAGTTTGGAAGTATCTGTAGTTGGTAGGTCCTTAGGAAGACTCGCAGGGCAAAAAATTTTGGAAAAGCACCCACAATTAAAAGAAACCCACGGTTATAGGATGAACGATTTTGGAGCTATTGTAGCTGCTGCGGCCTTGGCACATGATATTGGAAATCCTCCTTTTGGACATTCCGGAGAAAAAGCGATTGGAGAATATTTCAGCCTTGGTAACGGAAAGCGTTTTAAGGAGCAACTTACCGACAACCAATATCAGGATCTTATAAAATTTGAAGGAAATGCAAATGGCTTCAGAATTCTAACAGAAAACAGGCCGGGAATAGAAGGTGGACTCCGTTTATCGTATGCTACTTTAGGTGCTTTTATAAAATATCCAAAAGAATCCCTTCCGCATAAACCCACAAAAAATATAGGAGATAAGAAATTTGGTGTTTTTCAAACAGAAAAAGAAATATTCGAAGATATCGCCGATGAATTAGGTCTCAAAAATGTAAGAAATGGAGAGTTTACTGCTTTTTCCCGTCATCCCCTTGCTTTCTTAGTAGAGGCAGCAGATGATATTTGCTACACCATCATCGATTTTGAAGACGGTATCAATCTTGGTTTAATAGATGAGGAATACGCCTTAGAATATCTTATAAAGTTGGTAAAGAATAGCATAAACACCTCAAAATATAATTCGCTTACCAGTACAGCAGATCGATTGAGTTATTTGAGAGCTTTGGCAATTAATACACTAATCACTGAAGCAGTAGCTATTTTCCTGGAAAATGAGGAAGCAATTCTAAAAGGAGAATTTCATGAAGCGCTGTTTGATAAAAGCAGTTATGAGGCCCAGATAAAGGACATCATTAAAATTTCAGTAGAAAAAATTTACCAAAGTGAAGACGTTATAAATAAAGAGATTGCTGGTTACAAGATGTTATCGCACCTTTTAGACACCTATACAGGAGCCTTTTTGCCAGAATCTATTGCATTGGATGACTCCAATTTTAATAACCTGGTTAGAAAATCCGTTCCAAAATTAAAGATTCAAGATGATCAATCTGTTTACGAAACTTTAATGCAACTCTGCACTCATACCGCCTCCTTAACCGATGGAATTACGGTTGCATCATTTAATAAATATAAAGGAAATAGCATCTAATTTTGAAATTATAAATGAAGCTTCATAATTACGAGATAAAAGTAGAGTGGACAGGAAGCCTTGGAAAGGGAACCCTAGATTACAGAGCTTTTACAAGGGATCATGTTATTTTTGGTGAAAATAAATCCTCGCCAATCGATGGCTCTTCCGATCCTTCCTTTTTAGGAGATAAAATCAGGTATAATCCGGAAGAATTATTGCTTTCATCTATTTCTTCCTGCCACATGTTATGGTATTTACATTTATGTGCTGTTAACAATATTGTAGTGGTAAGTTATATAGATAAGGCCACCGGAACTATGGAAGAACTAAAAAATGGTAGCGGAAGATTTAAAAAAGTGATTTTAAATCCGGAAATTACAATAGCTAAAATGAGCAATATTAAAAGGGCTCATGAGCTTCATGTTGAAGCGAATAAAATGTGTTTTATAGCCAATTCTTGTAACTTTCCAATAGCCCATCAAGCTCTTATCGCTAGCCAAGAAAACGAATAATTAAAACTCATACATTACGCCCACTCCAAGCATTTGTTTAAACTGTATTTTTGGCCCGAGGGTTTCCAGAGTGCCATCATCGTTGGTATCTTCCTTAAATTTAACATCGTCATCATAAATTAAATGCGAGCCAATGTTAGCTTTAATAAATTCGTTGACTACCAAATTCAGTTTCAATTCCCAGTCTACATCAATATTCCCGAATTTATTGAGGTAATCTGTATAAAAACTCACCTGATTATCCAGATTTACATTCGTAAACACCTCTTTACTAAAACTGCTGGTTAATAAAATCCCAACTTCTGTTCGCACATTTTCCCCTTCAGTAATAATATTCCCAATGCTATCCCGGACGGCTGGTGTAACTCCAAACATCCCTTCATTCGCTAATCGTTGGTCTAAAACAAAAGTAGACTTATCAGTTAAAGGAGATAAGTACACGGTGAGATCTTCATTAGGCGCAGTATATTCGGCACCAACTCCTAAAAACACATATCCAGGCGCCATAAAACTGGAAATAGACTTATCTCTTTGGGGATATCTATAACCATTAGCAAATTGGGTTTTAAAATTGAATTTTGCAGAATACCTGAAATTAGAAGTTGAATCTTTTCGATATCCATAAGTTGAATTTAACGAGATCTCATCATCTGTTTTTCTAACTTTTCTTCCGTCCTGAGCATTAAGACCATATCTTATGGTTGCTGAAGTTTTCCAAAGCAGTAATTCCTTTTTAAACTTTCGTTCAAAATTTCCATAGAACAAAGCTGAAACCGAATTATTCCCACCCGCATTCCAGTTCACGAAAGCAACTTCGCTTAAGTTAACTCCAATAGAATTCTTCTCAGACCATTGCATCACAAGATTTTGATCTTCTTTTTTAATAGAATCATTTTTTATGCTATCAGAAGAAGTAGTATCTAATATTGTTTTAGGCAAAAGACTAGCAAAGGAGCTTGAAACAGAGGAAATTAAAACTAGTAAAAAAGGCAAGATTGGGGTAAACTTCAACTTCATTTATAACGGGTAAACTATTTATGTAAAAGACTCTTAATGGTAATCGCTATACTTTTAACGTCCAATTCTACAATTTCATATAATTGAGCCATACTTCCTTGCTCTATAAATTGATCTGGAACTCCCAAACATTTTATCTGATTTGTATAGTTGTGTTTAGCAGCAAATTCTAGAATTGCATTTCCAAATCCGCCAGAAATCACTCCTTCTTCAACAGTAATAATTTGCTTGAATTTGGAAAAAATTTCGTGAAGCATTACCTTATCTAAAGGTTTTACAAAACCGGCATCGTAATGAGCAACCTTGTCTTTTTCTTCTATTGAATTTACTGCTAACTTGACATTTTCAGCAATACTTCCCACGCTTAAAATGGCCAGATCTGTACCTTCAGATAGCAATTCACCCTTTCCTATTTCCAGCTTTTTAAATTTCTGTTTCCAATCTAATCGAACCCCTCTTCCACGTGGGTAGCGAATAGCCATAGGATTTTTAAGATCTATTTGAGCGGTGTACAATAAATTGCGTAATTCCACCTCATCTCTAGGAGCCGCGATTATTAGATTGGGAATACATCTTAAATAAGCGATATCGAAAACCCCATGATGTGTGGCACCATCTTCTCCCACCAAACCAGATCTATCCAAGCAAAAGATCACCGGGAGATTTTGTATCGCCACATCATGTATTAACTGATCGTATGCGCGTTGTAAAAAAGTAGAATAAATTGCACAATACACCACAAATCCCTGAGTTGCCATTCCTGCGGCCAATGTAACCGCATGCTGCTCGGCGATACCAACATCGAAAGCTCTTTCCGGAAAAGCTTCCATCATATATTTTAAGGAGCTTCCCGTTGGCATTGCGGGGTAATCCCTATTATTTTCTCGTTCTTTTCGGCTAACTCTACTAATGTTAAACCGAAGACATCTTGATATTTCAAAGGCAAACCTTCAGAACTCGACGGCAATAATTCTCCTGTATCGGGTACAAATTTTCCCGGAGCATGATATTTCACCTGATCCTCTTCTGCCTTTTGCAATCCTTTTCCTTTGGTAGTAATTACATGAAGAAATTTAGGCCCTTGTATTTTCTTCAATTCTTCAAAAGCGGCAAGCAAACCTTCGATATCATGCCCATCTACAGGACCATAATAATTAAAATTTAAAGCTTCAATAATATTATCCTGCTGCGGTTTATGGCCAACCTTTGCCTTTGTTAGATATTGTTTTAATGCGCCCACACTAGGATCTATTCCAATGGCATTATCATTTAAAATCACCAATAAGTTAGCCTTACTCACTCCGGCGTGATTCAAGCCTTCAAAAGCCATCCCACTGGCAATAGAAGCATCCCCCACTACCGCAATATGTTGTTTGGAAAACTCTCCCTTTAAATTTGAAGCAATCGCCATCCCAAGTGCGGCAGAAATCGCCGTAGAGGAATGTCCAACTCCAAAAGTGTCATAGTTACTTTCAGACCTTTTTGGAAATCCGCTTAAACCGTGTAATTGTCTATTGGTATGAAACACATCGCGCCTTCCTGTAAGTATTTTATGTCCGTATGCCTGATGCCCTACATCCCAAACCAGAAGATCTTCGGGAGTATTAAAAGCATAGTGAAGCGCAATAGTAAGCTCTACCACTCCTAAACTAGCACCTAAATGCCCCTCTTTAGTTGCCACGATATCTATAATGAATTTCCGAAGCTCCTTTGCCAAAACAGGCAATTCTTCCGTAGAAATTTTCCGTAGATCTAAAGGGGAATCAATAGTGTTTAAAATACTTTTTTCCATGGAAAGCAAAGGTACATTTTGAAATTGTATTTTTGGATATGGATTTAATTTTTGACGACGAGTATTTTATGCGAAAAGCCTTAGACGAGGCGAATTATGCGTACGAAAAAGGAGAGATTCCTGTAGGAGTAGTTATTGTTATAAATCAGCAAATTATCGCGCGAGGACATAATCTTACGGAGATGCTGAATGATGTAACAGCACATGCCGAAATGCAGGCAATCACGGCAGCAGCCAACTTTTTAGGCGGGAAATATTTGAAGGACTGCACGATGTATGTCACTTTAGAGCCTTGCCAGATGTGCGCAGGTGCTTTGTATTGGAGTCAGCTTTCTAATCTGGTCTTTGCAGCTACAGACCATGAACGTGGCTATAGAAAAATGGGAGGGCAACTACATCCAAAAACCAAAGTGAAAAGTGGCGTTATGGAAAATGAAGCTTCACAACTACTAAAACGCTTTTTTATTGAGCGTAGGAATTTAAATTAGATCCTTCAAAAGTCCCGAGAATTAAGGTACAGGATCATAATTTTTTTTATGTCACTTCGTCTCGATAAATATCGGGAAGAATCAAGAAGTCTTTAAAAAAGTGACATGACTTCATTGAGATTCTTCAGTCCGCTATGCTTACTTCAGAATAACAACTCTCTAAACTTTGTCATTCCGATCCCGGTTTTTATCGGGAAAGCAATTTAATTATCCAACATACAGTTCCTTAGAGATTCTTCGCTACACTATGTTGCGCTCAGAATGACATTAAATTATTGCTTATGAGCTCAAACTTCCTTTTTTGTCATTCCGACGAAGGAGGAGTCTCTTATAAATAACAATTATAATTCAATGAGATCCTTCGACAAGCTCAGGATGACAATTTTAAACAATCCCGAATCTATCGGGACAGGATAACGTAGTTTTAATTTACAACCTTTTTTGCTTCCTCAGGAATATCCCACATATCTTCCAACTCCTCTAAAGTCTTTCCTTTAGTTTCTGGAATGTATTTATAGGTAAAGAAAATAATTCCAAGGATAAATATGGAGAAAATGAAATAAGGCAAAGATCCATTCCAGAAATCACCTTCGTTAATTTTACTTTCCGCTACCATCGGGAAAGATTGGGTAACCATATAATTTGCTGCCCACTGAGCTGCTACGGCTATAGACATTGCGGTACTTCGTATGCTGTTAGGAAACATTTCAGAAAGTATTACCCAAACTACCGGCCCCATAGACATGGCAAATGAGCCAATAAATAATAAGACTCCAATTAATGAAAGTAAACCTACTGAATTGGTCATTAAAGTGGTTCCTAATAATAAGAATCCGGATAACATCCCCACTGCCCCAATATATAAAAGTGGTTTTCTACCAAATTTATCTACTGTTGCCATTGCAACAAACGTGAATAATAGATTAATCCCGGCTAATAATACCTGTTGAAGTAATACATCTTCTTTTCCAAAGCCTAAGGCTTTTTCGAAAATATCGGCTCCATAATAAAGCACTGCATTAATTCCGGTGAATTGTTGCAACATGGATAGAACTGTACCTATTGCAATAATGGCAAATACTCCTTTGGCAAAAATGCTTAGCTTCAATTTATGCTGATCTTTCTGAATGGAGTTTTGAATCTCATTATATTCCTGTTGAGCAACTTCGGCTCCATGTATGCGAACTAATACTTTTAATGCTTCCTCTTTTAATCCTTTTATCGCCAGCCAACGCGGACTTTTAGGCACGAAAAATAATAGTATTAGAAATGACAGACTAGGTATTAATTCAGACCAAAACATCAATCTCCAACCTTCCTGAATATTTTCTGCTTCCGAAGCGCTGTTTCCTATAAAGTAAGTGGCTAGAAATACTACAAAAAATCCAACCACAATCGCCAGCTGATAATAGGTAACCAAGGTTCCTCTAATCTTTGCCGGAGCGATTTCAGCAATATAAGTAGGTGCATTCATAGACGCAATCCCAATTCCTAATCCTCCTATAATTCTAAAAACTACCAATAAGCTTACAGATTCCGGTAGAAATGCCGGTAATCCTGAACCCCAAGCGGAAAGTGAAAATAAAACCGCCGAAATTATCAGTGAGTATTTTCTTCCTATTCCTTTACTAAGTGGCCCTGCTATAATTGCTCCTACAAAACATCCTATTAAAGCACTACCAACAACCCAACCCTTCATTCCTGCATCCAGATCGAAATATTGACTGAAGTAATACTGTGATCCATTAATTACTCCGGTATCATATCCAAAAAGCAATCCACCTAGGGCGGACACGATAGTGATTAAAATTAGAAATGTTTGGTTCTTCATTTGTTAGGAATTAGATCTTGATATGTCGAAAGTAATTAATTTAAATCTATAATTTGGTAACCTTGATGTAATCTACGTAAAGTTTTTGTGGCAATGCAGCATCATCTATAACTGCACCCCCTAAATTTCCTCCAACAGCAAGATTTATTAGAAAATAAAAAGGCTTTCTGAAAGGATAATGTTTATCATCATATTTTTTAGGAACAAAAGTGTACAAAAGGACATCATCTACATAAAATTTGATGTTTTCCTCGCTCCAGTCTGTTCTAAACAAATGAAATCCATCCTCGATCCCTTCAATTTTTGTCTTTTTGGTATTAACTGCTCCGGCCTCCCGTTTTTAATTAGAAAAACGCCCACGCTTTCTTGTTGATAATAGATATTTTCTTCAACCTTGAAAAGATTCATTATTGGAGCGCTTTCAGGAGTATCTACAGTAGAGATTTTTTGAGTACTTAGATTGTATAAATACAATTTTTCAAAACTTTGAAAAATCATCATCTCATCACTGTTTTCTATATGCCAGAATTGCTCTCCATCAGTCATTTTTTGAGGAAATTTATCTACCAAACTGGTATAATCTAAAGTTCCAAACTCATTTTCTTTCCAAAAACCAACTTCCATGTAGGCTCCGGTAAAAATCTTATCTCCCTTTGTTTTTACAGATCTAACTATGGTGTTATTGAGCACAGGATATAAACTCCAATCGGCTCCATTATATTCTAACAGCCCCGTACCGTTGGCGATATAAAAATTTTTATTTTCTGCCTGAGCAAGCATCCAGTTCTGGTTTCCGGCATCGTAAGTTGTAGCGCTATAATTTATTACAGGTGGAAGTTCTTGCGAAGCACCTAGAAAAGCACATAAAACTGTAAAAAAGAAGAAGTATATCCGCAAGAGAGTTGTTTTGAAGCTAATTTAAATTTTATTCTATAAATATAAGACTGAAACGCTAAAAGCTCTTCAGAAAATTCAATCTTAGATCATTTTCTATATTTTTTAGTAACTTGATTGTGAGTAAGAGTTTAAACTTTTTTAATCATAGAGGTCAGTGGTTTTGTTCATTTCAAACTTATAATGAATATTGGGATGTGAGGTTGAGCATTTCGACTTCGCTCAATACAGGCTAAAGTCGAAACCTCTTTTTTAAACTAAAAAGTTCTCGACTGC
>NZ_AJLT01000048.1 GCF_000258765.1 Gillisia marina
AAAAAATAGAGGAGCTGGAGTTTGTAAAAGATTTCCAACAAGACATTATTGCTGACATGGAACTTATCACCGGAGTCGATATGGCAAAAAAGTCGTTACCCAAAACATTAGCAGACGAGATCGAAAAAAAGAAACAAAACCGTTTAAAACAAAATGGTTGATCCAATGTTTTGGGATTTCCAAACAAGCCTTCTATAAGCGCTTGAAGTCTCACAGAACCAAACAATACCAAGAACAAACAGTCGTCCAATTGATAAGGGATTACCGAAGAGAATTTGGAGCTAAAACCGGAGGAATCAAATTGCACAAAGAATTAAAATTGGAAATGAGCAAGATCGGTATCAAAATGGGAAGGGATAGGTTCTACCGGGTAATGCGCATGAACAACTTATTAGTTCCCAAAACAAGGCGGTTCCATATCACCACCGATTCAAAACATCGGTTCTTTAAATACAAAAACCTGATAAAAAACAAAGTGCCCAGTAGGCCTGAACAGCTCTGGGTGAGCGATATCACGTATATCAAAACTCAAAACGGACACAGTTACCTGGCATTGGTCACAGATGCCTATTCAAAGCAAATAATGGGCTACAAACTAGCAAGCCATATGAAGACATCACTTTGTATAGACGCCCTTAAAATGGCGCTTAAAAATAGGAAATACAAGGATCAGAAACTCATCCATCATTCCGATCGTGGAATTCAGTATTGCAATCCGTCATACACCGGTTTTGCTGAGAACCATGGAATACTCATGAGCATGACCGAGAAGTACGATCCATACGAGAATGCCGTGGCAGAGAGAATAAACAGAACCTTAAAATAC
>NZ_AJLT01000049.1 GCF_000258765.1 Gillisia marina
TCTCGACTTTAGTTTATCCAGAGCGAAGTCGAAGGGCTCGAACAGACAAAAGAAGAAATTGCATTTTTCATAATTAAAATAACAAAACACATATGTTTTCAGCTAAAGCAAATAAGATTTTTAAAGAAGTAATAGATACATACCATTTGGTTAATTCTGCAGATCAATCATTTGAGAACCCGTACAATAAAGATTCCCAACTTATAGAGCATTTACTTTTTAGAAAGTGTTGGATAGATACGGTGCAGTGGCATTACGAAGATATAATTCGCGATCCAAATATAGATCCTGTTGCAGCTTTAAGCTTAAAGCGTCAAATAGATGCCTCTAATCAAGATCGTACAGATATGGTGGAGTTTATTGACAGTTATTTTCTGGAAAAATTTAAGGCTGTTGAAGTAAAATCTTCTGCAACTATTAATTCTGAAAGTCCTGCATGGGCGATAGACAGGCTATCTATTTTAGCGTTGAAAATTTATCATATGGATGAAGAAGCCAATAGAAAAGATGCTTCTGAAGATCACCGTGCTAAATGTGAAACTAAATTGAACGTTTTATTGGAGCAACGAGAAGATCTTTCTTCAGCAATAGATCAATTACTTGAAGATATTCAAAACGGGGATAAATATATGAAGGTGTACAAACAGATGAAAATGTACAATGACGACGAATTGAATCCTGTTCTAAGAAAGAAGCACTAGTTGTGAGTTGGAATCCCTTTATATCGAAGCCTTCAAAAGATAAAAGCAAGTTGCAACAATCTGATGGGGAACATATATTGGTAATTAGACTCTCTGCCTTGGGTGATGTTGCTATGTTGGCACCTGTGCTTCGTGTGGTTTCCGCAACCTATCCCCAACTCAAAATAACCTTTCTTACCCGTGCATTTTTTGCGCCTATTTTTAAGGACATTCCAAATATAAGTGTTTACGAAGCCGATATTAATGGGGAGCACAGCGGAGTGTTTGGATTAAGCAGCCTTGCCAAAGACCTTAGGGATATGGGAATAGACGCCGTTGCAGATATGCATGATGTCTTGAGAAGTAATGTTTTAAAATCGGTATTTTATTTTTACGGAATTCCGGTTAAGCAAATAGATAAAGGGAGAGCTGAAAAAAAGGCTTTAACAGCGGCCAATAATAAAGTTTTCAAACAATTAAAATCCACACATGAGCGCTATGCTGATGTGTTTACTGAGTTGGGATACCCGATAGATTTTAGCCTTCATAAATTCCCAGAAAAACAAAAGATTTCAGCAAATACCCGAGAGATCACCGGGAAGAATCCTTTAAAATGGATAGGAGTTGCACCCTTTGCCCAACATAATTCTAAAGTATACCCTCTGGACCTTATGAATGAGGTATTATCTCAAATAAATAGTACGGGGAAAACCCAAATTTTCCTTTTTGGGGGAGGTAAGAAAGAGGAGGAGATATTGGAGCAAATAGCTGAGAAATATGAACGAGTTACTTCGCTTGCCAGGAAATTAAAATTCGATGAAGAATTGGCATTAATATCCAATCTGGATTTAATGTTGTCTATGGATAGTGGAAATGCTCATTTAGCTGCCATGTATGGAATTCCTGTAATAACGCTTTGGGGAGTAACGCATCCGTACACAGGCTTCAAACCTTTCCAACAGCCTATGGAGAATTGTATTTTACCCGATCTAAATAGATACCCTCAAATTCCAACTTCTATATATGGGAACAAAGTACCAAATGGATATGAAGATGTTATGCGGACTATCTCTCCGGAGCACGTGGTTTTAAAGATCAATTCGGTGCTGACTAAAACGTAAGAAAAGCTTTAAACCTTATTTAAGGTGATTAAACATCGTCGTAATCTACTTTTAGGGTAGGAGTTGTAGGATGCGCTTGGCAAGTAAGAATTAATCCTTCTGCAATTTCACTATCGGTAAGGATTTGGTTTTTTGCCATTTCTGCTTTTCCTTCAGTAACTCTTGCGATGCAGCTACTACAAATTCCGCCTTGACAAGAATAAGGCACATCGAGGTCTTTTTCTAAGGCCGCATCTAGAACTGTATCTTTTTTATCCATAGAAAAAGTGGTTTCCTCATCGTCTACCAAAACGGTAAGCTTGGTTTCCCCATCTAAATCCGCTTCAATTTCTCCGGAATCGTTAGAAGTAAAAAGCTCGAATAAGATTTTATCTTTTTCAATTCCATTTTTCAGCATTACCTCAGAAACACTGTCAATCATTACTTCTGGTCCGCATAAATAGAATTTTTCGAAATCCAGCGCATCGAATTTGTTTTTTAACACATAGTTTACGGTGCTATTTTCAATTCTTCCAAAATGCGCATTGTCCTCTTGTGTTCTACTGTATACAAACTCGATAAATAAGCGTTCAGGATATTCCAGCTGAAGTTTTAAAAGCTCCTTAAAGAATATAGTGTCGTCCGGAGTTTTATTCCCATATACCAACACAAATTTGCTATCGGTTTCTTTTGTAAGCGCAGTCTTAATTATTGATAGAACGGGAGTAATTCCACTTCCGGCCACAAATGCAGCATAGTTGTGTTTCGTATTGCTAGGCTCGAAAATGAATTTTCCTTCTGGGGGATGAACTTCTAATACATCTCCAGATTTCAGTTTATTATTGGCTAAAACAGAAAAAGTTCCACCTTCAACTTCTTTAACGGTAACCTTATATTCGTTGGTGTTTGGAGCAGAACACAAAGAATAGGCTCTTCGTACTTCTTTCCCTTCTATGGTAGTTTTAAGCGTAATATATTGGCCAGCTTTAAAAGAAAAAAGCTCTTTAAGAGAATCTGGCACATCAAAAGAAATGCTTACCGCTTGCTCTGTTTCGCGGATAATTTCTTTTATATTTAGGCTATAAAATTTATTCATGTCATTCAATTTGGCTGCAAAAATACAAAGTCTATCCTTTTTTATTTGTAACAAATTGGTAAATTTCGACACTTCTATGTATAAACATTAACTATTATGTTCAAGCGCTTATTTTCGCTAGAGTGGAAATCTTTTTTTTAGGTCGGCAAGTTTAGGGAAGAGTATAGGCTTAAAAATCTTAATGGGGTTTTTGGGATTGTATTTTACCGCTGCATTTTTAATGTTTGGTATTGGGTTATATCCGCTAATCACTGAATATTTCCCTGGAGAAGAACCCTTGTATTTAGTTAATAGATTTGTTTTAGTTTGGCTTATTTTGGAGCTCGCATATCGATTTTTGCTTCAGAATTTACCAATTATGGACATAAAACCATTAATGCTGCTTCCCATCAAGAAGCGAAAAGTGGTGAATTTTGTACTTTTAAAATCTTTATACTCCTTCTTCAATTTTCTGCCCCTGCTAATTATTATTCCTTTTGGAATTTTCAATATTTATAAGCAAACTTTTAATACCGGGGCAATAATCGCTTGGATGATCTCTATGATTGGTCTTACCCTTTCCATAAACTTTGGGAATTTTATTATCAAAAAGAATTTTACCGACAATATAAAAGCCCTTATTCCTGTAGTTGGAGGAATTGCTGTGATAGGTCTGTTAGATTACTTCAAGGTTTTTGAAAGCAGTGTTTGGTTTGGAAAGGGACTTAATGCAATTTTAGAAAATCCTTTATTGGCGATTATTCCAATTCTTATATTCCTGTTTTTTTATAAATGGAATCAAAAAGATCTTCAGAATAAATTTTATTTGGACGCCACCTTAAAGGAGGAAGTAAAAGATGCAAATACCAAGGAATTTTTATGGACAAGTAGGTTTGGAGATTTAGCTCCTTATTTACAGCTGGATCTAAAAATGATTTGGAGGAATAAGAGGCCAAAAACAACGGTATATATTTCCATCTTATTTTTAGCTTATGGTTTAATTTTTTTCGGGAATGATTCTTATCAGGAAATGCCGGCGTTTTTTGTTTTCGCAGGAATTTTCATCACGGGGATCTTTATGATTAATTTTGGACAATTTATCCCGGCTTGGGATGCGGGATATTATCCGCTTATCATGGCGCAAAACATTCCATTTAAAAAATACCTAACGGCAAAAGCGGGATTAATCACTTTTAGCGTAGTAGTGCTTGCGCTCCTATCTACTCCATATTTATACTTTGGTTGGAAGATTCTAATCTTGATTATGGTATGTGCAGTGTATAATATTGGGGTCAACATCCCAATTTTGCTCTATGCAGGTTCTTTTAATAAGAAGAAAATAGATCTGGATAAAAGTCCGTTTATGAATTATCAGGGCACGGGTGCCGCGCAATGGATAGTAGGGCTGCCATTAATGGTAATTCCGGTATTAGTATTCTGGATCTTCTATAAAACTATTTCTTTTGAAAGCGGGGTCACAGTGTTGTTTGTTTTAGGAATTACAGGTTTAATTTTTAGAAATCGGGCCATAAGTATGATCGCGCAACGTTATAAAAGACAAAAATATGCCATGATTGAAGGCTTTAAACAATCTGGCGAGTAAATTACAATTATGATCACAGCAACAAATCTTACCAAAGTATATAGCGGAACTACGGTTCTAAACATAGAGCATCTTGATATTCCAACAGGCCAAAGTATGGGACTGGTGGGAAATAATGGTGCGGGAAAAACTACATTTTTCAGTATGTTACTGGATCTTATTCAGCCAACTACCGGAAACATTTTTAACCACGATATCACAGTAAGTCAAAATGAAGAATGGAAGGAATTTACCAGTTCTTTTATAGACGAAAGTTTTTTGATAGGCTATCTTACTCCGGAAGAATATTTCTATTTTATTGGAGACCTTCGGAAGCAAAACAAAGCCGATGTAGATGCATTATTATTAACTTTTGAAGACTTTTTTCATGATGAGATTCTGGGGAAGCGGAAATATTTGAGAGACCTATCCAAAGGGAATCAGAAAAAAGTGGGGATTGTTGCGGCACTTATAGGAAGCCCAAAAGTGATTATTTTAGATGAGCCCTTTGCCAATTTGGATCCTACAACTCAAATTCGGCTAAAGAAAATTATTAAAGATATTACCGCCCAAAAGGAAACCACTATCTTAATTTCCAGTCACGACCTTATTCATATCACCGAAGTTTGTGAGCGAATTGTGGTTTTGGACAAAGGAAATTTGGTTAAGGACATTATCACTTCTCCAGCTACTTTAGACGAATTGGAAAATTACTTCTCCAAAGATTTAGCCTTAAAGCAAGAATCCTGATTTTTAGATTGTTTCCATTAGATCACAGTTTCTAAAAAGAAATGTATTTTAGCATACTAAATGTTAAGCACTTCAGTTATTTATTATATCAAGAACTTATTGATTTTGAATAAATTTACGCACGTATTTGGTTGTCTGTTTTTGGTGATCGCAATATCCGGTTGTTCTAGAAAAAAGGATAAGTTCATCAACAGGAATTGGCATGCTGTGGGCACAGAGTATAATATCTTGTACAATGGAGGTCTTGCATTGCAACAGGGAAAAAAAGAAGTTGCAGATTCTTACAATGAAAATTTCTGGGATATCCTGCCGGTAGAAAGAATGCAGATTTCTGAAGAAATCTCGTTGCCGGGAACGGTGAAAAATGAATCTTTTAAGCTTGCTGAAGAAAAGGCAACTAAAGCCATTCAAAAGCATTCCATGCTAATAGAAGGCAAAGAAAAAAATCCTCAAATAGATGAAGCTTATTTACTGCTAGGTAAAGCCCGATATTTCGATCAGCGTTTTTTTCCAGCCTTAGAAGCTTTTAATTATATCCTTCATAAATATCCAGCCAGCAGCACGATAAATCATGCACAAATTTGGAGGGAAAAGACGAATATCAGACTTCAGAATAACAAATTGGCTATCAAGAACCTTAAACGCGTTCTTAAAGCTGAAACATTAAAAGATCAAGATAAGGCAGATGCCAATGCGATGTTGGCACAAGCATATATCAACTTAAAATATCCGGATAGCGCGATTGTTCCCATTAGAACTGCAGCAGAATTCACAGATAATAACGACGAAAAAGGCCGTTATTACTATATTCAAGGGCAGCTTTATAATTTATTGGAAAAACGAGATAGTGCAAATTATGCCTTTGATGAGATCATTGAACTTCATAGAAAAACGCCGAGAGAATACTTGGTGAACGCCCAAATTGAGAAGTATAGAAATTTCAATTTTGAAACTGAAGATCCGGCGCTATTGTTAGTTAGGCTTAAGGAGCTAGAAGAAAATCGAGAAAACAGACCTTTTCTGGATAAGATCTATTTTCAGCTAGCCGAATATTATAAGCATATAGATTCTACAGACTTAGCAGTAGCATATTATAATAAATCGCTGAAAGAACCCTCTAAGGACAATTATTTAATATCGCTTAATTATGAAACGCTTGGGAATATAAATTTTGATAAAGCTTTATATAAAGAGGCGAGCGCTTATTATGACAGCACCTTAACCAAGATTCCAAACACATCTCGGGATTATTTCTTTGTTGAACGCAAACGAGACAACCTTAAAGAAGTGATTTTTTATGAAAATATAGCAGAAGAAAATGACAGTATTTTGCGCTTTGTGGCTATGCCGGAAGACGAGCGTGTAGATTATTTTACCAGATATGCCGAAGAGTTAAAAGCAGCAGCAGTAACCCAAGCTCAGGAAGGAGTAATTCCGGAAGCTTCTCAGCCTACTGCGCCTGCTTCGCGTAATACTCCGGGTGCACCACCGGCCTTAGGAGGAGCCGATCCAGCAAATACTTTTTATTTTTATAACCCAAGAAGAGTTTCTTCCGGCTTAGAAAGCTTTGCTAGAACTTGGGGTCCAAGAGAACTCAGAGATAATTGGAGATTAAATTCCGAAAATTTTACTGTAATTGAAAATGATGGTTTAGATGAGGTTTCCGGACTAATTATTTCTAATAATCTAAAATTTTCGGCTCAAACTTATCTGGATCAAATTCCGAGCGATCCAATTGAAATTTCAGAATTAGAAAAAGCTAGGAATGATGCTTATTATAGCTTGGGATTAATTTATAAGGAGAAATATAATAAACCCAATTTGGCTTCAGAAAAGCTTACAGCGCTATTAGGTTTTACAGATGAGGAACGCTTAGTAATCCCGGCAAATTATTATTTGTATAGAATAAATCTTGAGCAAGGAAATATTTCAGAAGCCGAAAAGTTTAAGCAAGTTGTTTTAACCAAGTATCCAGATTCTAGATACGCGTCCAGAATTAATAATCCAGATCTTGCCATCGCTCAGGAAGATGAAGCTGAAAATAAGTACAATGAATTGTATTCTCTTTTCGAAAATGCTGAATTTTTAAAGGTGATCGAAGAGAGCAAAGTTTTTGTAAACAATTATCCCGAAGAGGAACTATTGCCTAAGATTGAATTATTAAAGGCAAGGGCAATGGGAAGAATATACGGGGTAAACGCGTACAAAGAAGAACTATCTTCCATCGTGTCTAATTATCCGCAAACCCAAGAAGGTGCTACAGCCTTAGAGCTGTTGAATACTGCAATTCCCGGACTGGAAAAAAGTAATTTAACGGCCGATGTGAATTCGGCTACCAATCTTAAACTGCTTTACAAGATTGAAATTGATGAGGATAAAGAAAAACCAGCCCTAAAAGAAGTCCTTGAAAAGGCTATTTTGGAGTTAGACTTTGCCGGACTTTCGGTTTCTCAAGATGTGTATACAGATAAAGAAGTGTTTGTTGTAGTGCACGGATTAGAGAACTACAGCAAAGCTGAAGGTTTCGCAGAATTGCTTAACATTAATAAGAAATATAAAGTTCAAATAACTCCGGTTATAGTTTCTTCAGAGAATTACAGAGTAATTCAGTTAAAGAAAAATCTGGACGAGTATATAGCATTAACTAATAAACAAGAACCCTAGATCTATGTTTAACAACCCAACCAAATCTAAAGAAAGAACAGAAACCAACAGAGAGCAAAATCGAATATCAGCAGGAACTGTAATTACTGGAGATATCGAAGCTAAAGGTGGTTTTAGAATTGAAGGAACCCTTATAGGAAATCTAACCACCGCCGGAAAAGTGGTAATTAGCAAAGGCGGCCTGATTAAAGGAGACCTTTTTTGCCAGAATGCCGATTTTGAAGGAAGTTTTGATGGTAAATTAGATGTAGAAGAAACCTTGTCTTTAAGGTCTTCTGCAGTTATTGATGGAGAAGTAAATGCGGGGAAACTATCTATAGAACCCGGCGCTACTTTTAACGCTACTTGTACCATGAAAGGTGCGGTGAAATCTCTAAAAAATGGACGAAAAGAAGAAGGAAAACGAAAAGAAAAATCAGCTTAGAAATTGGGCGATCTTTTCAGGAATTGCTTTTCAAATGGGAGGGACTATCTTTGCTTGTGCGTGGATAGGCAAAAAATTGGATGAACGCTACCCTTCAAACAAAAATTGGTTTACTATTGGTTTTGTATTATTTGGCGTCTTCGCTTCATTATATATCGTTCTTAAACAATTAAAAAGCCTCAACAAATAAAGTTTAATGATTATCAAAGCACTTAAGTTTACCCTAATATTTAGTTTTATAATCGGACTGGCATATATTCTTCAAGTTAAAATTTTACTACCTGTCGAAAATGATATAGAAGCAGAATTAGTCAAATTTAGTTATCTCTTCAATTTTGCATTTACCTATTTTTTAATGCTTAACATTATTTTATTTCAAAAAATGTTAAAGGATAAACTTGGCTTCATTTACCTGGGAGTTAGTATGCTTAAATTTGCAATATTCTTTTTTCTGATAAAAAGTAAAAATATGGAATTTGATAAATCAGACTTCCTTCACTTTTTTATTCCTTTTTTCCTGTGTTTAGGGCTAGAAATTTTTTTGTGTTTCCCGAATTTTAAACAGTATTAACTACAATAATAACAAGGAGTTAGAGTAATATTTCAGTTTTAAAACTTATTGAAAGTTTTTAGGATTGATTTTTATTTAAATTGTGTACATTTGCACCGAAATTTATAGACCGAAATTTTACCTGGAATGAAAAAGGATAATACTGTTAAAATCTTATTGGCTATTTTTTTAGTGTTTTTTTCTGTAAATAGCTATGCTCAAGATCATGGTGTAGAGCATGCAGAGAATATAGATACTGAGCCTCACGAAGGGCCTGGAGCTATAAATACTAAAGAAGAGGTTACAGAATACATAGATCATCACCTTCAAGATTCTCATTACTTCAATTTCTTTTCAGATGGTAGTATTGGTGCACATTATGGGTTTTCTTTACCTGTGATACTTTGGGATAATGGTTTCAAGGTTTTTTCAGCAGCTGAATTTCATCACGGTGAGACTTTAGCGAATGTAGATGGTGAGTATTATAAGTTATATCACAATAAAATATACAAAACGAATGCAGAGGGAGATATAAACTACGATGAAGAAGGACACGCTACAAACGTAAAACCTTTGGATTTCTCCATCACCAAAAATGTTTTGGCGATGCTAGTTGTTTCTCTTCTTATGTTCATTATGTTTAGAGGCTTAGCTTCTTCTTATAAGAACAAAGACATTCCTACTGGTTTTGGAAGAGTATTGGAGCCTTTGGTTATTTACGTTAGAGATGATATCGCTAAACCTAACATTGGTCCTAAATATAGAAAATACATGGGCTTTTTATTAACTGTGTTTTTCTTTATCCTTATTTTAAATTTATTTGGATTAACTCCACTTGGAATTAACGTTACCGGGAATATCGCCGTTACTTTTTGCCTTGCATTAATTACTTTTATTATCGTTCAATTTAGTGGGAATAAGCATTATTGGAAACATATTTTTTGGATGCCGGGTGTGCCGGTTCCAATGAAGATTGTTTTAATGCCAATTGAGGTTTTAGGAATGATTACCAAACCTTTCGCATTGATGATACGATTGTTTGCGAACATGACGGCAGGACACGTTGTTGTAATGAGCTTACTTGGATTAATAGTAGTGTTTCAAAACTGGATCGCAGGACCTGCGTTCTTCGGTTTTACATTATTCATTTCAATTATAGAATTATTAGTAGCATTTTTACAGGCATATATTTTCACCCTGTTAAGTGCTCTGTATATAGGTATGGCAGTAGAAGACCATGATCATCATCCAGAAGATCATAGTGACGATATCCCTGTTATATAATAAAGTTTAATAATAAGTAAGTTTAATTTTTAATAAGTAGATATGGAAGCTATGAATGTTGATTTAATTGGAGCTGGTTTAGTAATTATCGGTGCAGGTATTGGTCTTGGTAAGATTGGTGGTTCTGCAATGGATGCAATTGCTCGTCAGCCAGAAGCAGCTGGAAAAATACAAACAGCGATGATTATCGTTGCTGCATTGTTGGAAGGTGTTGCTTTTGCTGCGTTATTCGCAGTATAATCAAAAAATGATCTAATCTTGCAACGGTTGGTTGCAAGATTAGATTTAATTAAAAAACTCGATTACTTATAATATAGAATTATGGAAAAGTTAATAAATGATTTTTCTTTTGGATTGTTTTTCTGGCAGGCAATTATACTTGTAGTATTAATTTTATTGCTTAGAAAATTTGCATGGAAACCAATTTTAGACTCATTAAATAGTCGTGAAGACGGAATTAAAAATGCGTTGCTTTCTGCTGAAAATGCTAGAAAAGAAATGCAAAATCTTCAGGCAGATAATGAGAAATTATTAAATGAGGCAAGGGCGCAGAGAGATGCGATGCTTAAAGAAGCTCGTGAGATTAAAGAAAAAATAGTTTTAGAAGCATCTGAAGAAGCTCAAGCTAAGGCAGATAAAATTGTTGCTAAAGCACAAGTGATCATCGAGAACGAGAAAAATGCAGCAATGGTTGACCTTAAAAATCAGGTTGCTACATTATCTATCGAGATTGCAGAAAAAGTGATTCGTGAACAATTGTCTACAACAGAGAAACAACACAAATTGGTTGAGGATATGTTGGCAGATGTTACGTTAAAATAAGCTTATGAAAAGTACCAGAGCTGCACAGAGATACGCGAAAGCAATTTTAGATTTAGCAAAAGATCAAAATGCTTCTGAAGTTGTAAATACAGATATGATAGGTGTTTTTAACACTATCGATAAAAGCGAAGACCTTCAAGAACTCTTAGCTAGTCCTGTAGTAAAAGCAGAGGTGAAGAAAAGTGCTTTAAAAGAAATATTTAAAGACGCTCATGGTATTACATCCGGAGCTTTCGATGTACTTATAGACAATAACAGAATTATTCAGCTACAATCTGTAGCTCAAAAATATACTATTTTATTCAACGAATTGAACCATGTACAAGTTGCGAAAGTAACAACAGCGGTTCCTTTAGATGCAAACCTGGAAGCTAAGATACTTGAGAAGGTAAAGGAGCTTACAGGCAATGTAGCTACTTTGGAAAGTACAGTAGATCCAAGCATTTTAGGAGGTTTTATTCTTAGAATAGGAGACCTTCAATATAATACTAGCGTTGCGAAAAGTCTCAAAAATTTAAGTAGAGAACTTACTAACAACACATACATTTCAAAAATTTAATGAAAACAGATATGCTTTAAGCATATCAATTTTATTCTATATAATTATGGCCGAAGTAAATCCAGCTGAAGTTTCAGCAATATTAAAAAAAACAACTTTCAGGTTTTGAAGCTAAAGCTTCTTTAGATGAAGTAGGAACAGTACTAACCGTTGGGGATGGTATTGCTCGTATCTACGGATTAGCAAATGCTCAATACGGGGAATTAGTTGAATTCGAAAGTGGATTAGAAGGAATTGTACTTAACCTTGAAGAAGACAATGTTGGGGTAGTACTTTTAGGACCTTCTAAAGCAATTAAAGAAGGATCTGTAGCAAAAAGAACACAACGTATTGCTTCCATCAAAGTTGGTGAAGGTATTACAGGTAGAGTTATAGACACTTTAGGAGCTCCAATAGATGGAAAAGGTCCTATTCAAGGTGAAACTTATGAGATGCCATTGGAGCGTAAAGCACCAGGAGTTATCTACCGTGAGCCGGTTACAGAGCCTATGCAAACAGGGATCAAAGCAATTGATGCTATGGTGCCGGTAGGTAGAGGACAAAGAGAGTTAGTTATTGGTGATCGTCAGACAGGTAAAACTGCGGTGTGTATTGATACTATCTTGAATCAAAAAGAATTTTACGATGCTGGAGTTCCAGTACATTGTATATATGTTGCGATTGGACAAAAAGCTTCTACTGTTGCAGGAATTGCACAGAAATTAGAAGAAAGAGGTGCTTTAGCTTATACTACTATAGTTGCTGCAAATGCATCAGATCCTGCTCCAATGCAGGTGTATGCTCCTTTCGCAGGTGCTGCAATTGGTGAATATTTTAGAGATACCGGTCGTCCTGCACTTATTGTGTTTGATGATTTATCTAAACAAGCAGTTGCATACCGTGAGGTTTCGTTATTGTTACGTCGCCCACCGGGACGTGAGGCATATCCTGGGGATGTATTTTTCTTACATTCTAGATTGTTAGAGCGTGCTGCAAAAGTAATTAACAACGATAAGATCGCTTCAGAAATGAATGATCTTCCAGATTCTATTAAACATTTGGTAAAAGGTGGTGGTTCTTTAACTGCATTACCAATTATCGAAACTCAAGCAGGAGACGTTTCTGCATATATTCCAACCAACGTAATTTCGATTACAGATGGTCAGATCTTCTTGACGTCAGATTTATTTAACTCTGGAGTTCGTCCAGCGATTAACGTAGGTATCTCTGTATCTCGTGTGGGTGGTAACGCTCAGATTAAAGCGATGAAAAAGGTTGCAGGTACTTTAAAATTAGATCAAGCTCAATTCCGTGAATTGGAAGCATTTGCTAAGTTTGGATCTGATCTTGATGCTGCTACTTTGAATGTTATTGAAAGAGGAAAGCGAAACGTAGAGATTTTGAAGCAAGCAGAAAACGATCCTTATCCGGTAGAAGAGCAAATTGCAATTATCTTTGCAGGTGCTAAGAACTTATTAAGAGATGTTCCTGTTAACCAAGTGAAAGAATTTGAAACTGAATATTTAGAATACTTGAATGTAAAACATCGTGCAACTTTGGATGGTTTAAAAGCCGGAAAGCTTACAGATGAAATTACAGACACTTTGGTGTTAGCTGCAAAAGAGCTTTCTACAAAATATAAAGCATAAAAAGAAATTCAGAATTCAAAATTCTAAATGATGAATTAAATGGTTTACAAGAAAAAGGACAACATTGTAGTAAACAAAAGTTTTTCTTTTTCTTGTGATATCATAGAATACTGTAGAGAACTCAAAAGCATTAATGAATTTGAACTCTCAC
Source organism: Gillisia marina (assembly GCF_000258765.1). Lineage (GTDB taxonomy): Bacteria > Bacteroidota > Bacteroidia > Flavobacteriales > Flavobacteriaceae > Gillisia > Gillisia marina. The sequence continues at coordinate 13,270 of NZ_AJLT01000049.1, forward strand.
ATCAACTAATAAGGAGTGGTACCAGTATTGGTGCAAATATTAGAGAATCTCAAAGAGCTGTAAGCACAAAGGATTTTAAAAATAAACTCTCCATCGCATTAAAAGAGGCTGAAGAAACCTCTTATTGGCTGGAACTGTTGGAAGCAACAACGAAAAATGTTCCAAATAACCTCCAATATAAATGCGATGAATTAATAAAGTTGTTAGTTACAATTATTAAAAATTCTTAATTAAGAATTCTGAATTTATAATTACATAATATGGCAAACTTAAAAGAACTACGTAGCAGGATTACCTCGGTTTCATCAACCATGCAAATTACCAGTGCTATGAAATTGGTATCGGCTGCAAAGTTGAGTAAAGCGCAGGATGCCATTACTGCAATGCGACCTTATTCTGAAAAGTTAACAGAATTGCTACAAAGCCTTAGTGCTTCTTTAGATGCAGATAGCGGAAGCGCTTTTGCTGAACAAAGAGAAGTAAAAAAGGTGCTGATTGTTGCTATTTCTTCTAACAGAGGATTGGCTGGAGCTTTTAACACGAATATCGTGAAGGGTGCTCGCGCTGTTGCTGAAGCAAAATATAGCGATAAAAACGTAGAGATTTTAACTTTAGGAAAAAAGGCAGATGACGTTTTAAGTAAGACTTATACTGTTGCAGAGAACAACAATTCGATTTTCGATGATCTTAAGTATGATAACGTAGCTGCAATTGCAGAGAATATCATGCAATGGTTTTTGGATGGCAAATATGATGAAATCTCGATTGTTTACAATAAGTTCGTTAATGCTGCTACCCAAGATGTAATTACTGAACAGTTTTTACCTATCGAGAAATTTGAAACTGAAGAGAATGTGACCTTGGATTACATTTTTGAGCCAGAGAAGGAGCAGATTGTTAAAGATCTTATTCCGAAGTCTCTTAAAATGCAATTATTTAAGGCGATGAGCGATTCGTTAGCATCAGAGCATGGAGCTCGTATGACGGCGATGCATAAGGCTACAGATAACGCTACAGAATTAAGAGATGCACTTAAATTGTCTTATAACAAAGCAAGACAAGCAGCTATTACTAATGAGATCTTAGAGATCGTTGGTGGTGCTGAAGCATTGAATAACTAATATTAGTTGTCACACTGAGCCTGTCGAAGTGTGATTAAAATTTTTAAACTCTTCCACAAGAAAAGACTGACAAAATAATTTTTTCAAAACATAAAAAAACCCTTCAGATTTCTGAAGGGTTTTTCTTTTGGCACTCATTTTGTTTTAGAGTTAATAACTAAAACAAAAAGATCATGAAATATCTCTACCTACTTTTAAGCGCCTCCTTCGTAACTATCTTATTTGCTAGCTGCGCCGGCAACCATGGATTACAGGAAAAGGCACCTGCAACTATGGAATCTGTATATTATATCACGGAAGGCGAAATAATTACTTTATACATCCCGGTTACAGCTATTCAATCTAATAGGGTGAGCCTAGATGAAGTGGTTTTTAGAAATAAAAAAGCAAATCTAGTTACCAGTCCGGATTCTCCCGGAGTTTACATGGCCACATTTGAAACGGGGAAACCAGATATTATTATGAGTTCAGATCCTAAGGATGAATATGCAAACAAAATGCCCCAAATGGATGAGAAAACAGACTTTGAATTAAGTGATGATGAAGCAATTTTAATCTTCACTCAGAATTCTAAAGTGAAATATTACAAGCTAAAAGGAGTTAAAGAAAGAGTATAATCTTATATTTATTAACCAGTAGAAGAGGAGTGGAGTTAATTCACTCCTTTTTTTATAGTTAGTTTACTGGTTGTTAAAAACAATGGGGAAATATTATTTTTGCACCCCAGTTGTTAGCCGATTAATTAAGATATTTATACTCTCTAATTCGAGTCGCTTTTGAGCACCTTAAAACGTTTCTTTCAGGATACAATTATTTATGGTTTTGCAACCGTTTTGCCAAGACTAATGAATTTTATCCTTGTGCCATTGCATGTTACAGCCCTTTCTACAGTTGGTTACTCTGTTAATACTACATTTTTTGTTTGGGCTGCATTCTTCAATGTAATTCTTACCTATGGTATGGAAACGGCTTTCTTTCGATATTTTAGTAATTCAGATAAGAAACAGCAGGTTTTTTCAACCGCTTTTATAAGTCTAACGGTAACCACAGTTTTATTCTTTATAATAGTTTTTCTTTTTAGAGATTATCTAATAGGCTTAGTAGACCTCAGTCCTAAGTATTTCAACATACTATTGGCAATTATAGCATTGGACACCTTGGTAGTTGTGCCTTTTGCGTTTTTAAGAGCTTCCAATAGACCTATAAAATTCGCAGGAATAAAGATCTTTAATATTGCTATAGTGGTTCTGGTGAATTACTTTTTTCTTTGGCTAGTGCCGGATTATCCGGGGCTTATTCCAGATTTTATTTTAAAGAGATATTCTTTTGAAGATCAGGTACAATATATATTTTTTGCAAATCTAATGGCTAGTGGAGCCACCTTCTTAATTTTGCTTCCCTACTTTTTCAAATCTAAAATCGAATTTAAATTTGGCATTTTTAAACAAATGTGGAATTATGGCTGGCCAATTATGATTGCCGGTATTGCATTTGTTATTAATGAAATGTTAGACAAAATTTTATTGAAGGATATGATATCTGAAGATATTATGGGAGCGTATGCAGGTTGTTATAAATTAGCAATTTTTATGACCATTTTTGTCCAGGCATTTAGAATGGGGGCAGAACCTTTCTTTTTTAATCATTCCAAACAGGAAAATGCCAAGCAAACCTACGCCAACATTTTAAATTATTTTGTAATTCTAGGGAGCCTCATTCTTTTGGTAATGGTTGTATTTCTGGATCTTTTCAAAATAATTATCATTCCAAATCCGGACTATTGGGTTACGATATCTGTAGTGCCGATAATCTTATTGGCGAATCTTTTCTTGGGAATCTATCACAATTTGGCCGTTTGGTATAAGCTCACCGATAGAACAAAAGCAGGAATGTACATCTCGATGGTTGGAGCTTTGATTACTATAATCATGAATATTTTGCTAATCCCTGTGATTGGATTCATGGCTTCAGCCTACACAACTCTAGCCGCGTATGGAGCAATGATGCTTATATCTTTTTACTTCGGAAGCAAATATTACCCGGTTCCATATAATTTTAAAAGCATTTTGTTATACCTGCTTCTAGCGGTTGGATTATCGGGAATATCATTTATATATTTTCGAGAGAACTATTTTATGGGTGTACTCTTCTTGGGAATATTTTTAATTACGGTATTTTTAAGAGAGCGTAAAGATTTTAAACAAATTCTGAATCAATGAAAGTGAAAATTATAAATCAGTCGGCACACGATTTACCAAATTATGAAACTGCATTCTCTGCAGGAATGGACTTAAGAGCCAATATTTCTGAAGCAATTACGTTAAAACCTTTGGAGCGAGCCATTGTAAAAACAGGGCTTTTCATGGAATTGCCTTTGGGTTTTGAAGCTCAGGTAAGACCAAGAAGCGGGCTGGCTGCAAAGAAAGGAATCACTGTATTAAATTCTCCGGGAACCATCGATGCAGATTACCGTGGCGAAATAGGCGTAATTCTTGTAAACCTTTCTAATGAAGATTTTGTGATTGAAAATGGTGAGCGAGTAGCACAAATGGTCATTGCAAAACATGAACAGATCTCTTGGGAACAGGTAGAAATTTTGGAAGGCAGCATTAGAGGAGCCGGGGGCTTCGGAAGTACCGGGAATAAATAAATTAAAAAAATAAGTTAGGACATATACCGTCAAGCTGAACTTGATTCAGCTTCTGATATAATTATTAAGAAGATCCTGAAATAAATTCAGGATGACGAATTTAGATTTCTAATCAAATCAGAATAAAAACATAAGATGAAGATAATTGTACCAATGGCCGGTCGCGGCTCTAGATTAAGACCTCATACGTTAACAGTACCAAAACCATTAATTCCAATTGCCGGAAAACCAATCGTTCATAGATTGGTAGAGGATATCGCGAAGGTGTTGGATGAAAAAGTTGATGAAGTAGCCTTTATAATAGGGCAAGATTTTGGAGATAAAGTAGAAACCGATTTAAAGGCGATTGCAGAGAGTTTAGGCGCAAAAGGCACAATCTATTACCAAGACAAACCATTGGGAACCGGGCACGCTATCATGTGCGCTAAAGAGTCTCTTTCCGGTCCTGCAGTTGTTGCATATGCAGACACCTTGTTCAAGGCAGATTTTACACTGAATAAAGATGCAGATGCGGTGATCTGGGTAAAGCAGGTTGAAAATCCAAATGCTTACGGAGTTGTAAAACTGAACGAGAAAAATGAAATCACCGAATTGGTAGAAAAACCGGAAGAGTTTGTTTCAGATCTTGCTGTAATTGGAATCTATTACTTTAAAGATGTAGCGGTTTTAAAAGGAGAGCTTCAAAAGGTATTGGATCAGAATATCATTCGCGGGGGAGAATATCAGATCAACGATGGTATTAAAGCCATGCAAGCTAGTGGGAACGTATTTGTTCCGGGTAAGGTAGACGAATGGATGGATTGCGGAAATAAGCAGATCACTGTGGAGACCAATGGAAGAATGTTGAACTTCTTACATCAGGATGGCGAAAAATTAATTTCAGATACTATAAAAATCACAAATTCTGAAATCACTGAGCCTTGTTTTATCGGTGAGAATGTTGTGCTTACCAACGCTAAAATTGGTCCGAATGTTTCTATCGGGAATGGCACAAAAATTGAAAATTCAACAATAAAAAACAGCCTTATTCAAACTGAATCTGAAGTGAAAAATGCTAATTTAGATAATGCAATGATTGGCAATTATGCTAAGTTCGATGGGAATTTCACGCAAATTAGCATTGGAGATTATTCTGTTTTGGAATAGTAAAATAAATAGTTCTAATGAAGCATCTACTCGTCACAATTTTCCTATTTACAGGAGTTTGTACTTCTAAGCTTTCTGCTCAAGAGGTACCGGCACCTTTGCAGGAAGTCGCGATAGATGATTTAGGAGAGGTTAGTGATGCATTTCAGGAATTTTTTTTTGAAGCATTAAAACAAAAAGCGATCGAGAATTATGAAAAAGCAATCGATGCATTAAGGGAATGCGAAAAAATTCAGCCTAACAATCCGGTTGTTTTTTTCGAATTAGGAAAGAACTATAAATCCCTAAATGATTTTGAAAACGCCATCAATAATTTTCAGAAAGCAAACAGGTTACAGCCAAATAGGGAGTGGATTCTTCAGGCACTTATGGAGTCTTATTATTTGAATAAGCAATATGAGCAGGCGATTTTGGTTAATAAAGAGTTGGTTTCTTATAACGAGAAATATTATGACGATTTAGCGAAGATGTATTTTGAGCTTCAACAATTCGATAAATTGATCGCTTTATTGGATCAATTAGATGTGGAATTGGGAGTTACTGAATATCGAAATAGCTTGAGACAACAGATATATGCACTTACTAATAATACTTCGGCACAGATAAAAACGTTGGAGGAATCTATCACGTTGAATCCTGAAAATGAGATGAATTATCTCAATCTAATTTATGTGTATAGTGATGAAGGCTTAGAAAAAGAGGCTTTTGAGACCGCGCAGAAGATGCAACAGCTCTTTCCAACCTCAAAAGTGGTGCATTTGGCACTTTATAAGTTTTATTTAAATAATAATAGAACCGATGAAGCCCTTACATCTATGAGATTGGTGTTGGAGTCTGAAGAAATTGATGTTGCTTTAAAATTTAAAGTGTTGAATGATTTTTTATTGTTCGTAAACGAGAATCCAAAATTTGATAAGGATTTAAAACAGGTTGCTGAATTGTTTTCAGAAAAGGAGAATAGCCCGGAGATCTTTCAGAAATTTGGAGAATATTTTCTTCAGAAAAAAGAAAAAACACAGGCGCTTGCTTTTTTTGAGATGGGAATTGGTTCCAATGTAGATAATTATGAGTTGCTTAAAAATACGTTGTTGCTTCAGCTAGACTTATTGAAATATGAAGATGCTTCAAGATTAAGCAGTTCCGGACTAGAGATATTTCCCGCACAAGCCTTATTATACCTTATAAAAGGAGCTGCTTTAAATAACTTAAAGAAATACAACGAAGCCCAAGAAATACTTACATTTGGTCTGGATTATTTAATAGACGATGTAGATATGGAACGCGATTTTTATGAGCAATTATCGGTTGCATACACGGGTTTAGGAAATTCATCCAAAGCTTCGGAATTTAAAGAAAAAGCAAATTCAATTAAAAAAACAGAAAACTAAATGTTCAAAAATATATATACCCTAATATTTATTTCCCTTTTATTGATTGGATGTGGAAGTAAGAAGAAAGCCTTGGTAATTGAAGATGCCGCGGTTAATAAAGTTGTGGCTATGCATTATAGCAATGAGCCTGACTTTAAAACTTTAAACAGCCGGCTAAGTTTGCAGTATCAAGACGATGAACGGTCACAATCGCTTACTGTAAGTTTTAGAATGCAAAAAGACAGTGCCATTTGGATGAGTGCCCAACTCTTAGGTATTCCCTTGGCAAAGGTTCTAATTACTCAAGATAGAGTGAGTTATTACGAAAAAATTGGAAAGACCTATTTTGATGGTGATTATAGTTTGGTGAGCAAGTGGTTAGGAACTCCGTTGGATTTCAAAAAACTTCAGAATTTATTAATAGGCCAAGCAATTTATGACCTTAGGGAAGATAAATATGTATTATCTGAATCTACTCAAGGCTATCAATTAATACCATCGAACACGTTAGAATTGGTGAAAAAGCTGTTTTTATTGGATGCTAAAAGTTATAAAGCACTTGCGCAGCAGTTAGCCCAAGAAAAGGAAAACAGGAATGTAACAGTTACTTACCCAAAATATCAGAAAGTTAATAATCAGAACTTTCCTGAAGAAATTAAGATTGTAGCAAATAGTGAAGGTAAAGGGACTCAGGTGGACATCGCTTATAGATCGGTTGCGTTTAATGAATCGGTAAGTTTTCCTTTTGAGATCCCTTCAGGCTATGATGAAATTCAGATAGAATAATGAAGTTACCAACCTACTCCAAATATTTTTTTTGTAATCGCATTCCTTTTTGTTGGATGTGCTACGATTTATTCTCAAAACACTCGTGAAAGTCTAGAAGAACGCAGAATAGAATTACGCGAGGAGATTCAAAAAATAAATAGTTTACGATCTTCTAATAAGAAAAAGGAGAAATCTGTACTTACAGAAGTGGAAGATTTGGATAGGCAAATTCGTACAACAGAGAATTTGATAAAAGTTACCAATCAGCAAGCCAATATTCTTACTCGAGATATAAGTTCCAATACCAGTAAAATTCAGACGTTACGAAAGGAATTAGAAAGCCTAAAAGAAGACTATGGGCAAATGATCCAGAAATCTTATAAAAGCAAGTCACAACAGAGCAGAATCATGTTTTTGCTGTCATCACAAAACTTTCTACAAGCTTATAAAAGGTTGCAATATATGAAGCAGTATGCTAATTATAGAAAGAAGCAAGGTGATGAGATAAAGATAAAATCTGAAGAATTACAGGTGTTAAACACGAATTTACTGGAGCAAAAGAAAGTAAAAGAGAAGCTTGTTGTAGAGAACAGAGCTACGAGAGCGCAATTAGAGAAAAATAGAAAAGCTCAAGAAATACTCATCCAAAATATTCGCAAGAAAGAAGGAGATTTTGCATCTCAAATAAAGAAAAAACAACAAGAAATAAATGCAATAGATAAGCAAATAGACGAAATTATACGAGCTTCTATTGCAAAAGCCAATAAAGAAAGTGGTTCCAAGTCTCGTGATACTTACGAGCTTACTCCAGAAGCTAAAGCATTAGCTGCAAATTTTGCGAATAATAAGGGAAAACTTCCTTGGCCGGTGCGTTCTGGAGTTGTTACTATGCGATTTGGAACACAACAACATCCAATAGTAAAATCTACTACCATAGAGAGTAATGGCGTTCGTATAGAAACAGATAAAAGCGCAAAAGCCAGGGCGGTATTTGGAGGAACAGTAAGTGAGGTGCAAGCTGTAAAAGGCGCTAATAAGGCTATTATGGTGAGACACGGGGACTATATCACGATATATAATAACCTTTCTAATGTATATGTTTCTAAAGGAGATGTCGTTTCTTTAGGGCAAGATATTGGAGAAGTTGCTACAAGCGGTAGTTCCGGGAAAACTACATTACACTTCTTGATCTATAAGAATACAACAAAGATGAATCCTGCAGATTGGATCTTGAAAATGTAGCTCGCATCTCAAAATTATAATTTGTAGTAACGATGTCAGATTGAGCGCCCCGATGCTTCGGGAGAAATCTCGTTTTCATCTAAAGTTCTCACCTTTGGTTTATCCTTGGTGAAGCCGGAGGGCTCGAACAGACAAAATAATTTTTTTGAATACTGTAAAAAATGCTACTCAAACAATGCCTTCAGCTCAGTAGCATCTTTCGGCTTCATTTTCCCTGCTAATACAAGGCTTAGTTGTTTTCTTCTTAACGCAGCTTCGTAACGTTCAGTTTCTAAATCGGTTTCAGGAGTTAACTCTGGCACACTTACAGGAGTTCCTGTTTCATCTACGGCTACAAAAGTATAGATAGCTTCATTAGCCCTAGAACGTTTTCCGCTTTCACGATCTTCCACCCAAACATCTATAAAGATCTCCATAGAACTTTTAAAAGCTCTGGAAACAGCAGCTTCTACAGTTACAACACTACCTAATGGGATTGCTTTATTAAAAGCAACGTGGTTTACAGAGGCGGTAACCACAATTCTGCGGCTATGTCTACGGGCGGCAATACTTGCAGCTCTATCCATACGAGCTAGAAGTTCCCCTCCAAAAAGATTATTTAATGGATTGGTTTCACTTGGAAGTACCAAGTCGGTAAGAATAGTTCTGGAATCTTTCGGATTTTTTGCTTGCATTGCGCCAATTTTGGGCAAAGGTACAGTGCTAAACTAGTCTAAACAAGTTAATAGATTCTTAAAGTTCTTGAACGAGTAACCAAGATCCTGCGTTGTTCTTTTGCACCTTGTAAAGTGCATTTATTGCTTCTCTTCTTGTTGGATAACTGCTATAGACTACTTGATGCAAACCATATTTGTTCTCCCCAATGTATCTCGCTTTATGACCTTCAGCGCGTAGTTCTGTCACTTTTTGATGTGCATTCTCTTCTACACGAAAAGCTCCTGCCACAATATGATAATTTCCACTCTGGTTAGTTACCGTAAGTGTAATTTCCGGCAGCGGATTGTCTATAACAAAGGTAGCTTGCTGTATTTTTTGCTGAAGTTGAGACTCTGCAGCTTGCTGTTCAGCAATATTATGATTAGTTACTTGATTACTATATAATTTTAAGCCTGTAAAACCGGTTAATCCAATTGCAAGGATTCCAATTGCAGCATATTTTAAGTAAGAGGAAGCACTCCTTTTTTCCGGAGTGAACAAAATAGGTGCTTTTTCTTCTAATTCTTCAACTTGCTTTTTGAGAACTTCTCTGGAAACGGACATTGCAGGAATAGAAGCCAGTCCAAAAGCTTCAGCTAAAAAGTTGCTGGTAGTTAAGGGCTCAAACTGCAATTTACCTTCTTTAGTTACTTGAAATGTTCCTATATTTTTAACTGTAAAATTCTTATCGCTTTCCAGTTGTGATTGAAGTTGTTGTACGTATTCTTCAATTTTGTAGACAGCTTGTTTGTATCCTAAATTCTCTGATTCAGCAATATAATTAGCCAACAAACCATCATTTTTCTTTAACTGAGAGTTAAAAGAAAGCTGCTTTTTTGGCGGATAGAAATTTTGCTCTTTTTCATTGAATTCGGCGGAGACCTTTTGAGATAAAAAGGCACCAAACCCAGGCAAAATTACACACTCGTATCTATAAAGTAAATCGGAAATATAGGTTGCTATAGTCATCAAAACAAAAATAAGGATTAATGTGATAGTTTAAAATTAGCCAAAGATATCTTATTAACAAATCTTTTTTTGAGTATTTTTAATCCAACATTAAGCTGAATGCCAACTATTTGAGGCTCTTTGGTTATTATGATTTCAAAACTTCAGTTCAATTTTATCCTTTTTTGATTTTATAGTTATATGAATGATTCTGAATTACTTTCGGTTTTAGCACTTCAAAACGCCCCAAGTTTGGGAGATAGTACTGCCAAGAAATTAATACGGCATTTTGGATCGGCTGAAGCAATTTTTAAGGAGAAGCAAAGTAGCTTATTGAAGATTGATGGGATTGGAAAAATAAGGCTGAAAGGACTTTTTGATTCTGAAAGATTTAAAGCGGCTGAAGCGGAGCTCAACTATATTCAGAAAAATAAGATTAATTTTCATTATTTCCAGAATACAGATTATCCTGAAAAACTGAAGCATTGCTTTGATGGCCCTATTTTGTTTTTTTCTCGAGGGAATATCAATCTAGATAATAGTAAGATACTAAGTATTGTAGGTACTAGAAAAATCACATCGGCAGGAGTTGAATTTTGTGAAAAACTAATAGAAGAGCTTTCCCCTTTAAATCCTATTATAGTTTCGGGCTTTGCTTACGGTGTAGACATTACTGCGCACAAGGCCGCGGTAAAAAACAAATTGCAAACTATTGGTTGTCTTGCTCATGGATTGAATCAAATCTATCCTAAATCTCATGCCAGATATATTTCTCAAATAGAGGAAAACGGAGGCTTCTTTACCGATTTTTGGAGCAGCGACAGCTCGATAGAAATAACTTTTTAAAAAGAAACAGAATTATTGCAGGCTTAAGCGAAGCAACGGTAGTAATAGAAAGTGCTAATAAAGGTGGTTCATTGGTTACAGCAGATATTGCTAATTCTTACGATAGGGAAGTTTTTGCGGTTCCGGGAAGACCTTCAGACGTTCAAAGTGCTGGTTGTCTTAATTTGATTAAATCCCAGAATGCTCATGTATTAACTTCTGCGGTAGATTTATTATATATTCTTAATTGGGAGTTGAATTCTACCGTAAAGGAAATTCAGAAGCAATTGTTCGTAGAATTGGAGTCCAATGAGCAATTAGTTTACGATTTCCTGCAAGAACAGGGAAAGCAACAACTAGATCATATAGCGATAAGTTGTAAGATGCCCACATTTCAAGCTGCAGGGATTTTATTGGAAATGGAATTAAAAGGCGCAATAAGACCTTTACCTGGGAAACTTTTTGAGGTTATTTAATAGCCTAATTTGGCTCTTACTTTATCTAAAACCCTTGTCGCAACGGCGGTGGCTTTTATTGCTCCTTTTTCTAAGGCAGCATCAATTTCAGAAGGATTGTCCATATAATAATCATACTTTTCTCGTTCCTTTCCAAATCGTTCTACAATTAGTTCGAAAAGTGCCTGTTTTGCATGGCCATACCCATAATTTCCACCAAGATAATTTTGGCGTAATTCCTCTATCTGCTCCTTGTTTCCAAGTAATTTATAGATCGCAAAAACATTACAGGTTTCTGGATTCTTAGGCTCTTCCATAGGAGTACTATCGGTTTGGATTCCCATGATCTGTTTCCTGAGTTTCTTATCTGTCTGGAACAAATTGATAACGTTATCCTTGGACTTACTCATTTTGGCACCATCGGTACCGGGGATGTACATATTGTGTTCTTCTACTTTGGCCTGCGGAATAACAAAAGTATCTCCCATTTGCGCATGAAACCTTGATGCAACATCTCTGGTCATCTCTAGATGCTGCAACTGATCTTTTCCTACGGGAACAATTTCAGCATCGTATAAAAGGATATCTGCCGCCATCAACATTGGATAAGAGAATAAACCGGAATTTACGTCTTCTAACCTGTCTGCTTTATCTTTAAAAGAATGCGCAAGTGTTAACCGCTGATACGGAAAAAAGCAACTTAAATACCATGAAAGCTCAGTTACTTGAGGAATATCACTCTGTCTATAGAAAACGGTCTTTTCAATATCCAATCCAAATGCCAGCCAAGTTGCTGCTGTAGAGTAGGTGTTTTCTTTTAGAAGTGCTGCATCTTTAATTTGGGTTAAAGAGTGCAAATTGGCAATAAATAGAAAGGATTCATTTTCAGGCTTATTCGCCATTTCTATTGCTGGAATTATTGCTCCAAGTAAATTTCCTAAGTGGGGAGTTCCCGTACTTTGTACGCCGGTAAGTATTCTTGCCATGGAATTTTTAAATTTTCACAAAGGTACTTCTTTTGCTGAATTTGCTTAATTCATTTTAGTATTTTTGGCAACTATGAACATTTTAAAAGCTGGTTTAATCGCATTATGGAGAATCTGGTTCTATATTCTTATGGGACTTCCTATAATTATAATGCTGCCATTTTTATTGGTTTTTTCTTCTTCTGAAAAATTTTACTCTCAGTACTTTTATTGTACCCGCATTTGGGCAAAATCTATTTTATTTGGGATGGGTTTTATTCCGAAGAAATTGGATGCAGCTAACTTGAAGAAAGGAAACAGTTATATGTTTGTGGCCAATCATACTTCTATCATAGATATCATGATGATGTTAGCAGTGATAGATCATCCTTTTATTTTTGTTGGAAAGAAAGAGCTTACTAAAATTCCACTTTTTGGATTCTTTTATAAACGAACCTGTATAGTAGTAGACAGAGGGAATCAACAAAGTAAATTGCGTGTATTTAAAGAGGCGCAACGCAGATTAAAACAAGGGAATAGCATCTGTATTTTCCCTGAAGGCGGGGTGCCGGACGATAAAACCAGAGAACTGGTTGCTTTTAAAGATGGTGCTTTTAGATTGGCCATAGATCATCAAATTCCAATTGTGCCTATTACTTTTCATGATAATAAAAAGCGCTTTTCTTATACTTTCTTTTCTGGGAGCCCGGGAATTATGAGAGCAAAAGTGCATAAAGTAATCCCTACCATAAATAAAGGTCAAGAGGAAAAAAGGGAATTAAAAAAGGAAGTTTATGATGTTATACTTCACGAATTAAGAAATCCGTCCTTGTAAATTAACTTCTAGAATTTAAAGCTAAACCCAGAATATACCCCAAAATAATAAGGATTTACATTTCCTGTAGTATTGCTAAAGGTATTTAGTTGGTACTTAAATATTGGTTCAAAGTTAAGTTGAAACTGAGGAGAAATATTGTAATCTACTCCAACTCCAAGGTTTGTACTAAAGCTGATATTATTCAAATTATTAGCTTCTCCAAGATTTGTAGAAAAATCTGTAGAATTTAGAGAAATCATATTATCGTTAAGAAATAAAGTACTTCCTCCACCTATAATATTTAAACCTATTTTCTTGTCTATAATTACATATTCTATTTCCAGAGGAACTTCAATAAATCCTAATTTCTGATTTAAATACCCGGCGGTAGGTGCAGCAAGACTAGCACGATTAAACTCTGCAGAGGCATTTAAATTACTGAATTGGCGAACTGTTCTGTTTTCAATTTTAAAATTAGGCACATTTCCTTCAGAATAATTTATGCTACTTAGAGCTGTAGGATTTACCGCAGCAGTGAAAGCAATATCTTTTGTGTTGTAGCTTAAATCCACCTTACTAATCCCGGATCTAATCTTAATCTTATCAGAAATTTGATATGCTAAATTGATTCCATAAGAAACTGATATCTCACCACTACTTGCATTGTCTTCAAATTGTGAGTCTATAGATGTTCCACTTCCAAAATTATCGTAATAAATAGGAGCTGCCATAGTAGAAACTCGAAGTCTTTTAGGGGAAGTAGTGCTTTCTGCCAAAGCATCTTCTTTAATTTCTCTAGAAGGAATCGGTAAATCTTTCTTGTTTTCTAAAGAAGTTTTATTTTCAATAGCTCTATTTGGAGTAGAATTTACAACAGTATTATTATAATCACTGAAAGTATATTTATCGCTTGGAACCATAGAAATCACTTTGGTGTTTCTTTGATTAACTTCAGGATTGGGAGTATTTGCTACATTCCCTAAAGATCCATCTGAATCTTGCATATTGGTATCTTGCATAATCGCCTTCAATATTATAGAAGATCTAATCATGTTTTGAGTGTACTCTTGAGAAGCTAAACTAAAATTTAAAGAATCATCATCTACAAGTGATAATGCCGATTGGGAATTGGCAGTAGTATTTTTAAAAAGGCCACTGGCATAATTTATAAACAAGGCCAGTAAAGCTGCAACTCCGGCCATTTTATACCATAATGGTAAAATGCGTCGTTTTCTTTTATTTTCCTTTAAGCGAGAGGAGATGTTATCCCACACCACATCACGTGGCGTAGCTTCGAAATCTTTAAATTTCTCTTGAAAAACTCTATCTATGTGCTTTCTTTCTTCCATTCCTAATAAGATTGCGCCACGGCCATAACTTGACTAGCTTCAATCTTTTCTTTTAATATAATTCTTGCTCTTGCCAAATTAGATTTGGACGTACCTACAGATATTTGCATCATTTCTGCTATTTCCTTGTGGGAATAACCATCTAATGCATAAAAATTGAATACCTGCCTATACCTATCCGGCAATTCTTGTATAATCTTCAGTAAATAATCTACGGAAACAATTTCATCATCAATTTCAACTTCCGGTTCTTTTAATTGTTCTTCATTAACAATTTCAAAAACTGTTTGCTTTCTGTATTTCTGAAGCGTATTATTTATCATTACCCGCTTCATCCAACCTTCAAAAGAACCTTTATCTTGGTACTGTTTGATTTTGTTGAATATAATTATAAAACCATCTTGCAGGTTATCTTCAGCCTGCTGATGGCTGTTGGAATATTTTAAGCAAACAGCAAACAATTTATTGGCATATAGCCTATACAACTGTTCCTGCGCTTTTATATCCTGTTTTTTACAATTATGTATGAGTTGTTCTAAACTCAATCGTTAGGGTAAATTTTGTTAATATTAATTTCCTGACGGGATAATGGGAACCTCTTTTGTTAAAAATTTGTCTTCACCTACTGAAGATTTTCCCTGCCAGAACTTAAAGATATAAAAATCCTCTCGTTCTGCAACAAAATTTAATTTTGCTGTTTGCCGTAAATTCCCGGCAGAGTTACAATTAGTATTACCTGAACGATAACTGTTTACAACTCCAACTACAATTGTGTTTTCATTTTTGGAGACATCGAAGCCCGAAAAATAATGACAACTCGTAGTTTTATTAAAAAGAACATCAAACTCGTAAGCCTGCCCAGTTTTTAAACTATCTGGGATGTTTACAGACACTGTTGAAGCTAATTCTTGATTTAAAGAATCATTATCGTCTTTTGAACAACTTGATATTAGACAAGCGAAAAGCGCTAACGATAAAAATCTTTTCATTTCAAGAATTAATAAACCTTACAGGTTCCATAATTTACAGATGCATTTTTAACTAAAGGGTTGCGTATAAACATAAAAAAAA
>NZ_AJLT01000050.1 GCF_000258765.1 Gillisia marina
GCAAGAAAGACGAGATCAACAAACTCAAAGAAAAGATCGAAGAACTGGAGTTTGTAAAAGACTTCCAACAAGACATTATTGCTGATATGGAACTTATTACCGGTGTCGATATGTCAAAAAAGTCATTACCCAAAACATTAGCAGACGAGATCGAAAAAAAGAAGCAAAACCGTTTAAAAAAAAATGGTTGATCCAATGTTTTGGGATTTCCAAACAAGCCTTCTATAAGCGCTTGAAGTCTCACAGAACCAAACAATGCCAAGAACAAGCAGTCGTCCAATTGATAAGAGATTACCGCAGAGAATTTGGAGCTAAAACCGGAGGAATCAAATTGCACAAAGAATTAAAATTGGAGATGAGCAAGATCGGTATCAAAATGGGTAGGGATAGGTTCTACCGGGTAATGCGCATGAACAACCTGCTCGTGCCTAAAACAAGGCGTTTCCATATCACAACCGATTCAAAACATCGATTTTTTAAATACAAAAATCTGATAAAAAACAAAGTGCCCAGTAGGCCCGAACAACTCTGGGTGAGCGATATTACCTATATCAAAACCCAAAACGGACACAGTTACCTGGCATTGGTTACAGATGCCTATTCAAAGCAAATAATGGGCTACAAACTGGCAAGCCATATGAAGACATCACTTTGCATAGACGCTCTTAAAATGGCGCTTAAAAACAGAAAATACAAGGATCAAAAACTCATCCATCATTCCGATCGTGGAATTCAGTATTGCAATCCGTCATACACCAGCTTTGCTGAGGACCATGGAATACTCATGAGTATGACCGAGAAGTACGATCCATACGAGAATGCCGTGGCAGAGAGAATCAACAGAACCTTAAAATACG
>NZ_AJLT01000051.1 GCF_000258765.1 Gillisia marina
ATCCAACACTAATTGATACTAAGAATGAGAAAAAAAATAAAAATACAAGTTTTGAAAATTGACTTTTAAACATAAATATGAATTTTAAAGTAATAATAATAAAAACGGTAATAATATTTTAATATTACAAAATTTTATCCTTATAAGAAAGTTTATAGATACACATTGCTCAATATCGATCAACAGCCATTTGTTGCAAAACGATGAAAAGTGTTTTCAAATACCGAGAAAATAACTACAATGCCGTCAAAGACCCGTCCTATCTCAATATCACTTGCCGGGACTAAGATCATTGTGTAACTTACTATCCTTAAATAAGTAGTTTTACGTCAAAAACACTTCTCATGATGTATCAATAAAAACAATTGGATTCTGAAAAGGGTGTAATCTACAATTATTAAACTAATCCCAATTAACAAATCATAAACAGCAGGCATATCATTGTTCTATTATTTTTATTTTTACTATAAATCAATTAAAATAAAGGATATGGAAACGAATGAAAGAAATAAAGAAATGCAAGATTCACTTCAAGACTTACTTGAGAAAAATTATGATGCTGAAAAGGGTTTCAAACAAGTAATGGAGAAAGCAGCGAATTCTCAGCTAAAATCTTGGATGCAAAAACAAGCTGCACAACGATCTCAATTTGCAAATGAGATTGATGGTGAGTTGAGAAAACTTAATGTCGAGCCAAAAGATTCTGGTAGTGCTGCAGGTTCTGCACATAGGGTTTGGATTGATGTTAAGACGGCATTAAGTTTTGATAAAGATGAATCTATATTAGAAGAATGCATTCGTGGAGAAAAGGCAAGTGTTGCTGAATACGAAGAAACTTTGAACAATTCTTTTTGGACCCCAAATGTAAAGTCCATGTTGACGGAGCAAAAAAACAAAGTTCAAAATTCTCTTTCCACAGTTAAAAGATTGGAAGATTTAGCAGACTAAAAAATACAAATATAGTCCCTACACTTAGCCTTCCCTATTATTTCAGGGAAGGCTTTTATATTTAAATTAATTCTTAAAAAAAATATAAATATTCCATGTAATTAGTCGAACTGATTAAATTAAATTTTTATTGATTTGATTTCTAAATAAAATGAAAAGAGGACTTGTTTGGTTTAAAAATGATTTACGCTTGCACGATAATGAAGCACTTTGTGAGGCTATTTCCAATTGTGATGAATTAATATTTTGCTATTGTTTGGAAGAAATTTTATTTCAAAATCTTGATCTAGGATTTAGAAAAGCGGACATTAATAGATTTAAGTTTCTAGAAGAATCTGTTACTAACTTACAAACTAAACTAGAGAAGCTAGGTGGGCATTTATTAATTAGTACTAAAAGTGCAAAAGATTTTATTCCACGAATAGTAGCAGAGCATAACATCACAGCTATATATGGAGAGATGGAATATGCTCCTGAAGAACTCGCACTTACAGGAAATGTTGAGAAAATGTTGCCTGATGTAACATTCAATTTTTACTGGGGTAAAACTTTATATCATATCGATGATATTCCATTTAGTATCGCTGATATACCTTTGACAAGTAAGGCGTATAGAATCCCTGTATCTCAAGAATCAAATCCGAGAGCGTCTTATTTAAGTCCTTCTTATTTAAATGCTGATGCTGATATACTGAGCACAAAATTTCCTCCTTATAGCTTATACGGATTTACGAGAGAAGAATATGAAATGGCTAATACGTTTGTAGAAGGTGGAGAAGATAATGGCTTAAAGCGTTTGTACCATTACACTTTTGAAACTGAATTATTAACTGGATATAGATGGACTAGAAATAGATCCTTAGGAATCGATTATAGCTCTAAGTTTTCTCCGTATCTGGCTCTTGGCTGTATATCACCAAGAGAAATTTATCGAACTGTTAAACACTATGAAAAAGTGGTTAAAAAGAATCAAAGCACGTGGTGGATAGTGTTTGAACTAGTTTGGAGAGATTACTTCACATTTAAGGGGATGAAATTTGGTTCTAATATTTTTAGAACTGAGGGCTTCAAAAACAGAAATATCAAATTTAAAAATAATAGAAATCATTTTGAGAAATGGTGTAGAGGCCTCACTGGAATTCCATTTATAGACGCACATATGCGACAACTAAATGAAACAGGATATATGAGCAATCGTGGTCGAGTTAATTGTTCTAGCTATCTTATACATGATTTAAAAATTGACTGGACTTGGGGCGCTGCATATTTTGAAAGCAAACTTATAGATTATGATGTTAGTGCTAATTGGCTCAACTGGCACGTTCAAGCATATGAGATATATTATACCAATCCAGTGAATCAATCAAACAAATATAAAGCTCAGGAGTTTATAAGAAAATGGATTCCGGTGTTATCAGATTATGACGATTTAAAAGTTTTGATCCCGTGGGAATTTGAAATAACTGAGTACCCCAAACCAATAGAAATTTACAAGAAATGGAGTCGTTCTATAAATAAAATAAAAAAAGATTTGGGAGTACAAAAGTAGAACAATTACCTAATCATTTCTTTTCCTAAGCCGTATTGGACCTTTGAATGTTGAGGGTAATTTTTTTTTTAAATTTTCCCTTTTGTAGTATAATAAGCTCTCCCGATTTTGCTAATTGTAATGTTAAAGAATTAAATTCATTATTAGGTCTAAATTAAAACACCTATTAGTCCGTACTTAAACCTTTCTTATAACATAATTACATTACAATCTATTTAACTTTTTCACATAGATAAATTCAAATAAATTTATAATTCATATTGTATTTTTACAATATTATATCAATAGACCTAAATTCATATTGAATGAACGAACATTTCTGGATTATCGCTGGGGTTGGAATTGTATTCTTAATCATGGCTTGGCTTCCTTCCATTTCCAAAAAATTAAATATTTCCTATCCAGTAATCTTGTTATTAATTGGGGTGTTATTGTTCTATTTAGGTCTTCCTATAAAGTGGCCAGATCCTTTTTGGGATGATGAGAAAACTAAAACTCTTAGCGAATTTATCGTTGTTATATCCCTAATGGCTGCGGGATTGAAAATCCCTAAATTTGGAAGTTGGAAAATCTGGAAAGGTCCATTTCGATTTATAGTAATTGGTATGCCGCTAACCATGTTGGGTTTTTTCTTTGTTGGCACTATAATCACCGGCCTTTCCGTTATGAGCGCACTCCTTTTGGCAGCGGTATTGGCACCCACTGATCCTGTGCTCGCAGCCGAAGTTCAGCTTGATGATTTAGACCAACAAGATGGAAATGGATCTGAATCAGAATTTTCTCTAACAGCTGAGGCAGGATTGAATGATGGATTGGCTTTTCCATTTACCGTTCTTGCTGTATTAATAATCAAAGCTAAATCATGGTCTGACTTCGACTTAAATAAGTGGATCTGGGATGATTTTCTTTTAAGAATAGTTTTAGGATTATTACTTGGCTTCGTACTTGCAAAATCCTTAATATATTTACATCGGTGGTTGTGTAAGCAATTCTCTATAGAGACTAAAGATGGCTTATTGGCATTTGCATTGGCTATATCCGTATATGCTATTACCGAGTTATTACATGGTTACGGTTTTTTAGCAGTTTTTATAGCAAGTTTAGTCCTGAAGAACAGCGATTCGATTAATACTGATTATAAAGAAAAACTTCACAATTTTGTAGATGAATTGGAGAGGCTATTATTAGTAGTATGGATTTTACTATTTGGTGGAAGTATCATGAACGGGATTCTAACTATTTCAAATTGGGAAGGAGTAATTTTTGCTGTCATAGGAATTTTCATTATTAGACCAGTTGCTGGAATGGTTAGTTTGATAGGTCATCCTATACCCATCAAGGAGAAAATGATAGCAAGCTTTTTCGGAATACGGGGGATTGGGTCTCTGTTTTATCTAGCTTGGGCATTTATCGAGATAGGTCCCTATGAAGACAAAGAATTGCTTTATAGTATTGTAGCAGTAGTAATATTAACATCCTTAGTAGTTCATGGATTCACAGCACCCTATATTTTTAACAAACAAAATAATAATTCAAATTAAGTATATAGATTAAAATTATTGTTCTTAATAGTAAAATCTATAAAATTGCTATAAGGTTTGTATCAAAAGTTTAATCGCTTATTCGTTGAAAAATTTAAAAGTCAATTTTTTAATCTCCATTTCCTGATATTCCTTTAAAAATGCATTTTCAGTTTTAAAAATGGCAAACTTCATAATCCTTAATTCTTTATATATTGATATCTCATCTGACTCAAATGGCCATGGATCAAGGATAAACTTATCCCTTTCATTTTTGATGAAGACTGAATTACCATCGAGGCTTTTATTAATCTCAATTCTTCTGCTAGTTGCAAATATATATAGGCAATACTTAAATATAAATTATTACCAGGGGTGGAAGGATTACCTTCGAAATAAAAGGTGTGTATATTTTTAGACACCCTTCTTTCTCAAGCGTATTGGACCAACTAGTTTTGAAGGTAATTCTAATTTAATTTCACCTTTTTGTAATACTAAGAGATGCCCAGATTTCACTAAGTCGTCGGCTACGATTCTAACTAAATCCATTTTATCTCTCCATTCATTTGGAAATAATTCTCTAGCCACTTCCGATGGACAATATGTCTTGTCCGATGCACGTTCGTTAGCAAATTTTAAGTGCGAAGCTTTAATTAATTTTGTTATTCTTTTATCAATCATAATATTTTAAATTGAAAAAAGCTATATTTAAAATCATCGAGATTTAAATTTTATTTTTGAGAGAATTACAGTTCGGAGCGCAAATGATTCTTAATCTATATTATTTCACAGGATTAATTTTTTTTTGTAATGGCTTCGTTTATTAAATTTAATTTACGAACTCTTTTATTCTCATCGTATTTAAAAATACTTAAATCTCCAGTTCGCTCTAAAATTGCAAATTCGACTTCACCCATATTTCGAATACCTCCAACTCTCAACATTCCATAAAGTTCTTCTTCTCAAATTCTTGAAGCTCTAAGCCCGGGAATCTGAATCTCCCCATTCTGAATTAGTGTAATTGGTTTACCATCTAAAAACGTATTAATTGGCTTTATTCTTATTTGTAGATATTGAATATATCTGGATATACCAACAATGATAATTATAACAATACAAGCATATACCAAGGGGACTTTGGGATAAAACATAGAATCTCCAATTGCAGAACCTAAGGCGATAATTAGGACATTTTCGAACATAGACAAACTTCTATTACCCCTTTTGCCCATAAATCGCATAATAAGAACCGCAAATACATAAATAAAGGCAACTCTAAATCCAATTTCTAATAAAAATAGAGCATCATTCTCTCTACCAATAAATATTCTACGCCAATCAAACGGTTCTATTTTATCCATATTCCTTAATTTATAATTTCAAATCCAATTGGCTTAAACGATCCTCCATTACTATCTAAAGCGGAGCAAGCAGTCAGACCGACTATTAAGTCCATTTCAGCCCTAAATGTGATATAATCCCCTGCAACACTGGTAGGTGGAAGAACTTTAATCCTTCCACCTTCATCGAAATCTACATTCATAAAAATATTAAAGGCACTCGGAATCATATCTTCAGATATATTAAACTGGGATAGGTTGGTATATAAATTATTAAAACAACTAGGGTGTGGTTCCGAAATATTATAAAAATATTTCATTGTTTTTGAATCGCATGGTGCTAATAGAAAATCATTACGTCCATTAGTATCCTCTAAAATTTCTACCATTTTATTACTTCTATTACTCCAAAGCCAATTGCCGTTAGTAAGCAAAATTGTTTCTTCATAATCAAAAGTTTTACCAGAGGATATTTTTTCATCTATATCATTAAGATTAAATAATAACATATCTGAAACTTGGGAACCTTTTAAATCTGTCACTTTCAAAATTTCTCCTCTTTTGAGTTTAAAAGATGTTCCAGATTGTGGTGATATTACTTTCATATTTTTTTGAAATTATATGGACATTTCCAATCAGCTTCTACTTCTCGACCACTATATTGTCTTGCTTCACTACTATTCCCAAAATCATCTAACATCGGATTGATGGAACCTTGAAAAGCTTTATCTCGCCTACGAATTATATCTCGAACTCGCGTATATCTTCCGGCCTCCCTTAGTAACTCAAATTGACTATGTAAGTTAAAAACAATCATTGGAAAGGGTGCACTCCTTGCCTTTCGCGAAGATTCTGGATGCATCCCAACCACATAAAAAGAATTATTCAGAAGACTAAAACTAAATTTAGTAGAAGATGGATCTGCACTGGTGTTTTTATCCCAAGGTTTGGGATCTAAAGCATTTAAATTACTAAGAAGCTTCCAGAGTGCATTCTCAAAATTTATCTCGTTTTTAAAGGTATCATTTTCAAATGTGGCGATAAAAGTTTGAAACTTTTTATCTTCTTCTTCAATACTATCTAAATATGATTCCAGATCTTGAAGAATTTTTGACGGTGTATTTGCATTTGAAATTTTTTGATAATTTTTTATAGTCAAATTATCATCTGCTACTAAACTTAGAGCCATCACGCAAGGATGATCGTCTAAGATGAATTCTCTAATTAACTCTTCTGGATTACCTTGCATGGTATCCACTTTGTAATCGTTCATAGCCCCGATTTTTAAAGTAAATCTATGACATGGTGGATTCAATGTTTCTAAAATTAAGTTAATTAACTTAATTAAAACAATTGTGGTGGAAACTCCATAATCATTGACTTTGAGATGAATACGAACAAAAAAAGACAACTGCATTTATCCTTGTAGATGCAGTTCGGTTTCATCAAAAAAATCTTTCTAAATCAATTTGTCTCAGTACTTATCGAAATCTATACGTTCCAAAAAAATTTAACTATTATATAAGCTTCGCATTTGTATTTACATCTAAAAAACGGGGGTCGGGAATCATAGACAAATACTCAATATAATCCACAATTATTGCCAGACATCCTAAATCATCTACGACTTTACCCTTAATAAAATAAACTCCAACGGAGCTGATGTCATAAGTTTCAGCGATTTTAGGAAAATGAACAGTATCAAAATATCCTCCAGCGACATCTATAAAAGTTCCGAAATGCATTAATCGTTTATCTTTTGTGGGGGTACCCTTAGCTGTAACAAGTTTTCCGCAAATTGTAACCTGTTTATTTATATAGTCTTTTAAATCACTAGCCAGAATATTAGACGGTAGATTGCAATTTATCAAGTCGAATCGAGAACAAAGCGGAAAACCTATAAGTTCAATTTGGTCATAAGCATCTATAACTAATTCCGTGGTTAATTTTGGTATATCATAAGTCACTTTATTTTGTTTAAATAGAACGGGCTGCAGAGATTTTGTTTTATTTGAATCTAATTTTAGATGTGCTTCCCAGAGCAGTTGATGCTTATCTATTCCAGTAAACCTAAAGGCATCTATTCTAATAAGAATTATTAGTTGTTCGATTCCTATTGAAATCCTATCTACGAAATCATCAAAATTTTCAAACACGCCATAAAGTCCTCGCTCATTTAATATTTTATGAGAGGTTCTAAATTCTAAAGACTTCAGCATTCCCAAACCGAGGTAAACAGTATCGCTTAAAATACAATTCCCATGATCACTGTTGTTAATGCAGGGAGCTTCAATTTTTCCCCCTTGCAGCCATATTTCATGAACATAAGTTTCAATATTATAAAAACCACCCCCATTGTTCAGCACGGCAGTCATAAATTCCAAAGGAAAATATTTTTTGAGATATAAAGATTGGTAACTTTCTACTGCATAGGAGGCCGAATGTCCTTTTGCAAACGCGTATCCGGCAAATGCTTTTATCTGATCCCAAACCTCATTGGTGAGTTTTGGACTATAACCTCTTTCTAAGCAATTACTGATGAATTTTTTTTTCAATCTGTTCAAACTGCCCTTTCGATTTTACCTTTCCACGCATTCCTCTTCTAAGAATATCTGCTTCAGCCAAACTAAGTCCGGCGAATTTGTGTGCAACCTTAAGAACATCTTCCTGATACACCATTACTCCATAGGTATCGTGTAAAACTTCTAACATCACAGGGTGCGCTTCTTTTCGTTTTTCCGGAATTCTATGCCTAAGTACAAATTCATTCTTCATCCCACCATTAGATACTCCTGGCCTTATAATACTGCTTGCTGCAACAAGATTTAGATAATCATTGGTTTGTAGTTTGGTCATTAAGGTTCTCATTGCCGGGGATTCCACATAAAAGACTCCCATACAATCTCCAGTATTAAGCAGTTTATTTATTTCTTCATCATTTTTAAAGGTATCTATATCTTCTATATCAACCAGTTGTGCATCTGGTTGATTAATATTTATAAGTTCAATGGTGTCCTTTATCTTAGAAAGTCCACGTTGCGCAAGAATATCAAATTTGAAGATTCCCACTTCCTCCGCTATATTCATATCAAATTGAACCGTTTGAAATCCCTTTGGAGGCATAAAGGTCGTGGTATAATAGCTTATCGGTTTCTGAGTGATAATAATTCCACCAGAATGAACGCTTAAGTAATTTGGAAAACCATGGATATAATGTGCATATTTCTCAATCAATTTTATATAGTCACTGCTTGAACTTTTCTTGACCTTATAACCTTTCAAATAATTATCAATTTCCATTTTTGGAACTCCGAAGACCTTTCCTAATTCTCTGATGACTGCACGATACTGAAAGGTTACATAGGTTCCCATAAGTGCTGTATTTTTAAATCTCTTAAAAATATATTCAGTTATATCATCACGATCTTTCCAGGAGAAATCAATATCAAAATCTGGAGGACTACTCCGATAAACATTTATAAAACGTTCAAAATATAAATCAAGTTCTATAGGGTCAACGTTAGTAATCCCTATGATATACGCTACAACACTATTTGCTCCACTACCACGACCTATATAAGGGTAGTCTTTTGATCGCGCATATTCTAAAATATCATTATTTATAAGGAAATAGGATACAAAATCCATCTGTTTAATCGCAGCTAATTCTTTTTCTACTCTTTCATATACTTCCAGGCTCGGGTTCTTGTAACGCTTTTTCAATTTACTATAACAGAGTTCCTCTAAAATTTTATAATCTGAAACTTTATCTGTTCCATATATAATCTGATTTTGATTTACTCTGTGATCATTAAAATAGAAATTGATCTTACATGATTTTAGTAGCTTATCAGTGTTAAAAAGAAGTTCAGGGTACTCTTGATATTTTATCCTTAAAAGTTCTGGAGCTAGAAGTACGTCCTGTTTACTAGCTTGCTCAGATAAAGGTAGTTTGCTTAATAAAGTATTTAAATCAATTGTTCGAAGAAGCCTATGAGCGTTGAAGTCCGATTGATTTCGGAAGGTTACAGTTTGTAGTATGACCAATTTATCCTTTAGTTCCGCAAATGGAGAAAACGGTAATTTATTTAAATCTTTTATGGATATACCAATAAACTCATTTTGTTTAAAATCATAAGTTTTAAGTTCCATAGCCTTCTCAAACGAATAAATGCAAAAGACACCTTTCAGGATTGGTGCTTCATTAGAAAAAGGAATTTTATTATGTAAATGATGAGATATAAATTCATTGATTTCTAAATATCCATCGTTATTCTTAGCAAGTAAAATGTATAATTGATCTACTCCGTTGCGAACATCTACTCCAACTACCCCATGAATGTTTTCTTCTTGTGATAACTTTAGAAAATTGAGACAGGCGCTAGTACTATTTATATCTGTAAGGGCTAATTGAGTCACCCCATTTCCCTTAGCTAATTCTATCAAATCAGCCTCGGAAAAAGTTCCATAGCGCAATGAAAAATAAGAGTGACAATTCAAATACATTGTTAATAATTAGTATTACAAAACTAATTCAAAATTAGGAAATATTCCATAATTTTGGATAAAATCCAAGAATGAAAAAATCAATTATTCATTTTGACCTAGATGCATTTTTTGTCTCTTGTGAGAGAAGAATGGATAGTAGGTTGAATAACAGACCCGTAATAATAGGGGGCACAGGTAATCGCGGTGTAGTAATTGCTGCCAGTTATGAAGCTCGGAAATTTGGAGTGCATAGTGCAATGAATATGCGAATGGCAAGACAGTTATGTCCTCAGGCAGTTTACATTAGAGGTAATGGTAGTTTGTACGGTAAAATGTCTCAAGAAGTCACAGAAATTTTAACTCAGAATCTGCCTTTGGTAGAAAAAGCAAGTGTAGATGAGTTTTATGCAGATTTAACCGGAATGGATCAATTTTTTGGGTGCTATAAATTCGCAAAAGAACTGCGTTCGAAAATTATAAAAGAGACTGGGCTTCCTATTTCATTTGGTTTGTCAAATAATAAAACTGTTTCAAAAGTTGCTACAGGAGAAGCCAAACCTAATAATCAAATTAATGTTGCTCATGGGTATGAGAAAACCTTCTTAGCACCTCTGTCGATTAAAAAAATTCCGATGGTAGGTGATAAAACATTTAAGACTTTTTGCCTTTTAGGTATTACCAGTGTTGGCTTGGTACAACGAATGCCTATACAAAGAATGATTTCTGTATTTGGGAAAAATGGAAGAACAATATGGGAACGTTGTAATGGCATTGACGACAGTCCAATTAAACCATTTCATGAAAGAAAGTCGATATCTAGCGAACGAACTTATGGTAAGGATACATTTGATCAAGTGATGATTAATACCACCATAATGGCTATGGCAGAAAATTTAGCCTATCAATTAAGGCGAGGAAATAAATTGGCATCCACAATTTCAGTTAAAGTTAGATACTCCGATTTTCAAACGTATTCAAAGCAAGTAAGTGTTAAACATACTTCCGCAGATCACATTCTTATTCCTGCAGTCACAGAATTGTTTAATAAATTATATGATCGAAGAGTTTTGATTAGACTTGTTGGAGTTCGATTTAGTGGCTTAGTAGATGGTCATTATCAAATTGATATGTTCGAAGATGCTAAAAAAACAGTTAACCTGTATAAGGCTATGGATACAATTAGAAACAAATATGGAGATCATTTAGTTCGCCGAGCTGCTACATTGGGAGAGGGTTCTAAGACAATTGGTAATCAAGGAAACCCATTTGATGGCAGACCACCTATATTGCTGGCTCATCGTCATCAATAGTTTTTAACCTCCAAAGCACATAGCTTTATTCAAATAATATAAATGGTTTTAACAAACGAGATAACTTATCTGAAATTGGTATTCTTCTATTTGATTCTAGATAGTCATAAATTTTATTCAATTGACCTGAAGTTGTAATGGCTTGAAATTGCGAAAGATAGGTCGAAAATATAGGGTTGGTTATATTTCTTCTGTAAATCTCAAATACATTAGAATGCCTTGAATCTTTTAAAATGTGGTTTTCATATAGATTTTCAATATAATCCTCATCTCCTTCTAACACTTGAAAGAAATTTCCGAGAGAATGTAAAAGTATGCCGCTAACATTATATAGCCGATTCTTTTCCTCAGTTAATTTGAAAATCTCACTGATCTCTGCGGATGTTAAATTAGGATCAGCTTTACTAACGTAACATATCGTGTAAGTTTTTTTCAAATATTAAAATTTTAAAGACATTATCAAGTAATATAAGCTTTTAAAAAAAAAATTATACACAGTTTAAAGAAAAACTTATTTCTATAAAATTTATTATTTAATCTAAATTTTAAACACGAATTCTAGAATTTTAATTTAAGAAATACTCATCGATAATAATTTTTAATGATCAATGAATGAATTTGGTATAATACAGCATTCTTATGTTAAAATAATGTTAATGTTGTACCTATGTTGTACCTACATTAAAAAAGGCAGTCACAATTTAATGTAACTGCCTGATAATCAAGTAGCGAGAACGAGATTTGAACTCGTGACCTCCGGGTTATGAATCCGACGCTCTAACCAACTGAGCTACCTCGCCAAATTTTGTATTCAATTGCTAACAAATAGATTATAAAAACCACTACTAATAATGGGCGTTTTAACCTTAAAGTTTGCGGCTGCAAATATAAAAACTATTTGTTTTAGCACAAGTTTTATTTTACGAAACTTTTAATTTGTTTTCTTTCAAGGTTAGCAATTAATATTTATATTGCTCGAAATCTAATAAAAAAAAGCATGGAAGATAAAGTTAAATACGAAATGGAATTTCCAATACAAGCTTCCCCTTCGTTATTATATCAATATATTTCAACACCTTCTGGTCTTAGCGAGTGGTATGCGGACAATGTAAATTCGCGTGGAGAATTTTTTACTTTCATTTGGAATGAATCTGAAGAAAAAGCAAAACTTTTAAGTAAGAAGAATGGTGAACGCATAAAATTTAGATGGTTAGATGATGAAGAGTCTCCATATTTCTTTGAAATCCGAATTCAGGTAGATGAGATTACTAAGGATGTTTCCATTATGATCACAGATTTTGCTGAAGAAGATGAGATAGAAGAAGGAAAGATGCTTTGGGAAAACATGATTTCAGACTTAAAACAGATCTTAGGTTCGTCTTAATTTCTATATTATAAATAGTACCTTTGCCCCGTTTTATAAATATTATGGGGTTTTTTTATGATAAATATTAACGGGAATTTAGTTGAAGATAAAGATGCAAATATTTCAGTTTTTAATAGAGGGCTGGCATATGGCGATTCTGTATTTGAAACTTTAAGAGTCATCAATGGGAAGATCATCTTTTGGGAAGATCATTATTTTAGGTTGATGTCCTCCATGCGCATCATGCGAATGGAGATACCTTCAAATTTTTCACCTGAATTTCTAGAAGAAGGAATCTTAGATTTACTTAAAAACAATGAGCTTATAAACTCTCCGGCAAGAATCCGGTTTACAGTTTTTAGAAAATCCGGTGGATTTTATAGGCCAAATACGCTGGATATTGAATACATAATTTCTTCAGAGAAACTTGTGGATCCATTCTACTTGTTAAATGAAGAAGCCTATGAAGTTGAGTTATTCAAAGATCACTATGTAACAAGTGGACTTCTTTCAACCATTAAGTCCAATAATCGAGTAGTAAATGTGTTAGGAAGCATTTTTGCAATGGAAAACGACTACCAGAACTGTCTACTCATAAATGAAAATAAACAGGTGGTAGAGGCTTTAAATGGGAATATTTTTTTAGTGAATGGAGACAAAATTAAAACTCCTCCATTAAAAGATGGAGCACTCAACGGGATTTCGAGAAAACAAATTCTTTCTATTGTAAAAACAATGAAGGATCTAGAAATTGAAGAAAACAGTATTTCTCCTTTTGAATTGCAAAAAGCTGACGAATTATTTATTTCAAATGTAATTGTGGGAATACAGCCAATCTCTAAATACCGTAAAAAAGTGTTTGAAAAATCTGTTGCTAAGGAAGTGCTATCTAAATTAAATGTAAAAGCTAGACTAGGTTAATTATAACTAGGGTTTTCAGGAGCATTAGACCATAACATATAGTTTCCCCCAAGTTCTATCATTTTATCCTTCCAGAAGGATCTATAAGGTCTTTCAATAATATCTTTTGAATCTTGATGTTCTGTTATAATCCAGGAATTAGAATTTAATTCTTCGGTAAGTTGTTCTGAATCCCAGCCGGAATATCCTAGAAAAAATCGAATTTCTTTATCAGTAATTTGATCGCTAAGAATAAGTTGTTTTACTGCTTCAAAATTACCTCCCCAATAAATGCCATTAGCAATTTCTATACTTTCCGGGATTAGGTCGGGTACTTTATGGATGAAATATAGGTTATCTTGTTCTACAGGTCCTCCATTGTAAATCTTAAAACTCTTTTTGAGTTCTGGAATAAGGTCTTTAAGTGTAAAGTCTAAAATCTTATTTAAAATAAATCCAATAGAACCAGATTCGGAATGTTCTGCCAACAAAACTACCGAACGGTTAAAAGAGGTGTCTCCTATGATAGTAGGCTCGGCAACCAATAAAAGACCTTTTTCTGGTTTTAAAGCTATCATGATTCTATACTTTTTATTAAAGCTAAAGATTAATTTAACAATTTCAAATAATTTGTTATATAAATTCAAAAAAAAACTCTCCCGAAGGAGAGTTCTATCTTTTTATAGAAAACTATAACTAGTTAACAGCTTTTTGCAAATCTGCACCTGCTTTAAATTTCACTACATTTTTAGCAGCAATCTTAATAGTCTTACCAGTTTGTGGGTTTCTTCCTTCACGAGCAGCTCTTTTAGAAACTGACCAAGAACCGAATCCTACTAGAGAAACACGATCTCCTTTTTTAAGAGAGCTTTCAACATTTCCTAAGAATGACTCTAATGCTTTTTTAGCTGCTGCTTTAGAAATTCCAGCATGTTCAGCCATTGAATCGATTAAATCT
The DNA here is from genome assembly GCF_000258765.1 of Gillisia marina. GTDB lineage: Bacteria > Bacteroidota > Bacteroidia > Flavobacteriales > Flavobacteriaceae > Gillisia > Gillisia marina. The sequence goes on from NZ_AJLT01000051.1 coordinate 14,380, forward strand.
GTTTTGTTCATAATTTCAATTTTAAATTAATTGTTGGTTAAACGTTTTTGTTAATTTGCTTTACAAATTTATGTGGATTTCTCAGCCACGCAAGTAATATCAAGGGAAATACGAGTTTTTGTTAATAACTCGGGTTTATTGTTAATAAATATAGTAATTATTTTCAATAATCCGTCATTTCAGTGTAGATAAGGCTTTACAGAACTTTCGCATCAGTTTCAAATTGGTACCCATTTAAAAGTTCTTTAGTTTTCATTTTTCGTTTCCCAGGTAACTGGATTTCGTTGACTAAAATATACCCGTTTTTCACCGCAACTTTTAATTTATTATTATCAACACTAATTTTTCCCAGCTCTTTATTATGAGATTCTTCTAAGATTTCAACATCATAAAGCTTAGCATTTAATTCTTGTTCTCCGTTTGTAATTACAGTCCATGCGGCAGGATATGGATTTAAACCCCTTATAAAATTATAGATTCTTGTAGCGCTTAAAGTCCAATCTATTCGTGTGTTTTCTTTGGTTAATTTTGGAGCATCCTTAAGGTCTTCACTTTCTTTTTGCGAAATAGTTTTCACTTTATCATCTTTTATAAGATCCAGTGTCTCTATAACCAATGCTGCTCCAAGCGTCATTAATTTATCATGCAAGCTCCCTACAGTGTCGTTTTGCTCGATAGGTGTTTCCTTCTGAAGGATCATTGCACCGGTATCTATTTTTTCATCAATAAAGAAGGTAGATGCTCCTGTGAGGGTTTCACCATTTATAATCGCCCAATTGATTGGTGCAGCACCTCTATATTGTGGGAGTAAAGAGGCGTGTAAATTAAATGTTCCAAATTCGGGCAACTGCCAAACAACTTTTGGAAGCATTCTAAAGGCAACAACTACTTGAAGATTTGGTTTTAAACTTTTTAAGGCTTCTAAAAACTCCGGAGATTTTAAATTTGTAGGTTGCAATACAGTGAGATTATTGGCAACGGCAAATTCTTTTACAGCGCTTTGTTGTAATTTTCTTCCTCTACCTGCTGGTCTATCTGGTGCAGTAATTACACCTACCACATTATATTTAGCTTCTATTATATATTTTAGGGTGATCACGGCAAATTCCGGAGTTCCCATAAAAACAATCCTTAGATCTCTCATTATTTTTTTAATTTATAGGTATTGGTTGGAGTAATCGAAATTAATTCTTTCTCCAACATTAAATCTATCACTTTTAAAATGGCTTTTTCTTGATAAGGTAGTTTGCTAATAAGGATTCTTGAGTTTTCATCTTTTAGCTTCAATAAAGAAATAACATCGTTATAGATACTTCTAATCAACTCCTTTTTAAGATACTTTTCTTTGGGCATACATACCGAACAGACTCCGCACCTTACAGCATCTTTATCTCCAAAATAGTTTAACAATTGCTGACTTCTACATTTTTTATCATTTTCTACATACTCTAATAATGCTTCAATTTTGCGAATTTTATTAACCGATTGATTTTTTATATATTCTGAAAATGGATAAATACTGTTCTCATCTTCCCTAGGTACTAAAAAAGTAATTGATGCATCATTTTGTTGATGTTCAAATTCTATGATTTTATCATTATTTAAAGTATTCAAAATAGACAAGGCTTCTTTTTCTGAAGTTCCTGCTTTCTTGCAAATAGAGACCAGATTAATTTGAACTTTATTATCAAACAATCCACCATAGGTTCTTAAAACCGCTTTTACAACAGGATCGTATTTTGGATTCTGTTCTAAATAATACAGCAATTGCTTGTTGGAAATGATGAATTGAAGACTGGTAGCTTTTTGAAATTGCTGAGATAATTTAAGTACACTTATTCTATCTAATAGCTGAAGTGTGCTATATGTCTTTGTATTATTCAATTGGTATTGATGGCAAAAATCTGCGAAATTAAAATCATGTACCGTATTTAAGCCTTCACCATATGCAACTTGAAAGTAGGAGGTAAGCTTCTTATAAATTAAGATCGCATACGGAAGATCTGGAAGCGAGCTAATAAACTGATTTTTTAAAACCGGAATATCACTTTTATTGGTGATTATAGTTGCAACTGATGGTTTCCCATCGCGACCGGCTCTACCGGCTTCCTGAAAATAACTTTCAATACTTTCAGGCAGATTTAAATGAATTACGTGCCTCACATTTGGCTTGTCTATTCCCATTCCAAACGCATTAGTAGCCACCATGATCTTTGTTTCTTCTTTTAACCAGGAATTTAATTGTTTGGATTTTTCTTTTGAAGACAGTCCTCCATGAAAGGCTGCTGCGGAATATGCATTTTTTATTAAAGACCTGCTTATTTCCAAGGTTGCATTTCTGCTTCTTACATATACAATAGCACTTTCATTACGATCCTGTAATAATTGATGCATTCTATATTCTTTATCTTCTGAAGTAATTACATTAAATCGGATATTTTTTCGCTCCAAGGAGTTTTTAAAAATAGCTGGATCTTTCAGGTTTAACTGTTCAATGATATCATTTACAACCTTGTTTGTAGCTGTAGCAGTAACTGCCATAATAGGGATTTCAGGATGTAAATCTCTTAATGTAGCAATATTTAAATAGGCGGGCCGGAAATCATGACCCCATTGCGAGATACAATGCGCTTCATCTATAGCAATTAAATTTACGGGCATCAATTTTATGCGCTCACGAACTAGGTCTTGCTGTAAACGTTCCGGTGAGAGGTACAAAAACTTATAATTTCCATAAATGCAATTATCCAAAAGAGTATCTAATTCTGTATAGGGAATACCACCGGTAATCGCCATGGCTTTGATGCCTTTTTCCTGAAGTGCTGTAACTTGATCTTCAATTAAAGCAACAAGGGGAGAAACAATAATACATATCCCTTCTTTTTGTAATGCAGGAATCTGGTAACATAAGGACTTTCCACCGCCGGTTGAGAGTAGGGCGATGATATCTTGGTTTTTTTCCGCAGCAACAATTATATCTTCTTGCAAAGATTTAAATGAAGAATATCCCCAATACTTATTTAGTATGTCCTTGGCTTGCTGCAAATTTAACCATCTAAGGAATTCATTATAAAGCTACTTCTACTCGCCACAGTACCTGTAGGCACTTCAATAGGCTCGTAGCCGTAGGTAAGATAAGAATTTTTTAAGTGCTTATGAATTACAAGGGCTTGTTCAAAAGATTCGTAACGCTCATTATCACTAGTATAAATCTCTTTCCAAGGAGGTAATAAAAATATTTTATCGTATTTATGATGCTCACAGGCTTTGGTAAACGCTGCTGGATATTGAGTTCCTAAATAATCCATATATGCAACTACATCTGGAATGCCACGATCCAAAAATATTCGCTCTTTTGGTAATTTTACCGCTTCATGATGCTGGTTGATTCTTGCTTCCAACAATTTCTCACTAAATAAGAGGGGTTGTTCCAAAAAAAAGTTGTTCTATCCCTTGTTGTTGCGCTTCTATCGTTATTTGTCTGGACACTTCATGTAGCAATAATGCCCCTGAGCTTCCAAATAATTTATAATAGAAGATTTTCCTGTACCGGGACCGCCGGTAATAACTATTTTTTTATTTATCACATCGCAAATTTCGGTATTTGTAATCGATAAAAAAAAATGAATCATATCTCGTATATTTGCAGTAGAAGGAATGATATAAGTTATGGAGTCAAAAAAAGAACCCTGAAGAATTTTACGACAAATTAAAAATCCAATTAGAAGAAACAACAACTTGGCCATCAGTATATTTATATAAGTTTATTGTGCTTACAAATAAATCGAAAATCATTCAAATTCATGATATTTTCGATAATATGGGTGCTGTTATCAATACTAAGAAATCCAAGAATGGTAAATACACAAGTGTTTCTGTAAATGTTAAAATGAGTAATCCTACTGCAGTTATTGCAAAATATAAGCGAGTGGGAGAGGAAGTGGACGGAGTAATTTCCCTTTAATGCCTAAAACATACCGTTTTGTGCCATTTTATTGTTTTCCGGCATAGCGGGGTTGAATAATATTTAGTATTTTGCAATCGGTATAATTTCTACCAAATTAGATATCACCAATAAATTTCAATTTTGACGTACGAATTAGAATATAACTCTGAAAGGAGCAAGTTGATCATTCCAGAATATGGTCGGCATTTACAAAAAATGGTTGAGCATGCTGTTTCCATTGAAGATGAAAAGGAACGCAATAAAGTTGCTAAATCCATTATCGCCGTAATGGGAAATATGAATCCTCATTTAAGAGATGTGCCAGATTTTCAGCATAAATTATGGGATCAATTATTTATAATAAGCGATTTTAAATTGGATGTTGATTCTCCATTTCCTAAGCCTATAAGAGAAGTGTTAGAGGAGCACCCAGAACCAATGGATTATCCTCAGAATTTCCCAAAATATCGTTTCTACGGAAACAATATTAAAAGGATGATAGATGAAGCGGTAAAGTGGGAAGCCGGCGAACTAAGGGATGCTTTAGAATATGCTATTGCCAATCATATGAAAAAATCATATTTAAATTGGAATAGAGAGACTGTAGATGACGATGTGATTTTTAATCATTTAAAGGAATTAAGTGATGGGAAGATCAATTTAAAAAATAGTGATGAGGATCTTAGTGAAGCTGCAAGCTTGCTTAGAGGAAATAAAAAATATAGCAATACGCCTAAAAAATCTACTAGTAATAGAAATCCACGCGGACGTAAGCGTTATTAAAAAATCAAAATTTTATGGGTACTTTTCAAATTGAGGGTGGACATTCCTTAAGCGGAAGCATACAACCTCAAGGCGCTAAAAATGAGGCGCTTCAAATTCTTTGTGCAGTTTTATTAACTTCTGAAAAGGTTGTAATTAATAACATTCCAGATATCATAGATGTTAATAAACTTATTAAACTTCTAGGGAATCTAGGGGTTAAAATTGAAAAGCTTGGAAAAGGAAGTTATAGTTTCCAAAGTGATGCTATAGATCTAAAGTATCTAGAAAGTGATGCCTTTAAAAATGAAGGAAGTGGCCTTCGTGGTTCTATTATGATCGTTGGTCCTTTATTGGGAAGGTTTGGAAAGGGATATATTCCAAGACCGGGTGGAGACAAAATAGGGAGAAGAAGATTAGATACGCATTTTGACGGTTTTGTAAAGTTAGGAGCTAAATTTAGATACAATAAGGAAGAACGATTTTATGGGGTGGAAGCGCCTAACGGACTTACCGGGAATTACATGTTATTAGAGGAAGCTTCAGTAACAGGAACTGCCAATATTCTTATGGCTGCGGTTTGGGCGAAAGGGAAAACTACCATTTATAATGCTGCATGCGAACCATATCTTCAACAATTATGTAAGATGTTGAATTCTATGGGAGCTAAAATTCAAGGAGTTGGCTCTAACCTATTAACGATAGAAGGTGTAGAGAAGCTTTCCGGGTGCGAGCATACCATCTTGCCGGATATGATTGAAATTGGCTCGTGGATAGGTTTGGCGGCAATGACGAAGAGTGAGATCACCATAAAAAATGTAAGTTGGGATAATTTAGGGCTTATACCTACAACTTTTGAAAAGCTTGGGATTACCATCGAGAAAAAAGGAGACGATATTTTTGTCCCTGCACATAAGGATGGCTATGAAATTCAAAATTTTATAGATGGTTCTATAATGAATATTAGCGATGCGCCTTGGCCTGGATTTACACCAGATCTTTTGAGTATCTTATTGGTGGTTGCTACACAAGCAAGAGGGAGTGTTCTAATTCATCAAAAGATGTTCGAGAGCAGATTATTCTTCGTAGATAAACTTATAGATATGGGTGCAAAAATTATACTTTGCGATCCACATAGAGCTACCGTTATTGGCCATGATTTTAAGTCCAGTTTAAGAGCTACTACTATGACATCTCCAGATATTAGAGCAGGAGTTTCTTTATTAATCGCTGCGATGTCTGCAAACGGGACATCTACAATTCATAATATAGAGCAAATAGATAGAGGTTACGAGAATATAGATGAAAGACTTCGAGCAATCGGGGCTAAGATCACTAGATTAGATTAATTACAAGTTATTCCGATCAAGATATAAAAAAGCCAGATAATTA
>NZ_AJLT01000052.1 GCF_000258765.1 Gillisia marina
TTTTTTAAGCACCTCTACTTTGAAGTCATGATATTGCAAGCGTGTATCCCCCAAAGCTCGATCGTCATTCCCGGAGAAATTAAAAAACATTGAAGATATTTTCCCTTCCACTTCAATATTTAATGCCGGTTTTAAAAATGAATTCATTCCATCTGCAGAAATCCCGGCTAAGTCACCCGAAAATTCAAATTTATCTTCCTGATCTCTAATGTCAAATTCCATATTAAAATTCAGCTTAGATTCCCCCATAAAATTGGCTCTTGCATTTATGGTGTAAGCGGAAAATTATCAGATTCCATATTTAAATTAGTTACATTTTGGATAGTTACATCCATATCAGAAAATAACACTTTCCCCGGAGGTTTTCCCGTCACAGATTTTTCCTCATAAGAAAGACTCGAATTTACTATTTGGATTTTATCAAATTTCAATTTTGTGCCTATCTCTCTTAATTTCCGACTATATAATGGCTTAATACTATTGTCATCTGGCAGTAGCTTATTTCTGTATATATGGAATTCTGCATTTTCGATAGAAGTTTTCGCACTTTCAAGATGCAATTTATCGCCATTAAAACCCCACGCGAAATCCTTCATCTTGATTTGCGGAATGCTTAGCTCAAATCTATCGTGTTCAATTTTCTGCCTTTTATCGAATTCTGTTTTGCTGTATTTGGGAAGAATTCTTAAATCGGAAATAGTAAGTACACTCTTTTTTAACTTTAATTTGTTGGCATGAAGATCATGCTCAGAATCTAAAGCGTAATATAAAGAATCACTATTAATCGAAACTTCACTGAAGTTAAATGGAACTTTGTTTTTTAGGCTTTCTTCGGTAATATGAAGGTTATAAATGTCCATGTTTTTTAATGAAACATACAAACCATCCTTTACAGTATCATTATCTGATATTTTTAAATAGCCGTCTTGAATCACCAGATGCCTAATCTTAATATCCTCCTCAAATTCTTTTTTAGAATTTTCATTCTTAGTCTTGTTCAGAGTATCCGACTTAGTGATGTGTATCCTAGGTTTTTTAAATACAATTCTATCAAATACAATTTTCTTAGTAGAGAAATATTCCTTATAATCTAGGTCTATTACTCGTATTTCTTGAGAACTGATGTTAGCGCTACCCAGTTTTAATTTCGGATTTGTAATTTTGGAACTCCCGCCTATAAGATCTACAGTAATGTCTTCGTAATCCACATTAGAGTTCACCAACTCTTTCTTTATCCCCTCCTTTATTTTATGTTTTGCGAAATTATTTGCAAAAAATGCTATTCCGAACAAAACGATCAAACCGATAAAGGCATAAAGTAAAATCTTATATTTCTTCTCCACTATAAATGTAATATTTAAGTCAATTTACAAACCCGAAAAGTATTCCTGGATTCTCTTAGGCATATTTTAACTTATTTACTTTCAAACTTCTGGAAATGTATAAGTTAAAATTAAGTCAAATTGTAATTTTTCAGTTCAAAAAACGACTTAAGGTATTATATTTGAACAATTGAAATTAAAACGTATAAAAACTTGTACTTCACTTAAAAATGATATTTAAATTAGCGATAAAGATTGTGTTTTTAGCCCTAGAGATATTCCTTGGCTTTTACAGTCTTGTTATGACCGATAGTTTAACAATGAAATTTTTATTTTTTACTGTTTCAGCTATCATTATTGCATTTGCTATTACAAAACTTACAAATAGGATATTACCTTCAGATATAGATTCTTTTCCAAGTGACGATATTATTTCTGAAACGTATATTGAAAAAGAGAATTCACCACTAAGTTAAATTATAGTCGAAGTTGTTGTTAAGATTGAAAGTGATAATGACTATAATTTGAAAAATCCGATGAAATTAATTTTATCGGATTTTTTTTTACTATTACATATGAAGATTATTTGCATTTCCGACACTCACAATAAACATGAAGAATTAGAACTTCCAAGTGGGGATTGTATTGTCCATGCGGGAGACTTTACAGAAGCAGGCACGAAAAAGGAAAGTATTAATTTCCTAGAATGGTTTTCTAAAACACCTTACAAGCATAAAATTCTAATAGCCGGAAATCACGATTTCTATTTTCAAAAAAAATCACATAAGTTAATTCAAACGATCCCTACTAACATTCACTATTTAGAAGATAGTGGCGTAACCATTGAAAATATAAATTTTTGGGGTTCCCCTTACACTCCGGGAGATAATACTTGGGCTTTTACTAAGGATCGGGGAAGACCACTTTCTCAGCATTGGAATAAAATACCTAAAAAAACCAATGTTTTAATTACACATAGTCCCCCATTTGGAGTATTAGATGAATTAGATAACAAAACAATGGTTGGATGTAAAAATCTAATCGAACGATTAAGTGAATTAGATATCACCCACCATATATTCGGTCACGTACATAACGATTATGGAAAAGTGAAAACCGAAAGAACAACCTTCATCAATTCCTCTTCCATTGATGAATCTTATAGAATAATTAATAAGCCAATTTCAATTATTTATCGACAACATTCTAATATAACCGTTTAAAGTCTTAAATAGTTAATTAATTGCTAATCAATTGGATGTTAGGATTTTATTAACATTAAGAAATGTAACTTTACGATGTGTTAAAACACCTATAGGAACATTAACATTAATGTAATTGAATATGCAAAACTTTACCCTAGACGTAATCTTAGAAGATGTTAAAAATTTGATCTCTTACAGTATTACCAACCAAGACATAGACAACTCTAAATTTGAGAGCCTTCACAAAGCAATTCTTAAAAGATATTTTGATGCAAAAAACATCAAAATAAACTATAAAGATCAAACCGTAGATCTTAACTTACCTGTTGCTAAAGGTAAATTTACCCCTATAACTTTTGAGTGCTTAGATCTTAATGGTTTTTTACAATCTTGTTTGAAAGCAGATGAAAATAGCCTTTACTTCTATCAGAATCTACTTACTCATTATAATATTGTAAGTGCAGCGTAAGAATTAAATTTTATATTATACAAAAAGCCCCCAACTTTAAAGCTGGGGGCTTTTTTGTGTTTTATTTTCGCCAAAAATTCATGATATTTAATGGATAAAATTTTAACAAACATGAAAAGCAACTTCAGCGAGATCATAAAAGGAGAAACAGTCACACTCGTAGATTTTTATGCAGATTGGTGTGGCCCCTGCAAAACCTTAGCTCCTATTTTAAAAGACACTAAAACATCCTTGGGGGATAAAGTGAAAATTGTAAAGATAGATGTAGATAAAAATCAGGAGCTCTCTTCTAATTATCAAGTACGAGGTGTGCCAACATTGATACTATTTAAAGATGGAAAGCAAGTATGGCGACAATCCGGAGTTTTGCCAAAAGAAGAATTAGTAAGAATTATAGAATCTCATTTTTAAGAGGTAATTCTAACATTGAGTTCTTGGACATAAGAATTTTTAGAATCCCATAAAGCAAGAAGCTCAGGCAAAACTGCTCGGGCATTTTTTTATATTGATTTACTAGAGAACTCCTTGACTAAGATTTGGAGTCCCAATAATTATTAGAATCTCGCTCAACAATATTAGACACAAAAAAAACCCAAACTAAAAAGTTTGGGTTTTCTATTGAAGTTGGCCTACTAGGGGCTCCCCTCGACGACGCTCGGGACAGGCTTCTCGCCCAACAATATTAGATACAAAAAAACCCGAACTAAAAAGTTCGGGTTTTCTATCGAAGTTGGCCTACTAGGGCTCGAACCTAGACTCTTCTGTACCAAAAACAGACGTGTTGCCAGTTACACCATAGGCCAGTATTTCAATACGGGTGCAAATTTAAAACAAACTTTATTTTACACAAACATTTTTCGTCTTTTTTCTAATTTATTTTTCAGGTTTTTTATTTTTATCAACTCGATAGAAAATATTCGCTTTTAAGTGCCGTTATAAATGCATTCCTGTAATTATTCTTAAATTCGCCTCATCATACTCAATATGCGCATAATATGACAGATTTTAACTTTGGTAAATGGAACAAAATACTTGGATGGCTGGTATTTGTAATTTCTCTTACTACGTATTGGTTAACCGTGGAACCCACTGCAAGTTTTTGGGATGCCGGGGAATATATAGCTACAGCAGCTAATCTTGAGGTAGGACACCCCCCCGGAGCACCGCTTTATCAAATGATGGGTGCCTTTTTTGCCACTTTTGCGCCAGAAGCTGGCCAAATTGCACTTTTGGTAAATATGATGTCCGGCTTAGCTAGTGCCTTTACCATTCTGTTTATGTTTTGGTCAATTGTGCTTCTACTTCAAAAAGTAACAGGCCCGGTTGTAACCTTAAGCGATAGCAAAAAGTTGGCGATTTTAGGAAGTGCGTTTGTTGGTTCTTTAGCTTTCACATTTACAGATAGTTTTTGGTTTAATGCTGTAGAGGCCGAAGTATATGCCATGGCGGCTTGTATAATGTCTGTTTTGTTTTATCTAGGCTTACTTTGGGAACGAGATATGTTTGCGCCACGTGGAAATAGATGGGTCATTCTCATCTCTTTTGTAGTAGGTCTTTCTTTCGGGGTTCACTTTATGGGGCTTCTTACCATCCCGGCAATCGGATTTCTATATTATTTTAAGAATTACAAGAAGATTACTGTTAAAAACTTTATTGTTGCCAATCTTGCCGTAGTAGCTGTTTTAATGTTCATTTTTAAACTGCTCTTACCTTATACACTTACATTTTTCGCTACTGCTGAAGTTTTCTTTACCAATTCTATTGGCCTTCCTTTTAACTCGGGAACTATCATAGCACTTCTAGTTATTGTCGCTACCTTTTACTTCGGAATTAGATATACACTGAAGAAGAAATATTATCAGTTAAATACTTTACTACTTTCTATTCTTTTTATCCTAATTGGTTTCTCAAGCTGGACGATGCTTCCAATTCGTGCGAATGCCAATACCGTGATCAACGAAAACAGTCCAGATAATGCTCGTGAATTGTTGGCTTACTATAATAGAGAACAATATGGAGAGACTCATTTATTCTTCGGCCCGCAGTTTACCGAAATGTATAGTGGTCTGGATCCGGAAAACCCTTATTTAGATGATGCCCCTAATTACGAAAAAGACAGAGAGCTTGGGAAATATGTAATAGTAAATGATTATAAAAATGCTCGTCAGAATTTAGACGACAGTCATAAAACGGTACTTCCAAGAATGTGGAGCACACAGCATGCTGCAAATTATATGCAATTTACCGGTCCGCTGGAATTCACTGTGAAACAGGAATATCAGGGCGAAGAACAATTACTAGCTGCTATTGCTGAATTCAGAAAAAATGTGGCTCTTGGAAGAGTAGATAACGAAGGCTACCACACCTTCCTCAATCAGTTTAGTGAATATCTTAACGTAGAAAAACCCTCTTTTGGAGCTAACCTTAGCTATTTATTTGAATACCAATTTGGGTATATGTACTGGCGTTATTTCATGTGGAATTTTACGGGTAGACAAAATGATGTTCAAGGCCAATATTCTGACACTAATGGAAATTGGCTAAGCGGAATCAATTTTATAGATGAAATGAGATTAGGCTCGCAAGACAATCTCCCATCAGATATGAAGAATAACAAGGCAAGAAACACCTATTATTTCCTTCCCTTCATCTTAGGCTTATCGGTCTATTCTTTCATTTTAAAAGAGACAAGAAAGGGTTTTGGGTGTTGATGGTCTTCTTTTTATTTACCGGAATTGCCTTAAAAATCTATTTAAATGAACGTCCGTTTGAGCCAAGAGAACGGGATTATGCTTTGGTAGGCTCTTTTTATGTGTTTGCCATATGGATAGGCTTTGGGGTTTATGCAATCTTCGATTCCATCAAAAAATATTTAAAACCTTCCCTTGCTGCTCCAATTGCAATTGCTGCCTGCCTTTTAGCGGTACCAACTGTTTTAGCTTCTCAAAACTGGGACGATCATGATAGATCCGATAGATATTCGGCATTAGCAATGGCAAAAATGTATCTGGATTCTGTAGATGAAAATGCAATTTTATTCACCATTGGGGATAATGACACTTTTGCACTTTGGTATGCCCAACAAATTGAAGGCTACAGGAAAGATGTAAGAATTGTGAACACCAGCCTCTTCGCAACCGATTGGTATATCTCTCAAATGAAACGCAAGGCTTGGGATAGCGATCCTATTCCTTCGCAATTAGAATATAAGCAATACCGCGCAGGAACGAATGAATTTGTGATGTATCAGCAGGTTACCAAGGACACCATGGCTATTCAGAATTGGATGAATTGGATTGCAAGTGACAATCCGGGAACTCAAGGACAACTCCAAAGTGGCCAAGTGGTGAACACGTTCCCTACTAAAAACATCAGAATTCCGGTAGACAAGAATGCTGTTCTTAAAAATGGAATTGTGGACGAAAAAGATGCCGATCTCATAGTAGACAATATCTTTTTAGAGCTGAACGGAAATGTGATTTATAAGAACAGGCTTTTAATGCTTGATATCATTGCCAACAATAACTGGGAACGTCCTATATATTTCACTGGCGGAAGTTATGGCGACGATGATTATTTATGGATGAAGGATTACCTTCAACTGGATGGAGTCGCCTATAAATTAGTTCCTATTCAAACGAAAGTAAATCCTAGATTCCAGTATGAAATGGGGCGTATAGATTCAGATAAAATGTACGAGATCGTGAAGAATTGGGACTGGGGGAATATGGAAGATCCAAATATCTATCATGATCCGGAAACTAAAAAGAACTCCATTACTTATAGAGGCAACATAGGAAGATTAGTGGAGCAATTGTTAATTGAAAACGACACGGCTAGAGCTAAAGAGATGATAGATCTTGCAATGGAAAAAATGCCGGTGGATTATTACGGGTATTATACACTTCTTGAACCTTTTATAAATGGTTATTTTGAAGTTGGAGAGCCCGAAAAGGCTAAAGAGCTATGGATTAAGATCGCTGTTAAATATCAGGAGAATCTTAAATATTATAGCGGTTGGGATGAAGATCGTCAGTATAACTTTGCCGATGATATTATTACAGATATGGAAAGATATAGATCCCTGATAGATCTATTATTCAGAAATGGAGAACAGGAATTTGCACGTAAAAAAGCTGAAGAATTTAATAATTACCTAAAACTATTTCCTAGGTTTTATGACGAAAGCGAAGAGGCAGATGAAGAGCCATTAATGCCAACAGACTCTGCAATAGAAAGCGAATTCCAGACAGAACAAAGCTTACCGGAGTTAGATAGTACTATAGAGTAATTGCAAATAAAGCAATGGTATATTTTAAAAATATTTCATCATTAGGGAGGCTCTTATACCCCTCCCTTTTATGGAATATGCCACGCGATCAAGATACTATTTATTTAAGCTTCGACGATGGGCCACATCCTGAGGTCACAACATGGGTTTTAGAAATGCTGAATAAATACAACGCAAAAGCCACTTTTTTTTGTGTAGGAGAAAATATAGATAAATACCCTGCAGTTTTTAAAAAACTTATTTCTGAAGGACATTCATTTGGAAATCATACTCACAATCATTTAAAAGGCTGGAAAATTTCGACACCACAATATCTTGAAAATGTATTGGAAGCTGAAGCTGTGATTTCAAGGTTTACTAAACATACAGAGGATCAAAAACTTTTTAGGCCTCCATATGGGAAAATAAAACCCTCTCAGGTAAAACGATTACAGCTACTTAATTATAAAATTGTAATGTGGGATTCCTTGAGTGCAGATTTTGATGCATCTATTTCTGCTGAAGATTGCTTCAATAATGTTATTGAAAATAGTAAAGCGGGAAGTATTGTGGTTTTTCATGATAGTGAGAAAGCTTCAGAAAAACTAAAGAAAGTATTGCCAAAAGTTTTAGCATATTATTCAGAAAAAGGATTCAATTTTAAAGGTCTTTAAACGTATTCCTTTAAAAGACCAATCAGCGTATTGGCATCTTGCTCGCCATTTTGTCTCCATTTCATTTCTCCTCCTTTATAGATCATAAGTGTAGGAAGTCCTTTTACCCTAAGCGCTTCGGCTAGTTGCGGATTCTTATCAACATCTATTTTAATGATCTTTGCCTTATCGCCAAGAGCGGCTGCAACATCCCTAAGCACGGGATGCATGGCTGTAGAAGCCTCATTCCACTCGGTATAAAAATCCAATAAAACCGGAATGTTTAAATCTATTAATTCACCAAATTTTGACATAAAATTAAAAGCTAAATTTAAATTAGATCTTAATACCTTGTTGCGTACTAAAATCAAATATAGTAATTTCTTTGATTATGCGGGTTTTGAGCCTTTTCGAAGTTCAATAACCGAAATTTCCGGCCATATTCCTACCCTTCCAGGATAGGCTAAATACCCAAAGCCACGGTTCACATTAATATATCGCCCAAATTCCTCATAAATCCCTGCCCAGTTCTCGTATCTATATTGCACGGGGCTCCATTTAAACCAGCCCGGAATTTCAATTCCAAATTGCATTCCGTGCGTATGTCCGCTTAATGTTAAATGATAATTATTAGCGTCTTTTTTTATCTTCTCCTGCCAATAGGAAGGATCATGACTCATTAAAACCTTAAAATCCTGTGGAGACAATCCTTTTCCTGCAAGATCTAAATCACCCATTTTTTTGAAGCCGCCTGCGCCCCAGTTCTCTACTCCAACTAAGGCAATTCGTTCCCCGTTTCTTTCCAAGAATCGGTGTTCATTAAGCAATAGGTTCCACCCCATCTTAGAATGAACATTTTTTAAATCGGCTAAATTATTTAATCTTGCTTCATCATTTTCCCATGCAACATAATCGCCATAATCATGATTCCCAAGTACTGAAAACACCCCATCTTTCGCATCTAATTTAGAAAAGGTTTGCAGCCAAGGATCCATTTCGGTAGCCTTATTATTTACCAAATCTCCAGTAAATAAAATGGTGTCTCCCTTTTGCTGATTAACAAGGTCTACGGCGTATTCTATTTTTTCCTTATTATCAAAACTCCCACTATGGATATCACTAATTTGAGTAATTCTATAGCCATCGAAAGCATCCGGCAAGTCATCAAAATACAAGGTGTAATTAAGAACTTTATAATTGTACTTTCCTTTATACATACCGTAGAGCAAAGAAGCAAAAGGAATTGCTGCAACCCCTAAAGCAATCTGACTCAAAAAAGTTCTTCTTGAAGGCATTTCAAAAGAAGTCTTGCTGGAAAATAATTTAGTATATATCGCTGTTAAAAAACGAATGATATCTTCACCAAACATAAATATGGTAAGCAAAATTTTACTTACCATAAAAGCAAGTACAAACCCCATTGCATAACCTCTCCCACCATTAAACCCTCCACTAGGGTTAGGTTGCATGAATTGATAGATAAAATTCCCTAAAACTAGTAGCGAAAGAATTATATAAGAAATATAAATCCAGTTGTTCTTCGTTAAAGTTTTAATCGCCTGGAAAGCGTAAATATCAACAAGTATGTAAAAACAGATAAACAGGAACCAACGCATGGGGCATTCAATTTTTTGCGAAGATACTTTTAATCACCGTTTTAAGTTTTGATTTTATAGATAAATTAACGTCAAAGTAGTCATTTCCAAGTCGAACCAACTCCTATCTTTAGTACAATTTATGAATCACAACAGATAGCTTCCAATTCTGTTTATTATCATTTATATTTAACCTTTGTTAAATATTCAAAACTTGAAAAGACGGAAGTTTATCATAAAATCTGTTCTGGCTTCTGCCGGGATTAGCCTTTTGTCAAATTCTCTTTCAGCTTTCAACCAAAATCATAATCTTAAAAACACAGAAATGACTCAAAATAATTCAACCATATTTCCTTTAACAATAGCTACCTGGAACTTTCCGAATGCCAGTAAAAAAGCCGGAGAATTATTAGCCAATGGTGCTAATGTCTTAGATGCAGTGGAGCAAGGCGTGATGGTGGAAGAAGCTGATATTCGAAACACCACCGTTGGAAAAGGAGGTGCACCAGATAGGGATGGAAATGTCACTTTAGATGCCTGTATTATGTCCCCAAAAGGAGATGCCGGAGCTGTGGTTTATTTAAAACATACTTCTAAAGCAGCTTCGGTTGCCAGAAAAGTAATGGAAGAAACTCCACATGTTATGCTGGCCGGAGAAGGGGCCGATCTTTTTGCAATTCAGCAAGGCTTTGAGAAAGAAGAGCTATTTACAGAAAGTTCGAAAGAAGCTTATAAAGAATGGTTGAAAAGGAAGGAATATAAACCAATCATTAACATAGAGAATCATGACACCATTGGGATGTTATGTATAGACGAAAATGGAGATTTGGCAGGAGCATGTACCAGTTCAGGACTATCTTATAAAGTAAATGGTCGTGTTGGAGATTCCCCAATTATTGGTTCCGGCTTATTTATAGATAATGAAATTGGTGGCGCAGTTGCAACCGGAATGGGGGAAGCCATTATGAAAAGTGTCGGTAGTTTTTTGATTGTAGAATTAATGCGACAAGGAAAATCCCCACAAGAGGCGTGTGAAGAGGCCATCAACAGAATTATTAAAGCGAATCCAAACTATAAAGAATTTCAGGCGGCATTTATTGCAGTGAATAAGAAAGGAGAAATTGGCTCTCATTGTATCCAAAAAGGTTTTAGTTACGTGAAATATCAAGATGGGAAAAATGAAAATATCCCGAGCTCTTATAATTTTTAGAACCTAATTGGTGGTTTATTTTCACTTATAATATCTTATTTTGTCTGTTCGAGCCCTTCGACTACGCTCAGGACAAACTAAAGTCGAGAACTTATTAGCTTAAAAAAGGGAGGTTTCCCCCGAGACTTCGGGGCGCTCAACCTGACATACCTACATTACAGTATAATACTAAAGGAGCTTATAGATCAATTTTTACAAACATAATTAACAAATAACATCAGTTTTAAAAGTACAAAACAGATTATTCGGCAATAACTTTGTAGTTTTGAATTTCAATTAATTCTTACCCATGGCAGACCAAAAACGCTTATTTCTACTCGATGCTTACGCTTTAATCTTTAGAGGTTATTACGCCTTTATAAAAAACCCGCGAATTAATTCTAAGGGATTAGACACTTCAGCAATAATGGGATTTACCAACTCCCTTTTCGATGTAATTCGTAGAGAACGGCCGGATCATTTAGCGGTATGTTTTGATAAAGATGGGAGCCACGAGCGCACAGAACTATATGCAGATTATAAAGCAAATAGGGACGCTACCCCTGAACCTATTTCAATTGCGATACCTTACATAAAGGATATTTTACATGCCATGCATATTCCCGTGGTAGAATTACCGGGTTGTGAGGCAGATGATGTAATTGGAACGCTGGCGAAACAAGCTGAAAAGGAAGGGTACAAGACCTTTATGGTAACGCCAGACAAGGATTTTGCCCAATTGGTTTCAGAAAATATTTTCATGTATCGCCCTGCAAGAATGGGAAATGGAATTGAAATTCTTGGAATTCCTGAAGTTCAGAAAAAATTTGGTGTTGAGCGTCCAGAACAAGTGATCGATTTTCTTGGGATGATGGGAGATGCTTCAGATAATATCCCTGGCCTTCCCGGAGTTGGTGAAAAAACAGCCAAGAAATTTTTAGCTGAATTTGGGAGCATGGAAGAACTTTTAGCAAATACAGATAAGCTGAAAGGAAAAATGAAAGAGAAGATTGAGGCTAATAAAGAATTAGGAATTCTATCTAAAACACTTGCTACCATCATTACCGATTGTGATGTGCAGTTTCATGCTGAAAACTATGAATTGTCTCAGCCCGATGGTGAGAAAGTTCAATTGTTGTTCGAAGAACTGGAATTCCGAAGATTAAAAGATCAGTTTTTAAAATTATTTTCAGGAGAACAAACCGCAACTCCTACCCAGGTTTCAGGGACGCCTACCGCGAAAGCTCAAGCAAAAGAATCGACGGCAGGAGCCGGGCAATTTTCATTATTTGGCGGAAACGCTACTGTAATTGAAGAGACTTCCAGCAGAAAAGATTTATCAACTTCCGGTCACGTATACCAAAGCCTCACCAGCAATATGGCGATTGAGTTGTTTCTGAAAAATTTATTGAAGCAAACCAGCGTTTGTTTTGATACGGAAACCACAAGTTTGAATCCGTTGGAAGCAAAATTGGTAGGAATTGCATTTTCTTGGGAAGCAGGAAAGGGGTTCTATTTGCCATTTCCCGGGGATGATAATGTGGCACAAACGTTAATAGAGAAGCTTCGCCCATTTTTTGAATCAGAAGAAATAGAAAAGATTGGTCAGAACTTAAAGTATGATATAAAAGTTCTCGCAAAATATAATATTGAAGTAAAAGGGAATTTATTCGATACCATGATCGCGCATTATCTGATTAATCCAGATATGCGACATAATATGGATGTGCTTGCCGAAACTTACCTTAACTACACTCCGCAATCTATTACTGAACTTATCGGTAAAAAAGGTAAGAATCAGGGAAATATGAGGGATGTTCCTTTAGATAAGCAGACAGAATATGCGGTGGAAGATGCAGATATTACACTTCAGCTAAAGCAACATTTTCAGCCCGAATTAATAGAAGCAGAGACTGAAAAATTATTCAATGAAATAGAAATTCCATTAGTAAGAGTTCTGGCAGATATGGAATTGGAGGGCATCAATTTAGATGAAGATTTTTTAAAATCACTTTCTTCAGAATTAGAAAAAGATATCGCAAATCTCGAAAAGAGGATTTATGAAGAGGCCGGAGAAGAATTTAATATTGCATCTCCAAAGCAATTAGGAATTATTCTTTTTGAAAAATTGAAACTAGTAGATAAACCAAAGAAGACGAAGACCGGTCAATACTCCACAAGTGAAGATGTGCTTTCTTACTTAGCATCAGAACACGAAATTGTAAAAAGTGTTTTGAAATATAGAGGTTTGGTAAAATTGAAGAATACCTATGTTGATGCCTTGCCTAATCAAGTTGAAAAAAGCACAGGCAGGGTTCATACCGACTATATGCAAACCGTTGCTGCGACGGGAAGATTGAGTTCCAACAATCCGAATTTGCAAAACATTCCAATAAGAACTGAAAGAGGAAGACAAGTTAGAAAAGCATTTATCCCAAGAGATGAGAATTACACTTTGTTAGCGGCAGATTATTCCCAGATAGAACTTCGAATTATCGCAGCCTTGAGCAAGGAAGATACTATGATCGAAGCCTTTAAAAAAGGTGAAGACATTCACGCTTCCACTGCATCGAGAGTTTTTAATGTGCCTTTAGAAGAAGTAACACGAGAGCAACGTAGTAATGCGAAAACAGTAAATTTTGGAATTATTTATGGGGTTTCTGCATTTGGATTGAGCAATCAGACCGACCTTTCCAGAGGAGAGGCAAAAGATCTTATTGAAACTTATTATGCAACCTATCCTAAACTGAAAAACTACATGCAGGAGCAGGTAGATTTTGCAAGAGATCATGGCTATGTACAAACTGTATTAGGAAGACGTCGATACTTAAAAGATATCAATTCGCACAATGCAGTAGTTCGTGGAGCTGCTGAAAGAAATGCCGTTAACGCGCCTATTCAAGGAAGCGCTGCAGATATCATTAAGCTCGCAATGATTAATATTCATCGAAAATTAAAAGAAGGTAACTATAAGACTAAGATGCTTTTACAGGTACATGATGAATTGGTTTTTGACACTTATAATGAAGAACTATCCGCGATGAAAAAAAATGATCAAGGCTGAAATGGAAAATGCTTTTAAGATGGAAGTGCCTCTAGATGTGGATTTAGGAGAGGGTAAAGATTGGCTGGAAGCGCACTAAGAGTTCAAAATTCAGAATTCAGAATTTTTCTATTTATATCCGAGTATATTCCAAGGCTAGAATTCTAATTTTTGAAGCTGAAGTATCTCCCGGATCGTTCACATATACATTCGATTCTGCTTTAGAAACATCAAAAGCAAAAGTTGAAGTAGTATAGTTAAGCGGCTTTCTTTGAGAGTAGATTGTTCCATCTATCGTTATATCCATTAAAAGGTCGCTACCTTCAATATCCCAAGTTCCAAAATCGACTCTGTTTTTCACACAAACAAATTCAGCATTATTTGTTCCTCCGTTAAAATCGAGACGCGCATTTGTGGTGGAAAATGTTCTATCCTGATTAAAAATGACTTTCATATCATTAAAACAGGCAGATTCATTCAAAAGATTTTTATCCCCAGTTCCATCATTATTTAGATCTACCAAGGTATCTGCTTGCATGGCAGAAAGCTTCCACTCCCCCACAAGATCGTCGGGATTAATAGCAGCAGCAAAATTGCTAGTTTTAAACGAGGAATTAGCGTCAGTTTCGTCTTCTTTACTACAAGAAAAGATTACCAGAGCCAAAGCAAGAAGTAGGGAGATTTTAGACAAATTCATTACGTAGGTATTTGATATTAGGGATACTAAAAGGCAAACATAAGTTTTTTAATAAGAATTTTATGACATTATTAACATCAATATTACTGTTTAACGTCAAATAATGTTTTTTAACGAAATGATAAATTTCAAATATTTCTTATTTAGGCATTATTATATTCTAGCCTTTCTTCATTAATCAGCTTCAAATTAAAAGCAACTATTGAAAGAAATAAAAGCTATTGAAAGCCAATGATTTCTGTTCT
Organism: Gillisia marina; assembly: GCF_000258765.1. Lineage (GTDB taxonomy): Bacteria > Bacteroidota > Bacteroidia > Flavobacteriales > Flavobacteriaceae > Gillisia > Gillisia marina. The sequence goes on from NZ_AJLT01000052.1 coordinate 14,689, forward strand.
AATAAATTAATGAAGGTCTATTTGCTTTCTGAATTTATAATTGTACATTTGCACCCCTGTTTTCCCGATAGATTTATCTAGGGGCAGGGAATGGAATGTTTAATAACAAGTAAAATTAATTAGTGTGGACACATTAAGCTACAAAACAGTATCGGCCAACAAGGCTACCGTGACCAAGGATTGGGTACACGTAGATGCTGATGGTCAGACTTTAGGTCGTCTTTCTACTCAGGTTGCAAAATTACTAAGAGGGAAATTCAAGCCTAACTTCACCCCACACGTTGATTGCGGTGATAACGTAATTGTTACCAATGCCGAGAAAATCAACTTAACAGGTAAAAAATGGGATTCTAAAGAATACATTCGCCACACCGGCTATCCTGGGGGACAACGCAGTCTAACTGCAACCGAATTATTCAATAAAGGACCGGAAAGGTTAATTGAAAATGCGGTAAAAGGAATGCTACCTAAAAACAAATTAGGCGCAGCAATATTCCGTAATTTAAAGGTATATGTAGGATCAGAACATGATCATACTGCACAAAAACCTAAAACTATCAACTTAAACGATCTTAAGTAATGGAAGTTATTCACAAAATTGGTCGTAGAAAAACGGCTGTTGCACGTGTGTATGTTGGACAAGGAAAAGGCAACATTACTATCAACAAAAAAGATCTTAACGATTATTTTACAACAGGACCTTTAGTTTATAAGGTAATGCAACCTCTTAACATGACTGGGAACGAAGAGAACTTCGATATCAAAGTTAATGTTTATGGTGGTGGTATCACTGGACAAGCTGAAGCGATTCGTCTTGCTATTTCTAGAGCAATGGTAGAATTAGACCCGGAAAACAGAGCTACTTTAAAGCCTGAAGGTTTAATGACCAGAGATCCAAGAATGGTAGAACGTAAGAAATTCGGACAGAAGAAAGCTCGTAAGAAATTCCAGTTCTCTAAACGTTAATATCATTGGGCATTGCCCGAAAGTTCATTTAAAAATTAAAATTTTTGTTGTTGCTCCGATGTCACACTTAGCGTGTTGAAGTATCGGAGGTTAGTTTAGCATCTAAACCACGCCTTAGCGGGGTTGCTATCTCAACAGAACGTAAACTATTACAAAAATGGCAAACAAAGTAGAAGTAAAAGAATTACTTGATGCAGGTGTACATTTTGGACACCTTACAAGAAGATGGAACCCAAACATGGCCCCATATATCTATATGGAACGCAATGGGATTCACATCATAAACCTATATAAAAGTGCTGCAAAAATGCAGGAAGCTGGTGAAGCTCTTAATAAGATCGCTGCTAGTGGAAGAAAGATACTTTTTGTAGCTACCAAAAAACAAGCAAAAGAAATTGTTGCAGAACATGCAGCAAAAGCCAACATGCCTTACATTACTGAAAGATGGCCTGGTGGAATGCTTACAAACTTTATCACTATTCGTAAAGCTGTTAAGAAAATGGCTTCTATCGATAGAATGAAAAAAGACGGAACTTTCAACACTCTTTCTAAGAAAGAACGTTTACAAGTAGACCGTTTAAGAGCTAAGTTAGAGAAAAACTTAGGTTCTATTTCAGAGATGAGCCGTCTTCCTTCTGCTCTATTTGTTGTAGATATTACCCGTGAGCATATCGCGGTTAAAGAAGCTCAAAAATTAAACATTCCAATCTTTGCAATGGTTGATACAAATTCTGATCCTCGTGAAGTAGAATATGTGATTCCATCTAATGATGATGCTTCAAAATCTATCGACAAAGTTGTTTCTTACATGGCAGATGCTATCATTGCTGGTCTTTCTGAAAGAAAGAACAACAAAGAAGAAAAAGGCGACAACAAAGAGGAAAAAGCCGACAAAGCTGCAAAAGCTGCAAAAGCAAAAAAATCTGAAGATAAAGTAGAAGCTCCTGCTAAAGCTGAGAAAGCTGAAGTAGAAGTACCTTCTAAAGATGCTGAAGATAAAAAAGCGATGAAAGAGGCTAAAAAAGAAGTGAAATTAGAATCTAAAGAAGAAACAGTTGAAAAAGCTGCTGATTCTACTGAAGAGAAAGAATAACACACACCCTTTTTTAAGTAATATATAAGTCGTTTAGATCTTTCTTCAACCAAAGCTAAACGACTTATTTTTTAAAAATTAAAAAATTTTAAACATCATGGCAAAAATAACAGCCGCAGAAGTAAATAAATTAAGAAAATCTACCGGTGCCGGTATGATGGATTGCAAAAAAGCATTAGTAGAAGCTGATGGAGATTTTGAATTAGCAATCGAAGTATTACGTAAACAAGGTCAAAAAGTTGCTGCCAAGCGTGCCGACAGAGATTCTGCTGAAGGAGCTGTAATAGCAAAAGTAAATGATGATGCTACTAAAGGTGTGATTGTTTCTTTAAACTGTGAGACAGATTTCGTTGCGAAGAATGATACCTATGTAGCTATGGCTACTCAAATTGCAGAAATTGCACTTTCTACTTCTTCTAAAGAAGAATTATTAGCTGCAGATTTTAATGGAATTTCTGTTCAGGATAAATTAACTGAGCAAACAGGAGTTATCGGTGAGAAAATAGAGATTGGTGATTACCGCACAATGGAAGCTGCTTTTGTTGGTTCTTACATCCACGCTGGTAATAAGATTGCTGTTTTAACAGGTCTTTCTAAAAATGTAGATGGAGCTGAAGAAGCTGCCAAAAATGTTTCTATGCAAGCTGCAGCAATGAATCCAGTTGCTTTAAATGAAGAAGGTGTAGATCAATCTACTATCGATAAAGAAATAGAGATCGCTAAAGATCAATTGAGACAAGAAGGGAAGCCAGAAGAGATGTTGGATAACATCGCTAAAGGAAAGATCAAACGTTTCTTCAAGGATAACACTTTAGTGAACCAAGATTATATTAAAGATAACAAAATGAGTATTGCTGCTTACGTTAAGTCTGTAGATAGTGATCTTAAAGTTGTTGCTTTTGAAAGAGTTGCTTTAGGATAAGCAATCACATTATAATATATGAAAACCCGTTTCAATAATTTGAAACGGGTTTTTTATTTTCCTATTTCTCCTAGATGGGTAAATTTAAATCCTTTCTCATATTTTAATCCATAGCCCAATATCCTATCAAAGGAAGCATGAGAAAAAAGCATAATTCCCGCTAATTGCAAATAATGAGATCCAAAATAAACTCCCATTGCCCCTATTAATATAGCTAGTCCTTTATGATGAAATAAATTATAAGAAATAGCCCCCACCTTATTCCCTATCAAGTAGCCTAACATTCCAATATCTGGCAGTAAAAATAACATTAGAAACCACCACCATGAAAATGGAAGAAAACTGAAAAAAAAATATACCCATTAGCAACATTCCCAATTCTTCTAATTTTAAGATAAGTTTCATATCATTGAATTTTATATAATATGGGTTTACTAGGAGCAGCATCATTTTCAAAAGATGCTATCTGCAGATTTAAAATATATATGCCATCATCAATTTTATTAGGAACATAAATTAATTCTGTAATAGTAGCATCAAATCTCGTGTTTTTAGGGTAATCCCAAAATGTTTTATGCGCCAACAGCTTGCCTTCATCCTTTTCTTTATCTACAGAAGGTAAATCGATCAATAAATGTTTAATTCCGCACTCTCTCATGTATCTAGCAGCAGCTTCTTCTAAATAAGGCCAGTTGGTATTCGAGTATTTCTTGCTTCGCTTCTCAATATAGTTGGGAAGTGTTCTTATAACAACAGATTCAACCTCCTTTTCTTTTAGCAGACTTCTAATTTGAGCTTCGGTAATTACAAGATCTTCACCCCTTTTTTCGGGTTCAACCGAAATAACCTGAGCGGTGAAAAAGAAGGTTTTTAATGCTTCATTGATGCTGTAAAATTCTCTTGTAATATGTCCAACACATTCTGTATGCGTACCATGCCCATGCGGATTGAAATATATATTATTAAAATTGGTAGAACTTCCTGATGTCACTTTTCCTATAAAATCTCCATCCACTACCGGCTGGATCTTTGGGGCATTCAAATACCAAGCAATTGGGTTTTTATTATCTCCCTAAGAACAAGGGAAATATCCAAGGGCTTGGAGAGGTCTATATGGTAGGCTTTATTTTGGTGTTTGATTTCTGCTTTCATCCAAATTCTCCAATCTTCGAGGAGCTTATATGTTTTTACTAATTTATAAAGAATAAATTACTGGCGATCCCATCACTTAAAAACTTCCCTTTTTGGGTAGCGGTAAGTATCTCTTCATTTAGTACTAAAAGCCCTAACTCAATCTCTTTCGAAGCCTCGTTCAATAAATGGGTTTTATAAGTAATCCCAAATCGCTCCTCAACCTCATCAATATCGATTCCCCACATGGTTCGCAGCCTGGTCATCACATACTCGTTATATCGGTCTGTTACAGAAAGTTCTTCTTGCTCCAAAGACAACTCCCCTTTTTCTATAGATTTTATGTAGAGCGTATTATTACTGATGTTCCATTTTCTATATTTTCCATCAAAAGAATGTGCAGAAGGCCCAATTCCTAAATAGGGTTTCCCGAACCAATAGGCTGTATTGTTTTCTGAGAAATATCCAGGCTTTCCATAATTAGAAAATTCATAATGAACAAAGCCCTCTTCCTTAAGTATGGTTGTCAAAATATCGAAGTGCGCTCTTGCAGCCTCATCATCTACCGGTTTTACCTTACCCTTTTCAATCATTTTTTTTAGAGCAGTATTTGGCTCGATAGTTAAAGCATAGCAGGAAAAATGTGGTAATTCGAGAGAAAGTGCCGTTTGAATATTGGCTTTCCAGCGCTCCTTGCTCATTCCCGGAATCCCATATATAAGATCTATAGAAATATTCTCGAAAAATTGTTTAGCCATCTGTATGCTTTCCAAAGCTTCTTTGGCATTATGCGCCCGATTCATCAATTGTAGATCTTCTTCAAAAAAAGATTGCACCCCAATACTCAACCTATTTATGCCAGCATCCTTGAAGGTTTTAAGGTTCTCTAGCGTAAGATCATCCGGGTTTGCTTCCAAAGTGATCTCCACGTCTTCCCTAAGCTCAAAATTGACACTTATAGCGTCAAAGATCAGCTTCAATTCTTCTGAAGAAAGTAAAGAAGGAGTACCTCCGCCAAAATAAATAGTATCCAGCTGTTTTCCGGGCAATTCATTTTTCCGAAGCCTTATTTCTTCGCATAACATATTCACCAATTCTCCCTTTTTCCTGATAGAGGTGGAAAAATGGAAATCACAATAGTGACAAGCCTGCTTGCAAAATGGAATATGTATATATAGAGAAGACATAGATTACAATTAACAGTGATCAATTAGCAATAATCAATTTTTGATTCTAGTGGTTTTCAAAATTGAAAACATTATTTTGGATAATTCATCTGCTTTTTCAAATGCATTTTGAAAAACATCGAATTCCAAATAATCTGAATCCTTCAGAAGTGATAACCAATATTTCACTTCAAGACTTTCTTTATAAGCTATAGAAATTTTTGCGGAAAAATCAGCTTTAGAAATAGCCCCATTTGCTTCAGCTATATTGGCGCCAATAGAGGTGCCAGATCTCAACAATTGTTTAGATAATACATACTCCTTTTTAGAAGCAATAAGATTTTTATAAACTCCAATGATCATCAATGAAAAATCATAAGATTTCTTCGAAAGTGGATTATTCATTTCACTCATTGCTAATTGATAATTGTTTATTGCTTCTTGAGTTTACTCGGATTTTGTTTTACAAAAGAATCCCAACCAGTATAGCTTTTCCCTACTTCAACTTTTCCTGAATTGTAGTAATGACATACCGCCGCAGCCAATCCATCGGTAGAATCTAAATTCTTGGGCAATTCCTTAAGTCCTAATAAACTTTGTAGCATTTTAGCTACTTGCTCCTTACTGGCATTCCCATTTCCTGTAATTGCCATTTTAATTTTCTTGGGCAGGTATTCGGTGATTGGAACCTCTCTGGATAGTCCGGCAGCCATAGCTACACCTTGGGCTCTTCCCAGCTTCAACATAGACTGAACGTTCTTCCCAAAAAATGGCGCCTCGATAGCGATTTCGTCTGGATGAAAAGTATCAATTAACTCAACGGTTCGCTCGAAGATCAGTTTCAGTTTAATGTACGGATCGTTATATTTTTGGAGCAACAACTCGTTAAGTTGCAAGAACTCCATTTTTTTATTCACCACCTTAATCAATCCAAAACCCATAATAGTGGTTCCGGGATCGATTCCTAAAATAATTCGTTCGTTTTTCAAAAGTGGAAAGTCTTTAGCTACTACCCATTCTTAATAGTTTGTTTACTTTTGATTGGGCTTTACAAAGCTACATAATTCTGCTTAGCAATTCTCTTAAACCGACGATCTGTAAATATGCTTTTATTTATAATTTTTCTGATTGTTTTAACGCTATGCTATGCAGCATTAATCACTGCCCTCCTCTTCGGGTGGAAAAAGGTTGAAAAGTTCGAATTAAAGGAAGTCTCTCCTTTTAATAAATTCTCCATCATAATTCCGTTTAGAAATGAAGCCGAAAATTTACCGGATCTTCTTTATTCTCTATCAAACTTAGACTATCCACGATCTCACTTTGAGATCCTTTTGGTAAATGATGAGTCTGAAGACAACTCTTTACAGGCCTGTTTTCATTTTAAACAATCTCACCCCCAGCTTACTTTTTCTATTATCAACAACAAAAGAAGTACCGCTTCTCCGAAAAAAGACGCCATAACAACTGCAATTGCCTCATCGAGATTTAATTATGTTTTGACCACTGATGCAGATTGTATTGTTCCCGTGGAGTGGTTAAATGTATATAATCAGAGTATCCTGAAAACTAAGGCAAGTCTCATCGCTGGACCGGTAAGTTTTTTAAATGGGAGATATGTCAAAGAAAAATTTCTAAACTATCTGGTAGCATTTCAGGATCTGGATTTTATGAGCTTGCAAGCAGTCAGCATCGGAGCCTTTGGGTTGAAGAAGCCATTTATGTGCAATGCAGCAAATATGTGCTATAAAAAAGAGGCATTTCTGAAGGTGGATGGATATCAAGAAAATTCCGATATTTCCGGGGGAGATGATGTTTTTTTACTTCAGAAATTCACAGAATTAAATTATCCCGTATCCTTTTTAAAGTCTGAAGCCGCCATTGTAAGAACAAAACCTCAAGATTCATTAAAAACCTTGTTTTCACAGCGAATTCGATGGGCCGCAAAAGCTCCCGCCTATAAAAGCGCTTTTTCAAAACTTGTAGGATTACTTGTTTTATTGATGAATTTAGCGATTATAGTTACAATTGTTTTAGTGCTTTTTGAAATGATTCACTACCAAATCCTGCTCTTTAGTTTCGCAATTAAATTTACAGCAGATCTTTCTTTACTATATGTATCGGCGAAGTTCTTCAGAAAAAGAATGATATTAAGTCATTATCTATGGTCTAGTTTACTTTACCCTTTTTTCTCCACAACAGTAGCCATAGCCTCTTTATTCAGCGGATTTGAATGGAAAGGAAGAAGTTTTAAGAAATAGATTTGTTAGATGTTAGATGTTAGATGTTAGATGTTAGACAAAATAACCAATAACTATTAACTTACAACTGTGAATTGCTTAATGTAAACCTATTCAGCTTTAATAAGGATTGGCATTTTAAATACACTAGAAACAGGAATTCCCCGCTTTATTGCAGGATATATTTTAGGTAAGGAATCTACACTTTGCCGCACCCATTTATCCAGTTCTGGTAATTGATTTGTTACCACAGAATCTACTCTTATAGAATCTACCACAGGTTTTCCAGATTTAGAGATCTCCAGATATAAAAACAAAGTGTCATCTATAGCTTGTGTAACTATAGGTTCTTGTTTTGTGAGATAAGCATAAATCGAATTAGCTACAGTCGCCTCAAAACAACTACGTGCCTTGGTAAGATCTGTAATGCTTTTACAATTTTCGAAAGCAGGGTATTCATCTACTTCGCGCCAATTTAAAGATTTTGACTCTTGGCTAAGCACCTCTTCTGAAGAGATCTTCTTGGTTTCAAAATTATTACAACACACCAAAATTGGGAGAATAAGCAGAAGTAAAGTTTTTCTCATGCAGCTAACTATCTAGTCTATTGAATGCCAAAAATAGTGAATTTAAGCAGCTTAGGAAAAACTATTCTCCGTTTAGATGCAATTCTTCTTTAATATCCTTGATTCTGATTTCTACCAAATAGATCAAACTTTCATTACCCTTTTTGGAATACTTCCCAAGATAGGATTGGTAATAATTTAGCACTGCTTTTTTATCCTTAAAATAATTATCTGCCGCAATTGCACGCTCGTATAAAGCCCGTTCATTCTCCGGGTTTTCTTCTAATGCACTATTAAAATATTGAAAGGCTTTTTCATAATCCTCTTGAAGTTTGTAAGTAAGGGCCAAGCTTAAAAACTCTGCATCTACAGGCTGTTTTTTAATGAGCAAAGACATCAGTAAATGGGTTTCAGATTTTTTTAAATCGCCCGTTCTAGCATATAATTTTCCTAGATTATAATGGGTGTCAGAATTTCTGTCTTCATAACTTAATGCCGACTCGTACTGAATTATTGCATCTTTAAAATTGTTCTGATGATAATAACAAAACCCTAATTTAGAATGCACAAATTCATTTCCCTGCCCAAGCGCTAAAAGCTTTTCTAACGGGGGAATTGCCAGCACATAGGAATTTTCATTAAAATAAGTTTGAGCGAGTATGGAGAGTAAGGATGCATTATTTGGGTTCACTTGTAATCCTTGTAGACTTAATTTTTCTGAAACAGAAAAGTTTCTTCGGCTTAATGCATTTTTAGCAAGTTTGTATAAGGCTTGCTGATGACTAGGATCTATTTCAATCGTTCTTTCCAAAAAACCAATATGGGTACTATCTCTTTTCTTTTCCTTTATAATTGCTTGTTGAAATTGAAATCCGGCATTTTCGGGATATTTAATTGCCAGTAGTGAAAAGAGACTATCGGCAGCATTTAACTCCCCTGCCTTTACAAGCACCTCACCATATTCCATGGCAGAAAGCAACTTATTTGGATGATCCTGAAGAATTCTTTTATAGCTTTTTATAGCTGAATCTAAATTCCCTGAAGCCACATACAATTTTGCTAGTCGCAGCTGAACAACATCCGATTTTTCCTGAATGCTATCTAGTTGAAGAATTGCTTCAGAATAATTTCCAACAGCATACAAACTATCTGCAATAGCTAAAGTCGGGGTTTGTGCCCCGACTTGCATTACAAACAACATAATTAACAAACTTATTTTATTCATTTACATTATCAACTTGAAATACGATTGGTAAAGCATACATAACACCAACTGCTTTTCCTTTTTGCTCACCCGGAGTCATTTGGGGTAAAGAATTAATTACACGCTTCGCCTCTTCTTCCAATTTTGGATGAGGAGCACGGGATCTTACATCTACAATATTTCCGTTTTCGTCTATTTTAAATTGAACAATGACCCTATTTACTCCAGTTAGCCCAGCATCTTTCCCCAAATCGCTATTAAAATTAGCAATTACATGGTCTTGAATTTTTTGGGACATACATTTTTTTTTGCTCTTCATTAGAGGATAAGTTTTCACAACCAGGATATAATGGCACTTGATCTATTATGGCAAACGGCACATCACTTCCTGGAAAACCATTGGATGAAGACTTATCTGGGTATTGAGCAGGAGGAGGAGGAAGAGGCCAATCGTTCCGGTCTTTAACTATCTGCTCCATGATGACAAAAAACTGATTTTTTTCAATTTCGGAAAGTTCTTTGCCTTCATCTAATGCCTGTTTTATTTCGGCTAACTGCTCAGAAATTGAACTTTCCTTTTCCATTTTTTGAGGACTCTCCTGCGTACAGGAAACAACGGTAAGCATTACCAACAGTAATGGCAATAATACTAGGTATTTGAATTTTGCGATGGTTTTAGATTTTGATTTTTGTAACATAACTATTCGTTTTTTGATTAATGAATGATTAAAAAATTGATTGATGAATGAAATATTTTGTGTGTTAAAAGCCGTGTTTAGTAATTGCTCGTAATAACTTCGCTTTTCTATTGTTTTAACTACGCTGGAATCTGCAATAAATTCGTGCAGTGCGGCTATTCTATTTTGATAGATGTATATAAGTGGATTAAACCAAAAAAAGATTTTTAGAATTTCAAAGAACACCAAATCGTAACTATGTTTTTGCTGAACATGAATTAGTTCGTGTGCTACTATTTGTTCTCTTTCAATTTTGGGTAAAGCTGCGCCTAAAAAAATGGTTTTATTAAATGTGCAAGCAATATTAGAGGAAGGAATTTCAATAATTTTGAAATTTTTCACTTCTGAAACAACATCAAACTTGAATAATTTTCGCAGGTTAATTAGCTTTTTTCCAATAATTCCTAAACTAACAATGGCACCAAGACAATAAATAATCGGTAGCCAATTTAAAGCATGGTTTTTTGTAGATAAAACTATTTCTGGAAGTTGCTGTACATTTTGAGTTGCTCCTCCAATATAAACTTCCGGAAGCCAAAATCTTGAAATAGAGGTTATAGATTCCTGAGGCACAATACCAGACAACATTTCAATATTAATTATGGGCAACATAAAAGCTAACACAGGTGTTACTAGTAAGTAAACCCTATTATGATTGAAAAATGTTTCCTTTTTCAGTAATAGTTCATACACCAGCAGAAATGCTAAGTGAAATAATATGACTTGAAAAATATAAGATTCCATACTAGGTGTCTTTATTTATTTCCTTTAAAATAGCCTCCAGTTCTTTGGTGTCCAGATCGTTTTTCTTTACGAAAAAAGAAACCATGCTTTTAAAGGAGCCATTAAAATAATTATCCACCAGTTTATTCATACTCTGGTTGCTGTAAGTTTCTTTCCCTACCAACGGGATGTAGATATAGCCCTTCCCCTCTTTTCTATGTCCTACAAAATTTTTGGATTCCAGAATCCTAACGATTGTAGATACTGTATTATATGCAGGCTTAGGCTCGGGCATCTCATCTATGATTCCCGCAACATTTGCTTCTTTAAGATGCCATAAGATCTGCATGATCTCTTCTTCAGCTTTTGTTAATTGTTTCATTTGGATTGAATAATGTTCAGCTAATGTAAAACTAAATATTTAGTTGAACTAATTATTTAGTTTAAAATTTAACGGATTCTCAAAACAAACTAATCAGATAGATATTAAACTAAATTTTAAAATTGCCCCGAAAACCTTTGAAAATTAAAAATTCAATGAAGGATTAATTCAATATTTTAGCTAAAAACAAAATAGTATGGATTTAATATTAATACTGGTTGGAGGTCTATTAATGATCGTTGGAATTCTTGGGAGTTTTCTACCAGTTTTACCAGGAGTTCCCGTTAGTTGGCTAGGTCTTCTTGTATTACATCTTGCTCCTTCTATTCCAATGAACTATTGGTTATTAGGAATTACTTTAATTATTGCTATACTTATTTATGCGTTAAATCTTCTAATCCCGGCTATGGGAACAAAACGCTTTGGCGGGAGCAAATTTGGCATTATTGGCGCTACCATCGGTTTAATTGTGGGTTTAATTGCACCCATCCCTTTCGGGGTTTTAATAGGCCCATTCATTGGGGCATTTATAGGAGAAATCATTAATAAAAGTAATTCCAAATCGGCATTAAAAGCGGCTTTTGGATCCTTTATCGGGTTTTTAGCTTCCAGTTTTATGGAATTTGTAATTGCCTTTGGCTTTCTTATACTCTTTATTTACAAGGCTTGGGAATATCGCGATCTTTTATCTTAGCTACAAGGCATTAATTAAAAGCACTATATTCTAAACCTTTAGCTTCAGATATTCGTAAATATTTACGACATCCTTGCAACATCAATGCAAACATTAAATATATCATAGTTATTACCACAATATTTACTTAGATTTATAAGAAAATTATTGGTTTTTTAACTATTTAACAATCTCGTATTGCGTGTAATGAATCAAGAAACTACTTATTTCTTTTTATTTATCACCCTCTTAGCAAGTAATTTTTGTCTTGCTCAAGAGTTGTATTCTACATCTTCAGCTCAGGTAGAATTCTTTTCTGAAGCTCCTATTGAAAATATTAAAGCAGATTCCAATAAAGGTATTTCGGTATTAAATCTAGATACCGGAGAGATCGCATTTCAAGTTAAGATTAATACTTTTCAGTTTGAAAAGGCCTTGATGCAAGAGCATTTCAATGAAAATTATATGGAATCCGAAAAATTTCCCAAAGCTAGTTTTAAAGGTAAGATCACCAATTTAGACATTCAGCAAAACACAACTCAAGATGTGCTTATAAAAGGAGATCTAAGAATGCATGGAATTTCTCGCAGCGTTGAAATTCCCGCAAAGCTTCAACTAAGGGATGAAACACTTATTTTAGAATCTACTTTTAACGTTGCCTGCGAAGATTATGAAATTAAAATCCCAAAATTGCTCTGGAAAAATATTGCGGAGATTATTCAAGTAGATCTAACAGCTAACTACAAAAAATATTAAAAATGAATAAAATTTTAATCTTCAGTATTTTCTTAATTTCTACACTCACTTCAGCTCAAGATGTGGATTCTTTAATGAATGCTTTAGAAAATGACGCCAGACCAGATTTGGTAATAGCGACATTCAAAAGCCCAAAACTTGTTTTATTGCAAACTAATGAGACAGTAAAAAAGAATGACCTAGCGTTTTGGGTAGGACATCGCTTTGGAGATATTGGAGGCGAATTTGGAGGTTCCCATACCTTATTCGGTTTAGATGTTGCCACCGATCTTTATTTAGGCTTCGATTATGGAATTACAGATGAGTTAACAATTGGTGTGGGAAGAAGTAAAGCTGATGAAACCTATAATTTCCTTGCTAAATATAAGTTATTGCAGCAACTGGAAGAAGGAATGCCGGTTTCGGTTACCTTATTTGGGCAAAGCAGCTGGATAACCCGAGAAGAATTTCAGAATAATGAATTCCCCAATCAAACCGACAGAATCTCACATTTTGCACAAATTATTATCGCTAGAAAATTCTCCTCCTCGTTTTCATTTATGCTAAATCCTAGTTTTCTTGCTAGATCGCAAGTATCAGATCCAAATGATAAAGAAGGCCTTTTTGCATTGGGTATGGGAGGTCGTTTAAAGCTCACAAAACGCTTTTCTTTAATCGCAGATTATACTTGGGTAAACGGTCTTGGAAGACCTTCAGATCTTGATACTAAATATTATAACCCATTGGGTATTGGAATAGAGATAGAAACCGGCGGACATGTATTTAGTCTTAATTTCCAAAACGCTCCATTTATAACAGAGAATAATTTTATTCCTAATACTCAAAAATCATGGGAAGATGGTGGAGTCCGATTTGGATTTGCCATTTCTAGGAATTTTTACGTTGGAAAGAAAAGAACAATAAACACTAACTAGAGTTAACCCTTAAAATTTAGATACTATGAAAAGAGATGAATTTCTTAATACTATAAGCCGAGGCTTAATATTGGTTTGCGCTGGCTCTTGTGTTGTAGCATGTAGCACCAGTGATGATAGTGGTGGCGGTACAACTCCTCCTCCAACCCCAACTCCATCCTCCGGAACAAAAGTATCTGTTGCCCTTTCACGATTGAGTAGTGTAGGAGATCAAGTAACCACTGGGGGCGTTTTATTTTTTAGAATTGCTACTGGAGATACTGCTAGCTCATTTGTTGCCACAGAGGCGATATGCCCACACCAAGGCGGTGCGTTAATTTGGAAAGCAACAGATAACAAAATCCAATGTCAGTTACATTTTGCAGAATACAGCACTAGTGGAACAGTATTACAAGGGCCACAAGGCTCATCAGGAAATACCAGAACCCTTGAGATTTACGCTAAGGTAATAGAGAATGGAAATCTAGTTGCGACAGTAAGCTAAAATCACCTTAATCTTTTATATTCCTGCTCTTAAATTATTTTCTTTAACTTGATAAAAATTTAATTTAAGAGCATTCTATTGAATAATTCCAAGAAATTACAAAAGACCCTATTTTATATTGTTATTGCGATAAGTACCCTCGTAATTCTAGCAAGCTTACTTTCCCTGATATATAATATCCCCAAGTGGTATCTAAAGATTCTGGATTTCCCCCGTTTACAACAATTTATCTTAGGTGTTGTAATGCTTATACTATTTATACTTCTGAATAATAAATGGAAGCTGCCTTCTATTGCACTTGCTGTAGGATTACTCGCAGCTATTTTTATACATTTCAGTTTTATTTCGTCTTATTTAATTGGAGAAAAAGTAGTCTCGTCTATTAAAATTTCGGAAGTATCACCTGAAAAAACTGTTGGAATTCTTTTAGGTAATGTCCTTATTACAAATAAGGATTCTTCAAAATTTTTAGAAGTTATCCGTAATACCAATCCAGATCTCGTATTGGCTATGGAGGTAAACTCTTGGTGGGTAGAAGCACTTCAACCTTTAAAAAATGAGTATCCATATACAATAGAATATCCTCTGGACAATGCATATGGAATGGCGCTTTACTCAAAGTATCCCTTGAGCGAAACCGAAATTCAGTTTTTAAATCATTCTAAAGTGCCCTCTTTTAATGCGGTGGTAACTTTACCTTCCGGGGATTCTTTTAAATTTCATGGGGTTCATCCTGTAGCTCCTTTTCCGAGCGATAAATACCCGGAAAATATTGGAGAAAATGGAAATGACCAACAAAAAGAGATAGCTCTTAAAAAAGTAGGTGAGCTTGTTTCTAAAAATCAAAAACCATCCATTGTCGCCGGAGATTTCAATGATGTTTCCTGGTCTAATACTTCTCGACTATTCGGACAAGATGGAAATTTGAAAGACGTGAGAATAGGAAGAGGCTTATTTAATACATTTGATGCCAACTCCATAATCATGAGGTGGCCTTTAGATCATTTCTTTGTTTCTGAAGAAATTGCTGTAATAGAATTTAAACGCTTACCAAATATAGGCTCCGATCATTTTCCGCTATTTGCGAAATTTCAAATTGAATAATTTTCATCATGATTGGAGTGATGAGTTACGTCGTACTCCAAAAAGTTCCAAGGGTTCCGATTTTCCCCTAAGAGATAATTCTCCAAGGGAATCTATTAAGTAATGATTATTATTGCTCTTTGAGGTTACCTCTAAAATATCGCGGGAGATAATAAATTTTTGATCGAACTTTTTACATTGCTCCATCATTCTAGAGGTGGTATTTAATATATCCCCGGAAAACACAATTTCTTTTTTAATAATTCCAATTTCTCCAACCACGACCTTACCCTGATGCAGTGCGGCTTTAAAACTAGGAACAAGCCCATATTTTTTTAAATAATATTGTTCTTTATTTCCAATCGCATCTTCAATCCTAAAAAAACAAGCAATACAATTAGGAATACTAGCAGTTGCTTTTACAGGTGGCCAAGAAATAACAATTTCATCCCCCACATATTGATATATATTTCCACGTGAATTTAAAATTGAGTCTGTAATATCATTATAAAAGTCTCTTAATAGGCCGAAAAATCGTGTATGACCTAGCTTTTCTGCTATTGGAGTGGAGTTGGTAAGATCGAGAAACATAAAAACCCGGTGGACTTCGTGCGGCCTATGATATTTTCCCAAGAACATAGAAAATAAGAGATCTGGCCCGAACTTTTCGTAGATCTTTAATCCGTGAAGAGTAAAGAATACAATAAACAACCAACTTATTAAATTTCGAAGGGCATACGGATCAAATACAAGGAGATTCATTGCCTCTACTAACACATTACTGCTACCTAAGATTTGATCTTTGTAATAAAATAAAAATAAGATGACTGAGTTTATTACGAAAATAAATCCCACGAAATATAGGATACTCACTACAAGATAGTAGGCATAGCTCTTATTTCTATATTTTTCGTTTAACCTAAAAACGATTACACTCCCTCCCAACAAACCTCCAATGGCCGGGCCTATAACATTTGCCAATACAAATTTTCCAAGGGAAAAGTTATGAGGAACAAAGAATATAAATCTATCGGTTAAAATATCATAAGTAACACATTTATAAAGAGCAAGAAAAGCCCCACAAATAACCCAAAACAAAGTAATCACCAAAACTTGGTATATCTGAATCCTAGTTTTAGGACGGAGATTCATGGTATAGATTTAAATCTTACCTAAAGATACAACCCGGCCAGCAAAAAATAAATACGGTGATTTGAGTATTTTATAATTGAATAAATAAAAAAGAATTGGGAAAATTCAAAGCTGACAAGAGACCATAAAAAGAAAAAAGCCCTTTTCCAATAGTATGGAAAAAAGCTTCTCATTGGTAAATGCTGTAAAACCAGCATCTTAACCACGTTGTCTCAACTTCTTGAGACACACAACACAACTTCGTTATACTTGCTAAAAAAAGCTCCAATTTCTTGAAGCTTCTTTTTTTGCTCCCGATGATTCGGGATTGCGGTCTGGACGAGACTCGAACTCGCGACCCCCTGCGTGACAGGCAGGTATTCTAACCAACTGAACTACCAGACCGTTGCGTTATTGCGATGGCAAATATACAGCTGTTTTTAGATCTAGCAAGCGTTTTTTGAAAAAAATTTTGATTAATTTTTAGACTATCCCGCAAATTTTTGTCTCTCAACAAGATAGGTAGTCAAAATCTTTTCAAAACTTTCTCCAATATCCGCCTGCACGTACTTTATTCGGTATTTCGCACATTGTAATTTTAGCATATTGAAGTATTTTTCGACTGAATCTTGATAAGATTCCTTGAAATTTTCGGCATAAAGATCTAAATGAACACCAGATTCTACGTCTGTAAATCTTTTTGGAGCATTATCGAAGTCGAAATTGAGTTCTTTTTTCTTATCTATCACATGAAAAAGCACCACTTCATGCTTATTGTATTTAAGATGCTTTAATGCTTCAAACAATTCCTCCTCCTTTTTATCCTCCTGAAACATATCTGTAAAGAGGAATACGAGAGATCTTCTTTTTTAATTTCTCAGCGATCTGATGCAAATAGGTATAACTGTCTGTTGTTCTATTTTTCATCGGGGTGGCAACTATCCTATCCAATTCATTCAATAACATATGATGATGCCGCTCACTGCCTTTATCCGGTGCGTAAAAATCGTAGCTATCACTATATACGCTTAATCCAACAGCGTCTCGCTGGCGCTTTAAAATTTGCATTAAGGAAGCCGCTGCCAATGCTGAAAAAGCAATTTTATTAAGCGAAGTTCTATTAAAATTTTTGAGAAACGGATAATGCATTGAAGATGAATTATCTACTATTAAATGGCAACGTAAATTTGTTTCCTCCTCATATCGCTTCGTATAAAGCTTATCGGTTTTTGCGTATAATTTCCAATCTATATGCTTGGTGCTTTCGCCATTGTTATAAATCTTATGTTCGGCAAATTCAGCAGAAAACCCGTGAAACGGACTTTTATGGATCCCGGAAATAAAACCTTCTACCACTTGTCTGGCCAATAATTCCAAGTTGATGAAACCACCAGATTTATGGACTTCCTGTTCTAACATTTTTTGAACTCTATAATTAACCTAAGAAAGGTATGGAATATAATTTTTGGAATCAAGAACTTCAGAGCAAGCACAAAAGATCTGTTTTGATAGTTGTTGGGAGGCAAGCGTCAAGTAATTAAACTCACATTGAGGGAATAAAAAAAAGCCTTGCTAAATTTAAATCTAGCAAGGCCTATATTTTATAATTCTGAAGTTCTCTATAAAAGAGCGTCTAATGCTTCAGCATATGTTGTTTTTGGAGCAACTCCAACTTGACGTCCAACTACTTCTCCGTTTTGGAAAATCAATACGGTTGGGATGTTTCTCACACCATATTTAGCCGCGAATTCTTGGTTAGCATCTACATCTAGTTTTCCTACAACAGCTTTCCCATCATAGTCCTTACTGATATCATCTATAATTGGTCCAACCATTCTACAAGGTCCACACCAAGCTGCCCAGAAATCAACCATTACTGGTTTCTCACTTTTTAATACTGTTTCTTCAAAATTAGCATCTGTTATCTCTAAAGCCATAATTTGTTTTTTATTTCAATTAATATGTAAAAATAGTCAATTATTTCAGCAAACCTTACAGCGCTTGTATCGGATTTGGCTATTCAAATATCAGGCGGTCTTATCATAAATGATATTGCCGATACATTTGCCATTATAGAAAACGATTTAAAATCTAACATTTCGACAAGCTCCATGTGGCATTTAAAATCTTAAAAAAAAGTACCTTTAATTCAATTTATATTTTACATGCTCCTCATCTAAAGCATTTAAAAGCTCTTGTGAGATCTTTACCTTTTGCTTTCTACTTGTCAAATTTAATTTAATAAGCTCTTTCATTTCATAAACTATAAAGTGTAAATTGTGATCTCCTTTATGAGTCCTGAAAATATCTTTTAAAGAATCTATGTCCTCTTCTTTTAAATCATTAATATCTAACTGAATGGTAAGTTTTCTGGCATAAATGTCCATGATATCGTGCAATAACTGAAAATTATTGAACTGAATCCTAGGCTCACCTTTACTTCCTGTTTCCTTGTTGGTCCAGCCCTCTTTCACAAAAGCTTTTATGTACACAAATGCATTGGGCACCAAAAAGTGCTGGTATTTAAGATATTCCTCTCCAAAAATCCTGAATTCATAAGAATCCCAATAATCTTCTATAGAAAAAGCAGCCCAACCTTTACCCATTTTACTAGTTCTATGCTGTACTTCTGAAATTACTCCCCCAAAGGAAAGCTCACTGTTCACAAATTTTTCCTGCTCTTTAAAATCAGATACTTTTGAATTGCAGAAATAATGAATTTCAGCTTTAAAATCATCTAATGGGTGCCCCGAAATATAAATCCCCACAACTTCCTTCTCTCTCTTCAACTTTCCAATTCCTCCCCATTCTTCACAAGGTGGTACTACAGGCTCAGGGATCTGGACATCACTGGCTTCTCCAAACAAACTTACTTGCGATGAGTTTTCGTTCTCCTGAAATTTAACCGCGTATTTAATCACCTTTTCTAAAAAGGTAATCCCATCTCCCTCATCATGAAAGTATTGTGCTCTATGATTTCCGAAACCATCAAATCCTCCCGCAAGTGCTAAATTTTCCAACGCTTTTTTATTTGCAGCACGAAGATCCAAGCGTTTAGCCATATCAAAAATGGACTTATAAGCTCCTTTCTCAGTTTTTCTATTTTCTACAATAGTGGCCACCGCACCAGAACCAACGCCTTTTACTGCACCCATTCCAAATCTTACAGCATTCTCTTTATTAACAGAGAATTTATGGAACGATTCATTTACATCGGGCCCAAGCACTTTAAGCTTCATCCGCTTACACTCTTCCATAAAGAACGTCACCTGTTTGATGTCGCTCATGTTATTAGAAAGTACCGCCGCCATATATTCTGCCGGATAATGCGCTTTTAAATATGCAGTCTGATAGGCAATCCAGGCATAACAGGTAGAGTGAGATTTGTTGAAAGCATAAGCTGCAAATGCCTCCCAATCTTTCCATACTTTCTCCAGCACATCCCGAGGATGCCCCTTTGCTTCTCCCCCATCTAAGAACTTCGGTTTCAATTGCTCCAGTAAAGCAAATATTTTTTTACCCATCGCTTTCCTCAAAACATCGGCTTCACCTTTGGTAAATCCTGCCAAACTTTGAGAAAGCAACATCACTTGCTCTTGATATACTGTAATCCCGTAGGTTTCCTTTAAATATTCATCCATCCCGGGAAGGTCATAGGCGATCTCTTCATTCCCATGTTTTCTGGCAATGAAACTCGGAATATATTCCATAGGTCCAGGCCTATAAAGGGCATTCATCGCAATAAGATCCCCAAAAACAGTAGGCTTTAAATCCTTCATGTGTTTTTGCATTCCTGGAGATTCATATTGAAAAATCCCTACGGTTTCTCCGCGTTGGAATAATTCATAGGTTTTCTCATCATCTAGCGGAAAAGTATCTGGGTCTAATACGATA
Organism: Gillisia marina; assembly: GCF_000258765.1. GTDB lineage: Bacteria > Bacteroidota > Bacteroidia > Flavobacteriales > Flavobacteriaceae > Gillisia > Gillisia marina. Next base: position 34,751 of record NZ_AJLT01000052.1, read on the forward strand.
TTATGTCTTCCCTTTACAATTTTAACTGTGTCTTTTATCAAGGTTAAGGTCTTCAACCCTAAGAAATCCATTTTTAATAGCCCGGCACTTTCTACTACCGAGTTATCAAACTGAGTAACGTATAAATCTGAATCTTTTGCGAGTGCTACCGGAACGAAATTCGTAATATCACTCGGGGTAATAATCACCCCACAGGCATGAATTCCTGTATTTCTTACCGATCCTTCTAAAATTCGAGCCTGATTTAAAGTTTGTGATTGTAAATCATCACCATCGGCAATATTTAGAAGCTCATTTACTTTTTCCAGATCTTCACTTCGGAACATTTTCTTGAGCTCTTTCGCATCTTTTCCAAAGATTTTACCCAATTTGGACATGGTCGGGATCAATTTTGCTATCCTATCCGACTCATGAAGTGGAAGATCCAATACTCGGGCAGTATCACGAATAGAAGACTTAGCAGCCATGGTACCATAGGTGATAATTTGAGCTACCTGATTGGCACCATATTTCTTGATCACATAATCCATAACTCGGCTCCGACCTTCATCATCAAAATCGATATCAATATCGGGCATACTTACACGATCCGGATTTAAGAATCTCTCAAAAAGCAGATCGTATTTAATGGGATCTATATTTGTAATCTTTAAGCAGTAAGCAACAGCACTTCCCGCAGCAGATCCCCGACCGGGTCCTACCGAAACATCCATTTCTCGTGCCGCACGTATAAAATCTTCTGTGATCAAAAAATATCCCGGATACCCTGTCTTTTCAATAACAGAAAGCTCAAAATCCAGTCTTGTTTTAATATCTTCCGTAAGCTCGCCATACCGCTCCTTGGCTCCCACATACGTAAGATGCTTTAAATAGGCATTTTCACCACGCTTGCCACCATCATTTACATCTTCAGCATCTAAAAATTCTTCAGGAATATCAAAAGCAGGCAATAATACATCTCTTGCAAGTTCGAATGGCTCAATTTTATCTACTACTTCCTGGATATTGGAAATAGCTTCCGGCAAATCCTTGAATAAGCTTTTCATCTCGGCATCCGACTTGAAATAGAACTCATTATTAGGTAATCCATACCTATAACCTCGTCCCCTTCCTATTGGAGTGGCTTGCTTTTCGCCATCCTTAACACACAATAAAATATCGTGAGCATTAGCATCTTCCTTTGCACAATAATAGGTGTTATTCGTTGCAACAGTTTTTACCTGATGCTTCTTGGCCAATTTCACCAACACATCATTTACCCTATTTTCTTCCTCAAGATCATGGCGCATTAATTCTATATAAAGATCTTCTCCAAATGTCTCTTTCCACCAAATGAGAGCTTCCTCTGCCTGATTTTCACCAACATTTAAAATCTTCCCCGGCACTTCCCCATAGAGGTTTCCGGTAAGCACAATAAGGTCTTCCTTATATTGTTCGATCACTTTTCTATCTATTCTAGGCAAATAGTAAAACCCATTTACATAAGCAATAGATGCCATTTTGGCCAGATTATGATACCCATTCTTGTTCTTGGCAAGGATCACGATCTGATACCCATTATCTTTTCTAGTTTTGTCTAAATGATCTTCGCAAACAAAGAATTCACAACCGATAATCGCTTTTAATTCTTTAGCAGTTGCCAGCTCACCTTTTTCTACCGAAGCGGCATTTAGAGTTCTTACAGATTTATTATAATTTCCAACTTCTTTCACGAAGTGAAAAGCACCCATCATATTTCCATGATCGGTCAATGCCACGGCGGGCATATTTTCTTTAGAAGCCGATTCAATAAGATTCGGGATACTGATGGTGGACTGTAAAATAGAAAATTGAGAGTGGTTATGAAGGTGAGAGAATCGGGCTTCAACCAGTTTCTCAAGATTCTCTTCAATCTCCTCGGAGCTAACCTCATCTACTTTTTCAAGCTTTTGAAGTTGCTCCCTTATTCTAGCCGAAGCCTTTTTAAGATTGATATGTTTTAATCCAATAAGCTTAAATGGCTCCGGATTTTCTTCTTTATAATTTTCAAAGTAATCTTCGGAAACCTGAAGTTCTTGTTTGGTATAATTCTCTAGTCGAATTAATTCTAAAAAACAACGGGTTGTTGCTTCCACATCGGCTGTTGCATTGTGCGCTTCAGAAAACGGCTGATCAAATAATTCTTGATGTAACTCGGTAAGTGTAGGTAACTTAAATCTTCCATACCTTCCACCAGGCAGCTTACATAATTCGGCAGTTTTTTCGGTACATGTATCTAAAACCGGAAATGCTTCCATAGGATTTTCTAATCCTTCTCTTAGAAACTCCGCCCCCATAATATTAAGGTCGAAGCCAACATTTTGTCCTACAATAAATTTAGATCTCTGTAAAGCAGCCTGAAATTTTTCTAAAACTTCCTGAAGCGATATTCCCTCTTGCTGTGCTAATTCAGTACTAATTCCATGAATTTTTTCAGCATCAAACGGGATATTGAATCCTTCGGGCTGTACTAAGTAATCTTGATGCTCCACCAAATTACCCATTTCGTCATGTAATTGCCAGGCTATTTGAATACAGCGGGGCCAGTTGTCGAAATCTGTTAATGGGGCATCCCATTTTTTAGGTAATCCAGTAGTTTCGGTATCAAAAATTAAGTACATCTATTATTTTTTCAGAATTCCATTGGGATCAAATCCTATTATCTAATTCACATCTTACATTTCAAAAAGTCAACTATCAACAAGTCATAATCACCTGATTACATGTAAGGTAAAAACCAGAAAAGGAATTGGTCCTTGGGTTTAAAAATAGAAAAATTAAAATCGAATTTAAATAGATCAAGAAACTAATTATCAACCAATTTTAAGCACAAAAAAATCCTCCCGGAATATGCGCTTCTGCATATCCCGGGAGGATTTTGGCTAATTCTAACTTTTTATTATTTTCTATCTTCCCAAGTTTCCATCGCCTTTACTTTATTAAGTGCAGCAGAAATAGAATCTCTTTGTTTCATTAGTACGTTTCCTGTAGATGGTGGCAAGCTAGTATCTTTTAAAACTTCGTTATACTCTTCTACAGCAGCTTTTTCTCCTCTAATTGCTTCTTCTAAAACAGCTTCTTCTTTTTCAGAAGACAAACTCGTTTTCAAATTCATCCAAGCACGGTGTGCATCGGCAGCTAAACTCGTTCCTTTTTCTGGAGCTTCACCAAAATTTCTAATTTCAGATTTTAGTTCATGTCCAAAATCATATCTTTCTTTTGCTCTTTCATTAAAAAATGACTGTAACTGAGGATTTTTCACTTTTTCGGCAGCAAATTTATAACCTTTCTCTGCGTCATAATTCTTTTCCAATAATTCATTCAACTTATTTGCAACTTCTTCAGAATATTTCATAATATGTATTTTTTGATTAGTAATTTTATTTTCAACAGTATAAAAATACAAGATAAAAGCCTTGGTAGCATCATGTTTAACAGGGTTTAGTATAGTTTAACGGCTTTTAACACGGCAGCCAGAAATTGATCAGATTTTCTTAATTATTAGCTAAACAGCACTTCAAAAGTTTATCCTAAACCTGTACTATTTTATGTTTAAGCCTCTGACTATTTATTAAAAATTGTAATGAAGAATTGTGTTTAGAAAAACAAATAATATAGTATCTTTGCAGACTCATTAATAATAGAGGTCGTGAACCTCACTAATTAATTAATTATGCCTGTAAAAATTAGATTACAAAGACACGGTAAAAAAGGGAAACCATTTTACTGGATTATTGCTGCGGATAGCCGTGCAAAAAGAGATGGAAAATACCTTGATAAAATTGGTATCTACAATCCAAATACAAACCCTGCAACTATTGAGTTAGATGTAGATGGTGCTGTAAAATGGTTACAAAATGGAGCACAGCCAACAGATACGGCTCGTGCTATTCTTTCTTACAAAGGAGCCCTTCTTAAAAATCACCTTGTTGGTGGAGTTAGAAAAGGAGCTTTAACTGAAGAGCAAGCTGAAGAAAAATTCAAAACTTGGTTGGAGGAAAAAGAAGGAGCTGTTTCTTCTAAAGAAGAGTCTTTATCTAAAGCACAAGAAGATGCTAAGAAAAAAGCTCTAGATGCTGAAAAAGAAGTGAATGCTAAGCGTATGGCGGCATCAGCTGAGGCTGAAACTGCAGCTGCTGAAGCTGAAGCTAGTGAAGAGGTTGCTGAAGGAACTGAAGTGGAAGCTGCTGAAGCTTCATCTGAAGAGAACAAAGAAGCTTAATTTAAATTTCTAACGATGCTTAAAGAGGAATGTTTCTATTTAGGAAAGATCGTTAGCAAGTTTAGTTTTAAAGGGGAGGTGTTAATTAAATTAGATACCGACGAACCTGAAGAATACACTGGAATGGAATCGGTTTTCGTTGATTACAACGAAAACTTGGTTCCATTTTTTATTGAAAGAAGCGGACTTCACCGAAGCACCTTGCTTCGCGTAAAATTTGAAGACGTTGATACAGAGGAAGATGCTGAAGACATTATGAAATGTGATGTTTACCTTCCACTCAATCAGCTTCCAGAATTAGATGGCGATAAATTCTATTTCCACGAGATCATAGGCTTTACAGTAGAAGACATTAACTATGGTACAGTTGGAAAGATCACTGCCATAAACGATAGTACCGCACAATCATTATTTGAGATCGATAAGGATGGAAAGCAAATTCTTATTCCCTTAAATGATGAATTCATAGAAAAACTGGACAAGAAGAATAAGATTATTTTTGTTCAAACTCCCGAAGGTCTTATAGATCTTTACTTAGACTAGTCTAATTTGGAAACCCCATTTCGTTTTAAAGACTTTAGTATAGCTCAGGATAAATGTGCCATGAAAATTGGTACAGATGGCGTCTTGCTTGGCGCTTGGACCCCAATATCTTCTGAAGTCTATTCCATATTAGATATTGGTTCCGGAACAGGGATAATCGCTCTAATGCTCGCACAGCGAAGCCATGCAGAAACCATTGACGCTCTCGAGATCGATGAAGATGCCTACGAGCAAGCAGTCGAAAATTTCGAGAATAGCCCATGGGGAGACAGAATGTTTTGTTATCACGCCGCTTTCGATGAATTTGTTGAAGAAATGCAGGATGAAAAATACGATCTCATAGTAAGCAATCCTCCTTATTTTTCTAGCAATAATGCTTCAAAAATAACTACTTCTCGTGAAACCGCTAGACTGCAAGCATCCCTTCCTTTCGAAGAACTGCTTCAAGGAGTATCTCAATTGCTTTCAGAAAATGGAACTTTCAGCATAGTAATCCCAAAGGAAGAAGAAATCACTATTTTGGAAATCGCTGCTTTAAATAAACTCTACCCAAATAAGATCACTGAAGTAAAAGGTACTGAAACTGCTAAAGTTAAACGCAGCTTAATCACCTTTCTATTTCTTCAGAAAGAAATAGAAAGAGACCTTTTAATTCTAGAAGAGAGCAGGCACAACTACACTCCTGAATACAAAAAAATGGTTGCTCCATTTTACCTTAAATTATAAGACTTTTAAATTGCTTGCTATTAGCCGGTTGGTTATTTTTGTTTTCAAAATCATAACCAATGAAACCAGATTTATTTCAAGCTCCGGATTATTACAACCTGGACGATCTTTTAACCGAAGAACATAAAATGGTACGTGATGCTGCCCGCGAATGGGTAAAGCGTGATGTATCTCCTATTATAGAAGAAGCTGCACAAGAAGCTAAATTCCCGAAATCTATTATTAAAGGTCTTGCCGAAATAGGTGCTTTTGGACCTTATATCCCTGAAGAATATGGTGGCGCCGGATTAGACCAGATTTCATACGGACTTATCATGCAGGAAATCGAGCGCGGAGATAGTGGGGTTAGATCTACTGCATCTGTTCAGTCTTCTTTAGTGATGTATCCTATTTTTAAATACGGAAGTGAAGAGCAAAAGAAAAAATATTTACCAAAATTAGCCTCCGGAGAATTTATGGGTTGTTTTGGTCTTACCGAACCAGATCATGGATCTAATCCAGGTGGAATGGTTACCAATTTTAAAGATAAAGGAGATCATTATTTATTGAATGGAGCCAAACTTTGGATCTCCAACTCTCCGTTTGCAGATATCGCTGTGGTTTGGGCGAAAAATGAAGAAGGAAGAATTCACGGGCTTATAGTAGAACGTGGAATGGAAGGCTTCTCTACGCCGGAAACTCACAACAAATGGTCTCTTAGAGCTAGCGCAACCGGAGAATTGATATTTGATAATGTAAAAATTCCAAAAGAAAACTTACTTCCAAACAAATCCGGTTTAGGAGGCCCTCTTGGCTGCTTGGATTCTGCACGTTTTGGAATTGCCTGGGGAGCGATTGGAGCAGCGATGGATTGTTATGACACCGCACTTAGATACTCCAAAGAACGCATACAGTTTGGAAAACCAATTGCCGGTTTCCAATTGCAACAAAAGAAATTAGCAGAAATGATTACTGAGATCACCAAAGCTCAGTTATTAGCTTGGAGATTAGGAGTTTTAAGAAATGAAGGAAAAGCAACCTCTGCCCAGATCTCTATGGCGAAGAGAAATAATGTAGATATGGCATTAAAAATTGCTCGTGAAGCTAGACAAGTGCTAGGCGCCATGGGAATCACCGGGGACTACAGCATTATGCGACATATGATGAATCTTGAAAGTGTGATCACTTATGAAGGAACCCACGATATCCACTTATTAATAACAGGCCTAGATATCACCGGAATTCCAGCTTTTAGTTAATCATTAAAACAAAATAATTTAAAAGGGCAGCTATAGAAAGCTGCCCTTTCAATTTTGCATAAAAGTCACATTGAGCCTGTCGGAATGTTCTTAAAAATACAGACAAAACTTCTACAAACTCAGTTTGACAGTTTTAAAAAAGTTTAGTATCATTTCCACAATCGTTAAACTTTATAAAAACCACGCCAAAGGTTTTAAAAATCAAAGCCTTAAAAGTATTTTTGCGGAAATTTTAGACTACTAATGATCCAGGAAATAAATACCGCTTTAGAGCCCCAAACAAAAGAATTACTTAATCACTCTCTTTACAGCAAAATAAGCACCCCAGAGCATCTTAGATGTTTTATGGAGCATCATGTTTTTGCTGTTTGGGATTTTATGTCCTTACTTAAAGCACTTCAAGAAAAACTAACAGCTACAACCACTCCTTGGGTGCCTGTTGGAAATCCTGAGTTACGATATTTAATAAATGAAATAGTTCTTGCTGAAGAAACCGATATGAATTTGGATGGAAAACGACAAAGCCATTTCGAAATGTATTTAGATGCAATGGAGAATAGTGGTGCCAGCAAAATAAAGATTGAAGAATTTGTTGCCCAAGTAATTCACGGTACTGACATTTTTCTAATTATTGCCACTAGTGATCTTCCCAAAAGCATCAAACAATTTCTAAAATTTACGTTTGAAATCGTTGCGGAAGGAAAACCACACAAAATAGCTGCGGCTTTTACTTTTGGAAGAGAAGGATTGATTCCCGATATGTTTACTTCAATTATTAAAAATATTCAGCAGAAATTTCCAGAGGAAGATCTAAAACATTTCAAATATTATTTCGACAGGCATATTGAATTAGATGCCGATGAACATGGTCCAATGGCATTTAAAATGGTAGAGGAGCTTTGTGAAAATGATCCGATAAAAAAGAGCGAAGTTAAAGAGGTTGCCAAAGAAGCCCTAGAAAGTAGAATAGCACTTTGGGACGGAATATTAGATGAAATCGAAACTTCGGTGCTCGTATAAAAGAGACCCTGAAATAAGTTAGGTGACGAGTTGTTTTAAGATTTACTACTTATCACCTCGCTTTTTTCTGAAATCCCATTCTCATTAAAGGCTTCCACCTGAAAAAAGTATTCGGAATCTATATTTAAAGCTCTCAGGTCATAGTTGTTCTTGTCATATATAAGCACTGAATTATTAAGCCTATCAGCCTTAATCCCCCAATACAGCACGTAGCCCTGAGTGTTTTCAATACTTTTCCAGTTTAAAGTGGCATCCCTTCTATCTTTTTCTCTAACTACTACGAAGTTTTCTGGCCTAGATGGCTTCTTTCCAGATCCAATTCCAAACACCCTAAATTCTGAAATCGCTAAATATTTGTTGGAACAAAACACGTGCTTATATCGCACATATCTCGCTTCTAATTCTTTATCAAATTGAATGAAAGCGTGAGGCTGATCTTTCTTATTCTTAGAATAATCGGCTGCAGTTTTCCAATCTTTTTTATCTAATGATACTTCAATTATAAATTGATGTTTTAGATTATCGGGACGCCCAAATACCTCAGCATTTACATCGTGAAAATTAATTTGGGTCGCCTTTAAATTCATTTTACTTCCCAAGTCCACTGTGAAGTAAATGGAATCATTATTCTGTTCTGACACCCAAAAACTTCTGATGTTCTCGTCGGTTAACTTTGAAATATTATAATCTTCTTCAAGTTTTTCCGGAGTGTATCCTTGTTCGGTCTCCTCAATAGTCTTCGCGTGAATTGTCGCTAAGGGAGCATTTGTTTCAACAGGTTTATTATAGGATAATAACATCCAACCCGTAAATCGATTTTTATGGCTTTTCACCTTAACATTGGGCAAATAATGAGGATAATCTCCATAAGCTGTATTTACATACATCTGCCCATCTTCCTCAAATCCTGCCGGGTACATCCCAATTCGACGTTCAAATTTATAGTTTACAGAAATCGGCATAGTTGCAAAATGCCAATAATTATCATTAAAATCTTGAACCGTACTTCCATGACCTGCTCCATTTAAAAAACCTCCGGGTTTATAAGAGATTGGATTGTATTCCGCATACGTAAAAGGCCCAAGTGGCGAATCTCCAACATAAACACCATCTGCATATACATTCCATTGCGTCCCAGGAGCGGCATATTGTAAATAATATTTCCCATTATGCTTGGTCATCCAAGGCCCCTCGATAAATGGTTTCACATCTGAATTATGATTGTTTCCAAAGCGTTCCCAGCCATGCTCCTCCGGATGTAAGGTAATTAGATCTACCGGCTCTCCAATAGGAACATAATTCTTGTTTGGATCTAATTCCAGTCCTTTAATAGGAAATAAGTTGGAAGATCCTTCATAAACATATACTCTTTTATCATCGTCTACAAAGATAGCCGGGTCGTGCAGGGTGTGTGGAATTACACTATAGGTAGTTTTCCAATCTCCTAATTTAGGGTTGTTGGTTTTAATTAATGCGTTTACTCCAGAAGGGTCACCTAACACCAAGATCTCATCTTCTGTGGCCCAAGCTGCAGGAGCGTTCGAACCATTGAAATACCAGCTTTGTGGCTTTATGAATTTCCAATTGGACATATCTTTGGAATACCAATATCCATGCGAACGGGTTACAAACATATAAAAGCCGTCTTTATAACGAACTATCGAAGGATCTGCTCCAGACCTATAACTCACATTTCTGAAGGCGTAATGAGACATATATGAGTAGTCGATATCTATAGGATTACAGTAAGCTGTAAAACTTTGTTTTATCTCTGTCTCGTTCGAATCCAGACTTTTTGAACTATTTTCATTATCCTCACAGGACACAATGAATACTATACATATGAGAAGTAGAAAATTTTTCATAATTCAGTTTTTCTAAAAATTAATTTGCCGGCACGATACTAACAGCTGTTCCTCCTCCGGGAGCCAAATTCAGTTTTAATATTGATTTGCTTGTAACTGTTTGCTCTTTTATGGAATAGCTCTTTGGATTTATTTTCCAGTCGGCATCCTTTCCATCCTGGTAAATAATGGCTTTGTATTTTTTATTTGGAGAAAGAAAATCAAGTTTTATTTCAGTTTTTCTTGGGTTTTTATCGGTAATGGAACCTAAGAACCAGCTCTCTGAGTTTTTATCTTTTCTAACCACAGTTAAGTAATCTCCAGGTTCAGCTTCCAGATAAATAGATTCTTGCCAATCTAACGGCACGTCTTTTATAAATTGAAATGCATCAAGATATCTTTCGTAATTCTCAGGTAAGTCTGCAGCCATTTGTAAGGGAGAATACATGGTGACATATAAGGCCAATTGCTTAGCTAAAGTGGTATGTACTTGTTCTGTCTTAGTAGGATCATAAATATTCATCTTAATTTCAAAGATCCCTGGAGTATAATCCATAGCTCCTCCTAATAATCGTGTAAACGGTAGAATGGTTTCATGCTTTGGGTCGTTCCCCGAGCTCCATGCATTAAATTCATTTCCACGGGCAGCTTCGGCAGCAATATAATTCGGATAGGTTCTGCTATATCCTGTAGGGCGAACACTTTCATGAGAATTCACCATGATCTTATAATCTGCAGCGCGTTGTGCCACAAAGTTAAAATGATTCACCATAGTTTGCCCGTCATGATATTCCCCACGCGGAATGATCCTTCCCACATAGCCTGTTTTCACTGCCGGATAATCGTATTCTTTCATGAGGTCAAAAGCTCTGTCTAAATGCCTTTCATAGTTGGCAACAGAACCAGAGGTTTCATGATGCATGATCATTTTGACTCCCTTAGCTTTAGCGTAATCTGCAACTTCTTTGATATTAAAGTCCGGGTAAGGAGTGGTAAAATCGAAAACATCTTCTTTCCAATTGCCAAACCAATCTTCCCAACCAACATTCCAACCTTCTACCAAAACTCCGTCGAATCCGTGTTTGGCAGCAAAATCTATATATCTTTTAGTGTTTTCTGTAGTTGCGCCATGCTTTCCGGAAGGAATAAGATCTTTGGAGGCTGCATTTTGAGCATTTTGGCTCCCGGCAAAATCCCATGTAGATTTCCCTACATGCATTTCCCACCAAATCCCAACATATTTCATAGGTTTAATCCAAGAGGTGTCTTCTAGTTGATTGGGTTCATTAAGATTTAAGATCATTTTTGAACTTACAACTTTCCGAGCATCATCACTTACCATTATAGTTCTCCATGGAGTTACTGAAGGAGTTCTTAAATAAGCTTTATCTCCAAGAGCATCCGGAACTAATTGCGAGCTAAGTTTAAAACTTTCAATATCTACATTTAAATGCATTACAGGATAATTAACCACTGCTGCTTCAAAAATATTGATATACAGGCCATCATTAGATTTCATCATTAATGGCGATTGTACTCTATAATTGCTTTCAATACTCTTTAAAGCGATCCCGTTATTTAAATCCAGTTTGGAATTGTCTATTTCAGATAACTTAGTTTCAGAATACACATATTCCTGACTGTCATAATCTCCCGGGATCCAAAAGGTTTTATGATCCCCTGTAAGATTGAACTCTGTATTCTCTTCAGAAACAATAAAATAACTAAGAGCGTCTTGAGCAGGAAATTCGTATCGAAAAGCCACGCCTTCATCATAGACTTTGAAAATGATATCCAATTTTCTATTGGCTTCCTTTTGAAGCAAATGAAAGCTTACCTGTATATAATTATTTTTGATGCTGGATTGCTCTCCCAACACCGGGTTCCAGGAATCATCAACGCTTGTTTCTTTTTTATTTAGAATACTAAAACCTGTTGTAAGGGCAGTATCATCCTTGAGAGAAATCCCCAGCTTACTAGGTTTAACAACCTCTTTCCACTTGTATCTAACTTGATATGTTGGCTCTCCTAAAGAACTTAGAGAGAATTCCAAAGTAATCTCTTTGGAGGGAGATTGAATTTGTTGCGCAGAGATTGACGAAAAAACAAGCACAAACAGCAAAAAATATAATTTTTTCATAGAAGATTTATAACACGAATTTACTTAACAAGCTCAAATTTTGACTTTAGAGTTTCCTCAGAATTAGTTCCAACAAAAACTTCAAACTCTCCAGGTTCTGCAACAAAATCTAAATCATAATTATAAAATTTCAAATCCTCAGCAGTCAATTTAAAGCTCACTGTTTTAGTTTCACCTTTTTTCAATTGGATTTTCTGAAAGCCTTTTAATTGCTTTACCGGTCTGGTAATAGATCCTACCAGATCCCTAATATATAATTGCACCACTTCTTTCCCATCATAATTCCCTGTGTTTTGAATTGTCACACTAACCTCTAATGTCCCATTTTCTTCAAGCTGCTCTGGACTCAGCTTTAAATTATCATATTTAAAGTTGGTGTAACTCAAGCCGTAACCAAAAGGAAATAAAGGCTCGTTGCGTTCATCTATATAATTGGAACGGAATTTCTCAAACTTCCCTTCGGAATTTCCAAGGGGTCTTCCGGTGTTCTTATGACTGTAATAAATAGGAATTTGACCTACACTCCTGGGAAAAGTAGCGGTGATTTTTGCTGAAGGGTTTACATTTCCAAACAACACATCTGCAATAGCATATCCCGTTTCAGTACCACCAAACCAAACATCCAGGATCGCTGGAACAGTTTCGTTCTCTTGAGTTAGTACTAAAGGTCGCCCGTTAAATAAAACTAAGACTACCGGTTTTCCTGTTTTAAGCAAAGCATTCAGCAAGTCTTTTTGAGATTGGGGAATTGAGATATTTGTACGACTACTACTTTCTCCGCTCATTTCTGCCGCCTCCCCTATCGCTGCAATAATCACATCGGCCTTTGAAGCAATGTCTAAAGCTTCTTTTAGCAATTCTTCATCAGACCTGCCATCTCTTGGAATTTCCTTACCAAACATGGTTCCTCTTTCCTCAAAATCCTTATCATAAGAAAGGTTACTTCCTTTTGCATATAATACAGAACCGGCGCTCCCTACAACCTCTTTGATTCCTTTAAGCACAGAAATAGATTTATCCTGAGGTGTTGCCACACTCCAGGTTCCAGCCATATTCTCATTAGTATTTGCCAAAGGACCAATCACAGCTATAACTCCGGTCTTTTTAATAGGAAGGAGATTATTTTCATTTTTTAGCAGCACCATAGATTCTGCAGCCACTTTTCTTGCGAAGGCTCTATTTTCCGGAGTGAATATTTCTGATTTAGCTCTGTTCTCATCACAATATTTATAGGGATCTTCAAATAGACCTAATTCATATTTTGCCTCTAATATGCGTCTCACTGAAGCATCTATTTTCTCAATAGAAACTTTTCCTTCGTTTACCGACTTTTCCAAAGTTGAGACAAATCCTTCACCAACCATATCCATATCTACCCCAGCATTTAAAGCTAAAGCAGAAACCGTTTGCAGATCACCCATTCCATGAGCTATCATTTCATTGATCCCTGTATAATCTGTTACCAAAAATCCTGAGAAATTCCACTGATTTCTCAAAACATCTGTAAGCAACCATTTATTCCCTGTAGCAGGAATACCGTCTACCTCATTAAAGGAAGCCATTACAGATCCTACTCCAGCATCGATGGCCGCTTTGTAAGGTGGGAAATAGTCATTATACATTTGAATTCTACTCATGTCTACTGTGTTGTAATCTCTACCGGCTTCAGATGCGCCATATAATGCAAAATGCTTAACGCAGGAAAGTATAGTGTTGTTCTTACTAAGATCTTCTCCTTGATATCCACGAACCATCGCTTTTGCAATTTCTCCCCCTAAATATGGATCTTCCCCATTCCCTTCAGAAACACGTCCCCACCTAGGGTCTCTGGAAATATCTACCATAGGAGAAAAGGTCCAGTTAATTCCATCGGCACTAGCTTCCTTTGCAGCCATTTTCGCGGTTTTTTCAATCATTTCCATATCCCAGGAAGTAGATAATCCCAATGGAATTGGAAAAGTGGTTTCATAACCATGAATTACATCCATCCCAAAGATCAATGGAATCTTTAATCGACTATCCTCGACTGCTATTCTTTGAACTTCTTTAATCTTTTCTACCGTTTTTATATTGAAAAGACCCCCGATTTTTCCTTCTTTTATTTTCTGTGCAACATCCGAACTTTTAGCTTGTCCTGTCGTAATATCCCCAGAGGAAGGCAAGTTTAACTGACCAAGTTTTTCTTCTAAAGTCATCACAGAAAGTAAGGAATCTATCTTTTTATTCATTTCAACTTTATTCGCCTTAAAAGCTGAATAATCTATTCCATGAGATTTTTCTTGTGCATTCACCATTAGGGTAAATGCAAAAGTTGCCAGTAAAATCAATTTTGTTTTTAACATCGGGGTCTTCATTATATTATAGTTCATCTTCTTTTATTATTCCATGCGTTCACCGCGTAATTTCTCAAAATTTTTATATGCCCTTTTAACTGATTCTGGGGTTGAGGTTTCAAATTCCTTTTCAGTGACTTTATATGCTCTTTGTAAGGAATCCAGTTTGCTTTTCATTTTATCTATCCTATCCTGATACTTAATTTCACCATATAGATTTTTAAGTTCTTTAGGATCTTCCTTTAAGTCATAAAACTCCCATTGATCTATGTCGTCGTAAAAATGAATCAACTTGTACCTCTCGGTTCTCACGCCATAATGGCGTTTCACCATGTGGAAAGCAGGAAAATCATAAAAATGATAATAAATCGCTTCTCGTTTTGGAGCCATATCATTTTCAGAAAAGAGATTTTTAAATGAAACCCCTTGCATATCTTGAGGTGGTTTTATTCCTGCAAAATCTAAAATTGTAGGGGCAAAATCAAGATTTTGGGTAAGTCCATTCACTGTAGAATTTGGTTTGATCTTCTTAGGAAATTGCATTAGCAAAGGCATTTTAAAAGATTCTTCGTACATAAATCTTTTATCGAACCAACCCTTTTCCCCAAGATAAAATCCTTGATCTGAATTGTATATAACAAGCGTGTTTTTATCCAAACCTGTTTTTTCAAGATAATCTAAGATTTTCCCGACTCCTTCATCTACAGAAGCAATTGTGGCCATATATTCCTGTAAATAACGTTGCAACTTATATAAGGCCATCTCTTTCCCGCTTAGATTTAAGTCGTGCATGGCATCATTCTTCTCGCGATAAGCTGTATTCCAAATCTTGCGTTGTTCTGGAGTCATTCTTTCAAAATCATCCGTCCATGGATTGCTGGCTAATTCATCTGTACCATGATGCTTAGACATTTTTAAGTCATGCCCTTCGTACATATCTTTATAAACAGTTTGTAATTGCTGTTGTGCTGCCTTTTGATTTGGATGCTTAGAAAAATAGGTGTCAGGAACAGGAAATTGAACAGAATCATATAAATTTAAATGTCGTAGCGCAGGCATCCAATTTCTATGTGGTGCTTTGTGATGTACCATGAGATAAAAAGGCTTCATTTTGTCCCTCTTTTCCATCCAATCTATTGAATAATTGGTGATAAGATCTGTGGCATATCCTTCAGCAATTGCAGTATCTTTCATATTAATCGCCCAGTGTGGATTGTTTTTTACATATTCCTTATCCAGATTTACCGTGTCTTTTTGCTCTATAAACTCTGGGTTATAATATTTTCCTTGATCATTTAAAATCTTCCAATAATCGAATCCTGTTGGGAATCCATGAAGATGCCACTTCCCAATAATGGCCGTTTGGTACCCATTCTCTTGAAGGATCTTCGGAAAGGTTTGTTGAGAATTATCGAATTTTTCACCATTCATTCTGAAGCCATTAATATGACTATGCTTCCCTGTTAGGATGACTGCTCTACTGGGACCACAAATTGAATTGGTACAGAAGTTCTTCTGAAAAACGGCTCCGTTCCTAGCCAATCTGTCAATATTTGGGGTAGGTGCCACTTTTCCTATTTCATGACCATAGGCGCTAATTGCCTGAACCGCATGATCATCGGCCATAATAAAAATTATATTTGGTCGATCCTGTTCTAGCTCAATTTTCGATAAGTCTGAATTCTTCGAATCTTTCTTGCATCCACTTAAAATGGAGATGAAAATCAAGAGGAAGAATTGAAGACTTAATTTCATGATTCTTATTTTTTCTGAGCTAACATCCAGCTGTAAAACTCCGGATTATTATAGGTTTCCTCCCAGCTATTATGGTTTGCAAAAGGATAGATCGTATATTTTACATCATTCCCAGCTTCTTTAAGGGTTTTTACCATTTGGTTGCTATTCTCAGGTAAAACCACATCATCTAAGGCGCCATGAAAAACCCAGATTGGCATGTCTTTAATGTGAGATATATTTCTATAAATTGGTCGGTAAATTGCACCACAAACAGGGGCCAACGAAGCGAAAAGCTCTGGATATTCTCCTCCGGTTGCCCAAACCCCATAACCACCCATACTTAAACCTGTAAGGTAAACTCTGCTTTTATCTATTCGGTTTTCCTTCATCACATTTTTAACCAGCGCTGCAACTTCATGTGGTTGCCAATAAACTCCTTCCGGGCATTGTGGAGCTAATATTACTGCATCAATTTTATTTCCATCTTTAACATATTTTAAGGGCCCGTGTACAGATACCTTGGATAAGTCTTTTCCGCGCTCTCCAGCTCCATGAAGAAAAACAATAAGTGGGAAATCTATTTTTGAATCATTATATCCATCTGGAGTGTATAGGGCATAATCCAACTTAACAGACATTTCTATTTTCTCCTCAAAAGAATGTTCTGTGATCTGAGAAAATGAAGTTGAATACATTCCAACGATAAAAAATAAAACCAAAAAATTTTTCATATTTCATTAGTAATTAAATCCTAATTTATCCAATCCTTGCTTCAACTCATCGGCACCCATAAACAAATCCCAAATAAGGCCAGATCTATAATTCTCAATCATTACTACTTGTGGCCCTTGATCTATTGCTAAATATCTAGGTGCTACCCAATCTTCTCCCTCAAGACTAAAAGCATCATAAAAACCTGCCGGACCCCAGGTAAGTTCATTAAGATCATTAAAGAAATATTCCATTGCTCTTAATGACTCTTCAGGAGTATAAGGAATAGAGCTAATAGCAGCGGTAGGAGAAATTACACCTCTATCATGCTTTGGGGAATGAGCAGAATACCCAATACTACCATCCTCACTTTTAGTATAGCTGGCAGTTAAACCCCATACATTTTCTCCGTAACCTTCAAAATTTTTAGGATTTTCAACACAGTACAAATAATCTATTTTTGAGTGGTTAACATTCAACTCCCAATAATTGGCATATTGATCTGAAAGCCCTTTTGGATTCAAGCCTAAATAAGAATAATGAGCCCAGAATAATGGCCCTCCAAACTCCTGAGCTCCATTATGACTTAGAATAAGTGGTAAGTCATACTTAATTTTGGCACTTTTAATTTCTCCCTTACGAGCCCAACCATTATGATATGGAGCTGCACTAATACTATGTGTAGGAGATGCTGCAGCCAGAACATATGTAATTAAGGTTTCGTTGTATCCCTCTAAAGGAAAGTTCATTTCCCAATTATGAGTAGGAGACCAGTGCCAAAAAAGAACATCTTTATTATCGTTGGTGTACCAATCCCATTCTATACCCTTCCAAAGTTCATCGAACTTTGATGCTACTGCTCTTTCTTGTTTATTACCGTTTTTTAAATATTCTCTTACAACTATAAAACCCTGAGCCAAAAAGGCTGTCTCGACAATGTCCCCTCCATTATCCTTATTGCTAAACGACTGAGTTTTTCCTGTTTCTCCATTCATCCAATGCGACCAGGCTCCATGGTATCTATCTGCCCCGGCAAGAAAATCAGCTATTTTATCAAGCCTGAGAACTGCTTCTTTTCTTGGTATAAATTTCCTTTCCATACCTACCACCAAAGACATCAAACCAAAGCCTGATCCACCGGAAGTAACTATATGGGCATCATTTTTAGGATAATTTCCATCGGGGTGAAAGCGCTCTCTAGCCATTCCGGATTTTGGTTCGGCATAATCCCAGAAGTATTTAAGAGTTTGGATTTGTACGGTATCTAATAAAGCTTCGCCATCTAATTTTTCAATTTGCTCATTTTTAGAATTCAATGCAAAATCACTATTATCTTCTGAAAGATTCTTACATGAAGTGCTAATAATTATTGTTACTACTAAAAGGTATTTGTGGAATTTCATTGTTTGGATTTGTTTCAATTAATTTAAAATATGTTGCACTTCCGTTTTGGAAACGCAACATATTTTACTAGGTCAAGAAAAATATTTGATTTTAGAGAAATGTGATAGTTATAATCCTTAGAGGATCTATCAAATTATTCCCACCTAATATCATCTATATAATAAACATCTTCGGCGGTACCATCGGTCTGCCCTGCATTAAAGAAGAACACCAAACTCTCATGATTTTCTGTAGCCTGATCACTAAAGTCAACTGTATACTCTGTCCACTCGTCAATTACAGATATATCTATAAAAATTTCTTTAACCGGGGAAGTCCCACCTTCTAGTTTAGCCAATAAAGGCACAGCTCTACTCGAAAGGATCTTGATCTTCAATTGATTTTTGGTAGAAAGGTCGATCACTCCTCCTCTGTTAAAGACTAATGCATCAAACGCGTTCGTTCCATTTTCAGTCACTTTCAATACTTTATCGCTAGTGTTTACACCACTTGGATCTGGGTTATCCACAATTTCAAAAGTGGTAATACAACAAGTGATTTCATAGTTCTGCTGACATTCAAAATCATTCACTATATCCATATTGGTTGCAACACCATCGCAAGGATCAAATGCTGCGAATCTTAGATCATCTATGTAATACTTATCTGTTGGAGTTCCGTCGCTTGCGCCTCCATTAAAAAATAATACGAGTTTTGTATGATCTGCTGCAGCCTGATCTGTGAAATCTACAGTATATTCTGCCCATTCCCCAACTACATCAATATCTACAAACACTTCTTTTACAGGAGAGCTACCACCTTCAAGCTTAACCAATAGTGGCACTGCCTTTTCTGAAAGAATCTTGATCTTGAAAAAATTTCTAGTTGAAAGATCAAAAGATTGAGAAGATTCAAATATTAAAGCATCAAATGGTTGAGTTCCATCGTCTGTAACCTCTAGAACCATATCACTAGGATTAGCATCTCCAAGCATAGGATTTTCAACTATAGAATTAGGAATAAAACCTGGTATCGTGGTGTTTTGCTGACAGTTAAAATCATTTACAATACTTAGATCTGGAACAACACCGCTACAAACATCAGAAAGTTCAGCGAATTTAAGGTCATCTATATAATACACCTGAGTGCCATCTGTCTCTACTCCGGCATTAAAGAATAAAACTATCTTATTATGATTTTCTGCGGCTTGATCACTGAAATCGTAAGAATACTCTACCCATTCTCCTGTCTTGGTTACGCTAGCGTCTTTTTCTATCGGTGAAGAAGTGCCTCCTTCTAGTTTAGCTAATAAGATTCCTTCAACCGGTGCTAAGACTTTTATTTTAAATATGTTATTTGTTGAAAGGTCTATTGGTTCAGCATAATCTATTATTACAGCATCAAATGCTCCCATTTCATCTATATACTTACCAACAAATTTACTGTTGTTAAGATCAGATTTTAAAGGGTTTGCTGTAAGCTCTACTTCCGGAACTTCTTGATTTTTCTGACAATCGAAATCGTTTACAATAGCAAGATCTATTGCCACTCCGGCACAAGGATCTGGTGTAGTCACCCATTGAAGATCATCTATATAATAAACATCTGAACCATCATTTTCTACTCCGGCATTAAAAAATAGTACCAACTTAGTATGATCCTGATTGAATTGATCGCTGAAATCAAAGGAATATTCCACCCACCCGGATGTATTGGTAATATTTGCATCTACCTCTTTACCCGGAGAGGAGCCACCTTCAAGTTTTGCCTTTAAAAGTCCGGCAACACTAGATTTCACTTTAATTTTAAAGGTATTGAATGTTGAAAGATCTATTGAAGTACCATAATCTATGATCAAGCATCCCATGGTCCGGAAGGATCATTGTATTGCCCTACAAAACGACTTGTATTTGCACCAGATTCATCTGGATTTAGCACAGCCTCTACCCCATCCAGAACTACATTAGCTTGGCATTGGAAATCTGAAATAATATTAGGATCTGGAACTACGTTGGTTTGCTCGCAAGGAATAGATGCTATTGAAGGAAAAAATTGTTCTTCTTCAGTACAAGAGGAAAAAATCATCAATAAACCTATCGATATATAACTTAGGAATAGTTTAATTGTTTTCATTACTCAACGCGATTTAAGTTAGTTATATTTTTAAAATTTTTATTTTAAACGACCTTCAGATCGCCTTTACTTGATCTTGAATGAATTAGATATTCGGACTTGTAAAACCTAGTTTTGTTAAGCCTTGTTTTACTTCGGGACAAGACATGAATAAATTCCATAACAACCCGGTTCTATAATTTTCTACCATAACTATTATTGGTCCTTGATCTATTGCCAGATATTGATTTGAATACCAATTGGCAGATTCATTAAAGGCATCGTAAAACCCATACTGCCCCCATAGTTTTCCATTGTAATTGTAATAGAAATTCCGTAGTGCTTGCAAAGATTCATCTGGCGTGTAGGGCATAGACGACAATGCTGCCGTTGGAGTAATTGTACCATTATCGTTGGTAGGACTGTGTGCCGAATACCCTTGGTTATCATCACTAGCCGTTAATCCCCAAGTAGTTACACCATATCCCAAAAAACCTTTGGGGTTTCTCGTGCAGTACTCTCTATTGATAAGAGTATGATTTATATTTTGATCCCAGTAATTTGCGTAGTTGTCCTGTAATCCTTCAGGATTTAACCCTAAAAAGGAATAGTGAGCAAAAAACAATGGGCCACCAAAATCTGGGCCTAGAGGTAATTGCCATTTCTGATAATATAATTTTCCGTTTAAATGGTTATTTCCCGAGGCCCATCCATTATGATAAACATCTGGCTCTATAGCATGAGTTCTGGAAGATGCCGCTAACACATAGGTAATAAGGGCTTCATTATACCCCTTGATTTGATGATTGATAGTAAAACCGTATTCCGGAGACCAGTGCCAGGTTAGTGATTTTTTATTATTGGTATACCAATCCCATTCTACTCCATCCCAAATTAGATTGATTTTATCCCTCAATTCTTTTTCTTCGGAATTGTCCAAATCAAAATACTGTCTGGCAGTAAGTAAACCTTGGATCATAAAAGAGGTTTCTACCAGGTCTCCCCCGTTATCTTCAGTAAAAAAAGGTCTTACTTTTCCGGTATTTCCATTGTACCAATGTGGTAAGGCTCCATGAAACCTGTCTCCGTCCAAAATAAAACTGGTGATCTTATTCAATCTACCTAAGGCTTCTTCGCGAGAAATGTAGTTTCTTTCTACACCAACAATAATCGCCATGACTCCAAATCCACTCCCTCCGCTAGTAACTATATTGGGACTTTCTCCTCCATAAGCATTTGCATCAGATCTTTCACGAGCCATTCCACTAACTGGATGGCCAAAATCCCAAAAGTATTTGAAAGTTTGTTCCTGCACTTTATCCATTAACTCATTATCTGTAAGCTGAGGTGGCAAACCCGAGTCCGGATCTGTTGGGACGGGTTTACCTCCACTTGAGTCATCATTGCTTGAGCACGATACAAACACAGTACTTAACATCCCAAAAAAGATTAGCGTGAGTATAAATCGTGTTTGTTTCATGAAAAAATAATTTTTAAGATTGTAACCTTTCAGAATACTATTATTAGTAACCAGGATTTTGAACCAATTGACCGTCACTTAGGTCGATTTGAGCTTGTGGAATTGGAAATAACTCATGTTTTCCATCCACAAAATTCTTACCGTGAGCCCGCAATACTGCTCCAGCTCTACCTTGACGTACCAGATCGAAATATCTATCATGCTCAAAGGCAAGTTCAGCTCTTCGTTCTCTCCACACATCCATGATCGTTACATTTTCTAAACTTTCAAGCCCTGCACGATTTCTCACCATGTTTAATGGCGTTTTCGCATCGCCTCCTACATTTATTGCTGCTTCAGCATTCATTAAAAGCACCTCTGCATATCTTAAAATTCTAACATTCTTATTTGATTCCCAATCTCCCCCATTAAAGCTTTCCATAGTCCTACTTACATAGGCTTTTTGATTATATCTAGGGTTAGAAACTGTTTCTGCAACAAGAAAATCATCCCAAAGAGTTTCTCCTCTAAAAATTATGGTAGCATCTCTTCTTTCATCTCCTTCTTCATAAAAATTAGTAAGATCTTCTGTTGGGGTATTAAATCCCCAGCCCCAGCCTCCAGCACCTCTAGCACCTTGGGTAACAAAATATCCTTGTACACCTTTATTTGGCGTTTCTCCCCTCCCCTGAATCTCAAAAATAGATTCTGAATTATTTTCTCCAATTTCTTTCCAGATATCCTCATATACAGGAGTTAAACTATAACCCAGACTCATCACCTCATTGGTAAGCTCTAAAACTTGTTGCCAGTTCCCCTGGTACATGTTTACTTTTGCCAATAATGTTAAGGCGGCACCTTTTGTTGCTCTTCCAAGATCGGCACTATTATATGAGTTAGGTAAACTTTCTATAGCATCCTCTAAATCTTGAGTTATAAATGTATATATAGCTTCTTTTGAAACTCTCGTATTTGCGGCATTAATATCATCCTGATTTTGAATATCCGGAACACCCTCTATTAATGGAACACCTCCAAACATTCTCACCAATCTAAAATAAAATTCAGCTCTCAAAAATTTACTCTCTCCAATTAATCTATCTCTGAGGTCTTCATCGATATCCAAATCTGGAAGAAATTTTAATGCCTGATTTGCTCTCGCAATACCTTGGTAGTTCCCTTCCCAAACTTCATTAAAAGAAATAGAGGTAGAAGTAAAGGTTAGATCATCTAAAAGTTGCTTGTCATTACCCGTATCTCCAGGATCACTTCCTTTATCGGCATCATCACTAGTAATACTACTCACACCAATCCAAGAAAAAGAACTTTCGTTAAAGTCTAAAAACTTATTATAGATGGCATTCACAAGCTCTGTAGCCGCAGTAGGGCTGGAAAGAGCTTGTTCCGGAGTTTCCTTGGATGGTTGTACATCCAGAAATTCATTATCATCACAACTTACAAGTGTTAGGAACACTAGACTTGTAATAATTATGTTATTAAAATTTTTCATACCTAGCATTTTTTAAAAATTTAAATTCACACCTACGAGATAGGACTTTACAGATGGATAAGCATTCAATTCGATCCCAGAGGAGTTCCCCAGTGGGTCTCCATTTCCTGGTAGTTCTGGTGTAAACCCTGTGAATTCCTTAAAGATAAAAGGGTTTTGTGCCAGTGCATATACCCTAATCTTTTTAACTCCAGCGATAACATCTGGTAAAGTATATCCTACCGTAATATTATTAATTCTGAAAAAATCTCCGCTTTCTAAGAAATATGTAGAAGATAATGGTACTTCGTTAGAAGGTGCGGGATTCATATTAGATCCACTATCAAAATTAAAGATGTTGTTAGCTACACTAGCTTCCACATTTTCACCTCCAAAACGCTGTGCTTTTTTACCGTTGTAAACCATGCTTCCCGAATTTCCATAGCCTTCAATATTGAAATCCCAGTTTTTATATTCGAAGCCTGCATTTATTCCAAAATAGAGATCCGGCTGAATTGAACCGAAGAACTGACGGTCATCATTATCTATTACCCCATTATTGTCTAAATCTGTATAAATAAAATCCCCTCTTTCATCAAACCCCTGAACTTCCAGCACAAAGAAACTCCCCAAAGGCTGACCTTCCCTTAAGATCTTTGTAACTTGTCCATTATCAATGCTTCCTCCCTGTTGCTCAAAAGCAAAAGGATTGGTTATCTCTTCTAAATTATTATCGTTTGTTGTAAGATTCCCACTAATATGATATTTAAAATTGTCATTGATATCATCATTCCAATGAAGGGCAAATTCTAAACCTTTATTCCTGATCTTACCCGCATGAGTTAGGGTAATCCCCGAAGCTCCAAAAGCATCTGGTAAGCTAATAGGTAAGATCGCATTCCTATTTAATCTATTATAGTAATCAAATTCCCCAGAAAGCCGGTTATCTAGAAAGGCGAATTCCACCCCAATATCGTACTCTTCAGTAACTTCCCATCCAACATTTTCGTCTATGATGGCAGTAATTGTTGACCCGGGAACCAATGCCTGATCTGGCCCAAAAACAGTTCCCAAATCTGAATCAAAGGTTATCACGTTTAAAGGAATATTCTGGTTCCCCAATTCACCCCAACTAGCTCTTAATTTGAGAGTGTTCAGGAATTCAGATTCGTTTAAGAAGTCTTCATTGGTAATCAACCATCCTATACCTACTGAAGGAAAATTACCCCATTTCTCAGCATTGTTGGCAAAGACGCTAGAACCATCACGCCTTATTGTAGCTGTTAAAAGATATTTATTATCAAAATCATAATTAAGTCGTGCAAAGTATGATCTCAACCTCCTTTTGTCTGAAAGTTCACTATTCGCTATATCTGTTCCTTGTTCTCCGTTGTTTAATGAGAAGAGATTTGAATCTTCAGGAACGTTATTTCGTGTACCTTCTAGAAAATCATTTTGTTCCTCTTCCGCAGTGGTTCCCAGGGTTAGCTTAACTCCATGTTTTTCAGCAAAGGTTTTATCAAAAGTTAAGAAAGCATCGAATACCCAATGATAAAAATCATCTTTTCTTACCCTTAAAGTATTTCTATTAGGAGAATCAAAATCTGAAACTTCTCTGGTAGGATCTCCTGCAAGGAATTGTTCTAAATTAGGTGTAAAAACGTAAGATTTTCCATATCCACTCTCAATCCCAAATCTTGTAGTCCCAGATAAATAATCGGTAAAATCGTAAGTGGCAGAAACATTTCCTTGAAGAACAAGGTTTTTTCTTTTTTCATCATTTAATGCTAATGCGGCAACAGGGTTACCAACATTATTAAATCTCGCGCCTGCACTATCAAATGGCACTCCAAATCTCCCATCGAAAGAACCACCAATATATCGTACAGGTACAATTGGCGCTTGTTTGTAGGCAGTTGTAAAAGCTGAAAATGGTTTTGGAATCGATCGGTTAAGAGATAGAGAAATATTATGATCGATTTTTAATTTGGAAGTCAGGTTATAACTAGCCTTACCTCTTAAGTTAAGCCGTCGATAATCATTCCCTATTAAAATCCCTTCTTCTTCGAAATAATTAGCACTGAAATAAGAAGTCATTTTTTCGGTACCTCCGCTTATCGAAACATTATGGTTAATGACTGTCCCGGCGCGGGTTATCTCATCAAACCAGTCTGTATCATATTGCTGATCTTGTTGAAATCTCTGATTTCCGAATGCCAAATTAGAAAAATTAACATAGGCACTGGAGTTCGCCATATCTACTTTACTCAACACTTCCTTAATACCAAAATAGGAAGAGACATCAATCTGCATCTTTCCAATTTTCCCGGCTTTGGTGGTTACAATAATAACTCCGTTTGCTCCTCTGGTTCCGTAAATTGCAAGAGAAGAGGCATCTTTAAGGATATCTATAGTGGTAATATCTTCACTACTAATATTGTCTATTCTATCTGTAATAATTCCATCTACTACATAAATAGGATCACGCCCAGCTTGCACAGTCCCAGTACCACGAATACGTACAACCGGTGAACTGCCCGGAGCTCCAGAACTAATAATTTGAACCCCTGCGGCCTTACCTTGTAAAGATTGAGTTGCAGTTAAGGCAGGTTGTTTTAAAAGTTCCTCTGCATTTATTCTAGTAATAGAACCTGTTACATCTTGTTTTCTTGTACTACCGTATCCAACAAGCACAACTTCTCCCAATGAAGAAGCACTTTCCGTCATAATTACATTGATAGTGTTTTGTGTGCCAACGCTAATCTCATTTGTTTCAAATCCCAAAAAACTAAATACTAGGACGTCGTTATCATTTGCACTAATTGCGTATTTTCCATCAAAATCAGTTATAGTTCCGGTTGAAGTACCTTTAACAAGAACATTAACGCCTGGCAGCGTTACTCCACCTGGCTCCGACGTTACAGTTCCAGAAATTATTCGTTCCTGAGCTTGTAATTGAAAATAAAACATAGTAAGCAATACAAATAATAGAGTAAATTTTGTTTTCATAAGCACACCTATTTTTGAAGAATTAATGTTTTCAGATTTATGATATTTACCATAGCGCATTAAAATGCAACGAGATTATACCAAAGCTAACACTAGATAGGGTGTTGTTAAGATTTACATAATATAAGTAAACACATCAAGTTTAAAGATACCTCTAAATCTTTGTTTTACAATGAATTATAAAAATAAAATAAAGTAGTTAAAATTTTATAATTTAATAATGATGTGGAAAAGATGAGGTTGAAAATGAATATTTACAACGTTTTCGAAGATATTTATACTACTTTATGTAAAAATTTAACCAAATTTTGATTTTTAGGAAGATTAAATTTTTTCCGTAATCTGTATCTATGTAATTCTACACTTCTGTATGTAATTCCAATTAAAGGAGCAATTTCCTTGGAGCTAAGATTCATAATAAGGTAGGCACACATTTTTAAATCCTTTGGGGTAAGATTGGGAAATTTTAATTGTAAGTTTTTAAAGAAATCATCATGAACCTCATTAAAATTTATATCAAAAAGTGCCCAATCATTTTGAGAATTTGACTGTTGCTCTTTAATATTCATAAGCTTTGAATAGAGCGTTTTATTTTCCTTTTTAATATTTGATTTTACGATTTCCCTTTCAATTTCATTCAACATGTCCTCCTTTTTCGCCATTAAAGCAGCATAGGAAGCTAGTTCTTTACTTTTAGACTTAAGTTGAGTTTTTAATTTTTCTTGTTCTAACTGAATTATCTTATTATTATTTTCAAAATTTTGTTTTTGGAAAGTGAGGTTTTGCTTATACTCTAGATCTCTCTCCAGTAGCTTCTTCTTTCTATTAAATTTCTGTTTATTATAATAATGAACTAGAAAAAGAATCATTGCTAAAAGAATCACATATCCAATCCAAGCCCACACACTGAGATACCAGGGCTGAAGCACACTAAAAGAAAAAAGCGTCTTTTCCGTTGTATTCCCTAAACTGACTTTTTTTTACTTTAAATTTATAATCCCCTGGATGCAGGTTTTGATATGCCACATGAGAAGTATTATTTGGTGTGGACCATTTTTTATCGTAACCCTCCAATTTGAAAGAATAGAGGGGTAATGATAAGGTGCCTGGAGTATGACTGGAAAACTTTAAACTAATTGTATTCTTCCTGAACGGGATATCAATAGAGGCATTAAGTGGTATCGAATTACCATTTACCTTCACAGCTTCTAAAGATAGGTTAGTTAAATTGTTCTTTTTTTCAGAGATCGAAGGATTAACTTTTAAAAAACCATCGTCCAAAAATAAAAATAGCGAAATATCTATTTTCTTCGCGCTAGAAGCATTTTTAACTAATCTACTATTGATTAATTCTTCATTAAAATTATATAAATTATCTCCTTTCGTGGAAGTAATTCGGAGTGAACTCGCGGTTTTTATAATCAGTAATTCTTTATTAATACCAGATATGCTTGAAAATGGGTATAATTTTTTTTTCTAATATGGAGTCCCTAACCAATAGATCATGTAGTGCATCGTACCTAAATATTTGATTTTTTTTAGTTAGAAATATTTGGGAACCAAGAGCAAACATTTCATAGGGAACATTGGTATTCATAAAACTTTTTAGAAGTGTTAATTCCTCGAAATTTTCGGAAATTTTATATTTAAAAATACCTTTATGCGAGGCATCAACCCATAAACTCTGGTTTTCATCAAAATATATTCCCTTAACTGGAAAATCTAATTCTTTGAATCTAAATGATTCCCAGGAACCATTTATTTTATGATATCTCGTAATACCAGCATAATTAGGCTGTAAATAATAATTCGTTCCGGAAATATTCAAAAAGTCCATTCCCCCATTTGTATCACTTATAAGGGTAAATTCATTGTCCTTAATACTGTAGGTTCCATTGTTATGCCCACAAATAATTTCATCTCCAACATTTGTTAAGTCCCATACCTGACCATTAGAAGCCTTTAAAAATTTTAGCTGAGTACCTTTTAATGAGAACACCCCATGATTAGAACCCACTAAAAGATTTTCACCTTGATCTTCAATACTATATACCGTTCCTAATAAACCCGATTTATCATTATACGCATAAACATCATTATTGAGGGATATCTTTGACAGGCCATTATCTAGCGCAAGCCATAAATTATTTTGAATATCTAAAAACTGCCTCAATACAGTATTGTTGGCTAGTCCATTATTTTTATTATAAACATATTTTAATACACCTTCCGAATCGTAAACCATTAATCCATTATTAATGGTGCCAACAAAAACCAAGTCGCCTGCGATCTTTAAATTGTTGATTTCCAGATACTCCATTTCAGCGAAAGTAGAAAAAGACCATTTTTTTAAAACAGCATCTTTATAATAAAATATTCCGTTAATTTGGGTTGCTATTAATAACCCATCTTTGTAATCCACTATACTCTGGACACTATAATTTTCTAAAGGTTTACTCCAGCTAAGCGGAATAATACTATCATTTTCTATTTTATAGATACCATTATTTTTGGTGCCTACATATAATTTGTCATTGATGAGGAAAGTATACACGGCCGAAATATTGCCTAAAGGGAGTACATTAATTTTCTTAGTCTGCTTATTATATCTATAAATTTTATTGAAGGACTGAAACAAGATTTCCTCACCGAACGGAATTATTTTCCAAATTTCATCGTTATTAAAGATGTTTTTATCAAGTGAATCACTTATAGAAGTATACTGAAGTTCATTTTTGACATTTTTAAGCCAATAACCAAATTGATGGTATGAACCAGAATATAAAGTATCATTTATAACGCTTACCGATCTGAATATCCCATTCGATGGCAACGTATGCTTAGCCCAATAATCTCCATTAAAGGCGAGGAGATATTTATTATTTGCTACATAAATGGTTCCATCAGGATGTTGAGTGATATCCCAATTTGAATTTTCCCCTTTATATTCAGTTTTTAGATAATTTGTGAAATAAGGAGCAATTTCCTGTCCTTGAAGAGTATAACATGTCGTTAGAAATAGACAAATTAGAACTCCCTTCATTTCGTTTATTATATCCATTACTGCAAGATATAATAAAATTAGAATGTAGTCTCTAGTAAAAAGATGAGATGTTTATGTAGATTCCGGTGCAAGCTTCACCTCTAAGCCTTCCAATTCTGATATAATTGGAATCTGACAGCCCAATCTACTATTGTCTTCAACAAAAAAAGCTTGATCTAGCATGTCTTCTTCTTCATAACTTTTTTCTGGAAGCAAGTGTTCATGACTTAAAATATAACACTGGCAGGATGCGCACATAGCCATTCCACCGCAGATACCGATGGTGCCTTCCGGAGCGAGTTCATGCATCCGCACTACTTCCATCAGGTTCATATTCATATCTGTGGGTGCTTCTACATGGTGAGCTTCACCCTCTCTATCTATTATTGTAATTTTAATATCAGACATATATCAGAAAAACTGGTATCCTTAATTTATACTTTTTACAACTTCTCGTTTTGCTTCCTTTTTAGAACCGTCAAATCCACTAACTCCGCTAACAGTTGTGTATTTCATAACATACTTTTTGTCCGGATTAATTCGCTGATAAGCACTTTGGCACATAATGGCTGCTTCATGAAAACCACAAAGGATCAATTTCAATTTTCCAGGATAGGTGTTTACATCTCCAATAGCATAAACTCCCGGAATATTGGTTTGATAATCGTAGGTATTATCAACCTTAATTGCATTTTTCTCAATTTCTAATCCCCAATCCCCGATTGGCCCTAACTTTGGAGATAGTCCAAATAATGGAATAAAATGGTCTGTTAATTTCACTTCCTCTTCAGCGGCATTCCCTTTATGACGAATTACCACAGCATCTAAATGATCATCTCCTTTAAGATCAACAACTTCAGCATCGGTGATCAAATTGATCTTCCCAATCTTAGATAACTCTTCAACTTTTTCAACTGAATCCAATGCGCCTCTAAAATCTCTTCTTCTATGAACAAGAGAAACTTCTTTTGCGATATTGGATAAGAATATAGACCAGTCTAAAGCTGAATCTCCTCCGCCCGCAATTACTACAGATTTATCTCTATAAACTTCAGGATCTCGAATAATATAAGAAACTCCTTTGTCTTCAAAATTTGCTATTGAAGGAATAGGTGGTTTTCTTGGCTCGAAGCTCCCTAAACCACCAGCAATCACAACTACAGGTGCATTATGTTTAACTCCTCTAGAAGTAGTAACCAAAAATGTTCCGTCTTCAAGTTTATCCAATGTTTCAGCTCGATCTCCCAAAGTAAAACCTGGACTAAAAGGTTTAATTTGTTCCATTAGGTTATCCACAAGATCACCCGCCAATACTTCCGGAAATCCTGGGATATCATAAATTGGCTTTTTTGGATAGATTTCGGCGCATTGTCCACCGGGAATAGGCAATGCATCTATTAAATGACATTTAAGTTTAAGCAGTCCGGCTTCGAACACGGCAAACAAACCTGTGGGTCCGGCACCGATTATTAAAATATCTGTTTTGATCATTCTTTTCAATTTGCAATAAAAGATAAGTGGGTTAAATTCCGCTTACCTTTCAATATTTACCACTTTTTCAATTTGTGGCGCATATTTTTTAATAGTCATTTCCACACCAGATTTCAATGTCATCTGGTTCACGTGGCAACCAACACAAGCTCCTTCTAGCTGAACTTTTACAAGGCGATCGTCTTCTATAGACACCAAAGAGATATCCCCACCATCACTTTGCAAAAAAGGTCTAATTTCTTGCAGGGCTTTTTCTACATTAATTCTGATTTCTTCAGTTGTCATTTATTTTCCTTTAACAGCACTACATCCAGCCATCGTAGTTATTTTAATAGCTTCGGTTGGAGGCAAGCTTGTATTTCTATTTACTGTTT
The DNA here is from genome assembly GCF_000258765.1 of Gillisia marina. Lineage (GTDB taxonomy): Bacteria > Bacteroidota > Bacteroidia > Flavobacteriales > Flavobacteriaceae > Gillisia > Gillisia marina. The sequence goes on from NZ_AJLT01000052.1 coordinate 65,643, forward strand.
CTTGTACTACATTTCTGGTTAATTCTTCAAAAGAACTTTCCAAAGCAGTAGCAGTTTGCAAAGCTGCCGGTCTTCCCAGGTCTCCTGCTTCACGAATACTTTGAACTAATGGAATTTCCCCTAAAAATGGAACACCAAGATCGGTTGCAAGGTTTCTTGCACCTTCTTTACCGAAAATATAATATTTATTTTCCGGCAATTCCTCAGGAGTGAAATATGCCATATTTTCTATAATCCCTAATACTGGAACATTAATGCTTTCTTGCTGAAACATCGCAACTCCTTTTTTAGCATCTGCAAGGGCCACATTTTGAGGCGTACTTACGATCACTGCTCCTGTGATAGGAAGCGATTGCATGATGGATAAATGAATATCACCTGTTCCAGGAGGAAGATCTATCAACATAAAATCCAATTCTCCCCAAGCTGCATCAAAAATCATCTGATTTAATGCTTTTGCTGCCATAGGTCCACGCCAAACTACTGCCTGATCTGGTTTTGTAAAGAACCCGATAGATAACAATTTAACTCCGTAGCTTTCTACAGGCTTCATCTTAGACTTTCCATCTACATTTACAGATAAAGGTCTTTCTGCTTCAACATCTAACATAATAGGCATGGAAGGCCCATAAATATCGGCGTCTAATAAGCCAACACTAAACCCCATTTTAGCTAGAGAAACAGCTAAATTTGCGGTTACAGTAGATTTTCCAACTCCACCTTTTCCGGAAGCCACAGCAATAATATTTTTGATTCCCGGAATTGCCTTTCCTTTAATCGTAGGTTTTTCCGGAGCTTCAACTTTAATGTTGACTTTTACGATAGCTTTATCGAAAACCTTCTCTTGAATTACTTTAATTATATCTGCTTCTGCCCTTTTTTTGATATGCAAAGCAGGAGTAGACATTACTAAATCTACACAACCTCATCTCCAAAGGTCATCACATTTTTCACAGCACCACTTTCAACCATATTACTTCCCTCACCGGAAAGAGAAATAGTTTCAAGAGCAGCAAGTATATCTTTTCTCTCTAATTTCATCTGAATTTATTTCATTTTCAACCTCTTATATAGATTGATTCTAAAATGCAAATATAGAGGGTTTCCCCAAGAAAACGAAGTATTCCGCTATAATTGATTGATTGTAGAATAAGCGAAAATTATGGATACTTTTTCCCATATTTTAACGCGGTTTCACCAATTCCTTATTTGGATCCCAGAAAACCTTTTCAAAATTTTGTATTTGATTATCTCTAACAACTACTCCTTCGCTTTCTAACAATTGCTGCATCGCATTAGTGCCACCAAAATGATGCTTCCCTGTAAGCAAACCCAGTCTATTTACAACTCGCTGTGCAGGCACTTCTTCCAAATCATGTGCTTTGTTCATAGCCCAACCCACCATTCTGGCACTTTTAGCCGCACCAATATATCTTGCTATAGCCCCATAGGATGTAACTCTTCCTGAAGGAATAAGTTTTACCACCTCATAAACTCGCTCAAAAAAATTAGGTTCTAAAGCCATTTTTAATAGTAGAAGATTCTAAATAAGGTTATTATTACTAAAATCAGCATTAAAGAAGCCATAAAGTAATTGGAGTATTTTGCAAAAACATCTGTTTTATCTTCAATCTTCCAGAAAGAAAAAACGTAGAAATACAAGGTTGTAAAAGTTCCTAAAGATGCCGCTAATACAAAAAACAACATTACAGACCAATCATGGCCCACTTCACCACCAACATTTAAGGCTGCAGCAATAGCAACAAAAAACGGAATTGGAAATACGTTTAAAACCGCAACCAACATTCCTTTGAAAATACTGTTCGAGTTAGCCTTTTTAGAGTGTGTTTTAATATGCGAATCGCTTCTAGCTTTCACATAAAAATAGATCATGAGAACTATAAAAATGACCAGACCTGTTCTAAGAAGAATATTACGAACAAAAGGATTATCGAAAATATATTTTGCTAGAATAACAGCGATTAATGCTTGAAAAAAGACAATAATAGACGCCCCTATCGCAACATAAATTCCGTTTTTCTTACCATACTCTACGCAAGTTTTGGCAACTGTCATGTTTACTAATCCCGGGGGCACTACTCCTAAAAGAGCAGCGAAATAGGTGATCAGGAAAATTTTTGTTTCCTCCAAATGGCTACTTTATCTTAAATTGAATATAGGTAATTGGTTTTCCTTGCTCAAGATACTGTTTTTCATAGAAAGTTTGTATTCCAACCACTTCTTTTGGAGAATATACATTTTTATATACATCGTGGTTAGCATGCAAAATCTCATGACCTTCGCCATGTAGCAAGCCTAAAGTGTATCCATGCATAAATTCACTATCGGTCTTTAGATTTACCAAGCCCTCTGGTTTTAAGATCTGCTTGTACTTTTTAAGGAAATCTGAATTTGTTAATCTATGCTTAGTGCGCTTATATTTTATTTGAGGATCTGGAAAAGTTATCCAGATTTCATCTACTTCATTTTCTGCGAAAATATGGTCTATTAACTCTATTTGAGTTCTCATAAAACCTACGTTGAGCAATTCCTCTTCAATAGCAGTTTTTGCACCTCTCCAAAAACGAGCCCCTTTAATATCTATCCCAATAAAATTCTTGTCCGGATTTGCTTGAGCCATAGCGACGCTATATTCTCCTTTGCCACAACCTAATTCTAAAACTATAGGATTATTATTTTTAAAAAAATCTTTATTCCAATTCCCTTTAAGAGGGTAGGTTTGATCTACGATTTCTTCCCGTGAAGGCTGAACAACATTAATAAAGCTTTCATTTTCCCTAAATCTCTTGAGTTTGTTCTTGCTGCCCACGTGTAGTTATAATTTTTGGCAAAATTAGCTAAAATAGCTTAGAAAGTCATTATGAGGTTCTCACCTGTTTTGAATAGTTTCAATAATTATTTTGAGTTCCCAATTTCAACAATGGGTTAACTATATTTGAAAATGCCGAAAAAAAGGATTTTAGTAGCTCCCTTAAATTGGGGTTTTGGCCATGCCACGAGATGCATTCCAATTATCCAGGAACTAATTCTTCATGATTTTGAGCCTGTCTTAGCATCAGATGGAGCTGCTCTAAAATTACTTCAGAAGGAATTTCCAGCTTTAGAAGCCTACATATTACCGGAATATAATATCAGCTATTCCAAGAAGGAGGCTTTTTTTAAATGGAAGCTACTACTTCAAACTCCAAAAATTATTGCTGCAATTAGGAAGGAAAAAAATGTAACCGAAAAATTAGTCCGCTCCCAAAATATTTCCGGAATAATATCTGACAACAGATGGGGCGTGAGAAGCGAAAGGATTCCATCGGTTTTTGTTACCCATCAGCTAAATGTGCTTTCTGGTTCTTCCACCATATTCAGCAGTAAAATTCAGCAACATTTGATTTCAAAGTTTACAGAATGCTGGGTTCCCGATGTTGAAGAAAACCCCAATTTAAGTGGAGAAATGGGGCATCTAGATCAACCTCCATTTCCAATTAAATATATTGGACCTTTAAGCAGGTTTTCTAAGAAAGACCTTCCTATTAAATACAAATATGCCATCATACTATCTGGTCCCGAACCTCAGCGGGGAATTTTAGAGAAATTACTTCTGAAAGAATTTGAACGATTTTCATCTCCTATTACACTAATTAGAGGGGTGTTAGAAAAGGAAGTAAAGGTTGAAAAAATTGGAAATCTTAAAATCTACAATTACTTGTTTGGAAAGGAATTAGATGAAGTTTTAAATAGTAGTGAAGCTATAATTTGCAGGTCTGGTTATACCAGTATTATGGACATTGCAAAACTGGAGAAAAAAGCATTTCTAATTCCAACTCCCGGGCAACCAGAACAGGAGTATTTAGCAAAAAGACTTGCGGAACATGGTTTGACTGGCAGTTGTCATCAAAATAATTTCTCTTTAGAAAAACTAGAAAGTTTAGAAAACACGACAGGCTTAAGATTTAATCTTATTCCCTCTAGTTTTAGTGCTGTTTTTGACCTTTTCCAGAGTGAATGAAAATTCGCTACTTACACCATAAACACTTTCTACATAAATTTTCTCATTATGAGCTTCCAGAATATGCTTGACGATAGAAAGCCCCAATCCTGAACCTCCTTCTTTACGGGATCCACTTTTATCTACTCTAAAGAAACGCTCGAACAATCGTGGGATGTTAGCTTTCTCTATACCCTCTCCATTATCTGAAACTCGAATTATCACCTTGTTTTTAATTAGGTTCTCGATACTAACTTCAGTAGTGCCGCCTTTTTTTACCATATTTAATAGAGTTCACCACTAAATTGGAGATCACCTGTTGCATTCTATCCATATCGGCATTTACCATAACAGGTTTCTTATATGGTTGATCGAAAACAAGAGAGATATTCTTTTTTGCAGCTTTCATCTCTAAAAGATCAAAAACATTCTGAATTAATTCGACTATATTAAAATTCTCTTTATTCAAATGAAGATCACCGGTCTCGAACTTCGTGATCATATCCAGATCTTTGACAATATAAATGAGTCGCTCTACTCCTTTACTCGCCCGTTGCAGGTATTTTTTACGTACTGCTTTATCTTTCATTGCACCATCCAACAGCGTGAGGATATAGCCTTGAACCGTAAATAAAGGTGTTTTGAGCTCATGGGATACATTCCCCATAAATTCCTTCCTATATGTCTCTCTAATTTGTAAGGTTTCAATCTCCAACTTTTTACCTTCCGCAAATCTTTCAACTTCCTTGGTAAGCGTAGCCATATCTGTAGTGATCTGGCTAGGATCTAAAGTGCTTGCGTCCAAAAGCGCAACATTATCGTAGATATTCTTAATTCGTTTGTATATAAAATGTTCTACTCTATATTGAATTATAATAAAAGAGATCAAAAAACAAACGAACGCAAAACCCAGCGTTGGCCAAATTAAAAATCCTGATGTTAGTAAACTAAAAATGCCCACGATCAAGGTTAGAAATATTGATAGATATAACGAGGTCTTTAAAGAAAATTTATATGAACGTTTAAAACTTTTAGCCATTAAATTACAAACTTATAACCTACCCCTTTTACCGTTTTAAAACTATCGTCCCCTATCTTCTCACGCAGTTTCCTGATGTGAACATCTATAGTTCTTCCTCCTACAACCACTTCGTTGCCCCACACATTATCTAAAATGTCTTCTCTTTTGAATACTTTTCCCGGCTTAGAAGCAAGAAGTGAAAGCAACTCGAATTCTTTTCTTGGCAAGATAATTTCCACATCGTTATTAATGATTTTATATTCATCCCTATTAATAACCAGATTTCCAACCTTTACAATATTTGAGGAAGGATCATTTTCCTTGAACCTTCTAAGTAATGCATTTACCTTACTCACTAATACTTTTGGCTTGATTGGCTTGGTTATGTAATCATCGGCACCTGCATCGAACCCTGCCATTTGAGAGTAATCTTCGCTGCGTGCAGTTAAGAAGGTAATCATAGTATCGGCTAATTCCGGTATTTTTCGAATTTGCTCACAAGTTTCAATCCCATCCATCTCCGGCATCATAACATCTAGAATAATAAGTTGCGGTTTTTTTTTCTTAGCAAGTCTAACAGCTTCTACGCCGTCTTCAGCAGTGATCACATGGTAGCCTTCCGCAGAAAGATTATAACCAACGATTTCCAAAATATCCGGCTCATCGTCCACTAATAATATTGTTATGTTTTTTTTCTTCATGAATTTTGAAACTATATGTTCGAATTACATAGGTAAAGATAAAATTAATCTTCCATAGTATTATGCCAAACCTTATTGATAACAGTTAGGTAACAAACCAATTTTCAGCATACTTAGTTCTCACATGAACAATATCCATAGCTGAAGCGGTAAAAAATCAAAAAAAAATAGAACGTGCTTAAGTTCTCTCCTCTAAACAATATGATAACATTGAAACTGCCTTCATTAACTCAATGGTAAAGTTTAGTTAAGCTTGTTCTTGCAAGAGCTCTGTTAATTTGTATCGTCGATATAAACTAACATAATGAAGAAATTTTTATTACTTATTACACTACTAATTAGCAGTTTTTCTCAAGCTCAAGAAACCAAAAATGGTAGCATAGCTGGTAAACTGATGGACAAGGAAATTAAAGGCGAAACGCTGCCTTTTGCTAATGTTATTATTAAAGGAACCAATTTAGGAACCACTACAGATATTGATGGACTTTATGTTATAGAGAATTTAAAACCCGGAATCTATACCGTTGTTTTCAGTTTTGTTGGGTATGAAACATTAGAAGCGCCAAATATTACTGTAGTTGCAGATAAAGTAACAGAAGTGAATACCGCCTTGGGTTCCAGTGCAGCTTCTTTAGATGAGGTTGTTATAAAAACAGTTTCCAGAAAAGATTCGCAGGTAGCCTTATTACTAGATCAGAAAAAAGCGATAGAGATCAAAGAAAGCATCGGAGCCCAGGAATTAGCCAAAATGGGGGTTTCTGATGCTGCTACCGCAACAACAAAGATATCCGGGGTAACCAGTAGCGAGGCTTCAGGAGATATTTTTGTTCGTGGCTTAGGGGATAGATATTTAAACACTACGATGAATGGCTTACCAATCCCTTCAGATGATGTAGAGCGTAAAAACATAGATTTAAAATTATTCCCTACCAATATTATTCAAAGTGTAAGTATAAGCAAAACCTATGCTGCACAAAACTCAGCCGATGAGGCTTCTGGAAATGTAGATGTTAGCACCCGAGAATTGTTGGGGATTCAGGAACTAAGCGCAGGTTTAAAAGTTGGTATGAATACCAATGCTATTGGAAATGCTAATAATTTCAAGGCATCTCCAAATTACGATAATGTTAATCTTGGTTTTTACTCTCGAGATCTTAAAACCAGAGATGCACTTACGCAGCAAACTTGGAATACTCAAACTGCAGATCTTCCTTTGAATTATGAATATTCCATTACCGCTGGTAAAAAAATTGGAGAAAACTTTAAGGTGCTTTTTACAGGCTCGCAAGATGTTGCTTATGAGCATAGACAAGGTGTTTTTAGAGAATTTAGGGCCAACTTTATAAACGATTCTATTACAGATGCCGAAACCTTTGCCAAAAGTGTGAATACTACCGGCTTATTAAATGCTTCCTATCAAATAGATGAAAATAATGAAATTAAGGCCACCAGTTTATTCATTAATAAACTTACCGATGAGGTTTTTGAAGGCGGTAGAAATGGCGAGGCCAGTATTTTTGAAGAAACCGAACCTGTAGAAGATCTTTCTCAATTTATAAGAGACCAGAATATTAAACAAACCCAACTATGGGTGAATCAATTAGCCGGAGAACACCAATGGAATCCAAAAAACATTTTAACATGGGGAGCCGGATACAATAAAGTTGATGCAGATGAGCCTAACAGAATTAGAAATGAGGTAAACTTCAACAATAACCTTGTTCAATTAGGAAGAACTGGAGGATTTCAGCAGAGAAAATCTGCACAGATCATTAATGATGAAGAATTTAATGGGCTTCTACAAAACCATCTAACTATTATTGATGAAGACTTAAAAAACCTAAGTTTCAATTTTGGATGGAATTACCGAAATAAAGAGCGAAATTTTGGCTCTCAATTCTTAGGTCTGGAAGAGGCTACACTAAATGCATTGAACCCAACTTCTATAGATAATCTTTCCAAAGTATTCACCTTAGAAAATCTTCAGAACGGCACCTTATTAATAAACAGATTAGATCCAGACAGGTATTTAGCAACCTTAGAATCTACTGCTGGTTTTTTAACTGCCAATTATGGGGTTGATAAAATCAACATTAATATAGGAGTGCGTTACCAAAAAGATGATTTAAATGTAAAATACGATGTAGGAAACATTCCTGGAAGACGTGGAGAATCGGATAAATCTTATAATAATTTTTATCCAAGTATTAATATAAAATATGCAGCTACCGAAAGCACTAATTTTAGAATTGCAGCTAGTAAAACAATTACATTACCCGAATTTAAAGAGATCGCTCCTTTCGAATATGTGTCTCCAACGGGACAAGTAACTCGAGGGAATCCAAATCTAGAAGCTTCTACAAATTACAATTTAGATCTAAAATGGGAATTCTTTCCAAGCGTAGATCAGCTAATCTCGTTAACCGGATTCTATAAAAATATTGAAAACCCTATTAGTAAAGTTCAGGATAGAGGATCTGCCGGAGTATTCTCTTTCTTTAATTCAGCCGAAAAGGCAGAAATTTTTGGACTAGAGGTAGAAACTAGACTAAGCTTATTAAAATCGGAAGAAGAATCGGGTTATAATCTTGATCTAAATTTAAATGCTTCCAGAATGTGGCATTCCCAAGACCTAAAAGAACTAAGGGATGCGCAAGGAAACTTTATACGAACTTTTAGATATAAAGGGCTTACAAAAACAGATCTTCAAGGAGCATCAGATTGGATTTTCAACGGTTCACTAAACATTTCAACCAATACTCCAAATGCATTTCTGGCTAGTGTAATTGCAAACTATGCTTCAGATAAAATATTCGCTTTGGGAGCTCCGGAAATCCAAACTCAAAGTGATCTATTTTATAATGATGCCATTATAGAAAAAGGCTTTGTATCTCTAGATGCACTTATTAGTCAGGAATTAGGAGAGCATTTCAATCTCAAACTAACAGGGAAAAATATACTAAACCCGGAAATTAAAAGAACCCAAAACATTAAACCAAGTACTATAGGAATCGAAACTACCGAAACCGTAAGATCTTATACTCGCGGCGCAACAATTAGCCTAGGAGTTGGATATAAATTTTAAAAACAAACCAAACAATTAATCAAATTAAACTTTTAACAAAATGAAAAAATCAATTAAAAGTATCGCACTTATCACAAGCATGCTTTCAGCGCTGTTCTTTGGAAGCTGCAGTAGTGACGACAATTTCTTCGATGAAGGAGATCAAGGAGGAACACCGGTAGTTCCAATAGTTAATGATCTTAATGGAAGTCTTGCCCAAAATCTTACATTAGATTCTAATATAGCTTATAAATTAACAGGTTCTTTTAGTGTAGAAGCTGGCGCGAAGCTAACCATCCCTGCAGGAACCAGCATTACAGCTAATGTTGGACAAGAAATATATATCGTTGTGAAAAAAGGGGCACAAATAGATATTCAGGGAACCCAAAACAATCCCGTTATAATGTCATCTGCAAATGGAAACCCGGGAGATTGGGGTGGTTTAGTTCTTTTAGGAGATGCAACAACGACTGAAGGTATAGAAGCTACTGCCGAAGTTGGAGGTTTTATTTATGGAGGAAACAATGATTCTGACGATTCTGGTTCTATTAGATATTTGATTATTGAAGGAGCAGGAGCTCAAATAAATGCCGACTCCCAATACAACGGATTAACCTTATACGCAATTGGATCTGGAACAACCGTAGAAAATGTGGCTTTATTAAATGGTGCAGATGATGGAGTAGAGTTTTTTGGAGGTACAGTTTCAGTAAAAAACCTTTACTTAGAAAATAACGAAGATGATGCTATCGACTGGACTGAAGGTTGGAATGGAACGGTAACCAATGCTTATGTTTTGCATACGATTGCAGGGTTCTCTACAGCTGTAGAAGCAGATGGTTTCAATAAAAATCCTAAGATTATTAATCTAACTGCGATCTCTTCTAAAGGGGGAACTGCCTTACAATTTAAAAAAGAATCTGGGGCAACAATTTCAGCCTAGCCTTAATAGGCTACGACACTTCTATAGATATGAAGGATAACGGACCTATTGCTAATGTGCTTATTGAAGATGTGGTAGCCGATCCAGGTAAATCCTATACAGATGCGGCAACCGTAGATATTGCACTGTTTAACTGGATAAATAACAGAAGTGCTGTAGAAGCCACGGTACTACAAGGTGTTATTGAAGGAGAGCTTACATTAAATGCAGATGTTTCATATGATTTAACTTCTTCCTTAATCGTAAAAGATGGTGGAACATTAACTATTCCGGCGGGAACAAAAATTACTGCCAGAGATGGGGGAACAGATGTATATATAGCAGTTCTACAAGGAGGCAAAATAAATATTGATGGATCACCAGAAAAACCAGTGGTAATATCTTCTAAAAATGCAATGCCAGGAGATTGGGGCGGACTTACAATTGTAGGGAAATCGACAACTACTGAGGGCATAAACGCAACTGCGGAAGTTGGAGGGTTTATCTATGGAGGATCAGATGATGCAGATAATTCCGGAAGTATTAAAAATTTGGTGATCCTTGGATCTGGCGCACAAATTAATGCAGACTCTCAATACAATGGAGTTTCCCTATATGCAGTAGGCTCTGGTACTGTTTTAGAAAACATTGCAGTAATAAATGGTTCTGATGATGGGATTGAGTTTTTTGGAGGAACGGTTTCCGCAACAAACCTTTATTTTGAAAATAATGAAGATGATGCCGTAGACTGGACAGAAGGATGGAATGGAACGGTAACAAACACCTATATTTCTCATACTAAAGCAGGCTTCTCGACAGCTTTAGAAGCCGATGGATTAAATAAAAATCCAAAGCTTATTAATTTCACTGCTATTTCTACAGTTGGGGGAACAGCGCTACAGTTTAAGAAAGAATCTGGGGCATTAATCAACAATGTTTACATAGAGGGTTACCAAACTAATTTAGATATGAAAGACAATGGCCCGGTAACAAACGTAAAGATAGATGGAGCTAGCGCCAGTGCTACAGGCAATTACAGGACGGGAACTAAGGTAGAAATAGCTGGGTGGTCTTGGAGAAATGCAAGATTATAAAATAAATTTCCAGCTGAAATAGCCTCAATTTGTTGAGGCTACCAATTAAATTAACAAAAGAGATGAGACGTAACTGTCTCATCTCTTTTGTTTTAGGATTGAAATATCAATTAAATATTTTATCTTTAACTATGAATTAATGGTATCATTTTTGAATAATTTATTGTAGATTTACAAATGCCAACGTAAAAAATATGAAAAAATTCTACATCTTAAGTTTATTATTGGTTAGTTTTCTGTTATTCACACCTCAGTTGATAGCTCAAAACACAGCGCTTCCTGCGTTTACTACAGAAAAGCCTATCGAGGGTCTTTCTATTTATCCTAACCCTGTGGTTGGCAGCAAAGTATATATTACTTCCAATAAAAATCAAACGAAAGAAGTAGAGATTTATAATGTTTTAGGTAAAAAAGTACTAATTGCTCGTGTAACGGGGAAAGAGTTAGACGTTTCAGAACTTACTCCTGGAATCTATATTTTAAAAATTAAAGAAGGCGTTACACAAGCTACCAGAAAATTGGTGGTCAGGTAATTTCCAACATACATAAATTAAAAAGCTTCTATTCTTAGAAGCTTTTTTTATTTCAAACATACCCTTTTGTGTTCTGAGTTAATAATTCGTCACCCTGAGACCTGAGATAAAAAAATTATCTAGAGTAGGAAATTGACGGATAATGATTCCTAGCAGATTTCATCGTCTTAAGAGCTTCTTTTTTGCAAGTGTAGTGCTTCCTCGGCGTAAAATTTTTGAAG
>NZ_AJLT01000053.1 GCF_000258765.1 Gillisia marina
CTCGACTTTAGTTTATCCTTAGTGAAGTTGAAGGGCTCGAACAGACAAAACGGGACATTTTACCTTCTTAAAAAAAATATTTTAAAAAATTTGTGGTTTCAGGCTTCTATCACCTAAATTTCAATATCGAATCTAATTAAATTGAAATCTTCAACTCCATATCAAAAATTTCCACCGGTGGAATTTGCAAACCCGGACGGGCTTTTGGCGATGGGAGGAGATCTTTCCGTAGAACGCCTATTAGACGCATATAATCATGGCATTTTCCCGTGGTATGATGCTTCAGAACCTATTCTTTGGTGGAGCCCAGACCCTAGAATGGTCTTGTTCCCAGAAAATTTAAAGGTTTCCAAAAGTATGCGACAACTCCTTAAAAAGGAAGCTTTTAGGGTTACTTACAATCAAAATTTTTCATCGGTCATAGAAAATTGTGCTGCTATCCAGCGAGATGGGCAAAACGGAACCTGGATTACCCAAGAGATTAAAGATGCCTATTTGAAACTGCATCATTTAGGAATTGTGCAATCTGTTGAAGTATGGCAAAATGATGAATTGGTTGGCGGACTTTACGGCATTTATCTAAAAGAGAAAAAGGTGTTTTGCGGAGAAAGTATGTTCGCTAAAGTGAGCAATGCCTCAAAATATGGATTTATCAAGTATATAAGAAAATTGAAAGCCGAAGGGATTTCTCTAATAGATTGCCAGATCTACACCCGACATTTAAATAGTTTGGGAGCCACTGAAATTCCTAGAAAGGAGTTTTTGAAGTATTTGGAGTAAGAGTTCTACTAAAAAAACTTTTAAATCCCGACTCTTATGAAAATGGGCAAATGATCTGAGCCTACATTTTTTCCGGCATATCTTTCTAAAACCTGAAGATCTCCTCCAATCAAACAATGGTCTAAAGTCGTTCTTAAAGGGTAAAAGCCGACAGGCCAAGTTGAAGCGATTCCGAAACCATTTCTAGAATCTACCAAATCCGCATTAGAAAGTAGTTCTTGGAAATGTGATGAAAAAGAAGACGTATTTAAATCGCCTATTAAAATGAAATTTTCTGAAAAACCTCTTCTCTTTCTAGCAATATCCTGCAGCTGACTATTTCTTGAATCAAAATATGCTGAACTAATTGGCGGAACGGGATGGGAAGCTAAAATGCTAAGTGGTTTCCCACCGAAAGACAATTCTGCCTTTATAGATGGTTTTAAGCTATTTTCAAAATACACGATGGAAGAACTCATATCAATTTTACTGAATAAAGCAATTCCAAAATTGTCATGTCTCGGTTCTACTTTGTAAAATGGATAGGATTTAAAAACACTTTTCAATTCGGTTTCCCAATGAGGAGTCAATTCCATTAAAACCAATATATCATGATCTTTCTCTCTGATTAATTCTAAAACTTGAGCAGAATTAGTATTTGATGATAGAAGATTTACGGAGAGAATTGATAAATCTTCATTAGTGTTTTCAGAAATAGTAGCATTGGAAAAATATAGCGGAAGTATATAAATACTATTCCAGATAACTAAGGATACAATGAAAAGCTTAGAGAAAAGCTTACTTTTTATATGAAAACTTATTAGGAACAAAAAGAGCAAAACCAATATATATTGAACTCTAAAGTGTGCAAATAGGTCTAAAAACCAAAAATCATAAAATAGGCTGGGTAGAATTGTGGAAAAACCAAGGGCAACTAATATGAACCAATATAGTTTTTTAAGCAAGTTTTTTCTTTTATGGTTTAGTAAACAACCTTATAGTATTGCAATTTTTCGTCAAGCTGAACTAGTTTCAGCTTCTTTTGAACTCCTAGAGAGACCCTGAAACCTGTTCAGGGTGACGATATTTGTAAAAGTCAAATGACTTAAATATTACTTAAACCTCATTATATCTAAAACAGTCTACTTCGTGATCGTTGATCATTCCTGTCGCTTGCATATGAGCGTAGATCACCGTGGAGCCAACAAATTTGAATCCGCGTTTTTTAAGGTCTTTGCTTAGTGCATCGCTAATTTCTGTTGTTGGAGGTGCTTTTTTATAATCGATAACAGCATTCGTTACCGGTTTTCCATCTACAAATCCCCAAATATAGTTGCTGAAGCTTCCAAATTCTTTTTGAACCTTCATAAAGAACTGTGCGTTGGTCACCGTGGCTCTTACTTTTAATTTATTTCGAATGATTCCGGCATCTTGTAAAAGCTCCTGAATTTTGTCTTCAGAATAGTTTGCGATTTTCTTATAGTCGAATGCATCAAAAGCTTTTCTGAAATTTTCCCTTTTCCGAAGAATCGTAATCCAACTTAATCCTGCCTGAAAAGTTTCTAAAACCAAAAATTCAAAAAGCGTGGCATCATCAAACACGGGAACTCCCCATTCTTCATCATGATATGCTTCGTATAAAGGATCGCCTTCGCACCATCCGCAACGTTTTTGCTCGCTCATACTGCTTAAGGCTTAAAATTATACGTAATTGTACCTGGTTGGGAAGAACGGCCCGGCATGGAGCTAAAATATGCCTGATTCGCATATTCTTCGGCTTGATCGGTCAAACATTCATTATTGGTTGATGAGCTGCTTTTATTGACACTAGTAGAAATAACCCGTCCGTTTTCATTCACTGTGATATTAATTACCACTTTTCCAGATCTATCACAGGTATAAATAGGATTTGGAATATCAATGGCTGTGCGCCCTTTTAAAGAATAAGAAATAGAACTATTATCTATCCCGCCTTTCTGGGCCGATTTTATTTCTGAAGATTTATCGCCGTCAGATTGTTTTTTGGGTTCTTTTTTCTTCGCTGAAGCGAGATTATAACTACCAACCGTATTGGAAGCATTTTCATCTGAAGATTCTAATTGAGCAGCGCTATTTTTTTGAAAGATCTCATTTAATTGTTCATTGAAATTAGCATCTCTCGCTCCCTGATTCTGATTGAAGGCTTGATGGGTTTCAATATTCTCCCGGGCTTTGGTTGGCACCAATTCTTCCGGTTCCTTTTCTTCTTCTACGACTTCTTCAACCTTAAAACTATCTAGATCCACCAATAGCTCTCGCTCTTTCTGAATATTATTGGAGAGATTTAAATTATATAAACTCAAAAATAATACAGCAAAAAACAACAACGTGATGATCAGGGCTTTATGTCTGTCAAAAAAATCCATAGAATTTAAACTTCGAAAACGTATAATTATTCTGCGATTAAGGTAGCAATTTTTCAAAAGATGCAATATCCAATGAATCTACTACATTAAAAGTGCCAATTTTAGTTCTTCTTAATGCTGAAAGGTGTGCTCCGGAATTTAGTGCCTTTCCAAAATCATGTGCAAGGCTTCTAATATAAGTCCCTTTGCTGCAAGTAACTCTAAAATCCACATTTGGCATTTCAATATTGGTGATCTCGAAGGTCGAAATAGTTACTTTTCTGGATGGAATTTCTACATCTTCTCCATTTCTGGCATACTCATAAAGACGTTTACCATCTTTTTTTAATGCTGAAAATACCGGTGGAAATTGTGAGATTTCTCCAAGAAAGTTTTTAGTTGCTTCGTGAATAGCTGCTTCAGAAATATGACTAGTCTCAAAAGTTTCATCAATTTCTGTTTCCAGATCATAGGAAGGAGTCGTGCCACCTAAAGTAAATGTGCCCGTATATTCCTTTTCTTGACCTTGTAATTCTTCAATTCGCTTTGTGAATTTTCCGGTACAAATAATTAATAATCCGGAAGCCAATGGATCTAAGGTTCCTGCGTGGCCTACTTTAATTTTTTTTATTCCGCAGCTTTTGCGAATAAGCCAACGCACTTTATTTACTACTTGAAAAGAAGTCCAGCCTAAAGGTTTATCAAACAAAAGAATTTGTCCTTCTTTAAATTCTTCAGAGGTGAATGTTTTAGTTTGCATACCCAAAGCCAATTGCGATTATTCCAACGATTAGACAATAGATAGCAAAATAAGACAGTTTGCTGTTCTTTACCAATTTGATCATCCAGGTACATGCAACCAATCCTGCTAAAAAAGCAGCTACAAACCCAATAATTAAAATAGAAGTTTCTGTGGTGCTTTCGGAAAGATCTCCGCTAAGAACATCTTTGGCAATTTTCCCTAAAATTAAAGGCACCACCATTAAAAATGAAAATCTTGCCGCTTTTGCTTTGTCATTTCCTAATAAAACCGAAGTAGAAATTGTTGCGCCAGATCTAGAAATTCCCGGTAATATTGCAATTGCTTGAGAAATTCCAATCACGAAAGCATTTCGATAACTAACAGGTTTTTCGGTATTTTTGGCTTTATCTGCCAACCACAATAGCAAAGCTGTTATAATGAGCATAAACCCAACCAACAGTAAATTCCCACCAAAAAGCACTTCCATTTCGTCTTCAAATAGAATTCCCACTAATGCTGCTGGGATCATGGAAAGGATAATCTTTAATGAAAACTGTGTTTCCTCGTTCCATTTAAACTGAAAAAGACCTTTGAAGATTTCTAATATATCTTTTCTAAAAACTACAATGGTACTTAGTGCAGTTGCGAAATGTAAGACAACTGTAAAGAGCAAGGATTCGCTTGGGATACTGTTGTCTCCAAGAATGGCTTTTCCAAGTTCTAAATGGCCACTGGAAGAAACGGGTAAAAATTCGGTAAGTCCTTGAATGATTCCAAGGATTACGGCGTCAAATTCGTTCAAAGTAAATTATTTTTTGTTGGGATTCAATAAGATGGCGTAAACCTCAATTCCAAAACCTATTAAGACCAATGCAGGAGCTAATCGGATTCTTTGAAAATTATAGATAGCCGGATTAAATACATTTGGATCGTCACTACCACCTCCAGACATTAAAATAAAACCCAGCGCAATTACTGCAAGCCCAATAAACATAAAAGTATAATTCCGTTTCCCGAAGACAAAGTTCAGATCTTGTTTATGGAGAGGTTTTTTGTTCTTGTTCATCAGTTATGGTTTAAATTAACTCAACTTAGCCACGAATGCACGAATATTCATTATAATAAAAGTCGTTGATGCATTAGTTTATCGGCCTCAAAATTAGCTAAAATCTCCAACTTAATAGTTGCCAGTTTTTTTAATAATACAATTCGTCGGTTTTAAGATTCAGGAATCTGGAAGTAGCAAAAAAGGTACTTAACCAAGTAATAAGCGCTCCCATTAGAAAAATCCCTACAAATAAACCAGTTAATATTTTCTTATCGCTTAATAATTCCAATTCCGGAAAACTATTATTTAAATAGTAAAGTACTCCGGCCATTCCAATTAAAGCCAATACGGCTCCAATAATCCCTAACTTCACACTTTGCCAGATAAATGGCCTGCGAATAAAACTTTTGGTAGCCCCAACCATTTGCATGGTTTTAATAATAAATCGTTTTGAGTAAACTGCCAATCTAATAGAGCTGTTTATTAAAAGAACAGCTATAAAAGTGAAGATCCCACTAATTACTAACACCCAAAAGCTTATTTTTTTAACGTTGTCATTTAAAAGTGAGATCAGAGGTTTGTCGTAAACCACTTCATCTACATAGTTTTTAGAAGTTAGATCTTCAGCAATTTTGTCTATCTGATCTGAAGAGACATAATCTGCTTTCATGTGAATATCTATAGAATTTTGTAGAGGGTTATAACCTAGGAATTCCATAAAATTTTCCCCTATTTCCTTGCTGTGCTCTTCTGCAGCTTCTTCTTTAGAAACAAAAACACTGGATTTGGTATATTCTGCTAATGCCAAGCTCTTTTTTAACTGCTCGATCTCCACATCTTTCGCAGTATCTTTAAGATATACTGTTAAGGCAATTTGTTCCTTAAAATGATCAGCTACCTTTTTGGTGTTCAAAACCAATAAGCCTAATAGGCCTAATAAAAATAATACTAGCGAAATACTTATAACTACAGAAAAATAAGACGAGATCAATCGTCGTTTTTGATACCTTTCAAAAGATGCACTCATATAGTAATTATAGATTTTGGTGTAAAAATAAGAAAGTTAAGCGTTCACTTTCTTTAAAACGTTCAAAGTTTCCAAATTATTCTTATTAGATTAATTTAGTTGAAAATTACAAGCATGAGAATATTAGTATATGGCGCTGGAGGTATAGGTGGATATTTTGGAGGTAGATTGGCCGAAGCAGGGAATTCGGTTAGTTTTATCGCCCGCGGAAAACATCTGGAAGCAATTAAAAAGAATGGTTTAAAGGTGGAAAGTATCAATGGAAATTTTACAATTACACCAACATTAGCGACAGATAATTTAAGTGAAGTTGAAGCTCCCGAATTAATAATCTTGGGAGTAAAATCCTGGCAAATTCCGGATGCAGCAAAGGAGTTAAAATCGATTATCAATGAAGCTACCATGGTATTACCACTTCAGAATGGAGCAAACAATGTAGAGAATTTAATAAAGGTGTTGCCTGAGAAAAACATTCTCGGCGGACTCTGCCATATCGTAAGTTTAGTTGAGGCTCCGGGGAAAATAAAACATGTAGGTTTTGAGCCTAAGATCACTTTTGGAGAATTAGATAATTCTAAATCTGAAAGAGTTCAAAAACTTCAAAAAGTGTTTACAGAGGCCGGAATTACTAATGTAGTTTCAGAAGATATATCGTTAGAAGTTTGGAAGAAATTTTTGTTCATAGCTACCATAAGTGCATTAGGTGGACTTACCCGAGTTCGTATAGGAGAAATGAGAGAAAGTGCATATTTAATGGATCTCATGAGAAAAACTTCAGAAGAAATTAAAAATGTAGCTCACGCAAAAGGAATTGCTTTAAAGGAAGAACATATAAAGGCTGCTTTTGAAGTGATACATAAGTTAGATCCCAAAACCACAGCTTCCACTCAACGAGATATCATGGAGGGAAAACCTTCAGAATTGGAAAATTTTAACGGCTATATTGTAAATGAAGGTATGCGTCTTGGCATTCCAACTCCCGTGAATCAATTTATCTATGAATGTTTGCTGCCAATGGAGAAGCAAGCTAGAATACAGCTAGAATCTGTCTAAAAATAGGACATAGAAAGAAGTTTAAAATTGTAAATTTGCGCGCATTACAGTGAAGTATTACTGCGTAATCAGAAAAAATAGAGGATGAGTTACCATTTTAATGAGATTGAGGCCAAATGGCAAAAATATTGGGCAGAGAACCAAACTTTTAAAGCGAAGAATAAAAGTGATTTGCCAAAATTCTATGTGTTGGATATGTTTCCTTATCCTTCCGGAGCGGGATTACATGTGGGGCACCCTCTAGGATATATCGCCAGTGATATTTATGCAAGATTTAAACGTCACAAAGGATTTAATGTGTTGCATCCGCAAGGCTATGATAGTTTTGGTTTACCGGCGGAACAATATGCCATTCAAACGGGGCAGCATCCCGCAATTACTACTGAAGATAATATAAAAAGATATCGCCAGCAGCTCGATCAAATAGGTTTTTCATTCGATTGGAGTAGAGAAGTGCGAACCAGCGAACCAGATTATTACCGCTGGACGCAATGGATCTTTATTCAACTTTTTGAGTCTTGGTACGATAAAAATCAGGATAAAGCACGAGCTATTTCAGACTTAGAAACAATTTTTGCTGCTGAAGGAAATACCACTGTTAATGCCGTTTGCGATGAAGATGTAGAAACATTTAATGCGGAAGAATGGAATGCTTTTTCTACTGAAGAAAAACAACAAGTCCTTTTAAAATACCGACTCACCTATTTAGCTGAAACCGAAGTCAACTGGTGCCCGGAACTGGGGACTGTGCTGGCGAATGACGAAATTGTAAACGGAGTTTCAGAACGTGGAGGGTATCCGGTAGTTCGAAAAAAGATGACACAATGGAGCATGCGTATTTCAGCATATGCCCAACGTTTACTGGACGATCTTTCCGGTATCGATTGGCCGCAACCACTTAAAGATTCCCAAACCAATTGGATTGGACGATCTAAAGGGGCGCTTGTAAAATTCCCCATCCTAACCTTCCCCAAAGGGAAAGGAAACTCAAGGCCTGGTTATATGACTGGTGGAAACAACTCTCATTTGTTGCTTGAGAAAGCGAAGAAAATGAGAAATAATCCGACAGATGCTGAAAAAATACTTTGGCAGGAATTAAAAGCAAAGAAATTAGGATCAAAGTTTAGACAACAACATTTAATTGCAGATTTCATAGTCGACTTTGTTTGTTTGACAAAGAAACTTGTTGTAGAAGTTGATGGTGGAATCCATCTTTCTCAAGAAGAAAAAGATATAGAAAGGTCTAGGATTTTAAATGACCTAGGATTTAAAGTAATTCGTTTTACTAATGAAGAAGTAATAGGAAACTTAGATTCAGTTTTAGAAGATATCCAAAAAGAATTAAATAATTATAAAGTTCCCCCTCTGGGGGATAGGGGGATTGAGGTATTCACTACCAGGCCAGATACTATTTTTGGAGTGAGTTTTATGACACTTGCTCCCGAACATGAACTGGTGCAGGAAATAACTACCGAGGAACAAAAAGAAGCGGTTAACGCATACATAGAAAAATCGGCTAAGCGAAGTGAGCGCGAGCGAATGGCAGATGTAAAAACCATTACTGGAGTATTTACAGGCGCTTATGCAATTCATCCATTAAGCGGGGAGAAAATTCCAGTTTGGATTGGAGATTATGTTTTGGCTGGCTATGGTACCGGAGCAGTAATGTCGGTTCCTTGTGGGGATCAGCGGGATTATGATTTTGCAAAACATTTTGGACTGCCTATTCCAAATATTTTTGAGGGAATAGATATTTCTGAAGAAGCTTATGCCGAAAAGAATGGAACTAAGATCGCGAATAGCGATTTCCTTAGCGGACTAAGCTATAAAGATGCTACTCAAAAAGCCATTGAAGCCTTGGAAGCGGTGAATGCAGGAAAAGGAAAGATCAATTATAGATTACGGGATGCTGTATTTTCCAGACAGCGGTATTGGGGAGAGCCATTTCCTGTGTATTATGTAAATGGGTTGCCACAAATGATCGCAGATGAGCATTTACCACTTAAATTACCGGAAGTAGAAAAATACCTTCCAACAGAAGAAGGCGAGCCGCCTTTGGGGCGTGCCACTACTTGGGCATGGGATGCGAATAACAATAAAGTTGTGTCCAATGAGATGCTGAAACAAGTTCAGCATGACAAAATTAGGGGTGATGTCACCCCGAGCGGAGTCGAGGGGTCTTCTGACAGTGGAATATATCCTCTTGAACTCAACACAATGCCGGGCTGGGCTGGAAGTTCTTGGTATTTCTTTAGATATATGGATGCCGACAATCAGGAGAGATTTACTTCAGAAGAAGCTCAGAAATATTGGGAAAATGTAGATCTATATATTGGAGGAAGCGAGCATGCTACCGGACACTTGTTGTACTCCAGGTTTTGGGTGAAATTCTTATACGATCGCGGATTAGTGACGGTAAAAGAACCTTTCAAAAAACTCATCAACCAAGGGATGATTCTTGGGATGAGTGCGATGGTGTATAGAGTTGAAGGGGAGAATACTTTTGTTTCCAAAGGATTGATCGAGGGTAAAAATGTGCAGCCAATTCATGCAGATGTGTCTATGGTAAATGCTTCAGACGAATTGGATGTGGAAGCTTTTAAACAATGGAGACCGGAGTTCGCTGATGCTGAATTTATTTTAGAAAACGGAAAATATATCGTTGGAAGAGAGGTCGAAAAGATGTCTAAATCCAAATACAATGTGGTAAATCCGGATGAGATCTGTGCTCAGTATGGCGCAGATACCTTACGCATGTACGAGATGTTCTTGGGGCCTTTGGAGCAAGCCAAACCCTGGAATACCGCTGGAATTACAGGAGTTCACAGTTTCTTGAAAAAACTATGGAAATTGTATCATTCCTCCCCCAACTCCTCCGAAGGAGGGGAGCCGTCTTTTCATGTTTCAGAAGGAAAGGCTTCAGCCGATTCTATGAAAACCCTACACAAGACCATCAAAAAAGTAACAGAAGATATTGAGGAATTCAGCTTTAATACTTCGGTATCCACTTTTATGATTTGTGTGAATGAGTTAACGGCTCAAAAATGCAATCAGCGTGAGGTATTAGAACCTTTGGCTATTTTAATTGCACCTTATGCCCCACATATTGCTGAAGAGCTTTGGAGTAAATTAGGACATAAATCCTCTATTACTACAGCTAAATACCCGATTTTTGATGAAAAACATGTGGTAGAAAGCAATAAGGAGTATCCTATTTCTTTCAACGGGAAAATGAGATTTACCATAGAGTTGCCTTTAGACCTGGGGAAAGATGAAATCGAAAAAGCGGTCTTGGCAGATGAGCGCACACAGAAACAGTTGGATGGACGAGCTCCTAAAAAGGTAATCGTTGTTCCCGGTAAGATCGTGAACATTGTTGGCTAGGTGCAGGTTTCTATTAGTGTTAAATTGTAAATAGCTTTTAGTTATATTTGATATATGGAGTATCTTTTTATAGGCCTTGCCGCTGGAGCCATTTTGGCCTATTTTCTATTTTCGAAGCTGAATAGTCAGAAAAATAGATCTCGGGCAGATGAGCAATCTATTATCCTGATGGATAAAATTAAGAGCGTTTGTAAGTTTATCTCTGTGGAAGGAGATTTTTCTGAGATCTATCATTACGAAAATATGAAGGAGAAGTATGTGAGTTTGATCTTAGGAAAGAAAAAGGCTATCATCCTTATAACTGCAAAAGCTCATGTGGGCTTCGATCTTAGCAAAGTAAGAATGGAAAGTGATATAGAAAATAAGAAAATCATTCTCACTAATTTTCCAAAACCCGAATTACTAACAGTAGAAACCGATTTTAAATATTACGATAAACGTGAAGGTTGGGCAAATCCTTTTACAACATCAGACCTTACCGATATTAGTAGAGATTCAAAAAAAGCACATAGTAGATAAGATTCCTCAAAGTGGCTTGCTTGAAAAAGCAGAAAAAGAGGCAGTAGGAACTATTCTCCTAATGGAAAAGATTGTGGAAACCATCGGGTGGAAACTAGATTATACTGCCTTGGAAGTTTCTTCAACAGAACCGGCGAAAATTTCAAAATAGATTTTTAATTGTCTTTGTCAAACTGTCCCGATATTCTTATGGATTAACCAAATTTAAATCATGGTTTTTTTCGTATTTTCTGTTTTCTC
>NZ_AJLT01000054.1 GCF_000258765.1 Gillisia marina
TGGTGTGGTCAAAATCGGGGCTTCGGGAACAGTTGTAAAACTCCATATTTCGGATTCACTGGAACCTCCTGCACTGACCGAAAAGACACGCCAATAATAGGTTGTACTATAAGAGAGTCCAACAGGGATTACTGATGTCCCAGTGAGACCGCTCTGAGTATCAATAATAGTATTGAAACTGGAATCTTCTGCTACTTCCAAGGTATAAGTATCTGCTCCAGTGGAAGTATTCCAGCTCAAGCTTGGAGTTACAGAAATATTGATAGAAAGATCTTCAGGCGATAATAAAACCGGTGCTAATGGTATCGTCGTAAAACTCCAGGTATCTGACCAAATTCCTGTTCCTGTATTATTTTTTCCACGAATACGCCAGAAGTATAGTCTATTATTGGTGAGAGACGAAACTTGAACCGAAATATCTGATAGACCATTTAAATCTACTATTTTATTAACAAAATTCATATCAGTAGCTACCTGTATTTCATAAGTATCAGCACCATTTAAAGGTGTCCAGCTTAAAGTTGGATTAACGGAAACTTCAATAGCATCATTGGATGGCGAAACGGGAAGGGGAGAATTTGCCATATAAAAAATTTCAGAAGCACTAAGAGCCGTCTTATAAAGGCGAATCTCATCCATAGTGCCTTCAAAACTTCTTAGCCCATCATTCCCAGATCCTATAGAAAGAGGAAGTTGATTGATACTTATAGGACTTGCTGAGCTTAAACTAATAGAATTATTTTCGACCCCATCGATATAAATTCGAAGAAAAGATCCATTATAAGTGGCTGCAATATGCATCCAGGTTTCCCCATCTGTAGGGTAATCAACTTGAGAATCCACTCTAAAAGTATCTCCAGAACTATTCTGATTAAACCGAAAGAATACATTACCGTCCACAGAAAGAGATAACTCATAACCATTTATATTGTTATGATCTGCTTTCTTGACAAGATATTGAATTGCAGTTTTTTCAGGTCTTACCCAGGTTGCAATTGTCATTGCATCAGTAATATCCAGTGAAGCATTATCTATTACATTGGCAACTTGATTAGGATTATTGAATCTTAATCCTAGTCCATCTTTACCCACTTCCCAAATGGGATTACCAGTAACATTAGCATTATTAGAATGTTCAGATACATCAATAAGGTTGTTACCGCTACCTTCCTCTAATTTCCAATGACCAACCAAAATAGCATTTGCTGAAGCTGGGGTAGTTTTGAAATTCCAAATAGAGGACCATTCACTCTCCCCGGTGCTAGTTGTAGAGCGAACCCTCCAATAATAAATAGCATTATTTGCAAGGCCATTAATAAGGACCGAATTCGAGGTAATGTTGGATTGGTTAAAAAAGGTGCTTGAGAAATTATTTACTTCTGAAACCTGAACTTGATAGCTCAATACATTCGTTCCTGAATTCCAGCTTAGATTAGTTTCTAAGGGAAGTTGTGTATAATTATTCTTAGGAGCTTCCAAAGTAGGACCTTGTAGTTTATCGCTTGCAAGAACTCCTACTACTTGAGAACTAGTTGATGCTAGAATTGCAACTTCAGAGGTGAAATTACCTTTAATGCTTGTGGGATTATTATAGTCCCCTGTGATCAATCTTCGTTGATCTCCAAAAGAAATATTTGGAACAGATGACTCATTATACACAATATTATCACCGCCCGTATCTTCAGGATATACAACTCTCAATTTATTAAGGATATCGTTCAAAATAACAATTGGTCTTGTTCCTTGATCGGAAACATAATAAAGATTGTCCCAGTTTCCATTGGGACGGCGTACCAGCAGTGCAACCGTTGGGTAGCCAGCCGTATCATAAGAAGTTTTAATGGCACAAAATAACGTGCCATCACTTGAAACAGCCATATTTACATGGTCATCTGCCATTCCTCCCTCAATATTTAAAGCTGATTGAGAAGCTGGCACCTCATCACTTGACCAAGAGGAAGGATTTGTACCATTTAGATGTGTTTTAAAGCCGAACCTTTCGTTATGTTGATTTGACCAAAAAACACCCATCTTCCCGGGAAGGGCAATAATGGCACCAATATCATCTGAATCTAAACCCGTGGCAACGGTTATTGGAGCACTCCAACTTTGATAAGGAGAATTACTCCAGGTTACGTAAATTTCCGTATTACCATCATAAGCCATCCACATTCTTCCATTATCATCCATATCTATATTAGCAATCTCTACGGTTGATGGAAGATTAATTGTTACTGTGGAGGGTCTTTGTGACCAAAATTGATATGTGCCTAAAGACGATAAATATTCTAGAGACACCAATTGAGACGAAATTCCTTGAAAAAGTAAGATGTGTACAATATTACCAACAACCTTAACATCTGCTTTGGAATTTGTTTTCGATGAGAGTTGAAGTAGATTTGTCCAAGTTGTACCGTCCAATCTCCAAAGGTGCGTACCAGAAGAGTTAGCTAAAACCGCCCAATGTTTATCGGCATAAAACCATACCTTAGCCTGTGGTTTTTCACCAGTATTTGTGGACACTGAAATTGGATTTAAATTTGTGAGGGAGGTAAAACCTTCCTGAGCATTTAACCTTACAGTGACCGATAAAATAAAAATTAGAAAATATATAGAAATTTTCATTTTAGTCCTCATTTCTCCATTAATTTAGAGTACTACTAAACAGTACTATTCCCTAAATTCATCTTACTACATTATAAGTTTGCCTAAATTCCCTTACATAGCGGGCAACTTATCTAAAATGATCCTATTAACATTTAGTTCATTATTGAGTTCCTCAAAACAGGGTGGGTTTTATAATTAAAAAATTTATTTTATTGTAAAAAAAAAGTGATTGTCATGAATTATGAAACGAAATAATCTTAAAAGCCAAAGTGGTTTAATACCAATATTTGGTAGTCCTTAGGAGTTAAAAACCTACAATACCGGTGCTTTATTTATTAAATTATACCGACGAGCTTTTTGAAGTCCAGACCCGTGAAATAGCATATTAAATAGTTCTATAACAAGCTCTTTTGTGTAAATACCACCTCTTTCTTTGGTCCAATCGTCCAGATTATCCCAATCTATTACGGAGGGGTGACCAGGACGAATTACAGCATATACTTCTTTATATCTAAGTGCCTTTAATGCTGAAACTCTGTGATTTCCATGGAGCAATACAAATCTGTACGCATTATTTTTTTTTTAAAAAATAACCATTAATAGGATCCTTATCCATTCTATTAGACTGATAACCATTTTTTTTTGATAGAATTATAAACCGATATTAATCTTTTGAATTCAGTATTCCCATATTGAATGGTGTGTGGGCCAAAGAAAATCCAACCCTGCCCATCTGAATTTCTATTTATGACCTTTAAAAAATAGCTGAGACTATATTTATTTAATGTCCATAGTCTGCTGATTAACCGATTGTCTGGTGGCCAATTATAAATTGGGAATAAGGGTCTATTCTCACAATTCAACATTGCCTCCTGAACATTTTTTGGCTGAAAATTTCTATATAAATGTGAGATCGTTGAATCTTGAAAAGAGAGATTATCATCTAAAATATATTCCTTTAAAGTTTCTACAAATGGGTGCCAGCCTTTGTCTCTATAGGAAAAACCTACTCTAGAAATAATAGATTCAATATCAATTTTAAAGGGTATCGTATAAGGATCTTCGAAATTAATTTGAATTGTATTTGGCAGGTCTCCTGAAAATAATTTATATCGAGGAATTTGCCACCAGTTTCTACTATCTCCTACCAGTACATAGCCAAATTTACGGGCTAAATAGGCCAAATAAGGCCTTATCCTAAAAATCCTAAAAACCATTCTTCTATTTTTACCCAGCATTTACAAATAGTTACCAAAAATTTTTATAATTGATGCGGGTTTAAAATTTAACTTGGCAGATATTATTTTCAAAATTTTGAGAACAATGATATAAACATGTTATACTTCTTGTAACTCAACCATTTTCTTGAATTTAATTGAGTGAAGAACCAATTCGTCAAAATTTCCTTCATCTACAATTTCTCCATTATTTAGGACAATAATCCGATCTGCATTTTTAATTGTGGACATACGATGGGCTACAATCACAATGGTGTATTTTCCTCTTAATCTTTCAATTCCTTTTTGAATGGCATTTTCTGTTTCAGAATCTAAAGAAGAGGTCGCTTCATCCAATACAAGGATATCCACATTTTTAAACAATTCTCTAGCAATAGATATTCGTTGCTTTTGTCCTCCACTTAAATTAATACCATTATTCCCCAACATGGTATTTTCCTTCTCAGGGAGTTCCGATATAAATAAATTAATAGAAGCCTGCTCTATTGCCCATTCAAAACGCTTATAATTTTCCAAAGTTGGTTCAGACCAAAAACTGATGTTATTAAAAACAGTATCACCAAACACTACCGGTTCCTGAGTAATATATCCTATTCTCCTTTGGTAACTTTCTTTGTTAAGGTTTAAGCTATTCACTCCATCTATTAAGAGCTCTCCACTACTAAACGGCATTAAACCCGATAGAATATTAATTAATGTAGTTTTACCGCTCCCACTCTCACCTACAATCGCAATTGTCTGATTTTTAATTATATTCAAATTTATATTATTTAGGATTTGAGTATCTGAATAGTGGAAGCTAACTTTTTTTTAATTCAATAGTTTTATTAAACTTTTCCATTTTAACTTCTCCATCAATTTCTGCTGCCATTTTTAACTCTTGTTCGAAACGCGTCATATTTTCCATAGACCCAGAAACTCCTAGGAAATCATTATAATGAGTTTGCATTTGCATTAAGGCAGACAAGGCTCGGTAAAAGAACAAAAGGCTTATAAGAATGGGTCCCATGCTTCCATTTAACAAGCTAACCTGCACTAGAATCACTATACTAACAACTATAATTAATATTGGCTCCCTAATAGAATTAACTATAGAATTCAATTTTCCAATTCTTCTATTATGATCTTCGATATTATGAATACTACGTTTTAATTTATTATTATATTCCCCTATATACCCTGTTGCTTTGAGATATTTAAAATGAGTAACAAACTGCAGAATTAAACCCTGATAAAAATTTAAACCTCTAGTGAGTTTTTTTGATGAAACTTTTGTTGCCTTATAAATGGCTTTATAAATAAAATTGGTTAGCCCCCCGCCAATGCAAATTAGTATAGCGAATCTGGCATCTATATAAAAAGCGAATACCATATAAACAGTTACCATTATTACCTGTTGAAATGCACCAAAATAACCTAGATAGGCTTTAGATATTCGCATTACTTCTCCAGACATTGTATTTTGTATTCTTCCTGCATCTGCCATTGCAAAAGCCTTAAAAGACATATGTGACAATGCATTGGAAAGTTTAATCCTGAGGCTTTTTATGAAAAATTGCTTTAAAATTACACTGTAAATACTATTTATGTATTGGGCTATTCCTTTTAGGATAAAGAATAAGCTCATTAGTATTAAAATAGTTAAAAGGCTTGGAGTTAAACCTATGTTTTTCATCCCCTCCAATAAAAATCCTAATTTACCGAGGCTTTCCGGATCCACCGTAGAGGAGTCGCCCACCATTTGCAGCAAGGGTAAGAACATGGCCAAACCAAAACCATCTAAAATCCCTACGCCGATGCTTAAAATAACACTAATAAAAATGCGGTATTTGAGTATTCTATAGAAGTAAGTAAAGTTATAAAAGTACTTTTCTTTTAAAGTTGTTGTTTTATTATGCATGGAACTTAGTGTTTTAAGAAGCTAAAAGTTTACGCTGCTTATCTTGCGAAAGATGTTGACATTTTATTATTGGAGGTTATATTAAACTCATTCTAAAAATATGCTTGAGTTGTGAGGAAGATTTATAAGAGTTATGCTGGCCTTATTTTAAACAAATTTATCAATACTACTTGTCCCATTTTATGGCTGTACAAGTACATCTATCCCTGTGTATTCCTTATACATCATTTGGATTCCTTCAGCTATTTCAATTTTATGGTGCCAGCCAAATTTTTGTAGTTTAGTGGGATCTGTGATTTTTCTTAATGTTCCTTCAGGTTTATCACCATTAAAGGCAAGTTTTCCTTTAAAACCTATCAATTCTTTAGTGAGATATGCTAGATCTTTAATCGAGATTTCTTTACCAGTCCCAATATTGAGATGACAATTTCGAATTTGTTTCTCTTCAGATAATTCTATGAGGTCTGAGAAATTAATTTCATTCATTATAAAAATGCAAGCTTCTGCCATGTCTTCGCTCCATAAAAATTCCCGCAAGGGCTTTCCGCTTCCCCATATTTCAATCTCAACTAAATTGCTATCATTTTCTTCTATAAGATCAATCCCATATTTTGATAGTGTTTTTAAAATATTCTGCTTAGGGGATTTACCTGTTATTTTCTCTATAGGTAATTTATTTAAATCTTCTCTTATGGTTTCCCAATCATTCATCTCTATGGCTCTTCCCAAATGAATTTTACGTATTATCGCTGGTAGTACGTGAGAAGTTTCGAGATTATAATTGTCATTGGGACCATAAAGATTTGTTGGCATTACAGAGATAAAATTTGTAGCATATTGAAGATTATAACTTTCGCACATTTTTATTCCAGCTATTTTGGCAATAGCGTATGGCTCGTTTGTATATTCTAATGAACCTGTGAGTAAATATTCCTCCTTTATTGGTTGTTTACAATTCTTAGGATAAATGCAAGTACTTCCTAAAAAGATCAATTTCTTCACCTTATTTAAATAACTGTAATGAATGATATTTGTTTGAATCATTAGATTCTCATAAATAAAGTCTGCTCTATATTTATTATTGGCAACAATGCCACCCACTTTTGCAGCTGCTATAAACACATAGTCCGGTTTACATTTTAAGAAAAAATGAGATACTTCTATACAATCCAAAAGATCCAACTCATTGCGAGTTCTTGTAATTAAATTGGTATAACCAGCATCCTTTAATTTTTTTAAAATAGCACTACCCACGAGGCCGCGATCTCCGGCTACAAATATTTTAGCATCCTTCTCCATAATATACCTTCCTTTAAATTATTCATGA
Source organism: Gillisia marina (assembly GCF_000258765.1). GTDB lineage: Bacteria > Bacteroidota > Bacteroidia > Flavobacteriales > Flavobacteriaceae > Gillisia > Gillisia marina. The sequence continues at coordinate 7,073 of NZ_AJLT01000054.1, forward strand.
AAATTTAAGATTTTAAATCCACCTTCTTTTAAACAGGATTCTTTACTCATTAGTTCCAAATCGCTTTCCATCATTTCCTTTACCAAACTAGATAGCGTATACTCAGGAAACCAACCCAATTTAGAATTGGCTTTGGTTGGATCTCCTATTAACAAATCCACTTCTGTTGGTCTAAAATATCTAGGATCTACAGCTAAGACCTCTTTACCCTCCACTAACTGATAATCTATATTTGAGCAATTCTTTATATACCCTTTTTCATCCACTCCTTCACCAATGAATTCCAATTCTATTCCTACCTCGCCAAACGCCATTTGCACAAAATCTCTAACGCTAGTAGTTTTACCTGTTGCTATTACCCAGTCTTCTGGCTCCCTTGCCTGTAATACCATCCACATAGCTCTAACATAGTCCTTGGCATGTCCCCAATCCCGTTTTGCATTTAAATTTCCTAGGTAAATTTTATCTTGCATTCCCAAAGCTATTCTGGAGACCGCCCGTGTAATCTTTCTGGTCACAAAAGTTTCACCTCTATTAGGAGATTCATGATTGAATAAAATACCATTACATGCAAATAAATTATAAGCCTCTCTATAATTAACTGTGATCCAATAAGCATAGAGCTTAGCAACAGCATAGGGGCTTCTAGGATAGAACGCAGTAGTTTCAGATTGGGGAACTTCTTGAACCTTCCCGTAAAGCTCTGAAGTTGATGCTTGATAAATTTTAGTTTTATTTTCTAAACCCAATAGTCTAACTGCTTCCAATATTCTTAATGTTCCCAATCCATCCGTATTTCCAGTATACTCAGGAATTTCGAATGAAACTTGAACATGGCTCATTGCTGCCAAATTATAAATTTCATCTGGTTGAATCTTATTAATAAGCCCCATTATTGAAATCGCATCATTCATATCACTATAATAAAGAATGAAATTCCTATTTTCTATATGTGGATCTTGATACAAATGATCAATTCTTTCTGTGTTGAATTGGGAGGTTCGTCTTTTAAGTCCATGTACTTCATAACCTTTCTTTAATAAAAAATCACTTAGATAAGCTCCATCCTGTCCAGTTACTCCTGTAATTAATGCTCTTTTCATATTTTGTTATTAATGGTTAATCTAAATCAGAATATTACTTCAAAAAGTCACAAATTGGTTTTGGTGAATTGATTTTTAATTCCCTTCAATAATTTTCTAATATTGAATCTATAAAGGGTTTACCTGACTAGGTTTAGTGAGTGCTGAATAAAAATGTTGAATCTCATAAAAGTTGTGAAAGACTTTGTACAGAATAATCGCAATAAGAGAATAGTTCTAAATCTTCATAAATAAGTTAAGTACTGAATTCTCTAATAATTACACATTATTATTTGAAAATAACTTAGATTATTGAGCAAGCTCCCTGATTCTGACACTAACAACACATCCTAAATTATCTAAAACCAAACTCAACCTTTTAGAGCCTACATGTTTTATTACTCCTTCTTGGCTCTTAAAAGCACCAGACTTTATTTGCACCTTTTTCCCCGAATATAGATTATCTACTCTAAATTCAGCGTAGCAATCATTATCTAACCAATCTTTGATTAGTTGGATTTCCTTATCTTTTGCAACTGCGGGTTTTCCTAACCAGTATAAATACCTTACGATACCTGGAAACTGAAAAACTTTTTCTCTGTCTTTCTCATCTAATCTTACAAATACATAAGATCTAAATAATGGCACTTTAATTTTTTTTTGCTCTATCGCTCCATTTCTTAACCTCTACAATAGTTGGGCAATAATTCTCAATATTAGCCGCATCAAGATACTGTGATACTTTTATCTCTGCTTTTGGCTTAGTGTAGATAACAAACCACCTCATAAATTCAAGTTTTTAATTAATCTTATTTTTATGCAGTACCAAATAGCTTATTTATAGGGCATAGGTTTTCCACTAAAGGTGTTTTGGTTTAAAACCTTTTTTAGTTACACGATTAATCCAGAATCCTATTAATAAGGTTCAAGAATAAATACTAGTAAAATACAAGAACTAATCTTAAAGAAAGTTTAGCAGAATTTGCCGGGAAAGTTGAAGTAATTGATTTTCATCCTTCATTTTTTTAAATTTAGCACGTAGGATATTTGTAAAAGAATTAAACAATAATATCGATACTCGTAAGGTAAATACTAATTATAGCTTCGCTTTGTAAGTCCCATGATTGAGAATTACATACAAATAATTAAAGTTAGGGATTCTAATAACAACTTCTGTAGAGTAAGAAAATCTAGTTGTATTATTTAGAAGAACTAATTTATAGATTAAAGTTAATTTTAAGAATAAGAAAAATGTTAAAATTTCAAAATATTTATGTAAGAATTAAAAGTGTAAGCTAAAAATTCAATTTTAAATAAAATTTAATATTTAAATTATTAATATCATAAATTAAACAGGTTTATACATTGAAAAATAATATTAATTCTTAATTCAGGATTCAATATTGAAAATTCAAAAACTTACCAAATTGATTTTCTAATTTTTTTTTATCCGCCTAATTGACCGTTGATCTAATTTCTTATAAATGTATGTAAGAATATCAAATTTTATAACTTATAAAAAAAACATTAATAATCTCAAGCAATTATAAAATTGAATACAAAAAATGATGAAGTTTCTTCCATTATTACTTAAATCTATTTAACATTCATATTTCAATAACATCTATTCACCTATCAAAACCCCCACTTCAGCGTTTTTATCAAAATATAAGTAGCTGAAAATCATACATTTGCCTAACAAAACAAAAAAAAATGTCTGAAGTTGTTTTAAAAAATGCTGAACTAATTACGCTCAGAGGAAGCTTAACTTCAATGAATGTGAGTGAGGTTCAAGAGGATATTGAAATGGAACTTCACTATGCTCCAAAAATCATTTTAGATCTTACGCAATTAAATAAGCTGGACATTGCAGGAGTTTTTATGCTGATGATTGTAAAGCAGAAAGCAAAAACAAATGGTAAAAAAATATTGATTTTAAATAGTTGTAATGAGATTGTTACACAAGCAATTAAAAAAATCGGGGATGAAGAATATTATTGACGTGGTTTAATTCCTTAATGAAATACATCCCTAATGTATTTTGGAATTAGATCGCGTTGATTAATAAAAAAGCCTGTTGAAGATTCAACAGGCTTTTTTAATGAGAATTAATTTCAAGAAATTATTTCTTTTCAATAGTTTTTTTCTCTGAAACTGGTTCATTCAATTTTTTACTCATTTCCATTGAAATGGAAGAGCGATCAAAAGTGATTTTCCCTGCACCTGTTTCAATTATAACTGAATTATTTTTCTCGCTAAAATCAACGATCTTACCATGCATCCCACTTTTAGTAATTATCCTATCACCTTTTTTAAGCTCAGATGCAAAAGTTTTTTCTTGCTTAGCGCGTTTCATTTGTGGGCGTATCATAAAAAAAATACACTACCACAAACATTAATATTATTGGTGCAAACTGGGTTAATTGTTCCATAAATTATTTTAAAAGTTTTGTTTATCCGGCAGTTTTATCTTCGCCAGCTTCAACAAAAGCTTTGATTCTTATTTGTTCAGATCCGTTTTCTGTATTTGCTGTTACAGTTACAGTTTTGGTAACTTGACCTTGTCCAGATCCGTTAAATTTCACTAACATTTCTCCAGATTCTCCCGGAGCTATAGTTTCATTTTTTGGATAAGTTGGCACTGTACATCCACAAGTACTAGTTGCATTGGTGATTACCAAAGGTCCGTCTCCTGAATTAGTGAATTTAAATACGTGCTCTACTTCTGTTCCTTTCGCAATGTTACCAAAGTCGAATTCTTCTTCTTCAAAAGTAAGTTCTGCGAAAGCGGCAACTTGAGCATCACGCTCTGCTGCAGTTTCCACATTTTCTGCCTTCACTTTACTAGAGGCATCATCCTTACAAGAAGTAAAGAATAACGCTCCAACAGCCGCTATCATTAAAAATCCTTTTTTCATAATATTTGATTTAAAGTTAAACGTTAAAAATAATAAATTTTCCTGACTACATAAGACCTCGTCCCATTTTATTTAAACGGTTTTGATCCTTATATTCTTTAGATAATTTATCTAAAATTCCATTTATAAAAATGCTGCTTTTTGGAGTGCTGTATTCTTTAGCAACTTCCAAATACTCGTTAATACTCACCTTTACCGGAATAGAAGAAAAATGAAGCAATTCACAAATTCCCATTTTAATAAGGATCGTATCTATTTCCGCAATACGTTCCTTATCCCAATTAGGAGTTTTATCTACCATTTCTTTCGCCAAATCCTCATCATTTGCTAAAGCTTTCCTAAACAACTTTGCTGCGAATTCTTCATCATCCGGACTCTTAAAAAGCTTTGGAATTTTAGCATCCTCTGGAGTATGCTCCTTCAATTTATTTAAATATTTAAGGATGGCTGTATTCACCAATGGAAGATCATCTACCCAGGTTAATTTCGTATCCTCAATATAATCATAAAGTTTATCGTTAGGAGCAATAAATTCCTTCAGTAAAAGAATTATAAAGTCTTTATCCTCTTTAAAAGTTGATTCCCGTGTAGTCATGTAATTTTCGAAAGCATCACTATTGCGAATTTCTTCCCAAAGAATAGCAACATACTCGCCATCCCTTTTCCAGTGACTAATCCCACGTTCTTCCCAAGCATCCTGTAAATACTGGTTATTTTCCAGAATTTTAATAATGCTGTTCTCTACGAATTTTTTGTTGGGATCTACTTCTTCTTGTGTTGGAAGAAACTTCTTTTGAGATTTTTCCAGATAACTTTCTGAATAATCTTTGATTTCGGTGATTAATTTCAGCATCAATAAAAACAAATCGTACATCTCCAACATACTTTTCTGAAGGAATTTCTCTTCTGTACTGAAGTTTTTGTTTTCACTTTGATGGAATGCATATAGTGATTGCATTACCTTAACTCGAATATGTCTTCTGGTTAACATAGCTGTAAAAGAACGTTATAAAATTAGCAAGGCGAAGAGAATCCTCTTTCGCCCTGCAAAAATACTATTAATTTCAAACTACCTAGTTCGAATTCTCTCTTTTTCTGTCATCAATTCGCTGCTGAGCGATTTTTAGAGCAGCATGGTGTGTTGTTATAGACTGAGCTTCTGCCGTTTTAAGAATTTCTAAGGTAGTATTAAAAATGTTTTCGGTTTTACGAATAATTTCTTGCTTTCCGTAGCCTTCTAATTCTGCATAAACATTAATAATCCCTCCTGCGTTGATCAAGAAATCCGGAGCATAAACGATTCCTCTTTCCTGCAATAGCAAGCCATGAGTATTTTCGTCTTGCAACTGATTGTTTGCAGCACCGGCTATTATTTTAGCCTTAATTCTATGGATGGTTTCATTATTTACGGTAGCTCCCAATGCACATGGAGCGTATATATCCACCTCTGCATCATAAGGGTCTTCCGTATAGATTGTCACTCCGTACTTAGCGCTAACCTCTTCAAGTCTGGCAGGATTAATATCACTAATAAATACGTTTGCGCCTTCGTTGGTTAAATGCTCAACCAAAGCTTCGCCCACATGACCAATTCCCTGAACTAATATTTTTTTACCATCTAAATCATCTGATCCAAATTTATACTTAGCAGCAGCTTTCATTCCCATAAAAACACCATAGGCTGTAATGGGAGAAGGGTTTCCTGCTCCACCTTTAGATTCAGATATTCCAGTAACAAACGGTGTTACTTCTCTCACGATATCCATATCTTCGGTATCCATTCCCACATCTTCTGCAGTGATATATTTACCACTTAAAGAATGTACAAACTCACCGAATTTTCTCATTAATTCCGGCGTCTTCTGAGTTTTAGCATCACCAATAATAACCGCTTTTCCACCACCAAGATTTAATCCCGTGATAGCACTTTTAAAAGTCATTCCTCTGGAAAGTCTTAAGGCATCGTTCAAGGCATCCCATTCGCTTGTATAATTCCACATTCTAGTTCCACCTAAAGCAGGTCCTAAAACAGTATTATGAATTCCAATTATTGCCTTTAAACCTGTATCTTTGTCATTGCAAAAAACTACTTGTTCATGATTATCAAAAGACAACTGCCCAAAAACAGGAGCAGTTTTTTTAAGGTCATTAGCAGCTAAAACGTCAACTTGCATAAAATTATAAATTTAAGTTCAGATTTTTATGTATTTGAAAAAATCGATGAGCAAAATTAACTAATATTTTAATTTTCACAGTCAATTCGTTTGTTAAAATGCGAATACTGCAAGAATCATAGGGCCTACCATTAGATGAAAGAATTACGACACCTCAATAAATATTTCTTTAAATATAAATGGCATATGCTGCTTGGGCTATTAATAACTATAGCTGCAAGAATTTTCACATTGTATCCCGTTCAGTTTATTGGAAATTCTACAACGGTTATAGAAAGCTATATAAGAGGAGAAATAACCGATCCCGCAGAGTTGAGAGAAGAATTATTTTATAACATTCTTCTTATTATTGGAGCCAATTTAGTTGCCGCAGCTTTAACATTTGTAATGCGCCAAACCTTTATTGTGGCTTCCAGACATATGGAATACGATCTAAAAAATGAGATCTATCAACAATACCAACGCCTTTCTTTAAACTTTTATAAAAAGAACCGTACCGGGGATTTAATGAATAGGATTAGCGAAGATGTTTCTAAAGTGAGAATGTATCTTGGGCCTGCAATAATGTACAGTATTACTACGCTTACCTTATTTGTGGTGGTAATATGGTATATGGTTAATACAGCTCCGCTATTAACTCTTTATACCTTGGCTCCACTTCCATTTCTATCTTTTGCAATTTACAAACTAAGTGTAGCCATTCACAATAGAAGCACGATAGTTCAGCAGTATTTATCAAAACTAAACACTTTTACCCAAGAAACATTTAGCGGAATTTCTGTTATTAAATCTTACGGATTAGAGCCTCAAACCAATCAAAATTTTGAAGTGCTTTCCAATGGGAGCAAAGAAAAAAATCTTAATCTGGTAAAAGTACAGGCTTTCTTCTTCCCATTAATGGTTCTTTTAATTGGAGTAAGTAACACTGTAGTTATATACATTGGAGGAAAACAAGTAATAAGTGGTGAGATTGAAAATATTGGGATTATTGTAGAGTTTCTTTTATATGTAAACATGCTTACGTGGCCGGTGGCCATTGTAGGTTGGGTTACTTCTATAGTCCAACAAGCGGAAGCTTCTCAAAAACGTATTAACGAATTTTTAAAACAAGAGCCTCAAATAAAAAATCATCAGGAAAAATCTGTAGAAATTCAAGGGAATATTGAATTTAAAAACGTGACTTTCACTTATGAAGACACCAATATCACCGCTCTTAAAAACATTTCCTTCAAAGTAAATAGAGGGGAAACTTTAGCGATTATAGGAAAAACAGGTTCCGGAAAGTCCACAATTTTAGAGCTTATTGGAAGATTATACGATGTAAACCAGGGAACTATTCTCGTAGATGGGGAAAATATTCAGGAACACAATCTTTTCAATTTAAGGGATAGTATTGGATATGTGCCACAGGACGCCTTCCTATTTAGTGATTCCATTCGCAATAATATTATGTTTGGAAACACCAATGCTACTGAAGAAGAAGTGGTTGAAGCAGCTAAAAACGCTTCAGTTCATAAAAATATTCAAGGCTTCAGTAAAGGCTATGATACCGTTCTTGGCGAAAGAGGAATAACCCTTTCCGGAGGTCAAAAACAACGAGTTTCCATAGCAAGAGCAATAATTCATGATCCTCAGATATTACTTTTTGACGATAGTCTTTCCGCAGTAGATACAGAGACCGAGGAAGAAATTCTTCAGAATTTATTTAAAATCTCAGCAACCAAGACCACAATTATTGTGAGTCATAGGATTTCGTCAGTGAAAAATGCCGACAGGATAATCATTCTAGAAAACGGGGCTGTTGTTCAGGAAGGGAACCATCAAAAATTAATTCAAGAGGATGGTTATTACAAAGAGCTTTACGCAAAGCAGCTAAGTGAAAAAGAAATGTGAAAATTTGTTGCGAAATGTTAATTTTTTTTAGATTTTTGGTCTTAGTTAAATAAAACAAAAAGATTTATTTTATGAATGAAAATGGAATGATGGAGAAAGATGAAATATTCTCTAAAGTATTAAGAGCTGGAAGACGTACGTACTTCTTTGATGTAAGAGCTACTAAAGCGGATGATTACTATCTTACTATTACCGAGAGTAAAAAATTTACCAATGCAGATGGTTCTTTTCATTACAAAAAACACAAAATCTACTTGTACAAGGAAGATTTTGACGGTTTTGCTGAAATCCTAAATGAAATGACTAATTACATAGTTGAAGAAAAGGGACAGGAAGTAATAAGCGATAAACATCAGAAAGACTTTAAAAAAGAATATCAGGAAGATAATGTAGCAACAGATGCTGCACCCTCACCAGATAAGTTTACAGATATTAGCTTTGACGATATTTAAAGTTAAAAAAAAATCTGCGAACTAGTTAGGCTAAAAATCGAGCGAAGCGTGAATATATAAGACAGCTCTCGAAAATTACACCTTTAAAAAGGGATTATACGGAAACCGCCTCAAGAAATTGAGGCGGTTTTTATATATTAGAGCCTCAAATTATTAGTTTTATGAAATATCTGTATTTAACGCTTATCCTTATTTTTTCTTTCAATGTAAGCGCGCAAGAAAATTTAGACCTCTCCTACTATCTTCCCCAAGACATTTCTTATAATCCGGAAATATCTACGCCACAAGAAGTTCTTGGGTATATCCCGGGAGAATGGCACGTAACCCATGATTTGTTAGTTGCTTATATGCGAACTTTGGCTTCGGAATCTCCTAGAATTACACTAGAAAACAGAGGAACTACTTTTGAAAGTAGACCGCTACTCCTACTTGTTATTACTTCCGAAGAGAATCAGAAAAATATAGAACCTATTCGCAAGAATCATATAAGTTTAACTGAAGCCGATAGTGAGAATCTAAAAACCGAAGAGATGCCAATTGTGGTTTATCAAGGATTTTCTATTCACGGAAACGAACCAAGTGGCTCTAATGCAGCTTTGTTAGCAGCTTATTATTTAGCCGCAGGACAAGGCGAAAAGATTGATCAGCTTCTTGACAATACTGTGATTTTATTTGACCCTTCGTTAAACCCGGATGGATTACAGCGTTTTGCATATTGGGCGAATACGAATAAAAGCAAAAATTTAAATCCAGATCCACAAGATAGAGAGTTTAGTGAAGTTTGGCCGGGCGGAAGAACCAATCATTATTGGTTCGATATGAACCGGGATTGGTTACCAGTACAATTACCAGAATCTAGAGCTAGAATAACCACTTTTCATAAGTGGCAACCAAACATTCTTACAGATCATCATGAAATGGGATCTAATTCCTCATTTTTCTTTCAGCCGGGAATTCCTTCCAGAACCCATCCGCTTACACCGCAAATGAATCAAGATCTTACCCGAGAAATAGGAACTTATCATGCAAAAGCATTGGATAAGATTGGCTCCTTATATTATACTCAAGAAGACTATGATGATTTTTATTACGGAAAAGGCTCGACTTTCCCTGATATCAATGGAAGTATCGGGATTCTTTTTGAACAAGGAAGCTCTAGAGGCCATGTGCAAGAAACAGATAATGGTTTACTAACGTTTCCCTTCACTATAAGAAATCAGTTTACCGCCGCGCTATCTACTTTGGAAGCTGCAGGCAGTATGAGAAGTAAGATTTTGGACTATCAACGTTCATTCTATAAGAATTCCAGAAATACCATGGGGAAAGATGCTTATGTATTTGGAAGCGAAAAAGACAAAAACAAGGCTTATCATTTAGCCGAAATCTTAAAACGTCAGCAAGTCGAAGTTTATGAGATCAAAGAAGATTTTGAACTTAATGGCAAAAAATTTAAACAAGGTGCGGGATATATAGTTCCTAAAAATCAACGGCAACATCGAGTTGTTGAAGCAATGTTCGAGAAAAGAACCTCTTTTACAGATAGCTTGTTCTACGATATTTCGGCTTGGTCCTTTCCTTTAGCATTCGATCTTGAATTTAATAATAGTGTACCGTTTAAATACGTAGGTGAGAAGATAGATAGCCTTCAAAAACCAGCTATAAATACAATTAATAAGAGCGATTATGCTTATTTAATGGAATGGCATGATTACAATGCTCCAAAAGCACTCAATCTTATCTTAGAAAAAGGTCTTAGGGCTCAGGTTGGAATGAAAAGTTTTGAAGCAGACAATAAAAAATATGATTATGGAACAATTTTAATTTCTGTACAAAATCAGAAATTAGATGCTACGGAAATTTTTAATTTCTTGACAGAAGTATCCGAAAAAGCCAATGTTTCAATCACTGGAGTTACTACCGGACTAACAAAAGGCATCAATTTAGGAAGTAATTATTTTAGATCCTTAGAACCTCAAAAAGTAGCCATCATTGTAGGTGATGGAATCACGCCCTACGATGCAGGAGAGATCTGGCATTTATTCGATCAGCGTTATGATATGAATATTACAAAGTTGGACACCAGAAACTTCGGAAGAGCAGATCTCAGCAAATACACCGATATTATTTTACCAAATAGCTGGGGAACTGCTTTAGAAAAAAAAGGACGCAGATAAGCTAAAAGATTGGGTTAAAGATGGAGGTACTTTGATAGGTTATAAAAATGCTGCAAAGTGGTTTAACACCAACGAATTTATGAAACTGGAATTTTTAGAGAACAAAGTGAAAGCTAAAAACGTAAGTTTTGAAGAGCGCAATGACTTTAGAGGAGCACAGGGAATTGGGGGAGCTATTTTTGAAGCTACCCAAGATAGATCTCATCCCGTGAATTTTGGGTATACAGATAATAAGATTGCTTTATTTAGAGATACTACAATTTTTGTAAAAGCAGATTCCACAAGCTACAATAACCCTATAAAATATACTGAAAAACCTCTTTTAAGCGGTTACATTAGCAAACCAAATTTAGATTTATTAGCAAATACAGTTCCTTTTAGACATGTTGGGATGGGTCGCGGTAATGTGATTCTATTTACCGACAATACAAATTTTAGAGGTTTTTGGTATGGAACCAATAAATTGTTGATGAATGCTATTTTCTTTGGTGATGAAATGTAATTAAGCTATTTTTAATATTCACTTCCCTACGATAATATAAAATCATCATGAAAACAGTTTCCATTTTTACACTTATCGTAGGATTATTTTTAACGATTTCTTGTTCTAAAGAAAATGTAACCGAGAAAGATCTAATTAACAGTTGGCATTTAATTGAAGTTTTAAACGATCCCGGTGATGCTAGTGGAATCTTCCAAAAAGTAGAAAGTGATGCTATTATTCAATTTTTTGATGACAATACTGTAAGTTATTCTAATTCTTTTTGCAGCGGAGAAAATGCTAGTAATAGCGCGACCTACTCTACTGTTGACAATAAAATTTACCCTGATTGTAATTTGGGCTTATCATTTAGTTATAAAATTCAAGATAATCGATTAATTATATATTACAACTGCATAGAAGGCTGTGCAGAAAAATTTGAGTTGATAAAGTAATTACCCTATTCTTAACCCATTCTCGACCTTAAAATCGGGGTTTAAAAGAACAATATCGTTTTTAGAACCAACCGCACCTAGAACCAAACATTCACTCATAAAGTTTGCAATTTGTTTCTTGGGAAAGTTTACAACCGCAACGATTTGCTTCTGTAATAAATCTTCTTTGGTATATCGCTTGGTTATTTGTGCAGAAGATTTTCTAACACCTAGCCCATTACCAAAGTCTATCTCCATGATATAAGCAGGTTTATTGGCTTTTGGAAAGTCCACCACTTTAATTATTGTTCCCACTCGCATTTCCACTTTTTCAAAATCATTCCAGCTTATCTCCATGTATTCTCTGTTTATTCTTAAATTGAAGTCCTTATCTAATATGGCAACCAATTGCAATTAGAATAAAGATATTAAATTTGTTAGCATCCTAAAATTCAAAACTTCAAACTATGTCCTTAACACCCTCCAATATGCTTGCTTTAGGAACCAAAGCTCCAGACTTTGTACTCCCGGATGCCATAACTTCAAATAGGTATAGTTTATCAGATCTTAAAGGAGAAAAAGGAACTGTGATCATGTTTTTAAGTAATCACTGCCCTTTTGTAAAGCATGTAAATGATGAAATTGTAAGAGTAGCTAATGATTATAGGGTAACAGGTTTTAGTTTTATAGCTATTATGAGTAACGATATAGAAGCATATCCAGATGATCATCCAGACCTTATGTGGAAGGCCGCTAGAAAATATCATTATCCTTTCCCATATTTATATGATCAAACTCAGGAAGTAGCTAAGGATTATGATGCTGCGTGTACTCCGGATTTCTATTTATTCGATTCAGAATTAAAACTGATTTATAGAGGCCAATTGGATAACTCGCGACCGGGAAATGGAATTCCAGTGAACGGACGAGATCTAAGAGAAGCTTTAGATTCCGTATTAAATAATCGTAATGTTCCCGAACCGCAAAAGCCGAGTGTAGGTTGTAATATCAAGTGGAAAAAATAACTTGACCATCACTATATTTTAGCATTTCCACCTCCTTTTTTAGTAATGTTTTAACCAAGATCAGGGGCTTATTTTCTTAAATTAAAGCCGCTAATTTTAAAAGACTTTAGTTATGAAAACACTTAAATTGGGAGATGTAGCACCAAATTTTGTTGCAGAAACTACTGAAGGTAGAATTAATTTTTATGATTATTTAGGAGATCACTGGGGAGTTTTGTTTTCTCACCCAAAAGATTTTACACCAGTTTGCACAACCGAGCTAGCCACTATGGCAAAATGCAAAGATGATTTTGAAAAGCGCAATGTAAAAGTCTTAGCCTTGAGTGTAGATGATATTGACACCCACAAAAAATGGATGGAAGATATTGTTGAAACTCAACATACAAAACTCAACTTTCCTCTAATTGCTGATGGAAACAGAAAAATTGCATATCTATATGATATGATTCATCCAAATTCTGATGATACAGCAACTGCACGCTCTGTGTATGTAATTGCTCCAGATAAGAAAATTAAATTAATGATTACCTATCCTGCGAGTACAGGAAGGAATTTTGATGAAATTTTTAGGGTGATAGATTCGCTACAACTTACCGAGTATCACAAAGTAGCAACACCTGCTAATTGGAAAAATGGTGAAGAGGTAGTAATAGACCCTAATCTTTCTGATGAAGAAGCAAAAAAAATGTTCCCTAAAGGCTTTAAAAAAGTGAAGCCTTATATGAGATTCACTTCTCAGCCTAATTAAAACTTAGATGAATGAAAAAGCCTCAACAAATTAATTGCTGAGGCTTTTTTATATAATTCTTGGCAAGATTTACTTAACTGCCACCAACTCTACATCAAAAATCAAAGTTGCATTTGGAGGAATTGTTCCTCCTGCTCCACGTTCTCCGTAAGCTAAATGAGAAGGAATCACAAATCTTGCTTGGTCTCCAACACTCAATAACTGAATACCTTCATCCCAACCTTGGATTACTTGACCTTTACCCAATTTAAAATCTATTGGTTGATTACGGGTATATGAAGAATCGAAAACACTACCATCCGGTAACATTCCTTTATAATGAACTGAAACGGTCTTGCCCTTTTGAGCTTGAACACCATCTCCTTTTTGTTCAATTTTATATCGAAGTCCGCTAGCCGTTTTTTCAAATCCCTGAGACATTTCTCCCATTAATTCTTCTTGTTTCTTTTTTGCGGCTGCTTCTCTTTCAGCTTTGGCACCATTAAAAGAGCGAAATTCTTCAACTCCATTAAACTTTTCAGCTTCAGCACCTTGTCTAATAATTTCAACTTTATCAAGTTTATCACCTTGAGCTATAGCATCTACCACATCTTGCCCTTCAACTACACTTCCAAAAACGGTATGTTTCCCGTCCAACCAAGGAGTTGCAATATGAGTAATAAAAAACTGACTTCCATTTGTTCCAGGCCCAGCGTTTGCCATAGAAAGTTTTCCGGGAGCATCGTGAGTTAATTCTGGATGAATTTCATCTTCGAAGTTGTAACCAGGCCCACCGGTTCCATTTCCTTTTGGGTCTCCACCTTGAATCATAAAATCCGGAATCACTCTATGGAATTTCAATCCGTCATAGTAAGGTTTCCCTTGCGGAATCGCTTTATTCTCTAAATTACCTTCTGCCAGTCCTACAAAGTTCCCAACAGTTCCAGGTGTTTTTTCATTTTCCAATTTCACCAAAATCTCACCTTTAGAAGTATGAAACTTGGCATATAATCCGTCTTGCATAATGCTAGTTTTTAATTAGTGGCGCAAAGATAACAATTTGAAAAAGTAACCGGGATAGGCTTGGGGAGATTTTAGGATTTAAAATGAATAAATTCTGAAATTTTCAGGTTTCAAGTTTCAGCTTTCAAGTTTCGAATTCCGAATTCCGAATTCCGAATTCCGAATTTTGAATTTTGAATTTTGAATTAATTAGCTACTTCGCTGATGAATTTAATTCGATATAAACGCAATTCTTCATCGTCGTAATCTCCATCGAACTCTTCTATAGCTTCTTCTATTTTATCTGATTCTGCTTCCAAGAAATATTCATGGATCTCTTCTTGCTGCTCATCGTCTAGAATATCATTAAGCCAATAATCGATATTAAGCTTAGTACCACTATAAACAATAGCTTCCATCTCCTTAATAAACTCGTGCATTTCCATTCCTTTTGCAGAAGCAATGTCTGTTAAAGGTAATTTTCTGTCGACATTCTGAATAATATAGAGTTTAAGACCACTGTTAGCACCCGTAGATTTTACCACAAAATCATCCGGCCTAATAATATCATTCTCTTCTACATAATTGCTGATTACCTCAACGAATTCCTTACCAAATTTTTTAGCTTTACCCTCTCCTACACCATGAATATTACTTAATTCATCTATAGAAATCGGATATTTTAAAGCCATATCCTGAATAGAAGGGTCTTGAAAAACTACAAATGGAGGGACATTCTGCTTTTTGGCTACTTTTTTACGAAGCTCTTTTAAAATTTTGACCAATTGTATATCAGCATCTGCATTACCTCCTTTCGGCGTGTTAGAATCATCTTGATCGAAGTCATAAATATGATCTTCGGTCATCATAAAGGAACTTGGATTTTTAATAAAATCTTTACCTTTTTCTGTAATCCTTACAACACCATAGGTTTCAATATCCTTTTTCAGCATTCCGGCAACCAAAACTTGGCGCACAAGTGCCGTCCAGTATTGAGAATCTTGGCCTTTTCCTTTACCAAAAAGAGGATGTTCATTTGTTTTGTGAGATAGAATCAAAGCATTCGATTTTCCTATCAATGTATTTACAACTTCCTTTGCTTTATATATTTGATTAGTTTCCATTACTGTTTTCAGTAAAAGAGCAACCTCATCTTTGGCTTCATGTTTCTTCTTAGGATTTTGCACATTGTCATCCATCGATGCTCCATCCCCTATTTTTTCATCGAAATGCTCCCCAAAATAATGAAGTAGAAATTTACGACGAGACATGGAAGTTTCGGCATATCCAACTACTTCCTGAAGCAATGCATGGCCAATTTCCTGTTCTGCAACAGGTTTACCACTCATGAATTTTTCCAGTTTTTCTATATCCTTATAAGCGTAATATGCCAAGCAATGACCTTCACCACCATCTCTACCTGCACGGCCGGTTTCTTGATAATAACTCTCTAAACTTTTTGGAATATCATTATGAATTACAAATCTTACATCTGGTTTGTCTATCCCCATCCCAAAAGCAATAGTTGCCACTACGACATCTATATCTTCCATAATGAACATGTCCTGATGTTTAATTCGAGTTTTAGCGTCCAAGCCAGCATGATAAGGAACTGCTTTAATTCCGTTCACCTGAAGTACTTGCGCTAATTCCTCAACCCTTTTTCTACTTAAACAATAGATAATTCCAGACTTCCCCTCATTCTGCTTAACAAAACGAATAATGTCTGAATCTACATTTTTTGTCTTTGGCCTTATCTCATAATACAAATTAGGACGATTAAAGCTGGCTTTAAACGTCTTAGCATCTGTGATGCCAAGGTTTTTAAGAATATCTTCTTGCACTTTTGGAGTAGCAGTTGCGGTAAGTCCAATAATTGGAATGTTATCCCCAATACGTTTTATAATATGTTTTAGATTTCGATATTCCGGTCTAAAATCATGCCCCCACTCACTAATACAATGAGCTTCATCTACCGCCATAAAAGAAATTTCAACCCCACGTAAAAATTCAACATTTTCCTCTTTTGTTAAAGATTCGGGGGCAACATATAGCAGTTTGGTGATACCATTGGTTATATCCTCCTTCACCTGCTTGATCTCCGACTTATTTAAGGAAGAGTTTAGTACATGCGCGATCCCATGTTCAGAAGAAATCCCGCGAATTGCATCCACTTGATTTTTCATTAAGGCGATTAAAGGTGAAACCACGATTGCGGTTCCTTCTTCTATTAAAGCAGGGAGTTGATAACAAAGTGATTTCCCACCCCCAGTAGGCATTATAACGAAAGTATTGTGTTTGTTAACGATACTTTTAATTACTTGTTCCTGAAGACCTTTGAATTGACTGAATCCAAAGTACTTTTTAAGTTGTTGGTGTAAATCGATTTCGGTAGAGCTCATTAAATCGTGTTACAATTTTATTTACATTTGCATTAATAAAGATACATATTTCTTTAGGATTCACAATTCATAATTCTACAAATTTGAAACTAGAAGAGAAAATCCTTTCTGTTGCCAAAGACACCATTTCCATTGAAGCAAAAGCAATTGCAAACCTCGAAAATCTGATAGACAAGGATTTCTCTGATGCTGTTGAATGTATCTATAACTCGAAAGGTAGGGTAATTATTACAGGAATAGGTAAAAGTGCAATTATCGCAAATAAAATAGTTGCAACCCTTAACTCTACGGGTACTCCGGCCGTATTCATGCATGCAGCAGATGCCATTCATGGGGATTTGGGAACTATCTTAACAGATGATGTCGTTATTTGTATCTCAAAAAGCGGAAATACGCCAGAAATTAAAGTACTGGTTCCTCTGATTAAAAATTTCAACAATAAGCTTATTGCAATTACAGGAAATAAAGATTCTTTTTTAGGCCAGCAATCTGATTTTGTCTTAAATGCGTATATAGAAATGGAAGCTTGTCCAAATAATTTGGCACCTACCACTAGTACCACTGCACAATTGGTATTAGGAGATGCTTTAGCAGTTTGTTTATTAAAATTAAGAGGATTTACGAGTAAAGATTTTGCAAAATATCATCCAGGTGGGGCTTTAGGAAAGAAGCTATATTTACGTGTTAGCGATATCACTGCTCAAAATCAATTACCGCAAGTAACACCTCAAACCAATGTTAGAGATGTAATTATCGAGATTTCCGAAAAAATGCTTGGAGCAACAGCCGTGATAGAAGATGAAAAGGTTATTGGGATTGTTACTGACGGTGACATTCGTAGGATGCTTAGAAATAATGATGCTTTTATACATCTTACAGCTTTAGATATCATGAGCAAAAACCCAAAAACGGTTGCTCAAGATATGATGGCCGTGGAGGCACTGGCAATATTAGAAAAAAATAAAATCTCTCAACTTATTGCCGTTGAAGATGGAAAATATGCCGGAATTGTGCATATTCACAACTTAATACGAGAAGGAATTATATAATGGGAAAAGTTAGCAAGCCGGAAGAAGAAATGTCTTTTCTGGATCATTTGGAAGATTTAAGATGGCATTTAATACGATCTACTTTAGCCGTCCTAATCGCTGCAACATTAGCCTTTATAGCTAAAGGTTTCATATTTGATGTGCTTCTTTTTGGACCTAGCCAAACCGATTTCTGGACTTACGACATTCTTTGTAAGATTACAACATGGTTTGGCGTAGATGGTGGATTTTGTAATAATGTTATGCCATTTGGAATCCAGAGTAGAACGATGGGCGGGCAATTCTCTGCTCATATTTGGGTAGCAATCACCGCAGGATTTGTAATTGCGTTTCCTTATGTAATTTATGAATTCTGGAAATTTGTTGCTCCCGCCATGAAAGATAACGAACGAAAAAATGCCAGAGGTTTTATATTTATCTCATCGCTTTTATTCTTTACAGGAGTACTTTTTGGATATTATGTTATTACTCCGTTATCAATCAACTTTTTAGGAAAATATCAAGTAAGTGAAGTTGTTTTAAATGAATTCGACTTAGATAGTTATATAAGCCTCGTAAGAGCTTCAGTTATTGCCAGTGGTCTAATATTTGAGCTACCGATTGTGATTTTCTTTTTAACCAAGGTTGGAGTACTTACGCCAGACTTCTTAAGAAAATATAGAAAATATGCATTGATTGGAGTTCTAGTGCTTTCAGCAATTATAACTCCGCCAGATATTGTGAGTCAGATAATAGTAGCAATACCGGTTTTAATTTTATATGAAATAAGTATAGTTATTTCCAAAATAGTGTACAAGAGACTTTTAAGAGAAGAACAAGAGAATAAAAATAAATTAGCTAGAAAATAATAGAATGACAAATCAAGTTGAAGAGTTCAATGCATATAGAGAGCGCATGAACGATAGGATCTTAGGAGATAATAATAAGATCATAAAACGAATATTTAATCTGGACACCAATGCATTTGCGCCTGGAGCTCTGGACGTGAAGACCAAAGAATTATTAGGCCTAGTTGCCTCTACCGTTTTAAGGTGTGATGACTGTGTGAAATACCATTTGGAAACATCCTATAAAGTTGGATTAAGCAAGGAAGAAGTTATGGAAGCTTTAAGTATCGCGACTTTAGTTGGAGGAACCATTGTTATCCCACATTTAAGAAGAGCTTATGAGTATTGGGATGAGTTGGAAACTGTTTCAGATAAAGCCTAATCTTTATTTCCTTTACCTCCCGATATAAAAAATAACCTAGTTAAGAATTAATCCCATGAAGTTAAAAGCCGAAAGTTTAGTAAAATCGTATAAAGGCCGAAAAGTGGTGAAAGGGATTACTGTGGAGGTAAATCAAGGGGAAATTGTGGGTTTATTAGGCCCAAATGGTGCCGGGAAGACCACTTCTTTTTATATGATCGTAGGCTTGATAAAACCAAACGGAGGAAGCATATATCTGGATAATGAAAACATCACTAAGTTCCCTATGTATAAACGAGCTCAATATGGAATTGGTTATTTAGCCCAGGAAGCTTCGGTATTCAGAAAACTAAGTATTGAGGATAATATTATGAGTGTTTTAGAACTCACAAAATTATCCAAGAAAGAGCGGCATTTAAAGATGGAATCTTTAATTGAAGAATTCGGACTTGGACACATCAGAAAAAGTAGAGGAGATTTATTGAGTGGTGGTGAGCGCAGGAGAACAGAAATTGCTCGTGCTTTAGCAACAGATCCTAATTTTATTCTTTTAGATGAGCCATTCGCCGGAGTAGATCCCGTTGCTGTAGAAGATATTCAACGAATTGTAGCACAGTTAAAAAATAAAAATATAGGAATTCTTATTACAGACCATAATGTACAGGAAACCTTAGCTATTACAGATAGAACCTATCTTATGTTTGAAGGAAACATCCTTAAACATGGAATGCCCGAGGAATTGGCTGAAGACGAAATGGTTAGAAAAGTATATCTCGGTCAGAATTTTGAACTTAGAAAGAAGAAAATATTTGACTAGAAGTTCTTAAGCTAGTTTTGTCTTTTTAGCTTCACTTTTATTTGAAATTATCGATAGCAACACATAACTAGCTATAATAAGCGGGATAGCGATAAACTGAAAAATGATTATCATTATCAAACAAAAGGCTATAAAAAAATATCTCAACTTATTTTTATTGAACGACCAATCGGAAAACTTTAAAGCAAATAAGGGAATTTCTGCGTTTAAGATATAACAACTAAAAATTGTAAGTCCTACCAAAAACCATTCATTTAAAATTAGTGAAACGGCAATTGGATGTGGTTGATATACCAAAATTAGAGGCAAACTCAAGATCAACATAGCATTAGCGGGAGTTGGTAGTCCAATAAAAGAATCTGTTTGCCGATCGTCCACATTAAATTTTGCTAATCTATATCCCGAAGCTAAAACAATAAACAAACCTAGAACTGCTAAAAATGGAATATTCCATTCCAACCAAGTACTGGCAGCATCGGCACTCCAACTATCTGCTGTTGGATCCTTAGTTCCGGGGAGTGCCCGCAAGAATAACTGATACATTACAATCCCTGGTACTAATCCGCTGGTAATCATATCTGCCAAAGAATCCAACTGTAAACCAACTTCGCTTTTAACATTAAGTGCTCTAGCAGCCAAACCATCAAAAAAGTCAAAAAAGATTCCTAATCCTACAAACAAAGCAGCCATAATTAGGTTGCCTTGAACTGCAAATATTGCGGCTAATGTTCCGCATAACATATTTAAACCGGTAATTATATTAGGAATGTGTCTTTTTAAGGCCATGTTTATTTTTCTTTCAGGGTTCTAAAGTAATTATTTGAAATTAAAAGATTCTAAAATTAACGCAATTATAGATAACTATTCCAAATCATTAAAAATAGCTATTCAAATTAATCAAGATTTTCACTAATCGGCAGTGCAATATAAAAGTCTTTCCTATTTTTGAATAGATTTGAATTTTATGAAAAACCTTTTTTTTGCAATCCTATCCGGATTACTGCTTGCCTTCGCATGGCCCACATATGGTCTTCCTCTTTTATTATTTTTTGGTTTTATACCGCTATTATATGTTGAATACAAACTAAGAACAGCTGGTGTTAAATTTTTAAAATTGAAGGTATTAGGATATAGCTATTTATCTTTCTTTTTGTGGAATCTTATTACGACCTATTGGCTATATTTTTCGACTCCATTTGGGGGAGCATTTGCCATTCTAGTGAATTCCCTTTTAATGGCCTTGGTGTTCTTACTCTACCACATAGTTGCCAAAAGAACAAACTTCAAGGCTTCCTCTGCTTTTCTGATCTGTTTGTGGATAGTTTTTGAAAAATTGCATTTAAACTGGGATTTTTCCTGGCCTTGGTTAAATCTAGGAAATGGATTTTCAAATTATATAAACTGGGTTCAGTGGTACGAATACACAGGGACTTTCGGTGGAACTTTATGGATATGGGTAGTAAATATGGCTGTTTTTAAATTCATATTACTCTATAGGGA
This sequence comes from Gillisia marina, assembly GCF_000258765.1. Lineage (GTDB taxonomy): Bacteria > Bacteroidota > Bacteroidia > Flavobacteriales > Flavobacteriaceae > Gillisia > Gillisia marina. The sequence goes on from NZ_AJLT01000054.1 coordinate 28,391, forward strand.
ACACCGGGCAAAAGAGATTTTGGTTCGAAGTATTGTAAAAATCAGTTTAATAATTTTTCTTCCTATTACTATTTCCTATATAATTTTAGCTAATTATACTGAAGGCAACAAAAAAAATAGAAGCGGTAATTCTTCAACCAAATATAAATCCTTACACAGAAAAATATAATACTACCGATACTAGAATTGGAGAATTACTATTGAAGCTAAGCGATTCTTTAGTTACAAAAAATACTGATTTATTGGTAGCTCCGGAAACTGTGTTTGCAGATGGAACAGCATTGCCACAATTTCAACGTTCAGAAGCTATTTACTTTGGTAATCAACTAATAAGCAACCATCCAAATTTAAATTTCTTAAGCGGAATTTCCATGTTTGATAGGTTTAAAGATCCTGTGAAAGCGGGAAAACAAAGTAATTATATTGGACCAAACGATTGGTACAACGACTATAATTCTGCTTTCTTTCTGAATTCCGATAGCAAGCCCGAATTATATCATAAATCGAAATTAGTTGTCGGAGTCGAAAACTTTCCATATCAAAACATTCTGAAACCATTGCTTGGAAATATTATGATTGATCTTGGTGGAACCGTTGCAATGAAAACCACGCAAGAAGACAGAGAGGTTTTCAGATTGAATAACTCAGAAGCTACAGCTCCAATTATTTGTTATGAATCTGTTTACGGTGAATATGTAACAGGATATGTAAAGAACGGGGCTAATTTTCTTACAATCATTACAAATGATGCTTGGTGGGATAATACGCAAGGCCATAAACAGCATTTGAGTTATGCAAGCTTGCGAGCGGTAGAAACAAGAAAATCTGTAGTTAGAAGTGCTAATACAGGAATTTCAGCATTTATAGATGAAACAGGACAGGTTACTAAAAGTTTGGGTTATGAGAAACAGGGAAGCATAAAAAGTAAAATCACTGTGAATAATAAGCAAACCTTCTATGTAAAGCACGGAGATTACATTGCAAGGATTGCTCAGTTTCTCGCTTTATTCTTATTCTTATTTTGTATCATAAAATATAAGCGGAGTCGATAATTAATCTAGATAGTCATGCTGAACTTATTTCAGCATCTTAACACTGAAATAATGAAGAACTCCAAAAGAGACCATGAAACAAGTTAAGGGTGACGATAACTTGAAAAATTCTATGATTGTCAAGTTGAGCCTGTCGAAATGTGTGATTTTAACTACTGCCCTCTAAAGAAAAGAATGGTGCTAAACGTTTTAATAAGAATATTAAGGTCTAAAAACAAACCTCGATGTTTGATGTAATAAAGGTCATATTGCAACTTCTCTAAACTATCTATATAACTAGAACCATAATTAGCTTTAACTTGCGCCCAGCCTGTAAGACCTGGCTTCACAATATGTCTGGTCTTATAAAAAGGTAACTTCTCAGACAATTCTTTAACAAATACTGGTCTCTCTGGTCTGGGCCCAATAATACTCATATCTCCCACTAAAATATTATAAAATTGAGGAATCTCATCTAATCTGGTCCTCCTAAGGAACTTTCCGAAAGATGTGATCCTATAGTCATTTTTCTCTGCCCATTGCGGCCCATTAATTTCAGCATCTTCCAGCATAGTTCTAAATTTTACTATTCTAAAATTCTTGGCATTCTTACCGACTCGCGCTTGTGTGTAAAACAAACTTCCTCTATTAGAAAAAAAATTAATTATAAAAACTACAGGGGTCAGCAATATGCAAAATAGCAATCCTATCACTGAAAATAAGACATCGAAAAAACGAAGTGAAAAAAGATAAAATTTATTATGATTACTCCGGCTAAAAAGAAAGAACTTATAGAAATCTTTACCAATGTGTTGTACTGGAACACGATATGTTAAATTCTCATACACCTGTGTATAATCTTTAATAGGAAAACCTTGAATTAATAAACTATTCAGATCTTTTAATAGAGACGCAGTAACCTCCTTAGATTTTACTTTAGAACTGGCAACCACTATTTCATTAATATGCTGATCATCAACAATATGTTTTAAATTTGTGGCTTCAAACTTTTGCAGTTTTTCATAATCGAAGTCGCCGTCTTTTTTACCTGTATTAATATAGCCTGCAATCACATAATTAGGATCTGATTTTTGCAATGCCTCCACCATTAATCTAAGTTCCGAAACATCTCCAATTAGTAATGCTTTTTTGTAAAATCTCGGAGAGGAAATTAGAGTAATATAGGCATACCTCCAAAGCAACAATGCGCTCACCATAGATAAAAAGAAGAATAGAATTTGCAGTCTGTTTTCCGGTAGACTAGGAGAATAAAAAGGCGTAAGCATGAAGAAAAGTACAGTAACAGATACGGTTAAAATAACATTTTTTAAAACAATTTCGAACCTACTTGCTTTTTGAAGATCATATAATTCAAATATAGTCGAAAAAAAGTACTAGATAACCTATCAAAATTACTGTCCAACCCCAATAATCTGGAGTTATCCTAAAATAATCAAATCTAAATATCACACTAACAATACTTAATGTAAAGAGTACACAGAAAATATCCATTAATCGCAACAAAACTTTTCGTTCTGAAATATCAAAATGAATTATAGATTTCTGAGCCATATTCTATAGGGGAAGGTTAGGTTCGTGTTGAATTGAATCTAAATATAAAAATTTTCAGGCTAGTAATTCATTCCAATCGTTTTTAATATTATCCCAATCGAAATTCAGTACTTTTTTTCTGTGCTCTTATAACAATTTGCCTAGTTTGATCTGGATTTTGAAGTATCCAATCTACCCAAGTAGCAATTTGTTCCGGAGCTTGTTTATCTATAAGAATTCCATCTATCCAATGCTCAATTAAATAAGGCATTCCCCCTACGTTGGTCGTAATCACGGGTAATCCAAGAGCCATTGCTTCTATAACACTAAGTGGGCTATTATCTATATTCGAAGTGTTTAAAAATATATCGAAATTCGATGCGAGATAAGTCCAATCCTTTTTTTTGAGCTTTCCAGTGAAGACTACAGGAAGGTCCTTACTTTTGGCATATTTCTTACAAGTTTCCAGGCTACCATCTTTATCGGGTCCAACCATACATAATTCCGCAGATGGATATTTTATTAAAATTATTTCCAATGCCTTGATTGCCATCAACGGGTTGTAGATTTCATTAAAAGCCCTAACCCAAAGCAGTTTCGGCTCAAATTGATTTCGCTTTTTGAAAGTATAGTTTTTAATAAAAATCGGATTGGGAATATGATCGACCTTATGATAGCCCAAGTTGATCACTTCATTTTTATAGTATTGCGAAGGTGAAACTATATGATATGCGTTCTCTAATAATTTAGTGGTTGCATACGTAGAATTTTCAAAGCGATTCTTAAGATCTCCTCCGTGTAAAATAGGGATGTATTTCTTGTTGAAAAGTCTTGAAAACCTAGCTATAATTATAGCATACCAAAAATTTTGAGTGCTATACACATCGATTAAAACAATTTTAAATTTGCTGAAGTTTATAAGAAATGTAAAGATCATATCTGCCAATCTCAGATATTTGTTTTTCATTCCAGAAGCAGAATATACATGTACACCTTCAGACTGTAATCCCTTTACGAGCGATTTATGGGAAGTTGGATTGGCTTTGGGGTCTGAAAGTTTATTACCTATATATAAAATAGATTGAGCCATTAATTAAGCAATTCATTCCAATTATTCTTAATCTTCTCCCAATCGAAATTGGATACTTTCTCAAGTGCGCTTAAAGTCATTCGAGCAGTTCTCTCCTGATCTTCTAGCAGCGATTTAACTGCCAACACCATAGAGCTTTCATCTTTCCATGGAACTAAAATTCCATCTTCGTTGTGAGTGATTAAATCTTTCATTCCTCCAACATCAGTAGATACAATTGCTAATCCAAGTGCCATTGCTTCAATTACACTTATTGGGGTGTTATCGATATTGGTAGAATTAAGGAAAATATCGTATTCTTCAGACACCTTAGCCCATTCTTTTTTCTTCAGTTTCCCTGTGAAGATCACGTTTAAACCATTCTTTTCAGCATAGGCTTGACATTTTTGAAGTGAGCCATCTTTTTCTGGCCCAATCATACAAAGTTCTGCTAAAGGATAGTCTTTTTTAAGTTGCTCTAAAACCTTAATAGCCATCATAGGATTATATCTTCCCTGAAAACGTCTTACCCAAAGCATTTTTGGAGCAAAAATTTTACGTTCTTTAAAAGGAAATTTACTCAATTCGATTGCGTTGGGTATAATTTTCAAATTATTGAATCCCGCACTATTAAATATTCTAAAAAGAAATTCTGACGGTGCTACATTCATTTTTGCTTTTCCAAATAAGGAGTTACTAAGCTCTGTAGACTCTTCTAATCTTGTAGGTAAATTACCCCCATGAAGAATAGGTATATAATCCAACTTATAGAACTGGCAAGCTTTAGCTACGAGATATGCATAATAGAAGTTTAGAGCCCCGTAAGTGTCTATTAGCACTATATCTGTAGATTTATGATGCTTTACAATCATCCCGAGCATTTCTACCAATCGCAGTGCTTTATTATTTTTGTTGGAAGCAGTCCTCACAGTATATCCTTCCTTCTTTAGCACTTTACTAAAAAAGGAGATATAGGTAGCAGTAAAGCTATTAATGGCTAAGTCGTTTCCTATGTACAGGAGCTTTTTTCTCATCAACGATATATAATAAAGCCAACCCATAAACAAAGGCCGGCAGGGCAATTCTCATAGCAGAATGGTTTATAGTTAAAAACCAGAATGCCATAAATGCTAAAAAGTAATAATTGTTTTTAAACTTAGTCCAAAATATTATCGGGACAAATATAAGAATAAGTAAGGCAATCATTCCAAACATTCCATGTTCCGATAATAAGCGACTTATTTCATTGTGAGAAGCAGTTTCTACACCCGCTTCTTCAGATCGAATTTCTTTAGCTTTTCCAACACCCACACCTAAAACTGGATTATTAATAAATCCAAACAATTCTGTTTCAACTAATTCAGCCCTGCCAGTTGTTATATCATCTTCCAATTTTCCAGCTGAATCTCTATTCGTATATCTATAAGTAATTAGTCCTTCCGTACTTAGTGCAGTATAGCTCCATAGCGATACAACACTTATTATTAAAATAAAAAATTTGTTGAGCAGTTTTACTTTTTCGAATCTATTTCTCTTATAGTAAAATATAATCACAAAACATAAAACACAAAATAAAGCAGTTATAACTCCTCCTCTAGAAAAGGTAACTATAGCCCTAAAAATCATCATTAACATTAATATTAGGTCAACTATATTTACCAACTTATTTTTAACTACGAATAATCTTGTGCAAAGCAAAAATGCCCCCAAACCCATAACTGTTGAAATTTGATTAGGACCGTATCCACCAGAGGCTACATAATTAGAATTAGTTCCACTTCTCAATGCTTCACCAATCGTAGGAGTGAAAATAAAAAGGTAAGCCATATTTGCTATCAATGGTAATAATAGCATAATAATTATGGTTTGAAATTGATTTTTAGAAATCTTTTTATAATAACAATATAATGCTGATACACCCAAACAAACTGGACCGCTTAAGTTAAAGGCAATAGCTTTCCTAAAAACGACGTCGTAATCTAAGGTTATGGAAGCCATCACTATACCCGGGATTAAGATTAAAAGATAGATCCAAAATGGAATTGATTTAGCGGAAGTTCCTTTATAGAACATTCCTATAAGAAGAAATAGAATTACACTGTATTTACCAGTTTCATAGAAAACCATGGCACCATTCATTCTATAGAAGACTTCTGCTCCAGCAATATATGCCGCAGCCATTAGGGCTTCATTGTTCTTATTTTCATTTAGTATTATATAGAAAATGAAGAAAAACATGGTTCCAAGTAATAGAAATGAGGCAGATGGCCTATATGCATAGACCAAGTATCCCATAAAAATATGAGCAACTAATATCTGCAGGTAACCAATGTTTGTAAAACTTTTTATAGCTTAATTAATTAGTTATTAGGATTGTATTATAGAACGAAATTAATTTTGAAACTACTGCACTTGGCGAATAATTTTCATTGATATCATTATGGAATTTCAATGCATCAGTTTTTGCTAATTCTATATTAGAGTAGTAAGTATTAAATGCTTTAGATAATGAGATGGGATCTTCTTTATTTACGACAATTCCATTATTTTTAATTACATTTTTACACTCCCCTACATCTGTAGAAACTACATAGAGACCTGCTGAACCATACTCCAGAAGTGCCACTGGCAAACCTTCTGACCGAGAAGAAATCACTCCTAAATTAGCCTGTTTAAGCACTAGGCTCACATTTGTACGAGACCCATAGTAAAACATCTTATTTGTAAATTCTGAATTCTCCAACTCTTTCAGTATTTTTTTAGAATAGCTGGAGTCTATATCATTTCCTATAATGTGCAAACTAACATTCTTATTTATAGCAAATTCATTAAAAGCTTTTATAAGATTAGAGTAATCTTTTTCTGGTCTTAAATTCGCAACACATATTATTTTAAATGCATCTCTGTCCCCCTTTAAAATTAAATCTCCTATAGCTGTGGAAGAATTATTCAAAACAAAATTTGGTAAATCAATAATATGTTTACAATTCAAATTCTCTTCTGCCCAATTACTCAAAGTTATATTAACAGATATAATACCATCAAAAAAGCGAGAAAGAAATTTTAGAATATTAAGTTCAAATAAATTCATTTTCTCACTTGCACCGTTATGTATATGCCAAACAAGCTTAAAATTTGGCCATACCATTTTAACTAAGCACGCAATGAAATAAGAACCCCCATGCGCTTGTACTATATCTATATTATTCTTTTTTATAAAATTCTTTAATTTAAAGATGGCATTTTTATCTAAACTGCTCTTTTTATTTAAAAACAAATAATTAATCCTTCTATCTAATTCTTCTTTTAATGAGCCCTCTAAACGGGTACTGCACAAATACGAACCATCCACTCTTTTTGCCAAAGCATTTGCATAGGAAACCGACATTTTTTCTGCCCCTCCTAATCTTAAAGAATCTATTAATTGGAGAACTTTCATCGCTTTATAGGCTTTTTCAAGAACATTATCTATGCTTTAAATATACTCTCTATTGCGTCACCAAAACATTCCAAGGTATATCTCTGAGACCATTCCATAGCGCTTTTCGACATTTCTTGAAGTTTTAATGTATCAGATAATTTATCCTCAATCGTTCTTGTTGCACTTTCAACATTAGGCTTTATTAAAATGCCCCTTTTACCGTAATCCAACATCCAATCTACACAAGAAATATTGGTAGCAATTGGGATACATCCAAAATACATAGCCTCAGCAATTGCCTTTGGCCAACCCTCAGATTTTGAAGCCAAGATCAAAAAATGTGAATTACAATAAGCCTCTTTTACTTTACATAAATTTTGATTTCCCATTAACTTAATAAATGGATCTAAATTATTAATACTAATATATTCTTCTAACACTTGTTTCATTATACCATTACCGTACATTTCTAAGGTGACAGGAATTCCCTTCTGCAAAAGATTTTCTATTAATTTGATTGTAAAGTAAGGCCTTTTACCTTCGCTTAAGGTACCTACAAATACAAATTTATAGGGGGTGTTTATTTTTCTAACTGAGTTTATCTTATCCGTTTTGCTAAAGGATGCCGTAAAAAACGGCATAATATTTTTTGATTGATCTTTCCATTCTCCGTAAACCAATACTTTAATATTCTTACTAATTCTAGTATTACTCAATATCTTCTTTTGCAATCTGTAACTCCAAGGTTGTTCTGCATTAGGATCCCAATTCCCTGCATATTTAACTGTCTTAGGTTTCTTCGGAAAAAATATTTGCAAAACACAACCAACAAGCCCAATATTTCCCGGACATCTTAAATGAATATGATCTGCAGCGTTCATTGCTTTTAAAATTCTAAAAACAATAAATGGCATCTTTAAGGTACTCTTTAAAGTCATTAAAATACTTAAGAAAGAAATTTGAGGGATTGTCTTAAAGCTAATAGTCTCTTTTAAATATTTTGATTCTATTCTTGTAATTGAATTACCAGATAATGGAGCAACTACAATCACATCAGAAACATATTTAAACCATATATTCATCTCTCTTATGTAGGGCTCGTAAGAATAATATTCACAATTCTTTTGTTTATGCAGAATATGTGTAATTACAGCTATTTTCATTTTTATTCTTCGGCAATTTGAGAAGTGCAAGATATTAATTTACACTTTTATTATTAACACATTTCTATTTACTTGCATTAACTTTAAATTTTAGTTTTATAAGCTTTTAAAAGATGCTAATTAAATGTGATATTGAGCTTAAATATATTTTAACATTAGAATTCTCGAATACTATAAATTGAAGTTTTAACTTCATGAATTAAATCAAAACTGCTTTGTGAAAAAATTCCTCAATACTATTTTGCCTTACAAAAAAAGGCGGGAGATGCGAAAAATCTTAGATAAGAATCTACAATTCATAACAAGAAAACTAAATTACAGGTATAAATTCTCAGGAGTTTACTGCCCATATTGCAAAAATTACTTTAAAACATTTGGTGATTTTGGAGCATCTATAAGGCACAATGCTCAATGCCCGGTTTGTAAAAGCCTTGAAAGACATAGAATGATTTACCTATTTCTAAAAGAGAAAGGTTTAGTTTTTGAAACTTCTAAGACAATCGATTTACTTCACGTAGCACCCGAAAAATGCATTTATGATAAGATTAAATACTCAAAACATATTGAATATTTCCCTTTAGATCTATACCCAGATTATTATTACTATCTAAATGGTCCAGATTTAATAAAGGGAGATATAACAGACCTCCAATTTGAAGACGAAAAGTTTGACTTTATATTTTGTAATCACGTACTAGAGCATATTCCTGATGATACTAAAGCCATGAGCGAACTATTTAGAGTATTGAAAAAAGATGGAAACGCTGTTCTTTTAGTTCCAATTGATAAACAATTATCAGAAACTTACGAAGATTTTAGTATTACAGACCCCATAGAAAGAGAAAAAGCTTTTGGCCAAGATGATCATGTAAGATTATATGGAAAAGATTACGTAGATAGATTAGCAGCAGCAGGTTTTAAAGTTTCTGCTATAGATTACTGGAATACTTTATCTCAACGCGATCGATTTAAATATGGGATTTTAGAGAATGAATGGATCTATTTTGTAGAGAAATAGAATTTAAATTAATTTCTCAACTTAGGTTTATTATAAATCAAACTAAACCAACCCGCAACTCTTCCTAAGGCTTCTGTAAAGGCAGCTTTTTTCTGAGAGGTAGTTACTACATTCCCCAAGCGAATAAGAGTAAGAACAAATGCTATGTAATTCCATTTTATAATAGCAGCTATAGATGGCTTAGGGTATTTAATACGCCAAACATACCAACCGTTTCTTAGTACCATTTTCCCATATTTAAACTGATTAGGCCTTCCCTCCTCTTCATGTAAATGGTATAGTTGCGCACTTGTATTTACAAATAATTTTCCTTTTTTAGATGCTCTTAGACAAAAGTCCATATCTTCATATAAACCGTATCCAATAAAATAATCAGAAAATCTCATATTATCGAAAAGACTTTTTTTGTAAGATGAAACGCCACCCATAAAAAACTCCACCGGATAGATTTTTCCAGAGGGAGGCAAAAAACTAATTGACAACCCATTAGAAAATTCGGGCATATATCCCGGAGGATCATTACTCAACATCTTCATTTTCTTTCGAAATAAGTTCCTGTTACCTATTTTTCGAATATATCCGTCAATAGAGTATTCATCAAATTGAGCTGGTTGCTCAGATGTAAACCATTTTACCTCATCTTTAATATAACCCCCCACTCCAATTGCTGAAGGATATGCACTATACGTAGAAATTAAATTTTTAAAATAATCTGTAGTTAATACAATGTCATCATCTAGAAAGCATATAATTTCTGTAGAACGGTTCACCTTGTTAACACCAAAATTTCTCTGTTTGGTAAGCCCTCTATTATCTTCAGTTACTTTATAATATTCTAAATTCGTGATCTGATTTTTAGATAATAAACATTCAGTTTCATTATCTAAAGAACCATCAATTATTAAGATCTGATCTGGATAAAGTGTTTGGATTTTGATAGAATCAAGTAGCCTACTCAACGCTTTAGAACGTTGGTAGGTACAAACTATAAGCGTAAAATCTAATTCCATCGGTAAAAAATTATTCATTCTCTTTAATTAAATGATTGGCCCATCTATTACTTGTTTCCCATCTCTTCTGCATATTATTATAATATTTTAAAGGATTCTTTATAGTTTGAGAAGCATAGAATTTTAAAAAAAGTACTGTTTTAAAGCCTAATAATTGTTGTTTTGAAAAATATTTTAATGCTAAAGCCAGTAATGCAGGAGAAGGTTTTGGAGCATATTCTTCTGAAATCCAGGGTAATTTAGGCTTTGTTCTAAATCCTCCCATTGGGGCTTTTAAATGAATAATTTCTAAATTAGGATGGTACATAATCTCATTACCAATCAATCTTAGCTGCATTCCAAAATCTACATCCTCTCCATAGCTATGCTCAAATACCATAGAAAAATTAATATCTTTTACAGCACTGGTTAATGCAATTCCATTTCCTGCCCCAAAAGTCCCCCATTGTTTTACATCTTCATAAATTCTACTTTCTCCTGTCTGGATATAGGCAGTATTTAAAACCTCCACTCCATATTTTCTTATTTCCTCTAGACCTCTTCTTAAAAGATCATTATCTATTCTGTTATCATCATCACAAAAGAAAACCCATTCCGCTTTAATTTCCTTTAAAGCAATATTTCGAGCATTACAAGCCCCTGTTTGATGAATGAACTTATGAATGATTTCAAATGGAAATTCGCGATTGAGTCCTTCTGTCAACTCAGACTGTGTAATTGGATCTTGATTCTGCTCTATTATGATGACTCTCTTAGGTAATAAAGTTTGATTTTTTAGGTCATCAAGAACCTGTAAAAGATGTTGAGTTCTCCCAATGGTTGGAATTATAACATCTAGAGTATTGGAGTTTGTAAATATTCTTTTGGAATTAATAAAAATATCTGATAGATCTATCCTCTTCTTAAAAAATTTCGATCTAAAGAAAGATGCAATAAAAAAGAACAAAGGAACTTCCTTATCATATTTAAAAATACACCAAAACAGAACAACCACTCTAAAACTTTTATAATGCTGAAATACAAAAGAAAAAAGTTCATTCTTTGTAGCGGTGTATTCCAGACTTGATCTTTTTCCTAATTTAATTAAATCTGGTGCACTATAACAAAAAAGACCATTTTGTTGTCCAATTTTAGCAATAGAGTTGATTAAATATTCAAAGTTATTAATACTATCAAAAAGATCTTTAAACTTTAGGATGACCTCACCTTTCATTCCGCCAACATCACTACTCATTCTCCAAGTAGCATATGTCAATTCAGATAAAATATTAGCAAAAGGTAATTGATCTATATACCCTATGCTTTGAGGAAGATACATAGTATTTACCCCATAGGAAGCCATGATAAGATCATGATGAAACACATTATCCCAAGTTGATAAATCAATATGAGATTTAAGAGCTACATCGCACCAAGCAATTATTTCATTTTCAAATTTTTCGGAGAGATTCCAAAAGGCTTCAACACAAGAATTAAATTTTATATCTAAAGGTTTTCCATCTTTAATTACTTCCAGAACATGACTCGCTTTTTGATGGACTATTAATATCATAAATTAGAATACTATTCAAAAATGATTAAACTTTAGAATGTAAGATAACTTTCCTATAAAATTCAATATTCTGCAAGACAACTACATCTGTTGAGAATTTAGATAATACTTGCTTACGAGCAGCTTTGCCCATTTGGTTATTCAAGTTATCATCATTCATTAACTTAACGATTATACTTGCATAGGATACATGATTTTTAGGATTTATGGTAAAGCCAGTTTTACCATCAATCATTACTTCTGGAGCCCATCCCACATTGGATGTTACCAAAGCCTTTTCCATAGACATAGCTTCTAACCAAGTCATTGGTAATGCTTCCGCAAAACTTGGAAGTATTATCACCTTAGCAGATGCTACGTGATTTTGAACATCCGAATAATTTACTTCTTGTAAATGTTCTACCATAGATTTGGCTTCTTTACTTAGCGAAGTTATAAATAATTCTAAAGTCGATTTGTTTTCAAAAACATCTACCACATCTTTTCCTAATAATAGAAGTTTAGCATTTGGCTTCTCTTGTACTACTTTATTAAAGATACTAGCTAATTCTAAAACTCCCTTTTTACGAATTATAGTGCCAAAATATAGCAACAAGTTTTCATCAACCTTTAGGGTTGATGGCATAAAATTATTTGGATCTAGACTGTTGGGAATGACTGTTATCTTATTCTCTAATTTAAAGATTTCAGATGTTACTTTTGCTGTAAAAGCACTTACAGAAACTATGGCATTTGCGGCTTGCAAAGCTCTTTTTTCAAAGAATCTATTTTTGGGTTTTTGATCTCTATTTTCTAAATGACAAAAATATCCATCAGAACCATTCAATCTTATCACTAAAGGACAGTTAAACTTCATTAAAGCTGTGATGCCGGTCCAATCTGGAGCTTCTAAAAGATCTATAGATTTTTCCTTTACTTTTTTATTGATGTATTGTTGAAGATATTTCCTGTAAAAATAAAAGCCTCCAAATTTATAGATTTTTTGTTTTATAAGATAAAAATTGATCTTGTCTTCTTTGAAATTTTTGTTTTGATCTTGAGCATAAATAAAAACACTTACTTCCACTCCTTGGTGTATCAGCGAGTGTGCGAGATTTTTAATACTGGTACCCAAACCTCCGGAACTATTGGTTAATGAATGAGGATATTCTGGAGTTATAAAGGCAATATTCATCTTCTAACAAATTAGATTAATTGAATTCCAAATACGTTCTGAAGCCTTATCTGCTGGAGCTTCATTAATTACGCTAAACCATGCCCTAACATTTGCAGTCACTTCTTCATCTTCGTTATTTAGTAAGCTAGCAATTTTATTAGCAATCTCACTCTTACTATTCAACCATATTACAGATTTGGAGGACGGCATTGATCTAAAATGAACATATTTATAAATGTTTTCTGTACTCCAATCTTCAACGTTTTTATTTTCTACATCATAATTAATATAAAAACAAGGTTTGTTATGTGTTACTGCATCAAACACCATAGTAGAACCTAAATTGATCAAAGCGATGCTATGATGAACAGTATTTACCTGTAAGGCAACATCTGCTTTGGTTGGCAAAATGGTATTCCAACTATCGCCTTGTTTCTCCCACAAAGGACTTATCTCTTTTATTATTTCAGGGTATGTATCAACAATAGTCTGATATCTCCCTGAAAAATCTACAGGACATCTTCTAAATATGATACCTAAATCAAGTCCTCTAGCATTTAAAGTTTGAACAGCTTTTGCCAGATCTTCTAAATATTGAGGATCATCTGGTGATGTAGTAATATCATCTCCGCTAAAACAAACATATTTCTTCTGAAGATCTAAATTATGCTGTTCAAAAAAATCTTCTTTAGTTATAAGTAGGCTGGCATCGTAATGAGCTTCAAATTGTGGTGTACCTGTTATATGTATATTCCTATTATTTATATATGGATAATATTTAACCAATTCATCCATCATATATTTACTCCAGACAAAATAGTAATCTGCTTCTACACTAAAGTTGCCTTTGACAGGTTATCCCAAGAAAAGATAAAGGAAGCGGTTGGAATATTAAAATCTTGAGCTGCAGTAAGTGGTGCTATTGCAGTCACTGGCCTTTGGCTGGTACAAAATATAATATCCGGCTTTTCTCTTTCTAAGACCTCCTTACAATGATTATAGAACTTGGAACTACGTTCAGACTTTTTTTAATCTATATCTCAATTGCTTTAATCCATTCTCATTCTTTGAACTGTTCTCTAAAATTGTGACAATGCTATTTTTTAGTATCGCCTTTATTCCACTAAAGGAAGGCGAGAATTTATAAGAACTATATACCGGATCATTCCATTTATTTTCAAAATGACTTAATTCTGAATTTATCTTAGCTCTTTTTAAAAGATCTGTAAATGGTCTTGGTTTAACTTGAAGTTTGATTTCCTTGAGTCCAAGAGAACTCAAATCGAACGGAGTTTGATTCCAAAAGATCACTTCCCAACCTAGTTCCTCTCCAATCTCTACAAAATTAGAAAAGGCAAAGTTTCTTAAGCCTACACCATCAGGAAGTAAAATTAAAATTTTTTTAGAGCTCAAATTTTATAATGATAAATGGGTATTAGCCAAAGATAAAAATAATAGTGACTAAGGAGAAGATTCTAAAAAGTATTAAAAACAATCCAGAGGTTATTTAGCAAACTAGAGGTCTTTAAACTGTTTCTGATGATTTATTCCCCACAAAGTAGATTTCTTAAGAGATGTCAAAAATTCAAATGCACTGTTTCCCTTACCATAGGAGGTTTGTTCATAGCTAATCTGGTGATCATCTACCACATCTAATGCTTGGCTTATACTTTTTGTGTCATAATCTACATGTATGATATCTGCAAATTGAGATCTATTTTGTTGTCTTGTTCCAATGTTTATTATTGGTATTTTGTAATAAGGAGCTTCTCGAATCCCCGCACTGCTATTACCAATTATAAATTGAGTTTCCTTTAGAAGACTCAGAAAATATTCAAATCTTAAAGAAGGAATAACCCGAAATCTTTTATTATCTAAAATCCGTTTGTATTCTTTCAAAATAGTTTTACTTCCTAAGTCGTTATTAGGATAGATCACTACATAGTTATGATCATCATTCAACAAAGCATCTACAAAGTTTTTCACATATGCTGCTATATGCAATACTTCTGTGGTAACAGGATGAAACATTGCTACTGCATAACGCTGAAATGGAATTTGATAATATTCTTTAACAACATTCAAATCTGGAAGATCCGGGGATAACATTAGATCGATATCCGGCGATCCAATTTCAAAGATCGAATTCTCCAATTCTCCCATTTGAATTAACCTCTTACACGCTTCATTATTAGAAACAAAATGAATGTGACTCAACTTACTTACGCTATGTCGTATCAATTCATCTACTGTTCCAGAGATTTCCCCACCTTCTATATGTGCTACTAAAATATTATTAAGCGACCCTACAATAGCTCCTGCTAAAGTTTCTACTCGATCCCCATGTACCACTATCATATGCGGATCGATCTCCTTAATATAACCAGAAAGACCTTCTATAGTTTTTGCCAAAGTGAGATCCATGGTGGTTTCGTGAGTGAAATTTTCGAAGGTATGAACGTTGGAAAAATTACAGCGTTCAATTTCTAGTAAAGTATATCCATATTCCTGTTGAAGATGCATACCAGTTACAAAAACAAAGACTTCAAGGTCCACATCAGAATCTAAGATCTGAATAAGCGATTTGATCTTTCCAAAATCTGCTCTGGTGCCTGTTAAGAAAAGAATTCTTTTTTTAATCATGAATTATTTCGCTAAAAATACATTTTGATTTATAAACGTTATTTGCCCTGAAAGTTTTTGCGTCACCCTCAATTTATTTCAGGGTCTCAATATTGTATCGATTTACATTATTATGAGATTCTGAAACAAGTTCAGAATGACGTTAATTTTCAACATCTAACCATTTCAATTGTCTGTCAACCTTAATATCAGTCGTAGCCATCTTACCCAAAACTTGATCATAGTTCTCTGCTAAGATCTCACCAGTACCAGGACGCTTTACCCAAATGTTTTCCTTAGAGAACACCTCTCCCTTTTTAATGTTTTTTATACTACACACCGTTGCAAACGCAAAATCTATAGTCACCTTTTCTTCTTGTGCCGCTTCCTTTTTACCTCCTCGCATTTGCGCAATTTCCGCACTTGAAATTATAAGTTCTGCACAGGCTTTTTCATCCATACTACAAATAATATCAGGCCCGGTACGTTTCATATGATCTGTAAAATGTCTTTCTAAAATAGAAGCTCCTAATGCTACAGCACCTAAGCAAGCATTATTATTTAAAGTATGATCTGACAACCCAAACACTTTTTCTGGAAAAGAATTATGAAGCTCCTGCATAGCCCCTAATCTTACTAAATGTTTTGGGGTGGGATATAAATTAGTTGTATGCAAGAGAGCAACGGGAACTTTATATTTATCAAATATAGCAACCGCTTTTTCAACGCTTTCAATACTGTTCATACCAGTACTTAAAATTATAGGTTTCCCAAAACCGGCAATATGTTCTAACAAGGGATAATTATTACATTCTCCACTACCTATTTTATAAGCAGGAACTTCAAAATTTTCTAACCTGTTTGCTGCTGCTCTAGAAAATGGGGTAGAAATAAAGATCATACCCTTACTTTCAACATATTCTTTTAAACTTCTTTCATCTGCTTCACCTAAAGCACAACGCTTCATGATTTCATAAATAGAAATATCTGCATTTCCTGGTATCACTTTTTTAGCCTCAGAACTCATTTCGTCTTCTACAATATGAGTTTGATGTTTAACCATCTCTGCTCCAGCTCTATGAGCAGCATCAACCATTTCTTTAGCAGTTTCGAGAGAACCTTCATGGTTAATACCAATTTCAGCAATCACTAAAGGTGGATAATCCTCTCCAATCTTTCTTCCAGATATTTCAATATATGGTTTCGTGTGTATCATCTTATTTTCTATTCTCCTTTTTCATTAAAAACTCCGCATACTCAAAATCTTCAAAGGTATCAATATCAACTTTTGCCCAGGGATGGTCTACCACATATGCACAATTATTAGGAGCCAACAGTTTTCCATTACTTATAATTTCAGTTTTGACAATATAAAGCAATCCGTTTTCAAAATATAAATGTTCCAGATCCTGACTTCTTTGTCCCATATTATAACTGAAGGGAATAAAACTAGAATCTTTTATTTTTCCGAATTTTTGATGATTTGATGTTACGGTCATCAAACTATCAAAATCTCCTTTTAAATATTCTGAATAAGCATTTTCTAATAAATCGTGAGGTCTTAATGGATTTGTAGGCTGTAGTAAAATAACATTATCATATGGCTCCTGAAGCGCTATTATTGCATGATGGAGAACTTGCAAAGTAGACGTCAGATCTTGAGCTAATTCTATAGGTCTGTCTACAACATCTACTCCATTTGATTTTGCAATATTCTTTATTTCCAAATCATCTGTAGATACATAGATCTTATCTATAATACCCAAATTCTGTTTAGCATAATTAATACTATGTACAATTAAAGGTAACCCCTCTAAAAGCTTAATATTCTTACCCGGTAATCTTTTAGATCCACCTCGAGCGGGAATGATGGCTATGTTCTTTTGCTTTTTCAATAGGATTTTTATCTATTTGATATTTCCAAAGCAAATTCAATACTCTGCAAATTATCATCTATTTTAAAAATATAAGGTTTATCTCTGTAATATGAGATAAGATGTAGCAAAATCAGATCATTTACTTTTTTTAGTGAGTAATATTCAGGAACATTTTTTCCCAGACTTTTTTTAAGCTTTTGCTGAAGATTACTCTTTTTTAAACTTTCAACCCTCACTTTTAAAATTCCGTTTCGAAGATTTGGAAGAATTCCAAATAGCAAATTATCTATTTTTCTTTTTTCAGTATTCAAAATCAAGTTTACAGATTGCTTTTCTAAACTTTGCAATTCTTCCTTTAACAAAGTTTCGCCCCATCCTTTTGCATTCACATCCAGAGACATTTTAAGCAGATTATTTTGTAAATACTGATGATTTAACTGCACTATTCCAGAGATCTGGTAATCTTTAATTATTTTTTTAGACTCTGAACTTCTATAACTCGGATGCCACTGATGGAACATTAAAGTTTCTAAATTATAGAAATTTACTTTATAGCCCTTTTCAATTAACCTTTTATGAACATCTGTGTCTTCAGCTCCCCAGAAATGGTAAAACTCATCGAAGCCGCGTATCTGTTTTAAAGCGGCAACAGGAAATAAACTAAGCCCTGTAGCTTCATGAGTGCTTTTTCTATAATTGGTTATATCAGCAAAATTCAGATCTTTTAGATTTTCCTTCGGACCTAAAAATCCAACTTCAAAATAAGTAATGTTCTCCGGGTTTTTTAAGGTATAAGCTATTTCAATAAAATCACTTCTAAAGATCATATCCACATCTGCAACAAAACATTGTTCAGTATTCAGATCTTTTATTACCGAGTTTAATGCTTTAGATTTATTCCACGGTTGATATTGGGTAAATTGATATGTATAAGAAATAAACTTGTAATTTGAACATAACCGCTTGGCATTATTAGCCAAATCTGGTTCAGAACCATAATCTACCAAGATAACCTCAAAATCTTTTACAGATTGTCTGTCCAAAGAATTAAACGAATTCTCTAATCTATTTAAGTCTCTATTCCTGTATGAATAAATTATTGATAGCAAATTATTGTGCTTGTTGTAAATATCGATATTTCTGCCTTACCTGATTCTCAATAAAACTTCGCTCTAATTTAGGCTTTATATTTTTCAAGTTATAGTCAACACCAGATTTTAATAATATTGGATCGTTCAACGCTTGAAAAATTAGTCTTTTTATTTCAGAGGAATCTTCCGCGTCTTCTATCAAAAGTCCATTCAAGCCATGAGTGATCATTTCTGCAGTAACTTCACCGGGATTAGACTGAATTGGAAATACCCCCATAATGATAGCTTCCAATAAGGTATTGGGCATTCCATCTGATATACTGTTACCTATATAGATCAAAGATTCTCCCATCAACTTCAAAATTTCGGAATGTGCTCTTTGCTTGTAAATAATCAAATTGTCCCAATTATCGAAATTCTTTTTATTGAAAACCTCCACTTTTTCATTAGCACCAAATACAACAATATTATAACCCGATAATTCAGATTTCATAGTTGTAAGTGCCTCTAATACTTTAACACACCTACCGAACTCATGCTCATAACCTTTTATTAAAATCGTTTTTCTTTCAGAAGCTTCCTTTAGGAACTTATCATATTTGTCAAGATCATACCCCCCCACCAGTTGGAAATACTCCTAAAAACTCTCCATTAAACCCTAAATCCTCAGCAATTTTATGATCCCTTTCGCAATCTGAAAAAAGATAATTTATTCTTTCTAAAACTTCCTTGATCTGTGCTTTTGGCTTGGAAAATTCTTTAAAATAGAATAGATCATTTCCCCAAATATTATAAACCCATTTAATTTTCGGATTTTTTTGCATCACTTCAAGAATTGGCACACAGGAAGAAAACATTTCAAAACTTTGTACAATATCCGGCTGAATTTCAATCAATTTGTTCTCGAAAATATCTACTAAATTATTTTGATTGAACTTATTAATAAAATCATAGAGTTTTGGTAATTCTTTCTTTATCTTATATCTGCCCGGATAATCTGTTTTATTTCTCCAGCCAATTATGTGGTGCACAAAGCTTATTTTTTCTACCTGAATATTGGCATCGTATACATCGAGCCAGTAAATAGTATGCCCTTGACCTTCCAATTGTTTGGTCCAATTAAAAAAATGATTCGAGAACATAGAAACCATTAATATCTTCATGATTCTATTTTTTGGAAAACTTTATTCACTACAGATCTCAAATGGTCCTCCGATAAGTAATTTTCCAAGTCTGGTCTATTTAAACTGAGATTCCCCGATTTTAATTTCCAATCTCTATAAAGTTCTCCAATCAAGTCAGCAATAATTTCTTCTGAATCTATTTCAGACCAAAACCTATAATCTTCTCCTAACAATCTTCTTGATTCACTAACGGGAGGCCCAAGTAGCAAAATAGGTTTATTTGCTAAGACACAATGAGGAAATTTACCAGGTAAGAAGGGACTTGTCTTCGCCTTTGCTTCTAATATCACATTTACAGCACTTTCCTTTTGTATGTACTGAGTTTCTTCAAAAGGCACATAGTTACCACTTACATAGATGCTGTGGTACTTTCCATGGTAATGCAATAACTGCTTTGTATAATGATTCTTTCCACCCAAAAACATCAAACAACTTTCATCTTCAGCCTCTGGAATGTTATTGATAAATTTCAAATAACCATTTATCAATCCTTTAGGATCTCTACCCCATAAAAGGTTACCAGAATGAACAATATTAAATTTAGAAGCATCAAAATAATTTGGAGTAATTTCTAAATTAAATTGTTCCTCTAAGATTTGATGAGGAACAACAACACCTTTTTTTGAATACCCTTCAAAATAGTTCCCCATCCATTTCATCAATAATTTACTTGGAAAAGCATGAAATGCAGCTTTTATAGAAACTTCCTCCATAAATTCAGACTTGATCTTATATCCCGGCTCTTTCCATGGGTAAGGCTCAGGATATAGATGCATTGGATAAGGATCATGAATATATGCCATCCACTTATTATGAAGATGTGGTAATTTAAGCAATGCATGATGCGGCCTAAATCTTCCCCCTTGGCTAAGGGTGAGAACAAGATCAAATTTGGAAAAATCTAATACTTTTAAAGCAGAAACTATGCTATCTCTATCATTAAAAAGGGTAAAAGAGAATCCAAAGATATTCTCTAATGGTTTACTCAATTTAATTTTTAAAATGTATCGTATTTGTCGTTCTAAACGACTTAAATAGAAGTACAAACTTCTCCTATTTTCTTTTACGGCTACACATTCAATACCCGATATTTGTATATCTTTCCTAGTATAATGAAGTACTTTTAAATGATATCCTGAAGATTGTAGATTAATAATAAGAGCCAAATTAGCCTTAGCACCGCTGCTGTCTTCAACATCAATAGATTCAACTACAACTAAGATCTTTTGTTTAGCAGACAATTATTTAATCTTTTTAAGTTCAATAAAAAATGAGGAGCCGCTAGCAGTGCGAGTTACAAATATAAAATATTAAGCCTAAAGAAACTCTTTCTAAGTATGCCGTTTTAGAACGCTATTTTATCTTTAGAAATTCGATAATCTTTTGAGATGCAAAGCCATCTCCATAAGGGTTCACCTTGTCTAAATTATTTGTAGGATTAGTTAGAACTTCTTTAGCTTTTTCAAATATTACTGAAGAATTAGTTCCAACTAAATAGCAAAATCCAAATTTAATTCCTTCCATTCGTTCTGTGTGATTCCGTGTTACCAAAACCTGCTTATTAAAACTGGGGGCTTCTTCTTGAAGACCTCCGGAATCTGAAATAATAAGATCACACTTCTGCATTAAAAAGATCATAGTAGGATAAGTAACAGGAGAAATTAGGCTAATATTTTTTACTTCCCCTAAAATTTCCTTTACAGGACCAGATACATTAGGATTAAGATGAAGGAGATAAATAATTTGAACATTCTCTAAATGAGATAGATTTACCAATGCTTCACAAATACTTTTTAAACCAGTTCCAAAATTCTCTCTTCTGTGTCCGGTTACAAGGATCAATTTTTTTTTCCTCAATTATAAGATCTTTGACTCTAATAATTTCTTCAGATTCTTGATTATCAATCTTTTTGATTGCCCATTTTAGTGCATCTACAACCGTATTTCCGGTAATTAAGATATCTTTTGTATCTACCATTTCATTCTCCAAATTTAGTTTTGAGTCTGAAGTTGGCGCAAAATGAAAATCGGCTAATTTACTTATAAGTTGTCTATTTGCTTCTTCAGGAAACGGAGACTTTTTATTATAAGTTCTTAAACCCGCCTCAATATGACCAATTTTAATGTTCTTATGAAAACTACCCAAAGCTACCATAGCTGCTGTTGTAGTATCACCTTGAACCAAAACCACATCTGGTTTATAGTCATCTAAAACAGGGTCTATAGAATTTAATATGGAAGCGCTCAGAGAGTTTAGACTTTGACCTGTTTTCATCAAACTGAGATCATAATCCGGAATGATGTCGAAAAAATCCAATACCTGATCCAACATTTCTCGGTGCTGAGCTGTTACACACACTTTATAAGAAATATGCTGACGATCGAGTTCTTTAATGATCGGAGCCATTTTAATAGCCTCGGGCCGTGTACCAAAACAAAGAAGAATTTTCAAATATTTTATTTTAAAAAATGTTCACCTTTACCAAATATCTGGAAGCTAAAATACGCAAGAAATAACTTAAGCCATGTCTCTACAGTGGTTTTATTAAGATCTGAAAGTTTTTTTACTTCCTTAAAATATTTAGATAATGAAGCTTTACTTTTTATTATCGCAGGAAGCCTTTTTTTTTTGCTCCTGTAAATAATGTTGCTTTAAGTTTTTACCTAATAAATTATACTCATTCAGAACCTCCACCTGATTTATAAGACTGTTGTAGTGAGAAACTTGCATCTTGATGTTTGCTTCTCTATAAATTTTATCTGAAATACTATCTTGATGAATTCTATAGTAGGTAGCATAAAAATCTAAAATTTTAATCTTAGGCAATTCTCTAGCAAATAATCTAATATAAAAATCTCGATCTTGTCCTGCTAACAGGTTTTCATCAAATAATTGTTTGTCCTCTAAAAAAGACCTTTTAAACATTGCATCTGGCAAATACCAACTTATTTTTCTAACTACATAATCTTGTAAAAAAGTTGAACTATATTTCAACCTTTCATCTGGAACATTTACTTCAGAAAAATCTGTTCTTATAGTTTTTGTAAAAACTAACTCCAAGTTTTCCTGGTCTTTAAATTCTTCAACCTTTCTTTCTATAAACTCAGGATGCATAAGATCATCACTATCAAACCAATTGATTAAATCTCCGTTTGATCTTTGAAATCCATAATTTCTAGCGGAATTACCACCACCTAATTTAGTATTTGGTCTACATACGCTTAAAATTCTATTATCATTTTGCGCAGCTGTATTCGCAATTGATATAGATGTATCAGAAGAACCATCATCAACTAAGATTAACTCCCACTTTTTATAAGTTTGATTTATAACAGATTCTATAGTTTCCCGAAGAAAACTTTCTCTGTTATAAACAGGAATGATAATACTTACTAAAAAAGAATCATTCATTTTTTAGAGTTGTTTTATACTTCTAAGTACTTTAAAAAATATTCTTTTAAGTTTATAGGGAGTTTGGGATGGCCTAGGTCTACTTAAAGCTTTAAAACTCTCTTGGGAGATTTTTGATTTAGGATTGTTACAGAATTCAGAGACCACATCATCTAACTCATTTCCTACATGGTAAGCAAAAGTTTTGGAAGTAGAAAGTCTATACCAACCCAATCGATCTGCAGGAAAATCTAAATAATATTCTTCGTAACCCTTTTTAAATTTTTCCTGAGGAAATTCTTTATTCCACAGTAAAACCTCTCGCCTATAAGTAGCAATAAAATGGTTTGCACCAACTATAGCCCTTATAGGTTTATCTAAATAGTATTGTTTCTGTTTCCATGAATATTCAACATTATTTCTATCCAGCAAGGCCGCATTTCCTAATCCTTTCAGAAAAAGTTCGCAATCGTAATCGCTTACTACCTTTCCATATTTTATTTTTCCCTTTAAGAATAGATCATAAAATAAGGAGCGGTTATAATAAAGTGATAAATTTTGGGAGGGAACTGGAGAAACCACTCCTGCCTTGGGATAAGAATTGAAGATTTCAAAACACGCGTTTTCCCAACCCTCCATAAATAAAACATCGCTATCTGCAATAGAAATATAATGTTCAAAACATGCTCTAGCTTCACTTATAATTGCATTAACCTTTCCCTTGTTCTCTTTATATATTACATATTTATTTATAAGTCCATCTTTATAATAACCAGACAATACTTCTTCTACTTCTGTATTAGAAGCATTGTTTATAATAGTTATTGCAGTAGTCTCATTATTTATAGATTTAAATAAGGATTGAAGACATACTTTTAGAACTTCTATAGCTTCTTTATAATATAAATTTGAACTCTCTGGAACATGCACAGGAACGATCACCCTATGAAAGTAATGAACATTCTTTTCTGTTTTAAACTTCTCTGGATTAACTCCCGTGCGCATTTTGAATATTTATTTATTTAGAAAATTACTTATTTGCTTCAAATTTTCAGTTCCGCTGCTCAAATCTGGCTCTAAATAATTTCCCTCTGCCCATTCATTCCAAGCTTTCACAAATATTATTTTCTCTTCGGGATCGTTGTTTTCTATTCTTTTATAACAATTCTCCAAATTATGATAAAAGTATTCAGGTTTTTGATCTATAATTACTTGGCCTTTACTACCACTTCTTGGAGTATGATCCCAATTTGGACTGCAACTCGGAAAGAATTTCAAGCCTTCATCCAAATCTGAATAATCACTTGCTTCTAATATTTGCTTATGTGTATAGATATTTCTAAGTTTTAAAGTGCCTTTCTTTAACTGATTTAATCTATACCCTGTAATTTTATTAACTGCTCTATCTAATACATTATATTTCACTCTATTAAATAAATGAGATGGACTTGGAGGAGTTAAACTATCAAATCCAAATTTCTTATAAGGATAATCAAAGTGCTGATAGGCAATGAAATGTATACCTTCTAATCCATTTTCTTGAGCCAATTTATTCCAGAGATCAATAAATTTATTTGGGTTTGGTAAACCCTTAGGGTTATAAATAGTGAAAATAGGTTTCCCATGAATCTTTATATAACGCTTGTCCAAGAAGGCAGGTAAGACCTCATAAAAATGCTTTTTAAAATCTTCTTCTCCCGGATAGGTTTGTTCTATAAGTAATCTTTTATATTTATCGCCATAAGGTAAGCCTCCCCAACTTACATTTGCCCATGCTAGAGAAAATCCAAGATCGGGTTTTCCGGATCTTAAAACATCTTCAAAAGGTTTTTCTAATAACCTTTTTCCATTCCCAAACCAATAATGCCAATAACAAAATCCTTCTATCCCATAAGACCTAGCCATTTCTGCCTGTTGTTCTCTTACTTCGGGAATTCTAAGATCATAAAAACCCAAATCTGCGGGAGTTTTAGGTTGTTGATGATTTTTAAATAAGGGCTTAGCTTTACTTACATTGGTCCATTCTGTAAAGCCTTTTCCCCACCATAGATCATTTTCTGGGATGGGATGAAATTGTGGTAGATAATATGCGATAATTCTCGCTTTTGGCATAATGTTTAAAATTACTTAGAGTTAATTTTAATCTTCATTTTTTTTACAATAGGATAGACAATTTTATAAATATAACCCTTAATAAAATAGAAGTTGGCAAGACTTAAATAGATTCCGTTCTCTCGAAAAATCTCTTTATGCTTTATGAGCACATCTTTATCAGTCCTCCAAAAAGCTAAAAGCACTCTTCTCAATCTCCACTTAAAAAAGTTTTTGTTTTTGAAATTTTGCGTTTTTAAATTTGAAATCATTATTTCATACCCTTTCAACAAAGACTTAATGCTTTCTTTGGTATAACGTGCACTTAATCTATTTTCTCGATGAGTTCTATAAAGCACATGACAGCCCACAGTATTGAGCAATTTATCGGCATTCAACATAATTCTCAGGACAAACTCCGCATCATTATTAATAATTAATGTAGTGTTCCAAATTCCTGCAGCCAAAACAACATTCCGAGGTATTAAAAAAGTATGGTAAGGAACAAAAGATTCTTTCTCAGCCAGTTTAATTAGATATTGATCAGCTTTTATACTATGTTCATTATCAAATATATTTCTAGCGACAAATTTTTTTATTTTTCCAGTAAACATCCCAATCGCAAGTTGTTACACTTTTAAAATTCCCAACATCGTTTAATATATTAACCTGAAGTTCCAGTTTATTTATAGACAATAGATCATCATCATCTAGATATTGGATATACTTCCCAATACTTTTCTCAAAGCCCATATTTCTTGATCCACAAGCTCCTTTAGCATATTCTTCAGATCTTTTAAAGTATTTAAATCTGGAATCTTTTTCTATAAAACTATTAACAATAACTTCAGTGTCATCGGTACTGCCATCATCTATAATAATACATTCCAAGTTTCCCAAGGATTGTTTTTCCACAGATCTCAAAGATTCCATTAAAAGGCTGCTCCTATTATAGGTTGGAATAATAACGGAAACAATCACATTTTCATTCATTAAATTGAGTGCTTTCTAGATCCAAAAACCTAATCTTATAATTATTTTTCTGTAAAACTTAGTAATACGCATTACCACCTTTATATAAAACTTATACTTTGATGATAGAATCCGATCTTGCTCGCAATACGCATTAAGTTCTTTTAGTAATTCAGGATGATAAGCTTTTAACAAAAAAGATTCAGTTAAAAATCTTATACTATCCGGAGTATGTAATTTATTATTAGTAAGGAATTCAAATATTTTTATTCTAATAATAGCAGATGTTTTCCTTCTTTCATAATTTTTATCTCCTCCCAAAGTTAGAGATTTGTTATGCTTTCTATAGGTAAACAGAAATTCATCTACCACTTTATAATTATTAGGATATAGGTAGCCTAATCGGGTAAATAATTCCCATTCTTCAGCATAGGCTAATTCTTCATCGAACCTGAATTGATCTATAATCGTCATCTTCCAGATCGGACCTAAATTATTCATTCTAAACCTTCCTGTTAAAATTGCATCTCCAAGGTGTTGATGGTGTAAATTGAATTCAGGTTTTAATCTGCGAAGATCTCCATTATCATCCTCAATTAACTTCTCAAATTTGCAGACAGTAAAATTTAATGCCGGATTTTCTATAAAAGGACTGATCTGTAATTCCAATTTTTCAGGATGCATGATATCGTCATCGTCAAAAAACTGAATATATTTAGCGTTTCTTATTCTTGCCAGGTCTAACCCGTAATTTCTAGTTCCGGAAAGTCCTTTTTTATAGGCTTCGGTCTTTAGGAAGTAACTGAATCTGGAATCTTCCGCAATGAGGCTACTTACCACCTTAGGAGTGTCATCGGTGGAATGATCATCTACAATAATGCAGTCCCAATTCTTATACGTTTGAGATTTAATAGAATTAAGGGTCTCCTCAATTAAATGAGCACGATTAAAAGTTGCAAGTAATATGGTTACCCTATAATTATCCAATATCTAAACTTATTAGTTTGAATTATAAATTAGAATTCTAAGCATCATTTTCCTCGTTAAATAATGAATTTTTAATGCCATTCGTAGCCTTTTGCTCAACTTAGAAAATATTCTATCTCCCTTTGATATCTGTTTTATCAATTCTAAATTATTAGAACTATAATGATATAGGAGAAATACTCTTCCAAAGTAAGTCAAACTATTTGGCGTATGGCAATTCTGGTCTACTAAAAAGTAAAAAACTTTATTAACTGCGGTGTTTAAATTAGAAGCACGAAGACCCATTCTATCCAAGTCTTCTGTCATAGAATTCAAATGTTTTCTCCTAAAAAAAAGCACTTGTTCTAAAACCTCATACTTTGGAGTTTCTTTTAGGAACAATTTAGAAAAGAATTCCCAGTCTTCTGCATATCTTAAATTTTCATCAAACCTTTGATCTTTTAAATACTGTGCTCTAAATAAGAACACCTGAGCTACCAATCTTAATTTTCCAATTAAAAATGCCTCTCCAAACGAATATAATTTAGAATGAAAAATTTGTTGATGACCCTCCCAATCTATTTTAGCGTCATTTTCAAAATTTCTTCTCCCACAAATAGAAAACATGCTTTCAGGGTTTTCAAGTAATCCATTTAATTGAAGTTCCAACTTTTTAGGATGCATTAAGTCATCATCATCAAAAAAATGAATAAATTCAGAGTTTTGAGACTCTGCAAGATCTAACCCATAATTTCTGGTTCCGGAAAGTCCTACTTTATAATTTTCAGATTTCAAATAATAGCTAAAACGTTTATCCCTTTTTATAAAATCCTGAACTATTTTTTCAGTACCGTCGGTAGAATGATCATCAATAATCAAACATTCCCAATTAATATAGGTTTGAGCCAGTATAGATTGCAGCGTGTTGGGTAACAAACTTGCTCTGTTATAAGTTGCAATTAGAATGGTGATCTTTGGATTTTTCATATTCAGTGGAATAATGAATTTTTAATTAAACCCAGGGTCTCTCTTTTATTGAAAGTGCTTTCTAATAATATAGATCTTTCACTTTTCAAAATATTAATTAAGTTCTTAAAGTTATGTCCGCTCTTATTTTGAATCAAGATTATTCTCATGCTCTTTATCAAGCCTAATTTTAGTTTCTTAAAGTCTAAATTTTTAGTTGCCATTTTCTTAAGGTCTAGTTCAATGAGCTTTTTATTTCTTAAATAATATTTTAAAACCTCCTTTTTATTAAGATGGATCATCTTAATAAAGCTTAACATTTCCTCGCTCCACCTAAAATCTTTTGCTACTCCTTCCAACATAATAGAGATGGCAATATTATACGAATTTCCATGAACTTCCTCCAAATTGATTTTTGATGTTAAACTTTCTCCATGAATTCTGTAGGAATATAAGTTTTTATCCAAATTAAAAAATCGATATTGGGTTAAAGCTCTAATCCAAAAATCGTAATCTTCAATTAAAAAAAAGTTCAGGATCATAACCATTCAAACCCTCAAAAACCTCTTTCCTATATAAAAAAGAAGCACCAATATAATTTCCTATTAATAAATATTCCGCCGGACCTGCAACCTGAATTCTTTTAATTGAATTATCAGACCGAATGATATCATAATTTGAAAAGACAATATCTACATTCTCTCGTTCCATAACCCTAGATAATTCTTCAAGAAAATTTTTCCTTAATAGATTGTCATGACTCGTCCAAGTAATATATTTTCCTTTAGCAGATTGGTGACCTATATTTAAACTAATAGGTAATTTTTTATTTGTGATATTAGAGATGACCTTAATTCTGGAATCTTTTTTTTTGATATTTCTCTGATATTTCTAAACTTCTGTCTGTAGAACAATCATTAACTATTATCAATTCAAAATTCGGATAGGTTTGGGCGAGTATGCTTTCAATTGCTGAAACCAGATAATTCTCGCCATTATAAACAGGCAAAATAATTGAGATTAATGAAGATTTTATATTTTGATTCATCAGCTTATATTAAAAGCAATACTGTTTATGCAAAGAATTTTATAGTTTAGAAATTGCCTTTTTAATAAAAATATATCCTTTTCCAAAAACTGCATTCAAAATAATCCAATTCGAAAAATACCATATAGTTTTATACTTTTTATAAGATCTTAGTGTTCTTAATACTTTTAATTGAATCTGACTCAAAGAAGAACTTTTCTTTAACTTATAGGAAAATCGAATAATTCGTTTTAAAGATCTTTTTACAATTTTTGAACTTGCAAAGTAACCAAGATCCTGCAACAAATAGAACTCATTATCTATTAATAGCTGTAAAGATGTTGATTGATTTATAGAGTCCTTATGAATTCTTCTATAACAAAGATCCTCTTTAAGGAATTTTCCTTTAGTAGTATAAAAAAGATAGCGAGAAAAAAAGTTGTACTCCTGCCCCGATCTCAAATTTTCATTAAATCTAATTTTTATACTTTCCTTTCTAAGCAATACATCGTTTGTTATCCAACCAATTCTTCCGGTTATAAAATTTTCTGGGGTAATAGATAAATCATAAGCGAGCAAATATGGTCTGGATATATTTCCGACTTCATCGAAATTAAGACTGTTGGAAATTACGAAGTCTAGGTCTGAAGTTAAAGTATCAACCTTTAATTGAAGATTATCGGGCTGCATTAGATCATCACTATCAAACCAATTCACAAATTCTCCATTACACTTATCAAAACCATAATTTCTACATGAATTGGCTCCTTTAGGAAAATTTGAAGGTCTGGAATAATAAAGAAATCTATTATCTCTAGATACATACCTATCTAATAAATCGTTAGTGTTATCTGTAGAGCCATCATCTACTACAATACATTCCCAATTTTGATAAGTTTGAGAGCTTATAGAATCTAAAGTTTCACCAAGCAGATGTGCTCGGTTATAAGTAGGAATTATAATGGAAACTAAAGGTTCTTTCAATACTATGACTTTAATCCTTTTCTAAAAAATGTTACTAAGGGATTGGTATAAATAAAATATTTCAATCTTAGGAGTTTTGGGTATTTCAATGCATATTCTAGCCAATCTAATACGCCAAATTGTTTAAACTTCTCCTCTTCACCGAGATATTTAAAATTGATATAAGAATTTTTATAAAAATACTCTAAAACAGACATTTTTAATTGATTGCTATAGCCCCATTTTAATAAAGAATTAAACATTAATGCCATATTTCTTTTATAAAGAAGGCTTGAATATAAATGGAACACATTAGAGTCATGCACACCACGAATACTTAGAGGTCTATCTAAGATTCCGGCTACCAATTTAGCCTTTAAAGACATCTTTATCCACATATGAGTGTCTTCTGCAACTTTGAGTCTGTTATCAAAACAACCTACCTTTTCAAAAATTTCACGCTTTACAGTTAATCCATCCCCAGAAAAATAACCAGCATCTCCTTTTGGAGACATCTTATCAAATAATTCATTTGATTCAATTTGATATTGAATAGTGGTAAGTTTTAATCGCTCCTTTTCATCCTCTGAGGCATTTCTATAAAAGTGGGCCCCGATTGCATTATAAACTCCATCAATACTACTGTCTTCAGCAAACAATCTTACATCATTCTCGAATCTATTTTCTAAATAATAGTCATCTGCATCTAAAAATGCAATAAACGGACTAGTTGCCATTGTAATTCCTAAATTCTTACTTGATGCCCTACCACGGTTTTCGCCATTTGAATGCTTGTAAGTTTTAAGTTTAGAATATCCCTTCTCAAGTTTAGCAAGAATTTTCGAGGTATTGTCAGTGCTTCCATCATTTACCACGATCACTTCCGCAACTTCTTTTTGAACTAAAGCAGATAAGATTGCCTTTTCAATATATAATTGAGCATTGAAAACCGGAATAATAACAGAAATTTTAAAATTCATAATACCTTTTCTATTCAGAAATCATCCTTTAAGAATTTTTAATTCAGGGATAGTTTTTACAAATCTATCTATTTCAAATCGTATAGATAATTATAAAATAGCTTGTAAAATATAAGGCTTATAATTTGTTATCTACTACTATATTAGATTTCTCATTATTATTGCCTTTATAGATAAATATCAGATTATGGTAAAAATGCATGGATACAATTTTCTTATCAAAATAGGTTTGCTCATAGTTAGGGATTATAAACTCTTGATTGTTTAAAGAATCTGTAAAGCTCTTAAAAAAATTCATCATGGTTTTGGGATTGCGTAGATCTTTACTATCACCACCATAATGCTCCCAATAGGAGGTCTGTGTATCTTCTACTACATAAATTCCCCCATCTTTTAATTTGGGAAATAGTATTTTAAAAGATTCTATAACATGCTCATTCATATGGCTGCCATCATCTATGACAATATCTATTTCACCAATTTCATTACAGACGTCTTCAAGAAAATCTTTATCAACCTGATTTCCTTTAAAGATCTTAATGTTTTGTTCCTGAAGTGCTGACTTGTCGTGAATATCTATACTGAAGATCTTTGCGAATTGAAAATATTTTTTCCACATTCTAAGAGATTCTCCACCTTTAAGTGGATTCTTCATGCCTCCAACACCTATTTCGAGTAAATTAATTTTTTTTAACCTAAACTTTTTAAAGTGAGTTTGATAATGCTCGGTATAAAAATGTTCTCCAACTTTATCTGTACCATAAATAAGACCAAGCTTTGTTAGATTATTTCTGTAAGCATATGCTAGAATATCTTTAAACTCTTTTTTTTAATTTATTTCTAATATTAAAAGACAATTTACTTTTGATATATCTAATGATCATTTTAAATTGTTGATTTCTTAATTTTTAATTGCAATCTCATTAAAATCCCTTATAAATACTAAAAACTGATATTTATGGTACGCTTTAGAAATTTTTTTAAATTCATAATAACTATAGTTCTGAATATAAAGTTGCCCTAATTTGAATTTAGCAGATAAGTTATAAGCACCACTCATATTTAATACTTTTTCATATTCTCTTATAAGTTTAAGACGTGCTTCTAAATTAAAAAGACTCAATTTCTCTATTATAAGATAAGTAAGAAATTGTTTCTTTGCCATCTCTTTTTCATGAAGATTATCAGTTCTTCCTGAAATATTAAAAGCGGAATTTCTAACATAAACTGTTGCTTCGTTAACAGAATATATGTTCTTACCTTCTGAAAAATCAAACCAAGCCCTATCGTCACTATACCATGCAAGTGGATAAGATTGAAATCCTTTGTTCTTATATACCTCTTTAGAAAAAATATATTCTGATAACGAGCTTCTAGATAAACCTATAAATTTTTTGAAATAAGAGTCTTGTGCTTTTTCCCAGACTGGATGATTATATATTTTACTAATCAATTTTGAATCTTCGGAAATAAGTTGGGAGGAAAATCTGATGACATTTGTTTTCCCATTAAAAAGTTTAAAATGTTTGTAAAAACATTCAACCATATTAGAATCAAGAACATCATCATCACCCAAGATCATTATCCAATCTTCATTATTTATAAGCTCTATGCATCTTGACCATTGCTGCGTTAGATCTTCTTGCCCAATATTTTGACTAAATTTATGATAAACCTTATCAACATCAACTAAATAATTATTAATCAATTTAGTAGGATCATCCGGTGAAGCATCGTTTCCAATATATACATTGAAATTTTTATTTGTTTGATTTGCTAATGATGATAATGTCTCCTCAAAAAAATCAATTTTAAAAAAAGGTATTACGATAGCTAGCATCAATTTTATAAATTAAAAGCCCAATAATATTTAAAATTATTAATTGGGCTTATTTATTAAGTATTCTATTATTTATTACCATGTTGGATGGTTCATCATTTGAACCTTTATAAATAAAAATTAAATTATGATAGAATTGAATAGATATTATGTTTTGGTCATAATAGGTGGGTTGATACTCCTCAATAAGCAATTCTTGATAATTTAAACTGTGAACTAATGATTTAAAGAAATTAATTGCTGTATCAGGATTATCTAAATTTTCACTATCTCCTCCGTAGTCTGGCCAGTATGAAGTTTGAACATCTTCAACAACATATATCCCTCCATTTTTCAATTTTGGAAATAAAAGTTTAAATGATTCAATAATATGCTCATTAATATGACTGCCATCGTCAATTATAATATCTGGGCAGCCAGATGTTTTTAAAACTTTTTCTAAAAAATAATTATCGACTTGGCTTCCTTGGAATGTTTTAATTCTTTTTTCATCTAATTTCGATTTATCATATATATCAATTCCATAAATTTTACCTTTTTTGAAGAATTCTTTCCACATTCTAAGTGAAGCACCACCATAATTTATGTTTGAATACCCCCCTATCCCTATCTCTAATAAAATGATTTTTTCATTTCTTAGTGATTCAAAATGGCTTTCATAATGAGGTGTATAAAAATGCGCTCCCCATTTGTCACACCCATTGGATATTGCAATATCAGTTAGATTTCTATTTTTGATATAATTATATCTAAATAATCTAAGTTTTTGAAATAGGCTCATGGAAAATTTACGAAAATTTGTATTTAGCATTATTCTATTGATAATCATATGACTGAAAAGTTTTTAAAATCTATAAATTATATTTAATTCAATCTAAAATTTTAATATTTGACTGAAAAAACACATCTCCCCAATATTTATTCCAATTAAGCAAATAATCCTTTTCGGAACTTTCGTTATAAATTTCAAATCCTATGGCTTCATAAGCATGGTCCAATACCTCTATATCTCCACCCTCCAAATTACCCTTTGAAATCGAAAAATGCATGTAATATTCACCTATTGATAGGTTATGGTTAAAAATAGAAAGTTCTATTTTCAAATTATCTTTATTCATTAAAAATGGTTTAGAGAAGAAAGACCCAATAGCATGATCACTTATATTACAAATAGTCCCGGTCACTATAACTGATTCAGGAATCCTTTTATTCAGCTTTAAATCAATCTTAAATCTAAGTTCTTCTCGTATTAAATTATGCGTCTGAATACTTGAAACTTTCGACAGTTGTATTTCTCTTGAAGTATTAGTACGTCGATGATTATCTGTTATTTTAGTTTCTGTTCTACTTATAATTTTAGAACTAGATAAATATTCCTCAATTACATGTGCTATGTCGCCAGTAGCTGTAACCATTCCATTTTCTAGAAGAATACCACGATCACACAAACTTTTTACTGCTACCATATTATGGCTAACAAATAAAACAGTTCTTCCTTGGGCATGAGATAAATCTTGCATCTTCCCGATTGCCTTCTTCTGAAATTCAGCATCGCCAACCGCTAAAACTTCATCTATTACTAATATTTCTGGCTCTAAATGGGCTGCCACCGCAAATGCTAATCGTACTGTCATCCCACTGCTGTATCGCTTAACAGGAGTATCTATATACATTTCACAACCAGAAAAATCTATGATCTCATCAAGTTTACTAGTAATTTCAGACTTCGTCATGCCTAAAATTGCTCCATTTAAATAGATATTCTCTCTTCCAGTTAATTCCGGATGAAAACCTGTACCCACCTCTAGTAAGGAAGCAATTCGTCCTTTTGTCTTTATAATTCCAGTTGAAGGAGCAGTTACTCTGGAAAGAATTTTTAAGAGGGTGGATTTACCAGCACCATTTTTACCAATAATTCCCAATACCTCTCCTTGATTCACTTCAAAATTAATGTCTTTTAACGCCCACACATAATCTTCAGAAGCTTTAAGACTTCTATCGTTAACTCCTCCTATCTTTAAATATGGATCTTCCTTGCCTCTTAGACTATGCCACCATCTATTAAGATCATGACTTAAAGTGCCTGTACCTACAGTTCCCAGACGGTATTGCTTTGAAATGTTTTCGGCTTTTAATATAACAGACATTTAGGATGGATTTAATACTAATATTATAATTAATGTTTGGGATTTTTATAAATAATAACCTGACTTCTGGCAAATATTTTATTTAATGTGGACGGAAGTTTTTTTTTCCCAAACAAATGCCTTCTTCCTGAATGACCTTTTATTAAAACTTGTAGGAAGTAATCTATGAAACCTCTCTAAAGTTCCAAGATTAATAATTTTTACATCTCTAAAATATTTTAATCCCAAATTTCTGAAATGAGAACTACTATTGTCTCTCTCTGGATGAGGATCATTAGCTTTCCATAATTTAAAAGCTTTGGCAGAAAATTTTGAAGGTCTTCCCGGAACAGGAATATGCCATCTAATCTCATCTAAAATTCTACTATTTACGGCAGGTTCAAAAAACCTAGATTCCCCTGTAGGAGCCAATAATTCACATATTTTACTGAAGAATTTGCGCTCTATATTATGAGTAAGATGATGTAAAAATGCTTTCCCCACAACGTAGTCAAATTCTTTTTCTTTAAAATCTGCAGTCAAGAAATCTCCTTCAATAAATACTATTGGTTGAGTAAATTTGTATAACTCATTCACTTTTGTAATGATCTCCCCACTCTTGGAAGAAATATCATTTGCATATACCTCTGCTCCCAATGCAGCCATGATTGCGGCGTTTGCACAATCTCCACATCCAAGCTCTAAAACTTTTTTACCAACTATTTTTTTCTGAAAATTATCCTGATATAAACCTACCCAACTAGTATCTGTAGATGTTGCATCTGCTAAAAAAACATCCAGTTTATTAAGCCTTTTAAGAATACCATTTACTTCTGCATCTAAAAATTGATATTTCTGATCGTAAAATTCGATGTTCTTCTTTTGATTATCATCCATAACAGTAAATTTCAATTAGAAGCCTTTCTTAAAACAATTGTATAACCAGATTTAAAAGTTTTTTTCATGCCACTTTTTCTAAGAAAATCGTAAATATTATAGGTCATTTTCAGAATAATATTTTTAGAACTTTTAATACCATAGAAATATTTTTTTTCTCTTAAACGATAAGAAATTTGCTCTACAGAATACTTATCAGAAATAGCATCCCTAGAAAGATTACCCATATCTATACCACACATATACTTAAAGAATATTTTTGGGTTATAAGGCTTTACATGTGATAAATCATCATAGAAACCTTCCCAAAGTAGTGGTGCGGAAATAACAATTACTCCTCCATTGATACAACACCTGTCCATTTCTTTCAAAGTTTCATAAACAACTTGTGGAGTCAAGTGTTCAATAACATGACTCATATGAATTAAATTAAAATAATTATCTTGGAAAGGTAGTAGTGGAAGTTGCCCTAAATATAAATTCTTATAAGATTTTTTAAGCAGGTTTACACTTATAGGATTTCCTTCAAAGAAATAAGTGTCTTTTCTATTAATATAGGATGCAAAATTTCCATTCCCGGGCCCTATATCCAATATTTTATCATTTTGTGAAAGTAACTTTTTTGCGATATCAAAAAAAGGCAATCTATTATTTGTTAAAAAAAAACTAGTTATCATAAATTTTGATGTATTTATAGAAATTAAAAATGAGGACCACTTATTTTCTTTAAACAGTATCTATAAATGTTTTTTCAGTACGGTTAAAAATGATCAAACCTACTAGAAAAAGTACTATCGATATTATTAATGCATAAAAGAATCCCCACCACGTAAACACACCGTAGTCCAGAATCATATATCTAAAGCCTTCAATGATCTGGGTTAATGGGTTATATTCTACGATCCAAGCATATTTTGGCTGTCCTTCTTGCACTTCCCTTAATGGGTACGGGACCGCAGAAATATACATTAATAAGCTTACTGCAAAACCTACTAAAACCGATAAATCTCTATACTTGGTAGTAAATGCAGAAATTATCATTCCGGCTCCCAATCCTAATAATGCAATCATTATGACATATATTGGAAATAATAATAAATTTAAATTGGGAGAAATAGCTGTTCCTTTAATGACAAAATAGATATAAAAGAAAATCAAGATGCAGAGTTGAATCCCTAGCTTTAATAAATTTGAAAATGTGGTACTTAAAGGCATTATAAATCTTGGAAAATAAACTTTCCCAAACAAACCTTTATTACTTACAAAAGTATTCGAAGTACCTGTTAAACAATGACTAAAATAGTTCCAAGCTGTGATGCCCGTTAAATTAAATAGAAAAGCAGGAACCACACCTGTTTGGACATTAGCGATATTATTAAATACTAAGGTAAAGATAATTGAGGTAAAAAGTGGCTGAATAAAATACCATAATGGCCCCAATACAGTTTGCTTATAAACCGTTACTATATCTCGCTTTACAAAAAGAAATAGAAGGTCTTTATAACGCCAAATTTCTTTAAAGTTAAGGTCAAACAATTTATGTTTAGGCTTGATCTCGTAAAGCCAGTCTGAATTAATTTCTTTCAAGATGGGGGTATTAATATTTCTATTAAACTGTCTAATACTAATAAAGATATTAATAAATTGCAGCAGTACTCTCTTTGAGCAAATTTATCTCATTAAATTTTATCAACCCATGATTTCAAATAGAATATTCACCTATTAGCCAATAATGATTTTTAATTCTATTCCATTCTTTCTTTTTCTTCCAGTTATTTTCATTCTTTATTGGTTTGTATTCAAAAAGCTAAGCTATCAAAATATATTATTATTAGCGGCGAGTTATTTCTTCTATGGATGGTGGGATTATAGATTTCTTTTATTAATAGCAGGAAGTACGTTGGTAGATTATTCTGTTGCGATTGCCATATATCAGAATAAAATTAAAAAGTGGAGAAAGGTTTTACTCTTTTGTAGTATAGCCTGTAACCTATTATTACTAGGGTATTTCAAATATCTCAACTTTTTTATAGAGAGCTTTATAGAACTTAGCAATTCTATTGGACTCTCTTCAGATTATAACACCTTAAAAATTATACTTCCGGTAGGAATCTCTTTTTATACTTTTCAAACCCTTAGCTATACTATAGATGTATATAAAAAAGAAATAAAGCCCACTTCCAACCTTGTAATATTTGCTACCTATGTTTCATTTTTTCCGCAATTAGTTGCTGGTCCAATTGAAAGGGCTAAAAATTTATTGCCGCAGTTTATTTATTCTCGAAAATTCGAACTTAATAAGGCTAAAAGCGGAATACAATTAATTATTTGGGGGCTTTTTCAAAAAATGGTGATTGCAGATAATTGCGCAACCTTCGTTAATGCAATTTTCAATTCTTATGATAGACTAAATAGTTTAAGTTTAATACTTGGTGCATTTTACTTTGCCTTTCAGATCTATTGCGATTTTGCAGGTTATTCAAATATAGCGATAGGAACGGCTAGATTGTTTGGTTTTGATTTGATGAGAAACTTCAATTACCCTTATTTTTCAAAAAATATTAAGGAATTTTGGCAGAGATGGCATATTTCTCTATCCACCTGGTTCAGAGATTACCTATATATTCCATTAGGAGGTTCCAGAAGGAGCAAGTTTCAGAAATTAAGAAACGTATTTGTAATTTTTCTTGTGAGTGGATTTTGGCATGGTGCCAACTGGACATTTATAGCTTGGGGTGGTCTACATGCTATATTTTTTACGCCTATTGTATTAAAAAGGTCTAGAACAAATTTAATGGTGAAAGAAAAAAAAGAACACTACAAACTCATTCAGAGACCTAATAAAAATTTTATTTACGTTTTTTATTACTTGTACTGCGTGGGTGTTTTTTAGATCATCAACTATCTCCGACAGCTTTAAATATTTGAAGAGGATTGTTTACGATCACTCCTTTAAAATAGAATATCTAACTATAGATAGATATAGTGTTGAGATGGTTCTATTAATACTGCTTTTTATTATAATAGAATGGAAACATCGTAGAAAAGAACATCCATTAACTGGAAAATATCATCTTTTAAAAACTGCGTTTATCCTTATTTTCATAATTCTATTTGGAGTATTTTCTAATCATTCTACATTCATTTATTTCCAATTTTAAAATGAAAAATTTCCTGATATATATATTAGTTCTTTTGGCTATTATTTTTATAAGCTCTATGCAATGGATTACATCTATTCTTTTCAATATAATCATGGGATTCCTAGAAACAAAGTTTCTTATATAATGCAAAGTGAAAATGATACAATAGATTATATATTCATCGGATCTTCTAGGGTAGATAATACTATAAACGCAGATATAATTTCATCAATCACCGGCAAATCTGCAATAAATTTAGGATTCCAAGGTGCTAAGATTGATGATTACTTCTTAATTCTTCAATTATTACAAGATAGAAATATAAAGTCTAAATCTATTTTTATACAGGTAGATTATGGTTTTAATATTAGCGGTAATTCAGAAATTTTGAAGAGTTATTTAATGCCGTATATTTCTAATGAATTTGTTTTTGAAATGATTAAAGATAGAGATTTAGAATTTCGTCAATTAAAGTATATTCCTTTTTATAGATATATGAAATATGATTATAAAATAGGTTTTAGAGAATTTTACAATTTAGTCATTAAAAATAATTCTAAAAATGATCTAAATAATGGATATTTTCCGAAATATGGTAATGATGGTCGTCAACTTAAATCTTCTTTACCTAATCATATTAATGCAAAAAATGAAGTAATTCATAAAATTAATGCTTTCGCAAAAAAGAATGATTTATCTATAATCTATTTTATGGCCCCCTTTTGTCCAAATACTAAGAACTTAGATTATTCGAAAAAATTGAAAAGCAAACTTCCAAGTTTTTTAGATTACACTCATATCTTTCCTAATCAGGAAGATTACTTTTATAATTGCAGTCACCTAAATGATTTAGGTGCTACAGAATTCAGTAAAATTTTGGCTGAAGATATTTTAAGATTAGAAAAAGAATCACTCTAATTATTCAAAATTCCGCATTGCATTTCTCCATACCTTTTTTAGTTGAGCTATTTTCCCAGGGGCTTCCCCATAGGCATTATATTTATTATAGGAATAACCATAACCGTAGCCATAACCATATCCGTAGCCGTATCCGTATCCATATTTTGCACGATGTTGGAAGTAGTTTAATACAAAGCTGATGTTTTTAATTTCTCCCTTATCATATTTCTCGTTAATAGATTCTAGCATCCCTCTTTTAGTGTAGTCTTGTCTTATTAAATACAAGGTGGCATCGGCATATTTCACCAAATTCATAGCATCTGCTACAATTCCAATTGGAGGAGTATCCATGATAATGTAATCGTACTTTTCTTTTAGTTCTGTCATCATCACCTCCATCTGGTCACTCATTAGCAATTCAGAAGGATTAGGGGGGATGGGTCCAGCGGTAATTACATCTAAAAAAGGAATTTTACTAGACTGAATAATATCATCTACTGTATTATTACCTATTAAATAATTTACAACTCCAAGATCATTATCCAAATCAAAATCATCAAAGATTTTTGGCTTCCGTAAATCTAGTCCCAATAATACTGTTTTCTTCTCACTTAGCGCAAAGACAGTTGCCAAGTTCATCGCACAAAACGTCTTTCCCTCTCCTGATACAGATGAGGTAATCATCACAGTTTTAGTACCGGTAACACTTAGCTTCTTATACATGAACTGTAAACTGCTCCGAATTCCTCTAAAACTTTCAGATATCGCAGATTTAGGTTTTTCGAAAACAACTAAATTTGCTTCCGCTTTATTCTTTCCTATTAAACCTAAAATAGGTATAGGTGATAATCTACTAACCTCCTGAGCATTTAAAACATTTGTATTGAGAAAAACTATTAGAAATACAAATACTAAGGGAATCACTGCTCCTACCAACAAGGCCATCACATAGTTTAGTTGCGTATTTGGACCAATTTGCCCACCTCCGGTATCCTTAGCACCATCGATAATCATAACATCGCTAACATTCGCTGCTTTAATTAAACTAGCCTCACTCCTCTTCTCTAAGAAAAGATTATAAGTCTTCTCACTTATACTGTATTTTCGTTGGATTTTTAGAAGATCTTGTTCTTCTTGTGGTAATTTTTTAATTGCCGCTTCAGATTGTGCTATCTGCCCGTTAATAGACCTCAACTCCCCTTGCAATAACCCAGTAGATGAACTTATGTTCTCTAACAGAACTGTCTTTACTGAATTGATTTGCCTATCTATATCGGCAAAAACGGGAGAGTTTTCTTTTAAAGAATATTGATATTTACTTCGCTCTTGAGATAATTCCAAAATTTTACCAACACCTGAGGTGATACTCCCTTCATTGATTCCTGCAACCGATGGTGCAGGAACATTGCTATAATCTGTTTTAGTTTGAAGGTAGCTTTCTAAAGTATTAAAATAAGCAAGCTGCCTCCTTATATCCTCTTTTCTAACATCGAATCCTGCTAATTTAGCAGAGATCTGGGAGCTTTCAGCCGATATATCTAATATGGAATTATCGTTTCTAAAATCATTTAGTTCCTCTTCTACCAACTTTAATTCACGTGATTTTACTGACAAACTACTGTCTATAAATCTAATAGTTTTGGTTGCGAACAAGTTTTTACGCTTCAGCATATTCTCACTTAAAACTGCCACAGTACCATTTAAATATTCCACGATCCGAGCTTTATTACCTCCAGTCATGGATAAGTTGAGCATTGAACCATTGGTATTATCATTCCCAATTCCAACGCCACGAAACCGACCAACGGCAGAATCGAAATTCATGAAACTGACATAGAAGGGCTTCCCTGCCTGTAATGCCTGATTACTTCTTAAAACCCTCCCACTAAAAAAAGGCAATTCAATTTTTTCGTCAACCTTAAAATCCCTACTGAAATCCTGTGGTTCCAAATTCATAGAACCTTTTTCTTTGGACCCATAATTCTGGGTATAGATAGTAGCCGGGATGTTAGTGCTTAACTTAAATGTGTTTTCATCCTTAAAAACTATGGTAGTAGTTAAATTTACAGCCTGAAATCGAGCGGTATCTACCTCAATTTTAAATGGCGTGCTACCATAAGCATCTACCTGCTGGTATTCACCATCCTTAAGGTATTGGAGGTAATATTGAAGTTTAGTTACAACTTCCTCATTATGAGAACGGGATTTTAATATGGTTTGGGCAGTGGTCACTTTTTCTGAAGCTCCACCCCAGTTGAAAGTAAGACTGGTGTTTGCACTAAAGAAAGGGTTTTGATCGTCTTTTATCGCGATTGAATTTCCTAGCTGATAAACAGGAAGTTTACGTACATTGTTGTAATAGGCCACCGCCATACTTATCCCAACAGAAATCAAAATCAACTGCCAATAACTTAGAATTTTAAGAAGAAAGCCCTTAAAATCAAAAGTAGAGCCTACATCTGAAATATGATCATCTTCATTCGCCATAACTATCTTGTGAAAATTAAGATTACAGAGGTAAGTAATGTTACAACGGTTGCAATATCCCTAGCCGTTGCTAATCCCGTAGTACCAAAGC
Organism: Gillisia marina; assembly: GCF_000258765.1. Classification (GTDB taxonomy): domain Bacteria; phylum Bacteroidota; class Bacteroidia; order Flavobacteriales; family Flavobacteriaceae; genus Gillisia; species Gillisia marina. Next base: position 70,976 of record NZ_AJLT01000054.1, read on the forward strand.
CTAAAGCTTTTTGAGGTAGTGGATCTACCAAAATTAAATCGTTAGGCTGAATGTAATAATAGGGGCTTTTGGTTGCTGAAATAGAAGTAAGATCGATATTATGAATCTTCTCTCCTCCCGGGTATTGCCGGATGATTTTCACTTTGGTCATATCTCCATATTCCGTAATTCCCCCTGCATTCGCCACCGCTTCCATAATGGTAACTTGTTCCTTATAAACTACCTGACTACCGACACCAATTTCTCCTAAAGTTGTATATCTAATTCCAGCTAATTTTACAGTTACAAAAATATTTGCTTCATCTTTAAAATATTGATCCAACAACTCTTTTTCTATTCGCTCTCTAACCTCATCTACAGTAAAACCCATCACATTGATTTCTCCTAAAGACGGGATCCTGATATTCCCATGAGAATCTACTAAAAACCCATCATAATATAAACGTTCCTCCCCTGTAGCTGCAATATTCGCCTCGTTAATAGGATTGAACATCCCTACCAATTCCTGATCGAGTGCTTTCACACGAATACTCAACAGATCATTGATCTGGATTCTATATGGTTTTTGAAGACTCTGAATTTGAATTATACTATCTACAGCCGTTTCATCCTGCTGTAAATAAGTAATTTTTTTTTGTAGAAATACAGGAAGTAAAACTTAAAACAACAATTCCAATTAATGCCAATAATTTATATTTCATAAGCGGAGATCGGAGTAAATAAATTCAATTAAACTAGATGTAGGGTGTAAGTTTATACAATTCATAATAGTTAAATATACTACGAATATTGGACTTGATTAACAAATATAGCAGTTGTGAGCTAATAATAAAATTTATCTTCTTTTAACTCCGTAAATTCTAGCTATTTTTGCAAAAAAATTATTCTGTGAATTATTTATCGGTTGAAAATATAGCTAAATCTTTTGGTGAGAATCCATTATTCTCCAACATTTCCTTCGGAATCAATGAAGGGCAAAAAGTAGGATTCGTAGCTAAAAATGGAAGTGGAAAAACTACGCTGCTACATATTTTAGCGGGCACGGAATCTCCCGATGACGGTAGAGTGGTTTATAGAAAAGATATCACCTCAGCATTTTTAGCACAGGAACCAGATCTAGATCCTAATTTAACTGTTGAAGAAACCATATTTGCTTCAGATAATGAAATCATGCGGGTGATCGCTCAATACGAAAAAGCTTTAGAAAATCCAGATGATGCAGATGCTTACCAAAAAGCTTTTGAGCTTATGGAAATGCACCAAGCATGGGATTTCGAAACCCAATACACTCAGATCCTTTTCAAAATGAAATTGGATCAGTTAAATAAAAAAGTTGGAGACCTTTCCGGAGGGCAGAAGAAACGTTTAGCATTAACAGTGATGCTTTTGAGTAAACCGGATTTCATTATTCTAGATGAGCCAACCAACCATCTAGATCTGGATATGATAGAATGGCTTGAAGAATTCTTCAGAAAAGAGAATTTTACAATTTTTATGGTAACTCACGACAGGTATTTCTTAGAGAATGTATGTAATGAAATTGTAGAACTGGAAGATGGAAATCTCTATACCTACAAAGGGAATTACTCTTATTATTTAGATAAAAAAGATGCGCGAATAGAGGTAGATCAAATAAATACCGATAAAGCTAAGCAACTTTTTAAAAAGGAGTTGGATTGGATGCGCAGGCAACCAAAAGCCAGAACTACCAAATCGAAATCCAGAATAGACGACTTTCATGAGATCAAGGATCGAGCTTCTAAAAGAAGAAAAGATCATCAGGTGCAGTTGGAAATCAATATGGAACGATTGGGTAGCAAAATTGTAGAGATTCATAAAATCTCGAAGAGTTATGAAGGCAAGCAGCTCTTGGATAAATTTGAATACAACTTTCAAAAAGGAGAACGTATCGGGATCATTGGAAAAAATGGTACCGGAAAATCTACCTTTTTAAATATTTTAACCGGAGCCATTAAACCCGATTCCGGGAAAGTGATTATTGGCGATACCATAAAATTTGGATATTATACCCAAGGTGGTATTCAGGCTAAGCCTGAACAAAAAGTAATAGATGTAATTCGTGAGTTTGGAGATTTTATTCCATTGCAAAAAGGAAGACAAATCTCTGCTCAACAACTTTTGGAACGTTTTCTTTTCGATCGTAAAAAGCAATATGACTTTGTAGAGAAATTGAGCGGTGGAGAACGCAAACGTCTTTATTTATGTACCGTTCTTATTCAGAATCCAAACTTCTTAATTCTGGATGAGCCGACCAACGATTTGGATATTGTTACGCTTAACGTTTTAGAGAATTTCCTATTAGACTTCCCTGGTTGCCTGGTAGTGGTTTCACACGATAGGTATTTCATGGATAAAATCGTGGATCACCTATTCGTTTTTCAAGGAAATGCTGAAGTGGAAGATTTCCCCGGGAATTATTCCGATTATCGCGAATACGAAAACAGCCAAATTTCAGAAAAAAATGGAAATTCAAAGAAAACTGAAGTCAAAGAGGTTGCCACTAAATCTGAACAAAAAAAAAGAAAGCGGTCTAACTTATAATGAAAAGAAAGAGTTCAATAAACTCGAAAAAGAGATCGCAAACCTAGAGAAGAAAAAAGAAAAAATTCAACAAGAATTTTTAGAAAACTTAACTTCCGATGAGATCGCTAAAAAATCTATTTCGCTCAAAGAAGTTGAGGATTCCATAGAAATTAAAACAGAACGGTATTTTGAATTAGGATCGAAAGAAGCCTAATTTTGGTTTCAGGATTCAGGTCTCAGATTTCGGATTTTGAAATATTGTCACCTCGAGCGGAGTCGAGAGGTTATTTTTATATTGAAAATTATGTAATAATTTCAGGTTTCAGGTTTCAGGTTTCAGGTTTCAGTTTTCGGGTTTCAGGTTTCAGGTTT
>NZ_AJLT01000055.1 GCF_000258765.1 Gillisia marina
AAAAAGTGGCTGCTTTTGAAGATATTTTCTTGCCATTTTCGCACACTATTTCACCCTTAGAAAACATCGAAATAAGATGCTTAAAAACGTCTTCCTTTTTGGTGATTAATGCATTGCTATTAGCCCTTGAAACCAGACTGAAATCCGGGTTATAATTTCGATCTGCAAAGGCTTCAAATTTGACAAAAATCTTTCCTCTTGCCAGCTTAGAAATTACTGAATTTTCCGGTGCATAAAGTGCTAAATTCAACTCAGATTCTAAGATCGCATCCAATACAATTTGGGCTACTTTTTCATCTTTTGCGGCATCATTATAAAGCGCACCGTGAGGTTTAAAATGAGTTAATTTTTCTCCTTGATTTACAACTATTTCATGTAGCGAAAAAAGCTGTTCTTGGATAGATTTTTTGAGATCAGTTTCTGAAATTTTCAAAGATCGTCTGCCAAAATTTTCTATATCCGGATAAGAAGGATGTGCCCCAATCTCCACATTATTTTCCATGGCTAACTTTACAGTTTTCAGCATCGTTGTAGCATTTCCTGCATGACCACCACAGGCAATATTACAAGCCGAGATATGTGGCATTAATAGCGCATCATATTTCCCGCCCTCCCCTAGATCGCAGTTAATATGAATTGTTTTCATTAAAAATAGCTTTAGAAATTTTGAAGTACTGAGTAAATAGATTTTGCTCCCAGGAATATAGAAATTACAATAATTATAATTCCGAAGATATTTTGGAACAGCGTATTCTTATATTTTCCCATTACAGAAGTTTTATTAACGATCCAGAACAGAAATATCGCAATAATAGGTAATAGTAAACCATTGGCGATTTGCGCGAAGCGAATAATCTCTATTGGACTAAACTTTAGGGAAGAGAACAAGACCCCTAAACTTAGAATACTTATCCAAACGGCTCTAAATTTAATCGATTTCATTCCATGCTCCCAACCAAAGCATCCTTTAACCACGTAAGCAGCCGCTAAAGGCGCTGTGATTGCAGAAGTGATTCCGGCTGCCAGCAATCCTATTGCTATAAACCAAGTGGCATATTGACCAAATAATGGATTAAGACCTACTGCCAGATCTGCAGCAGATGAAACATCTGTTAAGTTTGGAGCAGCAGCACATATCACAATAGCCATAGAAACAATTCCACCTAAAATAATAGCGGCTGTAAGTTCTTTTCTTGCTGTTTTAATTTTTGAAGGACTCTTCCATTTCTCACTTACCAAAGAAGCGTGTAAAAACAAATTATATGGCACTACAGTGGTTCCTACAAGCGCAATTACAGTCAAAATACCATCGGTTCCCATCCTTGGCACAAACATTCCTTCTAAAATAGCTGAAAAATCAGGTTGAGTAAGAAAGGCCGTTACTACAAAAGATATACTCATTAAAACAACCAAGCCAATAAAAACGCGTTCCAAAACCTTGTAGTTACCAATATAGAGCAAAACAAATGCGATTGCACCAATCAAAACGCTCCATAAATTTAAGCTAAAGTTAGAATCTATTTGAATTTCCAAGGGAGACATTACTGCCGTTATTCCCAATACGGCTCCGGTAATATTTCCGGCTTCGTAGGCTGCGTTTCCAATAACTATTGCAGAAAGCACTAATGCCAAAGCAAAGCCTCTAAGAATTGGGTTTTGAATTTCGTTTCTTATGCTTTCACTGAGACCTGCTTTGGATACCAGACCTAATCTCGCGGCCATTTCCTGAAGAACAATACAGGATATTATCGATAATAAAAGTGCCCATAATAAGGCAAATTGAAAGTTAACTCCGGCAAGTGTACATACGGTAACAGTTCCCGGGCCAATAAATGCGGCCGATACCAATACTCCTGGACCTACATTTTTAAACCAGTTTCTCACTTTTGAACCTTAGATTCCTGTAAGGCGTAAAGTGCAAAACTAGCTAACCAGTGGCCACCTTCGTAACTATCGCCAACTAAATTAGGAAGTGATTTTGAAACATGATTATCTGCTACTGCTCTTAAATGAGAATACTTGTCAGGATATTCATTGGCAATTCCATATAACACCCATGCTCTGCTAAAATTAAGTCCATCTAAGTGTACTAGCTTTCCATCGGTTCTATCGGATACTTTCCCTACAGCCATATCAAAATCTGTATTCATCAACTCAGGCATAAAGTCTTTAATCCATAAAGGAAAAGCCGCTTTTGGCAGAACTTTTCGCATAATATCTATTTCCTGTAAACAAGGAGACAGAAAATCAAAGCCACTAGGCTCCCAAGTTACCGGGCAATTATCATCCTTTAAATAAAATTCTTTCGCTCTTTTATCTATTAAGCTCATAAATTTTTCATCCTTAACCGCTTCAGCATAATCGTACGCAAAACTCAAAGCAAATGCGGTATTGGTATGCTCTCCCACTCGTATAGGATATATTAACTTCGGAAGAAATTCAGTAAAATTAGCAACCATAAGATCAGATAACGGCTTTAAATTTCCAGCCAACTCCTCTCCCAGATCAGAATCCCAGGTTTGAAGCTCCTGAGAAAGTTTAAGTAACCATGCCCAGCCATAAGTACGCTCATAATCCTTATTGTTCTCCGATTTAAAATAGGCAACTTCTTTTGCAATGTTTTCTTTAGATAATGATGCTTCTAACTTTGCCTTGATCTCATCTGCTTTTTCCAACTTAGGAAATTGTTTTAACAATTTCACCAAGGTCCACTGTGCATGAACCGCAGAATGCCAATCGAAACAACCATAAAATGCAGGATGCAATTCCTTTGGCGATTTAAGATCTTGTTTTCCGCCTAAGGTTTGACCTAATTTATTTGGATATTCTGTATTAATACAAGCCAGTGGCAATGCAGCAAGATTATTTGCTTGTTCTAAGTTAAGTTCAATACTCTCTGTCCCTAAGATGGAATCAATAGAAATATTGACATCCGAAATACTATCAGATTCCACATTTTTATTTATTTCAGCTTGATTTCGCTCATCTCCTTTACACCCTATCAAAAAGATAAGAAAAAGGCCCAATAGTGTAATTTTTGTTTTCAAGTAGGTGTGTCTTTAAGTATATTTCTCAAATGTATTAAAATCTTATGTAAGCGATAGTTATGTGGGAAAAATTTAACCTAACCAGCCTTCTCTATCCAAACTTCTGTATTGAATTGCTTCGGAAATATGACTTCCTTGAATATGTTCACTTTCAGAAAGGTCTGCAATGGTGCGGGAAACTTTAAGGATTCTATCATAGGCTCTTGCTGAAAGATTTAAACGTTCCATAGCAACTTTCAACAATTCTTTTGAAGAATCTTCTAGTTTGCAATATTTAGAAATTTGTTTCACACTCATTTGCGCGTTGTAATGAACATTTTCATTTTCTTTGAAACGTTCTGTCTGAAGTTGCCTCGCACTCGTCACTCTTTTTCTAATATCCACACTTTTTTCTCCAGAGCGCTCCTCGCTTAATTTTTCGAATGGCACCGGAGTAACCTCTATATGTATATCTATTCTGTCCAGCAATGGTCCGCTAATTTTACTTAAATATCGCTGCATTTCTCCCGGAGAGGAAGACATAGGGGAATCCGGATCGTTAAAAAAACCACTGGGACTGGGATTCATACTTGCTACAAGCATAAAACTGGAAGGATAGGTCACCGTGAATTTTGCTCTCGAAATTGTTACTTCCCTATCTTCCAAAGGTTGGCGCATTACTTCTAGAACTCCACGTTTAAACTCTGGCAATTCATCCAGAAATAACACTCCGTTATGAGATAAAGAAATCTCCCCGGGTTGTGGATAGGCTCCTCCCCCGACAAGGGCGACGTCCGAAATTGTATGATGAGGGCTTCTAAATGGCCGTTGAGACATCAACCCAACATGATTATTCACCTTTCCCACTACACTGTGGATCTTAGTGGTTTCTAATGCTTCATGCAAAGTCATTGGAGGCAAAATACTAGGCAATCTTTTGGCCAACATGGTTTTCCCTGCTCCCGGCGGACCAATAAGAATGATATTATGACCGCCAGCAGCCGCAATCTCCATGCATCGTTTTATGCTCTCCTGACCTTTCACATCTGCAAAATCATGCTCTAAATGATCGAGATTATTATAGAATTCCTGTCTAGTATCTATAATTGTACGCTCTAGCGGAGTTCCCTTATCGAAATAATTTATAACCTCCAAAATATTGGAAACGCCATACACTTCCAAACCGCTAACAATAGCTGCTTCTTTCACATTTTGAATTGGCAGAATAAATCCTTTATATCCTTCCTCTTTTGCCTTAATAGCTATAGGCAAGGCACCTTTTATAGGCTGTAAACTTCCGTCTAAAGAAAGTTCTCCCATAATTAGAAAGTCTCCAATATTCTCTGCTTTAATTTGATTGGATGCTGCAAGAATGCCAAGCGCTAAAGTAAGATCGTAAGCTGAGCCTTCCTTACGAAGGTCGGCTGGAGCCATGTTAATAGTAATCTTTTTGCCGGGAAATTTAAAAGAATTGTTCTGTAGAGCTGCTGCAATTCGAAAACTGCTTTCTTTAATAGCATTGTCTGGAAGTCCAACCAAATGGTAGCCAATGCCCGTAGCTACATTTACTTCTACTGTAATTGTGGTAGCTTCCACTCCAAAAACAGCACTACCATAAACCTTTACCAGCATCTAATTATCATTTTAATCGAGAATCCCAGTTAAAGCTCATCCCAAAGGAATGGGCGAACCCATGTGTTATGTCTCGATAATTATCAAGTGAAAAACAATTACCACATTTGTCATCCTGAGCCTGTCCAAGGATCTCAGTAAGCTATATTCCCTGTTTTTTAAGATTCCTACTCTCGTTGGAATTAAAATATAGGCCCTGGGAAAATTGCCCAGCCGATTATGCGGTTTAAGCTTTCAATCAGAAGATTAAATGTAATAAAAATTTATGGTAGATTGACTGTTAGTTATTTAGCACATTTTTTCTGTAATGTTCTATTAGTGCATCTATAGGTCTGCGGATAATATTTCCTATTTCAAGATTATAAGGTTGCGCAACGCCCTAATAATATCCTGACTAAAAAAAGCAATACTTCCTATAAAATGAATGGGTACCGTTTGCGCCTGTTTAAAGGAAAGCACACGGGTGTGCATAAATTCCTTTAATCCTTCATGAACCAATTTATAAAAATATCCATTTCGTTCATTGGTAAAAATGAATTCAGCAAAGGAAGCTAAATAAGTATTTGGATTTTCTTTCTTGTAAAGGTTCTTTTTAATCTCATCGCTATTCAAATTGAAATCTACTTCAAATTTAGCAGAGATATCCGGTGGCATTCGTTTATAATAATAATCACGAATCAATCTTTTTCCGAAGTAATTCCCACTGGCTTCATCCATAAGAACATATCCTAAAGATTCCACCGCCATATACACATCTTTGCCGTCAAAATAACAGCTATTAGAACCTGTTCCCAAAATACAAACGATTCCGGGCTCGGTGGTGGCGGCATATGCTGCAGCAACCATATCTTCCTTCACCAACACTTCTGAAGCATTGGTGAAAAAATTAGTAATGATATCCTGTAATAATTTTCTTGGGATTTCTGTGCCACAACCCGCACCGTAAAAATGAACTTTTTCAATTTGATCTCTAACTTCAAGGAGATCAGAATTCTCTTCAATTCGTTGTTCCAACATCGCTTCGGGAAAAACTGCCGGATTTAAACCTTTTGTACGAGTTTGAAAAACCTTTTCCCCTTTGCCATTCAGAAGAATCCAGTCACATTTGGTGGAACCACCATCAGCAATTAATATCATTTTTATTTTTTATATGATAAAATAAGCCATTTATTTCCAACTTATCTGGCAAATAAATGACTATTTATTATTTATAAGGAAGCTACATGCGATACAAGTTCAATAATTTTAGCAGAATATGCATACTCATTATCGTACCAAGCAACCAATTTGAAGAAATTATCATTCAATGCAATCCCAGCTTCGGCATCGAAATTACAAGTGTACGGGTTTGAAACGAAATCCTGAGAAACAACCATTTCATCTGTATAAGAAATCACTCCTTTATACGCTCCTTCTGAAGCTTTTTTGAATGCTGCCTTCACTTCTTCTATAGTTACAGACTTTTCTGTTCTAACCGTAAGATCTACAACCGAAACATCTGCCGTAGGTACTCTAAAAGCCATTCCTGTTAATTTACCTTTTAATTCCGGTATCACTTTAGTTACTGCCACTGCTGCACCTGTGGAAGTTGGAATAATATTATTTAAAGCACTTCTACCCAATCTATAATTTTTCTTGTCTGGAGCATCAACCGTAGATTGTGAAGCTGTGGCTGCATGAATTGTGGTCATTAATCCTTCTACCAATCCAAATTCATCATTTACCAATTTAGCCATAGGCGCTAAACAGTTGGTTGTACAAGATGCATTAGATACAATAGTATCTGTAGCTTTCACATCTTTATGGTTTACACCCATCACAAACATTGGGACATCTTTTGAAGGTGCCGAAATAACCACTTTTTTAGCTCCTCCTCTAATATGACCTTGAGCGCTTTCTAAAGTGGTAAAAATTCCAGTACAGTCTATTACGATTTCCGCATTGGCTTCATCCCATTTTAAATTTTCAGGATTGCGTTCTGCAGTAACTCTAATTTTATTTCCATTTACTACAAGGTTTCCATCTTTCACCTCTATAGTACCGTCAAATTTTCCATGAACTGAGTCATACTCCAATAAGTACGCTAAATGATCTATATCTAAAAGGTCATTTACTGCCACAACTTCTACTGCATCGTTCAATACTGCATTTCTAAATGCTATTCTTCCTATTCGGCCAAAGCCGTTAATTCCTATTTTAGTACTCATAATTTTTGTTTTCTATTTTTATACTGAAGTAATATCAGCCACTCTTCTTAAATTCTTATCGTATTTAGCACCATTCTTAATGGCTGTTTCCAATGGTACAGAAACTACTTTTTGATGATGGATACCCACCATAATGGTTCGTTCTCCATTTATAAGTGCATCTACTGCACCAATACCAAGCTTACTTGCCAACACCCGGTCGTAACAACTTGGAGATCCTCCCCGTTGTATATGACCTAAAACAGAGACTCTAATCTCATAATCTTCCAGGTGACCTTCTATATATTCGGCAAGTTCAAAAATATTCTTTCCGCTTTTGTCTCCTTCAGCAACAACAATAATGCTTGAAGTTTTTCCAGATTTACGGCTCTTTTTAAGTGATTCCACTAAACGTTCAATTCCTCTATCTTCTTCAGGAATTAAAATCTCTTCTGCTCCTGCTCCAATCCCACTATTTAATGCAATATCTCCAGCATCTCTCCCCATCACTTCTACAAGAAACAATCTATTATGAGAACTGGCGGTATCACGAATCTTATCGATTGCTTCTACCACTGTATTTAAAGCGGTATCGTACCCAATAGTATAATCTGTGCCATTAATATCATTATCTATGGTAGCCGGAATTCCAATTACGGGGAAATCGTGTTCCTCATTAAAGATAAGCGCACCGGTAAAAGTTCCATCTCCACCAATAACCACCAATGCATCAATCTCGGCATTCTTTAAGTTGTCATAAGCCTTTTTTCTTCCTTCTGTCGTTCTAAATTCTTTAGACCTTGCAGATTTTAGGAAGGTGCCACCACGACTAATTATATTTCGAACAGATCTGGCATTTAGGGCTTCAAAATCACTTTCTATTAAGCCTTCATATCCTCTATAAATTCCAACACATTCTATTTCTTGAAAGGCACAACCTCTAACAACCGCGCGGATTGCGGCATTCATTCCTGGGGCATCTCCTCCAGAAGTTAGCACTCCTATTTTCTTTATTTTTCCTTGCATTAGCGTAAATCTATCTGATTTGTTCCTTATATCCTAATCTGTCCTTTTACTAAAACGTTTTCGGTTAATAACTCATAAAAAAAGCCTCATAAATGAGGCTTTTTCAACAATTTGGTAAAAAGACTTAGTTGTTTATCAATATTTTGTATTCCCAAGGTTTAAATTCCATTTTCATGTCCTTCTTAAGATCTAGTTCTCCGGAAGTCATATAATCCTGAAATTTTCCATCTAATTCCATATTGAAATTTACCGATGATTTACTAAGATTTGCAATGTAGATCACCATATCGTCTCCACTTCCTCTTGAGAAAGCCAAAACATGATCATCTTTAGATGTCTTTAATCTCTTGTAGTCTGCCGCATTTTTACCTCCTGCAAGTGCTTCATTATTATTCTTAAGCTCTCCTAACTTTACAAGCACAGGCCATACTTTTCCTTTAGTTTTCGGAATGCTGTCTTTTTCGAAAAACAACAATCTGTGATCTAAGTCATATTCCTGTCCACTATAAATCAAAGGCATTCCGGGTAAGCTATAAGATAATGCCAACATCGCTTCTGCAGCCTCGCCCATTCTTTCTTTTACAGTACCATTCCAAGAATTCTCGTCGTGATTGGTCACGAAATTCATCAAGAAATCGTCTTTTTGGTAAAGCGTATCGATCTTCGTCATATAACTATCCCAGTCTTTTACACCTTTTTCGCCTTTGGCAATTTCATTCATAATATGATGTCCTTCCCAGTTGTAACCCATATCGAAAGAATTATGGAAAAGATCTTTCTTTTCAGATTCAGCCAACATAAATACGGGCTTCACTTCTTTAATCGCTTTTGTAGATTGATCCCAGAACTCAGTTGGCACTTCTCCTGCAACATCCGCTCTAAATCCATCCACATCATGATTCTCTACCCAATATTTCATATCGTTGGTCATCGCTGTCCAAAGTTCTTTATTATCGTAGTTTAAATCTGCAGTATCTGTCCAACCCCAAGATTCTCCAGTTTCCGGGTTTAAAGGATCTACAATTTCTCCTTTTTCATTCTGAGTGTAATATTCCGGATGCTCTGTAATCCATGCGTGATCCCAACCTGTATGGTTAGCAACCCAGTCCAAAATTACGAACATGCCATTTTCATGCGCAACATCCACCATCTTCTGAAAATCTTCGATCGTACCAAACTCAGGGTTCACTTTTGTGTAGTCTGAAACCGCATAATAACTCCCTAAATATTTTTCACGCTCTTTTTCATCTTCAATTTCGCTAACCATTTTTCCACCCGTTGCTTTTCTGTTTTTTACAGAAATTGGATAGATCGGCATTACCCAAATAACTTTTACTCCCAATTCTTTTAGCTGAGGGATATCCTGAGTAAACGCATTGAATGTTCCTTCAGGAGAATATTGACGAATATTCGCTTCATAGATTACTCCGTTTTCCAAATCGGCATCGGAAATGGCAAATGATTTTTCTTCAGATTCTTCCTGAGTTACTTCAGTCTTTTT
>NZ_AJLT01000056.1 GCF_000258765.1 Gillisia marina
TTAACCAAGACCGTTGGCAATAATTATTCAATTATGAGAATTTATAAGACAATTTTAATTTTAATAGTATTTATTTTAAGTAGTTGTGGTGTAAAGAAAATAGATAGTCGATTGGAATCTTATGAGATTTATCCCTCTATTAGTTTAAAAGGATATAACAATAACGAAAAAATCAATGAATTAAAATTTGAACCAAAATATAGTGAATTAGACGCTATTCAATTTATGTATCAAAAATTCGGAAAGTGGAATAATTCTATTTCTATAGATAGAAAATATCCCCTATTTGTCTGGAAAAATATAAAATTATTAGAAGGAACAAATGAATTGTATACCGTAGCTGTAAGTGGTGAGAAATTTGAAAGAACATATTATTGTTCTGCAGTTGTGTATAATTCGAAAAATGAGAATTCCTTCAATGACAATTCAACTGTAAAGGATTCCTTAATAAATACTTTTATTAAAGGAACTGAAAATATAAATCAAGTTGATAAACATCTAAAAAACATTATTAAGGGTATAGAATAACTATTGCCAACATCGTTTAACAGCAAATGGCGGGTAGTGTGGTGAAAAGTGTTATTTTAGACACCAAGTAACAAACAACAAAGCCGACAAGTTCGCGTCCCTACTCCACGCCACTTGCGTTAAACAAGACCGTTGTGTTTCATACCCAAAAAAGCCACCACACAAATAGCACATTTGTTTTTTTCCCACGCATAGCCAACGCTAAAAAACAAAAGAGCTATTTTTAGCCAACGCTTTATAAAATTGATAAACTAAGAATGACATTAGAACAATATATTGACAACATAAACCAACGATACCAACTCGGAAATGCAACTGAACATACTTTCAGAGGCGATTTACAACAACTTTTTGAAAGTTTAATTCCAGAAATTAGAGCTACCAATGAACCAAAAAGACAGTCTTGTGGTGCCCCTGATTACATTTTGACTAAAAAGGATATTCCAGTTGGATTCATCGAAGCCAAAGATATTGGAGATAATGACCTTGCTGGGAAAAAGAAAGCAGGTAACAAAGAACAATTTGACCGTTACAAAGCTTCCTTAAATAATTTGATTTTCACAGATTATATTGATTTTCATTTATACAATGATGGCGAATTTGTAACTAAAATTGCTATTGCAGAAATAACGGAAAATGGAATTGTTGCGTTACCTCAAAACTTTGCAACTTTTGAAAATCTAATTAAAGATTTTTGCACACATGTTGGACAATCCATAAAAAGTTCAAAAAAATTAGCACAAATGATGGCGGGTAAGGCTCGCTTACTATCTGATGTAATCGAAAAGGCGTTAACAAGTGATGAAACGCATAATGAAGACAGTACACTTAAAGAACAAATGATAGCTTTTAAGAGTATTTTAATTCACGATATAACACCCAAAGGATTTGCAGACGTATATGCTCAAACCATTGCTTATGGAATGTTTGCTGCTCGATTACATGATCCAACTCTTGACACTTTTAGTAGGCAAGAAGCTGCCGAATTGATTCCAAAATCTAATCCGTTTTTAAGAAAGCTCTTTGGGTACATTGCTGGCCCAGATATTGACGACCGCATTAAGTGGATTGTAGATAATCTTACCGAAATATTTTTAGCCTGTAATGTTGAAAAAATCCTTAAAAACTACGGGAAGACCACAAAAATGGAAGACCCAATTATCCATTTTTATGAAACATTTTTAAGTGAGTACGACCCAAATTTACGAAAAAGAAGAGGTGTTTGGTACACTCCTGCGCCAGTTGTAAATTTTATAGTTCGTGCTGTTGATGATATATTAAAATCCGAATTTGATTTACCTAAAGGTTTAGCAGACACTTCTAAAACAAAAATCAAGGTAAAAACAGATATCGCAAATAAAAATTTTAAAAGTGGTTATAAAGAAGTAGAAAAAGAAGTACATAAAGTACAAATTCTTGACCCAGCAACGGGTACAGGAACATTTCTAGCAGAAGTGATAAAACACGTAAACAAAAGATTTAAAGGACAGGAAGGAATATGGAGCGGTTATGTAGAAAATAATTTACTACCACGCTTAAACGGGTTTGAGTTGTTAATGGCGAGTTATGCAATGGCACATTTACAGTTAGATTTATTACTTAAGGAAACAGGTTTTAAACCTACCAAAAATCAACGAACACAAGTTTATTTAACAAACAGCTTAGAAGAACATCACCCAGATACAGGAACCCTTTTTGCCAATTGGCTCAGTAGTGAAGCAAATGAAGCAAACCATATAAAAAGAGACTCTCCTGTAATGTGTATTATTGGAAATCCACCTTATAACGGAGAAAGTGCAAATAAAGGCGATTGGATTATGGACTTAATGCAAGATTATAAAAAAAGAGCCTGGAGGAAAAGAAAAACTAAAAGAACGTAATTCGAAGTCTATAAATGATGATTATGTAAAATTCTTACGTTATGGACAACATTTTATAGAAAAAAACGGAAGCGGTATTTTAGCTTATATAAATCCACATGGTTTCTTGGACAACCCGACTTATCGGGGAGTACGCTGGAATCTTCTTAAGACATATGATAAAATTTATACTATTGACTTACACGGGAACAGTAAGAAAAAAGAAACTGCTCCTGATGGTAGTTCAGATGTGAATGTTTTTGGTATTATGCAAGGAGTTTCTATCAACCTATTCATAAAAACTGGTAAGAAAAAGCCTAATGAATTAGGAAAGATTTATCATCATGAATTATTTGGTAAAAGAGAATTTAAATATGACTTTTTAAGCAATAAATCGTTTAAAGATGTTGATTATACAGAATTACCGAATATTGAGCCTAGTTATTTTTTTTGTACCTAAGAATTTTGATAAAGAAAAAAAGTATTTGACTGGTTTTGCGGTTACAGAATTATTTTCCTTAAGAACCAGTGGAGTTAAAACACACGATGATAAAAATTTAGTTGCAATAAATTCTAAAGAATTAGAGAATAAATTAATTGAATTAAACGTTAATTTTGATTCAGAAAAAGTTTTTAAATACTCTTACCGTCCATTTGATACAGGTGTCATTTATTATGACACGAAATTACTTGGCAGAGCGAGAGAAAAAACAATTTACCATCTTAAATACGAAAATATTGGGCTAATCCTAGTGGCTCAACCGCAAGCAGCTAATCTGAATTATTTTGACTGTCTATATCTTACAAATTGTTTGACAGATACCAACATGTACAGAAGAGGTGGGCCATTGTCTTTTCCTTTATATCTCTATCACAAAAATAATTTACAAGAAAAATTAGAAATCGATGAAAGAAGAACTCCCAATTTAAATTCTGAAAAATTAAATTTAATTGCTAGTAAATTAGAATTAACATTTACCAATGAGAAAGAAAAAACAGAAAACACCTTTGCTCCAATTGATGTTTTAGATTACATATATGCAGCCTTGCATTCGCCGGCTTATAGAGAAAAATATCAAGAGTTCTTAAAAATAGATTTTCCAAGAGTACCATATCCAAAAGATAAAGAAACATTTTGGAAATTAGTAAAATTAGGTGGGGAAATAAGGCAACTTCATTTATTGGAATCATCTACAGTCGAAAATTACATCACTAGTTATCCCAAAGACGGAGATAATTCCATTACGACCAAAATCGGAATTAAAGACTGGGAACTATTTGATGAAAAAAACAAACTCGGCCGAATTTGGATTAATGATCAACAGTATTTTGATGCTATACCATTAGTTGCTTGGGAATTTTACATAGGCGGTTACCAACCTGCTCAGAAATGGCTAAAGGACAGGAAAGGACGCACTTTAGACTACAATGATATCTTGCATTATCAAAAAATGATAGTCGCTTTATATGAAACGGACAGAATTATGAAAGAAATTGATAATATAAAATTTGAATAATCCAACGCTAAAAGCCATACACATTTGCAATTCGCTTTAGCCAATACATAAGCCAAAAATTGCAAAAGAGTATGTCTTTGCCACCGCTATCAACAGTATGGAAAAGGTACGAAAACACAACATCGGTTAAGCGCAAATAGCGGGCATTCTGATGAAAAGTACTATTTTAGACACCAAGTAAAAAATAACTAAGCCGACAAGAACGTGTCCCTACTCCACGCTACTTGCCTTAACCAAGACCGTTGGCAATAATATTTATACAGACAAAACCTGAATGACATTTAATATAATTGTACAGGCAGAAATGATAAAATAAATCATGAACAAAATTAAAATTTTAGGAATATTCTCTATCATAATAGGGTTAATAATCGGATATTTATTTGATAATAAAATTACGCCAATTCTTACAGGCGCGTTTACTGGCATGGGAGTATTCTGGACTATTACAGGTAAAATTAGATTGAAAAAAGATGGAAGATAGGATCCGAATCATAAATACTTTCAAATCGATGATTGGGGAAAGAAAAAAATCGATTAATAACCGACTTGTTTTTCTATGGCTTATCTCTTTAGTTAATATTTCAATTGTATTATTTTCGACAATTATTGCAATTAAATCTTTTGACTTAGGCTTTAATTTCGGACTTGACAACAAATGGTCAGAATCAGCTTCGATGGTGATGTCTGGACTTAGTTTTATTTTATTTACTCCCCATTTGTTACTTGAGATTCAACTTATGAATCATTTAAAAAAAAGTGATCTTGGAAAGAAAGGAAAATGATAATGAAGTCTTAAATATAAAGTTTGAAAAACAAATAAATTATTTAAATAAAAATAATAAGTCAAAAATTTTGATGATCGCCCTAACCTTCATTATTCTTTTCGGAGCTCTAATTAGCTCAGATAAAATAGATGACTTTTTATATTGGGGGAATTTCAAGATCCCATTTTTAATTCTAATTCTTTTTATAATTAGCTATGTCATTAGCAACTACAAAAAAACTGAATAGGAACATAAAAACATATGAGCAACAATAAATACTATTGCCAACATCGTTTACCAGCAAATGTCGGGCATTGGAGTGAAAAGTGTTATTTTAGAGACTAAGTAATAAACAACAAAGCCGACAAGTTCGCGTCCCTACTCCACGCCACTTGCGTTAAACAAGACCGTTGTGTGTAATCAGAAAAATCCATAAATGAAGTTTATTCAAGACGAACGATTAAATGTTTTAAAAGAGAACATAAGAATTCATAATAAATTGAGCTCGGAATTAAAGGATCTAGAACAAAGGGAAACTAGAAAAGAGCAAAGTCAGATCGAATCAAAAGAAATACTTGATAAAGAAGAAAAGGAATTCAATGATATAAATGAACTCTCAATAACTTCAATTTTTTATTCTTTAATTGGTAAGAAGGAAGAAAAACTTGAGAAGGAAAGACGAGAATTTTTATTAGCCAAACTTAATTTCAATACTTTAAAGGAAGAAATTGACTTAATTGTTCAACGAAAAAAGGAAATATTAAACGACATAATTGATATTGAAGATATTAGTAACGAGTATAATGAGCTTCTAAAAGACAAAGAGCAATTTTTAATTTCATTGAATAATTCTAGATCAAATGAAATTCAAGTTGTTAAAGACAAAATTTCTAATGTTGAATTTCAGAAAAAAGAAATTAACCAAGCTATAGGAGCATCAGTTCCAGTTTTGGAGAAATTAGAAAAAATATATTCAAAGTTAAATAGCGCAGAAAATTGGGGCACATTTGACCTTTTAGGTAGTGGTTTGTTGGCTACAGCTATGAAACATTCAAAAATTGATGATGCAAAAAGTCTAATAAGCAAAACTCAATTTGACATTGATAATTTGATTAACGAACTAAATGATGTGGATAGTAATTTCAATATTAGAAACACAATTAATATTGACGGGTTTTATACGTTTTCAGATTATTTCTTTGACGGATTAATCTTTGATTTTATAGTTCAAGAGAAAATCTCTAAATCAAAAAATCACATTAAATTAGTTAAAACAAACGTGTCAAAATTAAAAAGTCAATTACTTATGACTTTAAAAAAACTTGATTCAGATAAAATAAGTCTGCTTAAAATACATGAAGATTTAATTAGCGGTTAAATAAACAACACGGCTGATAAAGACTACACACAACATCGGTTACCAGCAAATAGCGGGCATTCAGGTAAAAGTTATATTTTAGTCATCAAGAAACAAACAACTAAGCCGACAAGAAGCCGTCCCTACTCCGCGCCACTTGCGTTAACCAAGACCGTTGTACGCAAGCTGAAAAAACCTGTACTTTCCTGAAATAGGTTGACTAAAAATTAAACCTTTTAGTACTATACCTAATGAAAGAACAAAATCAACACTGTCGAAAAACTTCCTACAAAAAAAGTGGGCTATGATCTCAAGCTGGTTATCATCGATCAGATCCAAAATGCACAGATCTCTATCAATCATGCTTCAGAAAAATATCAAGTTTCCAGAGCTTCTATTTATTACTGGTTGAAAAAA
>NZ_AJLT01000057.1 GCF_000258765.1 Gillisia marina
TTTTAAGAGTTTTTATGTTAAGATTTATTCTGAAGCGAATGCTCTTTATATCCAAACAGTTTTTGATCTTTTATCATACTGGCAGTACGTTCCGGTAACATGTTTTCCCATCCGGTTTTACCTTCACTAATCATTTGTAAAATCTCTCTGGAGAATACATCCAGCACATCTGGATTATACCCCTCAATATCTACCACTTTTCCGTTGTATTTAAAGAATTTATACAATTCTTTCATTCTAGGGTGAACTTTTAGATTCTCACTATTAATTATTGCCCCTGTTTCCTGATCTTTAAGAGGATATAGGTAAACTTTTAGATCTTTAAAGAATAATTTTCCAAATGCTTCCAAAATTCCTCCGCTTAAGTGACGGTAATATTTTTCGTCGAAAATATCTATAAGATTATTAACACCCATGGCAAGTCCCATGCGCTCTTTAGTATATCGGGAGAAATATTCTACTACCTTATAATATTCTTGGAAGTTAGAGATCATTACGGTTTGCCCTAAAGAACAAAGTAATTCTGCACGATCCATAAAGTCTCGCTCATCTATTTCTCCTTCAGCTCTTAAATTAGAGAGTGTAATTTCAAAAATAACCTCTGTATTTTCTTCTTCCACTTTATTTTCTTGTATAAAAAGCTCTAAAGACCTTTTATACATATCCATATTCACATTGGTAACAGGTCTAAAACTCCCTCTTAAGGCAAGGATATTCTTTTTATAAAGTATTCTAGCCGGCAATATGTTGTTTCCATCTGGAGCAAACATTACCGCATCGGTCATATTGTTTTTAACGAGTTGTAAACTCATTAATCTATTATCCACTTTCTCAAACCGTGGTCCAGAAAAGTTGATCGTATCAATCTCTATCTGATCTTTATCTATGTGATCGTAAAGATATCTCAGTAATTTCTTTGGATTATCATACTTATAATAAGCTCCATAAATAAGGTTTACACCAAGGATTCCTAATGTATTTTGCTGAAGCCTTGCGTCGTTCTCATGAAAACGTATATGTAAACTAATTTCGTTATAATCTTCATTCGGGTCTACTTGATACCGAATTCCTATCCATCCATGTCCTTTATATTTCTTAGCAAAATCTATCGTAGCAACGGTGTTTGCGTAACTAAAGAATAATTTGTTCGGATGTTTTTTTCTTGAGATCCTATCTTCAATTAAATTGATCTCGTAAGAAAGCATTTTTTTTTAACCTTGCTTCGGTAACATACCTTTTATCATCTTCTACACCATAAATAGCATCACTAAAATCTTTATCATATGCACTCATCGCCTTGGCAATAGTACCAGATGCTCCACCAGCTCTAAAGAAGTTCCTCACAGTTTCCTGTCCCGCACCTATTTCGGCAAATGTGCCGTAAATATTTTCATTTAGATTAATTCGTAAAGCTTTACTTTTAATTGAAGGAACGTTTTCAAACTCTCGATCCCCCATAATGGTAATGGGCATAATTTTATCTTTTTAAGAAAAGGGTTGCTGTGAGCAAAGGTAGTAAAACAGAAGTCTGTAGAAAAAATATTATACTTACTTTTGTCTTAAAATAACAGGCTTGCAAATAACATTTTTAGGAACAGGTACTTCACAAGGAATTCCAGTTATTGGTAGTAAACATCCGGTTTGTCTAAGTAAAAACCCAAAAGATACACGTTTAAGAGTTTCTGTTCTTGTAGAATGGGAGGGATATACTATTTTAATAGATTGCGGCCCAGATTTTAGAACTCAGATGTTGAGTAATAACGTAGAGAAATTAGATGCCATTCTTTTTACCCACGAACACAACGATCATACTGCAGGATTAGACGACATTAGACCATTTTTTTTCAGACAAGGAGATATACCAATTTTTGCGCATCCAAGGGTATTGAAAAACTTGCGTAAGCGTTTCGAATATATTTTAAACAATGACGATAAATACCCTGGAGCACCTAGTGTGCAGATAAACGAAATTGAAAACAAACCTTTTCTTTTCAAAAAACTTCCAATTATTCCTATTAATGCAATGCATAACAGGTTGCAGGTGTTTGGATTTAGATTGAAGGATTTTGCTTATTTAACCGATGTTAAAACCATCGAGCCTGAGGAAATTAATAAATTGAAAGGAGTAAAGGTGTTGGTGATAAATGCACTTAGACTGGAACCGCATCATTCTCATTTTAATTTGGAGGATGCTTTGGCATTTATTGCTGAAGTAAATCCAGAGCAAGGCTATATTACTCATATTAGCCATTTATTAGGATTTCATGTCGAGATCCAAGCAACTTTACCAAAAAATGTATTTTTGGCCTACGATAATTTAAAAATCACGATTTAATGCGAAATAAAATAATTTCTTATCTATTAATATTTATGTTCTTGTTCACGATCTTCATTTATGTGAACGATAAAAAAAATTCTTGATTCAAAGGAGCAAAAGATAGAAAAGTTCCAAGATAGAGTTGCCGAGTTAGAGAAGGAGAAAGAGCAGTTAGAAAGTGAAAACCTTAATTTAAATTACTTCTCTCTAGCTAAAAATGAAGAAGCCATTTCTTACTTTGAACGCTCAGGGATTGATTCCAAAGAATTAGCTCAAGCTATCGAAGATGAAATTATAGGAAAAAATAGGGCAGCTGAAGATAACGATCTTGTGCCTTTTGCCGGAATGGAAGGAACTATGCGTATTAATAAAGTAAAGATCTTAAACCATAAATGGATTATCGCCGATTTTACCGACGGTACTTATTGGGGTGAAATTTTAATTTCTTATGAATTGGATGAAAATAAAAATCTGAGCCTTACTACAGAAAAATCATTTCTCTATCCTCAGGATTAAAGACGTTCCTCCAACCACTTTTTAAGCTCTGTAAAGTTTTGAGGATGTACTCCGTGCCCAACAGGGAATTCAGAATAAGTATGTTCAATTCCTAATTCTTTCAGTAATTCTGGGGCTTTTCTTGCCCAAGATACTGGAATTACTTGATCTTGACTTCCATGAGATGCATAGATTGAAAGTCCGGAAAAATCATTTTTCTCAAATTCAGGAGTTATAATTTCAGTATTTATGTAACCGCTTAGTGCGATAACGTTTTTAATTTTAGAAGGCTCACTCAGCGCTACCGCATAACTCAATATAGTTCCTTGGCTAAAACCAAGAAGTGTAATATTATCTTTATCTACAGGATAATTCGCAATTACTTCATCTAAAAAATTAGAGATCGCAATTCGAGATTCCTTTGCTTGTTCGTTATCGCTAAATTTTCCTTGAACTGAATCAAAATTAATTGCATACCATGCATTTCCATAGGGTTGAAGCTGATAAGGCGCCCTTGCTGAGATTATCAATAATTCACCAGGTAATTCGCTGGCAAAAGAAAACAGATCATATTCATCACTTCCATAACCATGTAGCATGATTAATGTAGGTGCTTTGCCGGATGTTATTGTAGAGGGTCTTACAAGATGTGTAAGAGACAGGGGTATTGTTGTCATTTTTTTTAATTTACGGTGCTAAACCATTTTTGAAATTGTTCTCCCAATAAAGGAACTTCTTTTTGTTCTCCTCTAATAGCAGTAAATAAGCCATATCCCCAAAGTATAATAATAAAAATCCAAAAAGAATAGGACACCATCCAATTATCAAAAATACTTACAAATGCTCCTAATAGAAAATAAGTGATGTGGACTCCTAATGCCTGTCTAATATGAAAACTAGCAAAGGTGTTCTTTGTATCGTTATTCATAAAATAGGCAATGATGGTTCCAACAATTGTTAGATAAGCTATAATTGCGGCTGTTTTTCCATTTTCGATAGTAGAATCCATAATATTTTTAATTTAGTTGATTGATGAACTACAAAATTATACAATTAAGCTTTAGTAAGCAGGCTAGATATGGTTCCATTTATAATTCCATAGACTTCACCTTTCATTTTAAAATCGAGAAACATGCTATTTTTGGAACTTGAATGAATTTTTTTCTTTGTCGAAAACACTTGTTACATCAGGATTAAAAAGACTAAAATTAGCCGCATTCCCTTCTTTGATTTCTACTTCAGGAATATTAAAACGTGTTCTTCCTTTTGTTAAAAGGTTTATAGTTTCATCTAAGCTAAAAATCGTTGAAAGCGTTCCAAATGCTGACTCTAAACCAATGGTGCCATTAAGAGCGTGCTCAAATTCTACTTTTTTGTGCTCTAAATCTATAGGAGTATGATCGGAGGTAACCATGTCTATAGTGCCATCTAAAACAGCTTTGCGTAAAGCTTTTACATCTACCTTAGTTCGTAAAGGAGGTAACACTTTGTAACGAGTATCAAATTCTGCTAATTCATCATCGGTATAAACCAAATTATGAATTGCAACACTACAACTTACATCCAAGCCCTTTTTCTTCGCATCCTTAATCAGTTTTATCGATTTTTCAGTAGAAATGGTTGGAATATGTAACTTACCGCCCGTGTATTCCAGAATATAAAGATCCCGAATTATTTGTAACTCTTCTGCTAAGGCTGGGATTCCATTAAGTCCGAGAGAAGTACTATTTATATGTTCATTCACTAATCCATCTCCAGCGATTTGATTATCCTGTGGAAATGATTGTACAAGTCCACCAAAATTCTGCGCATAAAGCAAAGAGAGCTTTAAAAGGTTTGGATGGGAAACGGCCTTCTTATAATCCCCGAAAGCAACCGCTCCTGCCTGATGCATATCATATAATTCTGCAAGATCTTTTCCTTCAGATTTATTTGTTAAAGCCCCAATAGTGAATAACTGTACTGCACTGTTTTCTGCTTTAGATTTTACCGAAGTGATACTTCCATTATTGTCTAATACAGGATTCGTTCCCGGATTTAACGCAATTTGAGTAAAGCCGCTTAGCCCAGCTGCTTTTAGTCCATTTTTAATAGTTTCACGCTCTTCATATCCAGGTTCACCAAAGCTTACACTGCTATCGAACCATCCATTTGAAATATGAAGGTTTTTGAGGTCAATAATTTCATCTACATCCTTAATTTTTAGGGAAGCAGCAATCTTTTTTATTATTCCTCCTTCAACTAAAATATCTACCTTTTTTTGATGGTATTTAGAGCCAGGATCTATTATTTTGGCAGCTTTAAGGAGTAGCTTCATTTAAAATATTTTAGTAGTAATGTTTCAATAATTAAAAGTAATAATGCAAAAGTAACAAACCATTTCCAAAAAGTATTCTTTTCAGTTACATAGCCTTCAGAAATAAAAAAAATCGTTCAACTCTTGGATTTGCTGTATTTTTTTTATTGTCGCCAAGGTTAGTATAAATCAGCTTACTTTCCTCTCTGGGAACGTTATAACTAATTGCCATTTGTGGTGTATTTTTTAGTTCTACGGAATAATTATCGGGAAACTGCGGTAACTCGTTGGTTGTAATCTCTATTTCGCCATCTAAACTTTTTTGCTGAGGAATAAATGATGTCTTTTTTTGAACTCAGTTTTACGATCTCGTCATTATTAACCTGTATTGGTACCGTGATCTTATTTTCCATTCCCAAATAACTATATAATGAAGGCGAGTTAGTATTAGAAACTGCCATTTTATAAAAAGTAGGAACCACCAAGGGGGACTGAAAGAAATTCGAATTTTTAGAATTTAAGGGCGCCGAAAAGATAAAAGAATTCCCGTTTTGAAATAAAAATGCCTGATTATCCTGTAAAGATAAAATGGTATTAGAGCCAGCATTTAAATTATAATTCATTTGTACTTTAGGGTACTCAAAATTTTTAACCTGCGTATCGAATACACCTTTATAAATTGGATGCTGAAATTTAATATTTGTAATGAATTTTTCTTGCTGCTGCCGTTTCTCAAAACCTGAAACTCCTATTTTTTTT
>NZ_AJLT01000058.1 GCF_000258765.1 Gillisia marina
GGCTACGCTACACCCCGAATAATTCGTTTAGAATTAATCGATTTGCGGAGAGTATGAGATTCGAACTCATGCGACAATTGCTCGTCGACAGTTTAGCAAACTGCTCCATTAACCACTCTGGCAACTCTCCGTTAAATTTTAAGAACTTATTGCAAGTATTTTGCGGTTGCAAATCTAACTTTTACCTATTTACAATCCAAACCTTTTATACCTTTTTTCAACATAAAAATTATAAGATTTAATTAAATGGGTCGGGGTCAGAAAATTAACCTTAAAAATAAATATTAATTTTATTTAGAAGCCTGTTCTAATTCTATTAATCTCGATAAATTTTGAAGTATTTGATTATGTTTTTTTACAAATGGATTACTCGTATCCCAAACATAGCCAGCTAAAACTGCACAAATTTGTTTTTTAATTTCCGGATTTGGATTGGGGTGAAAAATGATCTTTTGAAGATTTCCTGAATACCATTCTTTTACATAACTGGAAAACACATGCACACCTTCTTTAATATATTTTATATATTCTTCTTCCCAATTAACTTTGGTGCCATTTCTTTCTTTAATAATCAGTTTAGCAGCTAATAATCCGGATGCAGTTGCAAAAGATACTCCAGAGGAAAATATGGGATCTAAAAACTCTGCGCTGTTTCCCGTTAGTACGAATCCATCTCCGTATAACCTTGTCACATTTCTACTGATATTATCAACTTTAATTGGTTTAAATATAAAACTATAATCGTTAAATCGATTATTATAAAATTTCAATTTTTCGATCATTTCATACATTGCAATTGTAGAATCCTCCGAAAATTGATCGAACCACTTGCTAGGTGCTACAAAACCTAAGCTGGAATTTCCATTGGAAAAAGGAAAATACCAAAACCAAACCTGGGTTTCTAAAACTTCAAAAGTTATAAGTTCTCCTTCCTTTCCTATTGGACGATCGAGTTCCTCTATATGCGTAAAAATTGAAGAATGAGCTGCAATCTGTGGAGGAGCTTCCAGATTCAATTGTTTTGCTAAAACTCTTCCGAATCCACTGGAATCAATAATAAAATCTGCTTCAACTTTTGTAAGTTCTCCTTCAGAATTTTTTACAATAGTTGTAGATCGGCTGCCCTCAAATTCAACATGTATTACTTCAGTATCAAATAAAATTTTAACTCCTTTTCTTTGGGCTTCTTGCGCTAAGCAATTATCAAAGTCGGCTCTGGGAACTTGCCAGGTCCAATCCCAGCCATCCCCATGTTTTTCAGAGAAATCGAATTCACCAACCTTATCATTCTTTATAAAACGAGCACCAAATTTCTTTTGAAACCCGGCTTTTTTAACGGCTTCCAATAACCCGGCTTCATCCAAATTATCCATACACTGCGGAATTAAACTCTCCCCAATTTGGAATCTTGGAAAAATAGACTTTTCCACAACTAAAAC
The DNA here is from genome assembly GCF_000258765.1 of Gillisia marina. GTDB lineage: Bacteria > Bacteroidota > Bacteroidia > Flavobacteriales > Flavobacteriaceae > Gillisia > Gillisia marina. Next base: position 1,440 of record NZ_AJLT01000058.1, read on the forward strand.
TTTTATTCCTTGATTATGAAGATAAGAGGCAGAGACCATTCCTGAAGGACCCGCACCAAAAATAAGAATTTCTGCAATTTCCTTTTTCATTCCATTTCATTTGCGTTGTAAATATAGTACATTTGTTAAGAGAATTAACAGTTCCTGTAAAGGCTACACTACTAATAATCCCGGATTTCTAAAGTATGCTCCAAATCACCAATGCTCTTGATTTTAAAAATTTCTATGAAGTTCTTTTTGAAGATTCTAAAATATATGTAGATCCTTCAGTTATCGAGAGAATGTCTATAAGCTTTAGGTTTTTAGAAGAATTTTCTAAAAACAAAGTGATCTATGGGGTGAATACTGGATTCGGGCCGATGGCTCAGTATAAGATCAAGGACAAGGATAGGCAAAAACTTCAATATAATCTTATACGAAGTCATGCTTCAGGAATGGGGAAACCTATGGAGCCTTTGTACGTAAAATCTTTAATGCTTGCTAGGTTAAACACCTTGGCGTTAGGTAAATCCGGTGTGCATTCATCGGTTGTAGAAACTATGCAGCAGCTTATCAATAAAGATATTACCCCTTTAATTTTTGAACACGGTGGTGTAGGAGCTTCTGGAGATCTTGTGCAATTGGCACATTTGGCCTTAGTACTTATTGGAGAAGGAGAAGTCTATTTTAAAGGCGTAAAACGAAATACAGCGGAAGTATTTTCAGAAGAAAATATCCAACCTATAAAAATAGAGCAGCGCGAAGGTTTGGCCTTGATGAATGGTACCTCAGCAATGACTGGAATTGGAATTGTAAATGTTATTTACGCAAAACGCTTATTGAATTGGTCTATTTTCTGTTCTTCAGCAATCAATGAAATTGTCGAAGCTTATGATGATCATTTATCTTCAGAATTAAACGGTACAAAACTTCATGTGGGGCAGCAGGCAGTAGCTTCAAAAATGAGAGATCATTTAAAAGATTCCTCATTAACCCGCGATAGAAATGAACATTTATACAGTGGGAAAAATCCTGAAAATGAATATTTTGAAGAAAAAGTTCAGGAATATTATAGTTTACGCTGTGTACCGCAGATTTTAGGACCTGTATACGATACGATTGAACATACTCAAAAAATCCTGATCGAAGAGGTGAATTCGGCTAACGATAATCCTATAATAGACGTGGAAAGAAAGCACGTATATCATGGCGGAAACTTTCATGGAGATTATGTGTCCTTAGAAATGGATAAATTGAAGTTGGTGGTTACCAAATTAACGATGTTGGCAGAGCGCCAATTGAATTACCTTTTAAACGACCGACTGAATAATATTTTGCCACCTTTTGTCAATTTAGGGGTTCTAGGTCTTAATTTCGGAATGCAGGGAGCGCAATTTAGTGCGGTTTCCACCACGGCAGAGAATCAGATGTTATCAAATTCCATGTATGTACACAGCATTCCTAACAATAACGATAATCAGGATATTGTGAGTATGGGAACCAACGCTGCCACTGTAACTAAAACAGTTATAGATAATGCTTTTGAAGTGTTAAGTGTTGAGCTGCTTACAATAGTTCAAGCTTTGAGGCATCTGGATATGAAGGAGCAGTTATCTGCAGCTACTCGTGATAAATTTGAGATATTAAATAAATTAGTTCCTGAAATAAAAGAGGATTTACCACTTTATAAAACTCAGGAAATCATTAAAGAGTTTATTAAAACCCAGGATGCTTATTAACAAATTTAATAATTGTTATAATCTGAAAAGAGACGTCATTTTGAACTAGTTTCAGAATCTCATTTTCTTTTAAAGAATTTAATAAATTGAAACCCTGAAATATCGCAACGTTTCGGGACAGGATTACGAAATAAAATTATTGCAAACAAGGGTAAACATTTTAAGTTTAAAGAAGGTCTAAGATGAAATTAAAATATGCTTTAGTAACCGGAGGATCTCGAGGAATAGGAAAAGCAATCGCTTTGAAACTCGCTGAAGATCTAGGTTATAATATTTTACTGAATTTTAATTCTGATGAAAATGCTGCCCTAGACACTCAAAAACTTGTTGTTGCTAAACAAGTGCGTTGTGAACTCTTAAAATTTGATGTTTCTAATACCGAAGAAGTTTCTCACATTCTAGAAGAATGGACGATTAAAAACCCTGAAAGCACTATTGAAGTGCTTATCAACAATGCAGGTATTGCAAAGGACGGCTTATTTATCTGGACAAAGCCTGATGACTGGCAAGCTGTTATAAACACTTCCCTTAACGGTTTTTATAATTGTTCTCAAGCAGTTTTAAAAAATATGCTCACAAAACGCTACGGGCGAATTATTAATATAGTTTCACTTTCGGGGCTTAAAGGAAATCCGGGTCAAGTAAACTATTCTGCTGCTAAAGGCGCTGTGATTGCAGCCACTAAAGCCTTAGCTCAAGAAATAGGAAAAAGAAAAGTGACTGTAAATGCGGTGGCACCCGGTTTTATAAAGTCGGATATGACAGCAGGTTTTGATGAAACCAGTCTTAAAAAAATGATTCCATTGAATAGATTTGGTGAAGCTGAAGAAGTTGCAAATCTGGTTTCCTTTCTTGCTTCAGAAAAATCATCGTATATCACCGGAGAAGTTATTAATATTAATGGTGGTTTGTATTCATAAGCATGGCAGAGTGGAAAGGGCAATCGAGAGGAACCGTTCTAGGATTTAAAATCTATGTTTTTATAATAAAAACTTTCGGACTGTATGCTTCTTATTTTGTACTCTTATTTGTTGCTGCCTATTTCATAGTTTTTTCCTTCAACTCAACAAGAAGCACTTATTATCTATTTCGAAAAAGATTAAACTATTCTGCATTGAGCTCTATATATCAGGTATATAAAAGTTATTTCACCTTTGGGAGAATCCAATTAGATCGTATTGCCATCGGGGCTGGACTAAAAATAAATATAGTTTCGAGTTTGATGGAATTCATCATATTAATGAGCTACTTGAAAAGAAAAAAGGCGGAATTCTTCTAACCGCACATATTGGAAATTTCAATCTGGCTCAGTATTTTTTTAGTGATAAGCATGATGCTGCAGTTGTAAATCTTATTATGACCGATTTGGAACATGAGGAGATCAAAAGTTATTTAGAGTCGGTTACTGGAAAAAGCGCTATAAAAACTATCATTTTAAAAGACGATCTTTCTCATATTTTTTTGATGAATGAAGCTTTACAAAAGAATGAACTTTTAGTTTTCGCGGCAGATAGATATTATAAAAATGCCAAAACTTATACTGAAGAATTACTGGGAAAACCAGCAAAATTTCCTCAAGGTCCCTTTAAATTGGCGGCACGTAACCAAATACCTGTGTTGTTTGTGCATATAATGAGGGAAAAAGACTTTCACTATCACTTTTTTGCAAGACCTTTTGAAGGCGACTCGAATTCTCCAAAAGAATTATTAAAAGCCTATCTTGGAGACTTGGAAGGGATGGTGAGAAAATATCCACATCAGTGGTATAATTATTACGATTATTGGAATGATTTCAACCCATCATAGAGGGTTTATTTATTTAACCTGATGGTTTTTTTTAAGATATTAAATAGTTCTCATTCTTCCTCGAAGACATTGTAGCGAGGATATTGATTTTAAAAGTTATGGAGCAAAACTTACTAATAGAACCTATTCTAGATCCAAAGCGAATTATTCAGCTTATTCCACAAAAGTCCCCTTTTGTAATGGTAGACGCTTTGTTCGAATATACAGCACTTACAGGGAAAACCGGATTTCTTATACCGGCCGATAATATTTTGGTAGAAGAAGGGCATTTTTCTGAAGCAGGTCTTATTGAACATATGGCGCAAAGTATGTCCTTACACCGGGGATATCAGGGGTTTTTATCTGGCTTAGATAAGCCAAAAACGGGGTTTATTGGTGCTATAAAAACTATTGAAATAAAATCGCTTCCAAAAGCCGGTTCTAAACTGCTTACAAATGTTGAAATTTTAAAAGAAGTAATGGGCGTAACTTTAGTAGTTGCTGAAACAGTAAATGAAAAAGGAGAAGTGGTGGCAACTTCAGAAATGAAAACGGTAACAGTAGAATAAATGTCCTCAAAGACTCTTAAATCCAGAATCCAACTCAAGGTAAGATTCAATGAATGCGATCCTTTAAAAATCGTTTGGCATGGAAATTATTTAAAGTACTTCGAAGACGGAAGAGAGAATTTTTGTATTCAGCATGGGATTTCTTATCTGGATATGAAGGAAAGGGGTTTTTCAACACCAATTGTGAAATCGAGTTGCGAGCATAAATTACCTTTACAATATGGCGATACTTTTGAGGTGGAAACATGTTTTCAACCAGTGGAAGCCGCAAAACTTCTGTTTACTTATAAGATCTTTAAGGATGATAAATTAATTTGTATTGGAGAAACAACTCAGGTCTTTTTAAATGAAAGTCGAGAACTTGTACTGATTAATCCACCGTTTTTCTTAGATTGGAAAAAGAAAATGGGCTTGATCTAAATGATGGATATTTTATTACAGGAAGATTCAATTATCTCTCCACTTGGTTTTTCTACTTCAGAAAATATAAATGCGATTAAGGCCGGGAATTCCGGGTTGCAATTCCATGCTAATAGTAGATTTCAAAATGGAGGTTTTTATGCCGGAATAATTGATCCGACTTTTTTAGCCGATGAATTTTCAGCACTCGGAGACGCCAAAAAATTTACGAAGCTAGAGCAAATGATGTTGCTCGCTATTCAAAGTGTATTAAATAATAACAAGCAGATTGATCTAAAAACTACTGCACTCATTATTTCTAGTACTAAGGGAAATATAAATCTGTGGGACAATCCACAAAATTTTTCGGAAGATAGAGCAAGTTTAAATTCGTTAGGCAAGATTATTCAAAACTTCTTTGGTTTTGAACTTCAACCAATTATTGTATCTAATGCGTGTATCTCCGGCGGATTGGCAGTGGCTATTGCCAAAAGATTTATACAAGCTGGGAAATTTGATAATGCAGTAGTCGTAGCAGGAGATCTGGTTTCGGACTTTGTGACTTCAGGGTTTCAATCTTTTCAGGCATTAAGTAATTCTCTGTGTAGACCCTTTTCAAAAACAAGAGATGGAATTAGTTTGGGAGAAGCTGCTGCAGCGGTTTTAGTGAGTTCAGAAATTACAAAAGGAGATAATATTGCTCTAATTGGAGATGCTTCAGCAAATGATGCCAATCATATTTCCGGACCCTCAAGAACCGGCGAAGGTTTATATAAAAGTATTCAGCAGGGTTTAAAAGAAGCGCAACTATCAGCTTCGGAAATTGATTATTTGTCGGCTCACGGCACTGCTACGGTATTTAACGATGAGATGGAAGCGGTTGCATTTAATAGGGCAGGATTAAATCATGTTCCAATTAATAGTTTTAAAGGGTTTTATGGGCATACGTTAGGAGCTTCAGCGCTAATAGAAACCATTCTTGCAAAACATTCCTTGCTTAATAATGAATTATACCCTTCACTTAATTTCGAGGAATTAGGAGTTTCAAAACCCATAAATATTATTCAGAATTTAGTAAAGAAAGAACTTCAAACGGCGCTAAAAACAGCTTCAGGCTTTGGTGGTTGTAATTTAGCCCTGATCCTTAAAAAAATTAATAATGGATAAGGCTCGAAATCTTTTTATCACAAATTCTATCAGGATCAAAAATGAAAAAATCTCTTTGAAAAAGGAAACAATTCTTTCTTTTGATAAGGAAGTTGGATTCTCACAATTTTCAAAAGATGCTTATAAAATATTAGAGCTGAAGTATCCAAAATATCATAAAATGGATTCTTTGTGTAAACTGGGAATCTTAAGTTCTCATATATTATTGCTGAATCAAGAGATCGATGCAGATACCGCTTTGGTTTTTTCTAATAGTTCTTCAAGTCACGATATAGATCTAAAACACAAGCAATCTATGGAAAACATAGTTTCCCCGGCGGTTTTTGTGTATACCTTGCCAAATATTGTTCTTGGGGAAATTAGTATTAAACATAAGCTCCAAAGCGAGAATGTGTTTTTTGTTGAAGATAAATTTAATGCGGAATTGCTATTAGATTATTCTGAAACCTTACTGAATTCAGGAAAAGCTTCCAATGTGGTTTGTGGATGGCTAGAGTTGAAAAATGACCAATATGATGTATTTTTGTGCCTAGTTTCAAAAAATGGAGAGATTCCATTTACCAAGGAAAACCTAGAAGAATTATATGGAATTGAAAATGAGTGATTTACGCACAGAGCTGAAACAAAGTATTATAGAACAGCTTAATTTAGAAGAATTAAGCATCGAAGATATAGATAATAATGATTCACTGTTTGGGGACGGATTGGGGTTGGATTCTATAGATGCATTGGAATTAATCGTGTTGCTAGAGAAAGATTACGGGATTAAATTAACCGATCCTAACCAAGGAAAGGAAATATTTATTTCTATTAATAAAATGGCGGAATATATAGAGTCTCACAGAACTAAATAATCCATGAATAAAGGAGTTGCAGTAACAGGAATGGGAATTATTTCAGCTATTGGCAACGGAGTAAAGGAAAATCTAAATTCCTTACTCAAAGCTCAAGACGGGCTTTCGTTTCCTGAAATTCTAAAAACCAAACATAGGCATCTCCCTGTTGGAGAAATAAAATTTTCTAATTCCAGTTTTGAAAAAAGGCTTCAATTATCAGGAGATCATTCCTATACCAGAGCTGCCTTTTTAGGAATTATTGCTGCACAAGAAGCTATTAACTCTTCGGGATTAACTTCAAAAGATTTGCTCTCTACAGGTTTTATTTCCGGTTCTAGTGTAGGAGGCATAGATGCTACAGAAAAATATTATTTAGAATACGAAAAATCTACTGCAAATCATCAATATATTCCCGCGCAACATCCAGGGTTTACTACTAATAAAATTTCAGAATATTTAAAAATTCAAGGCTATACAACTACCATTAGCACTGCATGCTCTTCTGGAGCTAATGCAATTATGCTGGGGGCTAGGCTTATAAAGTCAGGGGAATTGGATCGTGTGATTGTAGGAGGAACAGACTGCCTCACTAAATTCACTTTAAACGGTTTTAATTCTTTAAAAATTCTTTCTAAAGATAAATGCAAAGCTTTTGATGATTCCAGAAATGGATTGAATTTGGGGGAAGGGGCAGCTTATCTAGTCTTGGAGGCTGAACATTTAGTGAAAAGTAAAAATGTAATTGGACGAGTACTTGGGTATGGAAATGCTAATGACGCTTTTCATCAAACGGCTTCTTCCGAAAGTGGTGAGGGCGCATATAAGGCAATGAAAGATGCATTCGAAGTTGCAGGAATATCGACTGAAAAAATAGATTATATCAATGCTCATGGAACTGCAACCAGAAATAACGACCTTTCAGAAAGTAATGCCTTAAAGCAGATTTTTAGTTCTAAAATTCCTGATTTTAGTTCTAAAAAAGGCTTTACAGGACACACCTTAGCTGCGGCTGGTGCTTTAGAAGCAGTTTTAAGCATAGTATCCCTTCAGAATAATGTGATTTTTCCAAATTTGAATTTTTCGAAACCAATGAGCGAATCAGACTTATTACCGATAACCGAACTGAAACAGAAACCGATTCATCACGTACTTTCTAATTCTTTCGGTTTTGGCGGAAATTGCACTTCGTTAATTTTCAGTAAAAATGGGTAGAACTATTTATATCACTGGGATTGGAGCGATATCTGCTCAAACTGAAGAAGCTATTTTTTCAGAAAGGCCAATTAGTTATAATTCCAATATATTTCAGGCGACTTCGCCAAATTTTAAAAAATATATTCCGGCTATGGCATTAAGAAGAATGTCCAGAGCTATAAAAATGGGACTTACCGCGGGAAAAATGGCTTTGAAAGATGCGAGGTGGAAGTGCCGAATGCTATTATTACAGGAACTGGAGAAGGCTGCAAACAAGACACAGAAAAGTTTCTGGAAACCATGCTCACTCAAGAAGAGGAATTATTGACGCCTACCTCATTTATTCAATCTACTCACAACACCGTAGGAGGGCAGATCGCTTTAAATTTGAAGTGTACCGGCTATAATGTGACCTATTCTCAGGAAAACGCTTCTTTAGAGTCGGCATTAATAGATGCTTTATTATTGCTGAATGAAAAACCAACTTTGAAATCGGTTTTGGTGGGAGGTGTAGATGAAGTTTCTAATAAGATTACTTCTTTTGGATATCTGAATGGTTTTTTAAAACAAGAGCAAATAGAGAACCTAAGCTTGTTCTCTCATAAATCTGCAGGAACTATCACTTCTGAAGGAGCTTTTTTTCTTTAACTTAACTTCTGAAAATAAAAAAAAAATCGTATGCTCAATTAAAAGCAGTATCGAATTTTAAATCTGAATCATCGAAAGAAATTTCAGAAAAGATTAACCATTTTTTAGGTAAAAATGGAGTAAATCTACCTGATTTGGATCTTGTATTTCTTGGAAAGAATGGAGATTTAGAGCAAGATAAGATATACAATGAATTGCAAAATACAATCTTTGCTAATACATGTCAGCTTGTATACAAGCATTTAGCTGGAGAATTTAATACGGTTACCGGTTTTGCCATATGGTTGAGTTGTTTAATTTTTAAGAAGCAACAGATTCCAGCTATTTTAAAACTAAATGACAAAGCTGTTAAAAGCCCAAAGAATATACTTTTATATAACTTGTCCTCGAATAATAGTCATAGCCTTATCTTATTACAAAAACCTTGAATTACAAGCCATTTAATAGCCTAGTTATTCCCTTATTTTTTTTGGGACTTACCTTGGTATTTTTTGAAATGGTATCTATTTGGGGCTTTTTGGTAAGTATTCTAGCCTATTTACTTTTTCTCTTACTGGTTTCCACGAATGTACAATGGAACTTTTTTGTGAAGGCTCACAATAGGAATTCAAGTATAAAAAACAAAGAAATAGCACTTACTTTTGATGATGGTCCTGTTCCTAACACCTTAGAAATATTGGCTTTATTGAAGAAATTTAATATGAAAGCCAGTTTCTTTTGTATTGGTAAAAATATTGAAGAGCATCCGGAAATCTTTCAGAAAATAATTGAGGAAGGACACATGGTTGGGAATCATACTTTTTCCCATACTCGAAAAATGGGTTTTTTAAGAACATATCAAATTATTGAAGAAATTACTAAGTGCGATAAGATCGCTTTTAGAATAGGAGCGGTTACATTAAAAACTTTTCGTCCACCCTTTGGAATTATTAATCCTAAGGTAAAAAGAGCCTTGGAAAGTACAGGCCATCAGGTAATTGGTTGGAATGTGCGATCGTACGATGCAGTACTTAGTTCTAAAAAATTCATTTTAAATAGGATTACTAAAAACATAAAACCCGGAGATGTTGTTTTATTACACGATAACAAACTTCTTACAGTAGAGATATTGGAACAATTGTTGTTATTTTTGCAAACCAACGATTATAAGTCCGTGAGGGTAGATAATTTATTTCAAATTGATGCGTATTCTTAAACTAGTTGTTTTTCTTTTTTCATTTATAAGCTTTGCGCAGACTCCTTTGACGGAAGCTGAGACATTGAAGTTTAAAGAGATAGTTTCTAAGCGTTCTGACGGCTTGGAAAGTTTGTCTAGCGACTTTCTCCAGACAAAGTATATAAAAATGATGAAAGGTGCTGCTATTAGTAATGGTAAGTTATATTACCAAGCTCCAGATATACTTAAATGGGAGTATAGACAACCTTATAATTATAAAATATTATTTAAAGACGATAAACTAATCATAGATGACGATGGTTATAAATCTGTAACCGATCTCAAATCCAATAAACTTTTCGAAAAGCTGGTAACCTTAATTTCAGGGAGTATTAATGGGAAGTTGTTAGAAGACAAAAAGAATTATGAGGTTTCTTATTTTAAAACTACCAATTTAATTTCAGCAGTTGTTATTCCAAAAGATAATAGCATTAGAGAAATGTTCAATCAAATAGTCCTGCTCTTCGATAGGAATTTTGTTGTGATAACTGTGAGGCTTATGGAGGCATCAGGAGATTATACGGAGATCGATTTTAAAAATATCAGATTTAATCAGCCTATCCATCCCGCAGTTTTTCAGAATTAAATGTTAGTAAGTCTTACCAACAACTATATTTTTCTCTCTATTTTAGCAATTCAGAAAATATTTAGTACATGCTTTTAAAAGATTTTTATTCAGTAATAAGTTCAACCGAACTAGAAGGGGAATTCATAACTGAAGTTAAGATCAATAAGGATCATGAGCTATACAATGGGCATTTCCCCGACAGGCCTGTAACTCCGGGAGTTATTTTGATGCAACTTTTTAAAGAAGAAGCAGAGCGAAGATCAAATAAAAAGCTGCAATTAGCAACCGCTGCGAATGTGAAGTTTATGGCAGTTGTAGATCCTAATGTTTGTGAAAAGATTCTATTACAATCCTCTATATTTTTTGAAGATGGACTAGTGAAGCTTAAAGGAATTGCTAAGCAGAATGATAGTATCTCATTGAAGATCAGTGCTACATATCGATCTGTTTAAAAAAATATAGAGGTCGGTAGATATCTATATCGCATTGTCTGTTCGAGTGTAGTCGAGAACTTTAATCTAAAGGAGGTTTCGACTTTAGCCTGTATTGAGCGAAGTCGAAATGCTCAACCTGACATCCCATAACACACTATAGCTTTGACATAAATATGAATTCTAACCTCTATAAAATTAATTCCACAAGAGTATTTCTTTAATAATTATAAACAATACTTTTGCTTCTTTAAACCCTTTTTGTTTGAGCGCTGCACCTATTTTTCAATCCAGATTCGATGCCTTAAAGTGTTGTGTAGTGATTCCTACTTACAATAACGAAAGGACGTTAGCTTCTGTTATTCAGGGAGTGTTGGTGTATACAAACAACATTATTATCGTAAATGATGGTTCTTTAGACGGTACCTTCAATATTTTAAAGCAATTTCCTCAACTTACAATTTTTCATAAACCCACTAATCAAGGCAAAGGAACTGCACTTAAAAAAGGTTTTCAATTAGCTGAAAATGACGGGTATAAATATGCCGTCACTTTAGATTCAGATGGTCAACATTATGCCGATGATCTCGATGTGTTTTTAAACGAATTAGAGAAAAAGGGAGCAAACGATAACGAGTTATTACTTGTTGGAGACCGGAATATGGGACAAGATGGGATTCCAGGCAAAAGCTCTACAGGAAACAAATTTTCTAATTTTTGGTATTTGGTTGTTACTGGGAATCAATTACATGATACGCAAAGTGGTTATAGACTTTATCCTTTGGAGTTCGTTAATAAAATTCCGCTATATACCAGAAAATTCGAATTTGAAATTGAAGTGATTGTCAAAGCCGTTTGGCGAAATGTAGATGTTAAGAATATTCCGATAAAAGTTTTATATCAAGAAGGAGCAGAGCGGGTTTCTCATTTTAGACCCTTTGTGGATATTGTTAGAATCGTGCTTTTATATATGTGGTTTGTTTTGGTGAGCTTTTTATATATTCACCCTAGAAATAAATATCAGGATTTTAAGGAAAAAGGATTTAAGAAATTCTGGAACGAAGATGTAATAAAAAGTCAAGAACCGGCGCATAAAAAAGCAGCAGCAATCGCGCTTGGCGTATTTGTGGGAATCTCACCATTTTGGGGACTTCATACCTTATTGGTTTTTGTTCTTGCGGCAAGTTTTAAATTGAATAAAGTGATTGCTTTTCTATTTTCTAACATAAGTATTCCACCACTTATACCAATAATTATTTATGCAAGTTATCAGGCGGGATACGTGCTAACCGGACATGGATTTAGATGGGGATTAAGTTTATCAGATTTTGATTCAACTTCTAAAATTGTCGATAGTTTATGGCAATATATTTTAGGAAGTATGGCCTTGGCAGCATTCATCTCTTTAACACTGTGGATTGTCTTTTATTTCTTATTTTCGATGACTAATCCAAAACAGGTTATCAAGCCATAAATGTTCAACTTTAACCAGTATTTAAAGCGACATAAATTTCTCTCGATATTTTCAGGAATCCTGATTTTATTCTTGTTGTCTTTTTTGGCTTCCAAGATAACTTTGGAAGAAGATATCACAAGTTTGATACCTGAAGGAGCGCAACAAGATGTGCTTAAAAAAGTCTTGGATCAAACCGAGTTTTCAGATAAAATAATCGTTACTATATCTGCCACTTCTGAAGAGGCCTCTCCGGAAGAGCTTACAAAATATGCGCAACAGTTTATAGACAACATAAATTCTGATCTTCCGGAATATGTAAAAAACATTCAAGGAAAAGTACCAGAGGAAGGGATCTTAGAGATCTATGATTTTGTCTATACTAATTTGCCGTTATTTTTAAATGATTCAGATTATGAGGCAATAAATAACCGACTGCAATTAGATAGTATTCAGCAACGTTTAAAAAGCGATTATAAAAGTATTATTTCCCCAACCGGACTGGTAACCAAGGATTTCATTTTTAAGGATCCGCTTTCTTTTACAAACCTAGGTTTAAAAAAACTGGAAGAATTACAAGTAGGGGACGATTTTAAACTATACAATAGCTTCCTATTAACTAAAGATGAAAAGCATCTTTTGCTATTTCTCTCCCCGACTTTTCCAGCTTCAGAAACCGATAAAAATGCAGTTTTTATTGAAAAATTAAAGGAGATCCAAAGCTCATTAAATTCTGATAATGCATCGGTAAATTCCCAATTCTTTGGAGGAATTTTGTATTCTGTAGCAAATGCAAACCAGATTAAAAAAGATATTAAATTAACTCTTGGTTTTGCTAGTGGAGTGCTGTTGTTGCTTTTAATTTTCTATTATCGAAGAATTTATATTCCCATAATTTTATTCATTCCAAGTATTATAGGAGGAATCACAGCGATTGCAGTATTGTTCGTTTTTAAAGGAAGTATTTCGGCAATTTCAGTAGGAATTGGCGCTATTTTATTGGGAATCAGCTTGGATTATGCCTTACACATTCTAACGCACTATAAAAACAACAACGACCTTTCTCATTTATACAAAGACGTAACGGTGCCAATATTAATGAGTAGCTGCACAACTGCAGTTGCATTTTTATGCTTGCTGTTTGTTAAGAGTGAAGCATTAAACGACTTGGGGATATTTGCAGCGGTAAGTGTTATGGTAGCTTCTGTGATTGCACTTATACTTATTCCAATTTTATATAAAGTTCCAAAAGAGAAAGTTGCTACAAAAGATACTTTTATAGATAAGATTGCAGGCGTAGCCTATCACAAGAAACCGTATTTGGTACTAGCTATATTAGGCTTATTTGTTTTCAGTCTTTTTCATTTTACAAAAGTTCAATTCAATAATGACCTTTCAGCAATTAATTTTGAACCTTATGAAATTAAGCAAGCTGAAAGTGAAGTTCAGGAAATTGTCGGGAATGCTGCAAAATCCATCTACTTGGTTACTTATGGAAATTCTACAGATGAAGCGCTAGAGGTCAATAACGAACTTTATGAAAAACTTAATGTATTAAAAAGTTCCGGACAGATTGAAGGTTTTAGCAGTATTGGAGGAGTAGTGCTTTCCACAAATACGCAGTTGGAGAAAATCAAAAAATGGAAAGAATTCTGGACTCCCGAACGTCAAGAATACCTTGAAGCAACTTTAATTAAAGAATCTTCGGAATTCGGATTTAGAGCAGAAAGTTTTGAAAACCTTTACGATCAAATCTCTAAAGATTTTGATCCTATTTATCTTGAAGATTATAGAAATACAAAGACTTTATATTTGGATGATTTCTTAGCTTCCAAACAAGATTTGGCTACTGTAACCACTTCTATAAATTTAAATTCAGAATCATCACTAGAAATTATTTCAGCATTAAAAGAAACGAAAAATGTTGTCGTAATAGACAGAAAACAACTAAATCAGAGTTTTTTAGGAAACTTAAAGAACGACTTTAATCAACTTATCAGCTATTCGATAGTAGCAGTTTTTATGATTCTTTTAATTTTTTATAGATCGTTCACTTTAAGTTTTTTAACGCTTCTTCCTATTGGGATTACTTGGGTAATCGCCTTAGGGATGATGGCTTTTTTCAATATTGAATTTAATATCCTAAATATCATAATATCTACGTTCATCTTCGGATTGGGCTTGGATTATAGCATCTTTATCACCAACGCATTTTTAAAGGAATATGAATTTGGAATCAAGGTGCTTAAAACTTACCGCACCTCCATCTTACTTTCGGTAATTACTACCTTACTGGGGATTGGAGCGCTGTTCTTTGCCAAACATCCTGCTTTAAGATCAATTTCTATAGTGTCTATAATTGGAGTATTTTCGGCAGTTTCGGTGGCATTTATTTTACAAGGTGCTATCTTCGATTTTCTTTTTATTCGTCCCCGAAAAAAAGGATTGGCTCCATATACTGCCTTAGGATTTACTATTCATTTTAATAGAAACTCGGCTAAGGATAAATTATATTATAAGAAAGAAATCTTTGCTAATTACAGGTATAAAAAGATATTTAGACAGGTAAAGCGAGATTTCGATAAGAATAGGGATCGCTATCTTAAAGTTGCTGAACTATTAGAACATGAAAATATTCTTCACTTTTATTCAGATTTAGGCTACTGCCAATTTACTTGTATTTTAAGAATCCTGAAAATTTGGTAACAGGATTAGAATTGGATCCAGAGAAACTCCAGATTGCAAACAATTGTTACGCTTCACAATCTCAAAAAATAGCCTTTAAAAATGAACTCCCGGAGAATTTTTCTGAATTTAAGTCGATTGTGATTTCTAAATCTATCAATAAAGAATTTGAAAAGGAGATTCATAAATTAGTTGCGAAACAAGTTCAAAAAGTGATTATTTTAGATGAAGCTTACCCTTATCAATGGATCGTAGATTCAAATTTTGAGATCCTTTATCGCCAAAATGGAGTGATCTTGCTTCAAAAAATGCTTTAACAAACCGAAGGATGAAATTGAATATAATTCGAATAGGGGCTTTTCTCTTTATTGTTCTTCTACAATTTTCCTGTGGGATTAATAAGTCTATGCAAGACAGACCCGATATCTCAGGCTTAGAAAAGATAGATACACTTAGAACAAAACATAACGACAGCCTTTATTCCATAGGAAAAAACACACTTCTGAAGAATAAATATGGTATTTGGGAATTATATGTAGAAGGGGATGCGCTGGAAAGAGGAATTATAAATGGTTCTTTAACCCGCGAATTAATGCACAAGCAAGAGACTGCATTTATGACTAAAATAGAATCTTTGGTGCCTTCTGCTGGATATCAGAATTTCTTAAAAAAGATGATAAGTTGGTTTAATCGGAAGATCTATTTACATATCCCGGAAGAATACAAACAAGAAATCTATGGGATTTCAAGATTCGCTTTGCCACAATACGATTCTTTTGCTCCCGCGTATATTCGAATGTTATATTTACACGGAGCGCACGACATTGGGCATGCATTGCAGGACTTGATGCTGGTTGGATGTACTTCTTTTGCCGCCTGGGATACGAAAACCGAAGACGGAAAATTATTATTAGGCAGGAATTTCGACTTCTATGCGGGCGATGAGTTTGCAGAAGAAAAAATAATAGCTTTTGTGAATCCGGACGAAGGGAATAAATTCATGATGTATACTTGGGGCGGAATGATAGGCGTAGTAAGCGGTTTGAATGAAAAAGGCCTGACTGTAACTATAAATGCCGGAAAATCTAAGATTCCTTTAATTGCAAAAACCCCTATTTCACTTGTGGCGAGAGAGATCTTGCAGTATGCAGAAAACACTACGGAGGCCATTGCAATAGCTCGGAAAAGAGAAGTTTTTGTTTCAGAATCTATTATGATTGGAAGCGCATCGGAAAATAAAGCGATTTTAATTGAAGTATCTCCTAATAACTTTGGAGTTTATGAAGTGCAAAATTCAGATCAGCTTATATGTAGTAATCATTTCCAGAGTGAAGCTTTTCAAGAAGATAAGAGAAATGCTGAAGCAATTTTAGAAAGTCATACCCAATATAGATATGATAGAATGAAGGAGTTGCTAGCAACTCCTAATCTTTTAAACCCGGAAAAGGCAGCTGCTATCTTAAGAAATAAAGAAGGTCTTAAAGGTGCCGATTTGGGTTTCGGGAATGAAAAAGCGCTCAATCAACTACTCGCTCATCACGGAATTATTTTTAAACCTGAGGAGGGAAAAGTTTGGGTGAGTGCAAATCCCTACCAGTTAGGAGCTTTTGTAGCCTATGATCTAAATGAAGCTTTTGGGATTTTTGGAAAAGGTTCTAATCTAGAAAGTGTGGTGAATGCTTCAGAAACTATTCCTGTAGATAAATTTATTTATTCTGACGCCTATAAAGATTACGAAGAATTCAGGAAGCTATACAGAGAGTTTCATCAATTGATTACAGATGAAAAAGGTGTTAGAACCGAAGGTCTAGATAAATTGATTCAGTTAAATCCGAATTATTGGAAAGGTTATGCTCTGGCTGGAGATTATTATTATCAGAAAAAAGAATATAAAAAAGCAATTATATATTTTAAACAAGCTAGTAGCAGAGAAGTTACTACCTTAACAGACGTGAAATATCTTGAAAAAATGATTGCTAAATCTTACCGAAAACTTTAGAATATGACTCCTATCCAAACTGAATCTATTGAGAAAATTGCAAGAATCCAATGGCTGGAATTGCAAAAACAGTTATTATATGTTCAAAGGAATTCTAAATTTTATAAGAGGCTTTTTAAAGAACATGGTATAGATATAAGTGAAATAAAGACGGAAGCCGAATTAAGTTTAATTCCGGTAACGACAAAAGAAGATCTTCAACAATACAATGACGAATTTTTATGTGTGCCACAAGAAGACATCATAGACCATGTTACAACCTCCGGCACTTTGGGCAGTCCAGTGAATTTTCTTTACAACGAGGCTGACTTGGAACGCTTAGCTTTAAATGAAATGCAATCTTTCCAAATGATTGGATTAGTAAAAGGAGATAAAGTTCAAATTACAACCACACTGGACAGAAGATTCATTGCGGGGATGGCTTATTATCTAGGTTTAAGAAAGCTAGGCGCCGGAATTATTAGAACCGGCAGCGGATTACCACATTTGCAATGGGATTCCATAGAGCGCTTTAAACCGAATTATTTAGTAGCTGTGCCCTCCTTTTTGCTGAAAATGATAGAATACGCAGAAGGGAATGCAATAGATTACAAAAACTCATCTGTAAAAGCTGCAATTTGTATCGGGGAACCTCTAAGAGATCAGAATTTCGAATTGAATGCTTTAGGAAAAAAGATCACAGAACTTTGGGATATCGAGCTATTTTCGACTTATGCTTCTACCGAAATGTCTACAGCCTTTACGGAATGCGAACATCATTTAGGAGCCCACATTCAGCCGGAATTGGTTTATACAGAAGTTTTAAATGAGGAAGGTAATCCGGTAAAAATCGGAGAAATAGGGGAGTTAGTATTTTCTACCTTACAGGTTCAAACCATGCCGCTAATCCGTTTTGCTACTGGAGATTTAGTGAGCTATACGAATGAAATATGCAAATGTGGTAGAAATACCATACGATTAAGTCCTGTTTTGGGTAGAAAGAAACAGCATATTAAATATAAAGGCACCAGTTTATATCCTCAGCATATTATAGATGTAATGGTAGAATTTAATGTGATTTCTAATTTTGTAGTCGTGGTTGAAAAGGATGAAACTGGAATGGATTTACTTACCATTAAAATTCCGAACTCAATTTCTAACTTGGAACTAGAAGGTTTAAAACAGCATTTTCAAATACGATTACACGTGATTCCTAATATCGAAATGATTAGCGATACTGAAATTAATAATTTAAAAAACCCAATTGGCAGTAGAAAACCGGTGTTATTTGTAGATTTGAGGAATAAGAGTCATTAGAGATTCTTCGCTAGACTCATGACGTCAGCTTAGGATCAAGATGTGTCATCCTGAATTTATTTCAAAATCTTAATGTGAATGAGTTTTAAATAAAATAGAAGCTGAAACAAGTTCAGCTTGACGAAAGTAGGATGCTATAATAATTTATAAATAGAGTTTAAACTTTTCTACAAACCAAAACAATTTTATTATGATTAAGATCTGTGGTAAAAAAGAGATATTCATTCCCACCATCTTGAATTTTCAATTCCTTTCTCAATTCACTCACAGATTTCGGAAAATTTCTAATGCTAATATTTGCCTTATTAAGTTTCAAGGACTTTTTTAGAGCTTTCTTATTGTAAGGAAAAATATCTATGATCTCGAAGCTTCTTCCGGGGAAAGTCAGAAATTCTTCAGAAGTAAATAAATGAGAGTTTGAATGCATCTTAGAAGTATTGGTTTTTTTAGATAAGTCGTCAAAAAGCTTAGATTTCATAATCGCCGGATTGGGCTCATATAGGAATTTTAATGGCTGGCTATATTTTGAACCTTCAATTGCTGGATCATCTAAAACCCCTTCAAAATACTGAGTTTCCTTCTTGGTGATATTAATAGTTTTGATCTTTATCTCCTTCGAAATATTTCTATTTAAGATCCATAGTAGCTCTTTCACTTCATTATTTACTGAAACAATATGGATTTCTACTACTTTTCTTAATCCAGCAATTCCGGCAGAAAGATCCAAGAGAGGGGAGGACTTGATTAAGATATTGTCCGATTTCTGAAAAAGCAATTTTAAGTTATCTGGTACATTGGGAGTGCATTGTTCCAGAAGAAATACTTTACCGCCATAGTCATCTCTTCTGGCTGGATCCAAGTAAATCCAATCTACTTTTTCATCTAACTCCTTTAAGAATTGGATTCCATCCCCAGCATATGCTTCAATATTAGATGCCTTTAATTCTGAAAAATTATGCGCTGCTAATTTGGAAAGCGCTTCGTTAAGCTCACAATGAATTACTTTTTGAAACCTTTTCGCAAAATAATAATCGTCTATTCCAAATCCGCCGGTTAGGTCTATAAGAGTATCACCGCTAATTAATCCACTTTTATAGTTAGCAGTGATTTCTGAAGAAGTTTGTTCTAAATTTAAATTAGGAGGATAGAGAATATTCTTATTTTCAAACCATGTTGGCAATTTATTTTTCGCCTTATTAATTCCGGTAATCTGGATTGCAATTTCTTGAATGCTAAGCTCCGGAAAAGGAGATCCTTTAAGAATAAGCTTAGTTAAATCTGAAGCCAAATGCTTCTTAATAAACTTTTTAACTTCTGGATGTAAAAGTGCTTTGTTCAAGCCTATAGATTTAAAGATCTCGGGTAAGTCTCTTAACGATCTTATATTCACTTAATGTTTCTTTGGCAACTACTTTTAGTGCAGTGTAAAAAGGAACTGCTACTACCATTCCAATAATTCCGAACATAAGACCTGCAATAAGAATAATAAGAAAAATCTCTAAAGGATGTGACCTGACGCTTGCCCCAAAAATCATGGGCTGACTTATCAAATTATCTATCAATTGAGCAATGGAATAACCCATCATCACAAAAATAAGTTTTGGTAAAATTACGACTTGAAAATCGGCTCCAAGGTTGCTGGAAATTACAAATAAAGCCATTAATATCCCTGCGAAAATAGGCCCCAAATAAGGAACTAAATTTAAGAAAGCACATATAAAGGCAATTGCCAAAGGATTGTTTATTTCAAAAATACTTAGTAATAAAAAATATAAAATGAACAATACAAATACCTGCAACGTAAGACCCACAAAATATCTAGATAATAAGATTTTAATTTTATTAAAAACTCTCTGAAATTTATCCTCTTCTCCCTTATTAGCGAATACTAAAATACTATTCAACATTAATTTACTATCCTTTAAAAGAAAGAAGGAAATAAACATGATGGCAAAAACAGCGATTAAAGTGGCTCCCAAGATTCCAAAAACACTGTTTAAAAACTTCGGAATAAGATTTACATCGAAGCTTTGAACAAGTTCACTTTGCTTCAAGCTTTCCATTAGATTGATATCCTCAACTCCCAGATAATCATTTATCTGCTCGTTCATTAAATTGATATCGCTCTTAAAAGCCTCAACGTCTATTTGGCCTAAGTGATGACTTTGCTCAATTACAATTGGTACAAAAACTAAAATTATCCCTATGAATACTGCTAACACGAAAAGAAGCACAATGAATACTGCGGCTAAGTTGGGTACTTTAAGTCTAGATCGTAAAAAAATAACGATTGGCCTACCAATTAGAGAAATAACTCCAGCGATGGCGATATATACCAGTACAGATTGTATTATATAAAGGAAATATAAGAGAAGAAAGACTCCTACTATAATTCCTAAAGCCCTTAAAATCCCGTAAGAAAATGTTTTTGCGTTCACAGGGTAAAGATATTATTTCTGACGAAAGGTAAGAAAGGTTTTTGAAAATTCGTACAAAGCAATTCCTGCGGCCTGAGAAACGTTCATACTGCTGTTATTTCCAAACATGGGAATATGAACTTTAGTTTGAACGGCATCTAAAACCATTTCACTTATTCCGTGTCGTTCATTTCCAATAATCAGTAATATTTTTGAATCAAAAGTAAGTTTAAGTTGATCTAGCTGGACACTATCTGAAGTTATTTCCAGTGCCACAGGTTTATAACCCTTGGATATATAACTTTCAATTGTTTCTAGAATATTTTCTGTATAATCAAAATCCACTTTTTCGAAAGTTCCTCTGGCAGTTCTTCGAAGCCGATTGCTTTTTAAGTTGATAGGTGACCCCGAAAAAATTACTTTTTCAATGTTAAAAGCATCAGCAAGCCTAAAGATGCTTCCAATATTGCTTCGCCCATTATATTATCTGTTAGAATAATGATGGGAAATTTATTTTTAGCTTCAGAATGTTCGGAGTGATCTAATTGTAAGCTCAATTCTCAAAAACGTATTTAATAATATTAGCACCCATTTGCAAGGCTTTTAAACGCACATCCGGCGGATCGTTGTGCACCGCGGGATCTTCCCAGCCATCCCCAAGATCACTTTCAAAAGTGAATAATAAAACGAGCCTGTCATTCTCAAATATTCCTAAAGCCTGTGGTGCAAAACCATCATGTCCGTGAATCTTAGGCAAGCCATTTGGGAAATTAAATGCACTGCTAAAGATAGGATGAGATGCCGGTAATTCCTGTAGTTCTTTATTAGGAAACACTTTTTTTTAATTCAGTTCTAATAAAATCATTCATCCCGTAGTTATCATCTATATGAAGAAATCCTCCTCCTAACAAATACGTTCTAAGGTTTTCTGCTTCTTCGTTGCTGAAAAATACATTTCCATGACCTGTCATGTGGATAAAAGGATATTGAAATATAGCAATGCTTTCTGGCGTAACAGTTTCAACCTTAACCTTTATCGCGGTATTGATATTTTGATTGCAAAATTTTATAAGATTTGGAAGAGCCGTGGGATTTGCATACCAATCTCCACCACCTTGATATTTTAGCAAAGCAATTTCCTGCCCAGACATTGATAGTCCAAACAGACAAAATAACAATATGCTAACAGCTTGTTTCATTTAAAATTATTCTTCGTTGAACAATGCTACGGTATGGCAAGCTACAATCGCGGCTGTTTCTGTTCTTAATCTTGTGCTCCCTAAACTTACAGGCTTCCAATTATTTTGGATTGCTAAAGTGATTTCTTCTGAAGAAAAATCTCCTTCAGGTCCTATTAAAATAATGCATTTTTCACCTAATTCTAAAGAATGTTGCAAAGATTTTTTTTCTATCTCATCTTCGCAATGTGCTATAAATTTATTTCCCTCCGGAGTATCGGTAACAAACTCAGAGAATCTCACTGGCTGATTGAGTTTAGGCATTGTAAAATGCAAAGACTGTTTCATCGCACTTTGTAATACTCTTTCAAAGCGATCTAATTTAACCACTTTTCGCTCACTGTGATCACATAAAATTGGTGTTATTTCCATCACTCCAATTTCGGTTGCTTTCTCCAGGAACCATTCGTAACGGTCGTTCATTTTTGTTGGAGCTACTGCCATATGCAAATAATAGCTGGGTTTTTCTTCAGCTTCAACCTTAATAACCTTCGCGATACATTGTTGTGGCGTAATCAAGGTAAGTTCAGAAATAAACAAAAAACCTTTTCCATTGGTTACATGTAAAAGCTCGCCTTCCTTCTTACGCAATACCTTCACTATATGTTTACTTTCCTCTTTAGGGAAAATAATTTGTTCAGCTTCTTCGGCTATATCTGGATGGTAAAATAACTGCATCTTTTTAAATTTTGTATCGCGGTTGCGCGGTTACCGAAAGATCTGTAAAGTCCTTTGCTAAATATTTATAATATCCCACAATTCCAATCATCGCAGCATTATCTGTAGTATATTCAAATTTTGGCACATAGGTTTTCCAACCGTATTTGCTTTCTCCTCCTTTTAAAGCTTTCCGGATTCCACTGTTGGCGGAAACTCCGCCTCCAATTGCGATTTGATTGATTCCCGTTTCTTTCACTGCCTTTTTGAGCTTATCCATCAAAATATTTACAATGGTATATTGAATAGAGGCACAGATGTCATTTCTGTTATCTTCAATAAAATTAGGATTCTCTTTTATTTCTTTCTGAAGAAAATAAAGGATGGCAGTTTTTAACCCACTGAAGCTAAAATCTAAACCACCCACTTTTGGTTTGGTAAATTTATAGGCTTTAGGATTGCCAAGTTGTGCATATTTATCTATTAAAGGTCCACCTGGATAAGGCAAGCCCATGATCTTTGCACTTTTATCATAAGCTTCTCCCACCGCATCATCTATGGTTTGGCCAATAACTTCCATCTCAAAATGGCTGGTCACTTTTACAATTTGAGTATGCCCACCACTAATTGTTAACGCTAGAAAAGGAAATTCTGGAATTTTAAAATTTTGCTCTTTTATAAAGTGAGCTAAAATATGCGCTTGCATATGGTTCACTTCTATTAAAGGAATGTTAAGACCTAGCGCCAAAGATTTGGCAAATGAAGTTCCAACTAGGAGCGATCCCATTAAACCAGGACCTTTAGTAAAGGCGATTGCAGATATGTCTTTTTTGTCGATATTTGCCTCAGCAATTGCCTGATGAATTACGGGAACAATATTTTGTTGATGTGCTCTGGATGCGAGTTCTGGAACAACACCTCCAAATTTTTGATGCACCTCTTGGGTAGCAACAATATTGGACAATAAAGTATCGTTTTTTAGTATAGCGGCGGCAGTATCATCGCATGAAGATTCTATTGCCAGAATATATATATTTTGGGAAGCCATTAAGAAAAGGTAGGCATATTAATTGTTAATATTGTTTACAAAGTTAAAACATAAAAGCATATCAAAAAA
>NZ_AJLT01000059.1 GCF_000258765.1 Gillisia marina
CCAACTGAGCTAATTGCCCGCAAACGCTTGAATGCGGATGCAAATATAGACTACATTTTGAATATGACAAACTAATATTTAAAAAAAAATAAAATAATTTTAACTTCAGAAAATATGGAAATCTCCAAACCTTCCATATAAAAAATGACTCTGAATCAGAAAGACTCAGAGTCAAATAAATACCATCTCTATTTCATTAATCCGGGTACCGTTCTATAAACATAATCGGCATGTTTTCCAGTGAACATCTTTCCTCTTTCCTTCATAAATTCTTCTCGTTTAGCTTCATCCGGCCAAGCTTTTTTCTCTAGTTCTTCAATTTCATCAAAGGTTTTTTCTATGTCGGCGAAATTATCGTAGAAATAAGCTTCGCCAAATTGCCGACTATCGGAACCCCAAAGATGCCTATGTGTATAATACGCTTTTAAGGAAGTAAGGTTTTTAGTTACTTTTTCAAAATATTCCTTCATCAATTCTGGTTTGTTATTCCCATTTAAGGACATTTCGTTATTTCTTAAATACACCACTTTAGGCTCCTCAGATTCTACCTGATTATCGAAAGTATAAGGTAACGAAAGATATATTTCGTCGCTATGGTACGGAGTATAATATTTACCTTGTTTATCGAAAAAAGCTTTTCTAGCCGCTTCATCCGGCCAAGCTGCCTTTGCCAATTCCTCATTCTTTTCATTTGCCTTTTCAATATCCTCCCAATTTTTATAAACATTCACCAAGACAACCTCAGAATTATCAGGCGTAAAGTAATGAGTATAATATCCGGAGCTAAGAATCAAATCATTTTTCATAGTAACCTTATCAAAATACTTCTTTTCAGTAGCTTTCCAATCATCAAAATTCACATCCGGATCTGGATTCCAGTGGGCAGTTGTGATGGTTACATAAACAGGTTCAAATTCCGCTGAAGCGTTTGCATTATCCTGCGCGAAACTTGCATAAGCCGTTAACAGAAATAACATACCAATACCCTTCAATAAAGTGTTTAAAGTCTTCATAGTAATAAAAGTTTAGTTAGTAAAAAATATAATTAGCAGGGCGAGTTGAGTCTTGCCTGAAATTATTCTTAAAAAACTATGGGGTATAAAAGGGAGGAAAAATCAAATAATGAGTATAGCCTCTAAATATGTAGCGTGAGCAGCTAATACATTCATACTAATTTATAAAAAATATGTCATTAACTCTCGATTTCAAGGAGTATAGTCGATAAAATATAAGAATTTTGTGTTAAAGAGCTAACACATCGGCTACCACAAAAGTACTACCCCCTATAAAAATAAGATCTGTATCATTTGCTTGACTTAACGCGACTTGATATGCTTTTTTTACGCTAGAGTATACATTCCCCTTTAAATTGAAATTTGAAGCCTCCTGAAACAAGATTCTTTCATCCAATCCTCGTGGAATATTAGGTTTGCAAAAATAATAAGTAGCATTTTTTGGAAATAAAGCTAAAACATCTTCTAATTTTTTATCGTTCACAAAACCTAGAACGATATGTAGTTCCTTATAAGATTCTTTCTTTAGCTGATTTAATACATACGTTAAACCTTCCTTATTATGAGCGGTATCGCAAATAACCTTTGGATTTGAATTGATTTGCTGCCACCTACCTTGAAGCCCTGTATTCGCTATAACAGAGCGTAATCCTTGCTTTATGCTTTCTGAAGAAATTTTAAAACCATTGGATTGAAGAAATTGAGCTGCAACATATGCAGTCCTAGTATTTTTTTTCTGATAATCGCCTTTTAAATCTGTTTTTAACTGAATATCGGTTTTAGAAGCGAGTGAAATTTCTGCTGAATTTATTTCGGCTATCTTTTGAAAAACTGGATAGGTTTCTTCCTGAAACTCACCAATTATAACGGGAGTATCCGGTTTAATAATCCCAGCTTTTTCTGAAGCAATTTCGGCAAGGGTATTGCCTAACATATTGGTGTGATCTAGTCCAATATTGGTGATAATAGAAAGAATGGGCTTAATAATGTTTGTGGAGTCTAACCTTCCACCTAAACCTACTTCAATAACAGCCATATCTACCTTTTCTTTGCTGAAATAACTAAAAGCCAAACCTACAGTCATTTCGAAAAAAGATAGTTTCTGAGCTTCTAAATATGCTTTATTTTCAGCGATAAATTGTATGACTTCATTTTCTGGAATTTCCTTTCCATTGATCTTGATTCGTTCTCTAAAATCTAGAAGATGTGGCGAAGTGTACAATCCTACTTTATAGCCCGCTTCTTGAAGAATTGAAGCTAACATATGACTTGTAGAACCTTTCCCATTAGTGCCCGCAACATGAACGGACTTAAAATTCTTGTGGGGATTTCCCAAGAATTCTGATAAATTGACACTATTGGAAAGATCTTTTTTGAAGGCATCAGCTCCTACACGCTGATACATTGGCAACTGCTGAAACATCCATTCAACAGTTTTAGAATACGTAAGCACTATTCAGATAATTTAAAATTATAGGTAATATATCCTGTTTGCACAGAAGGTGCATTAGAATCACTATTAAATCTTGTAGCTAGTGCAGCCTTTCTTGCCGGTTCTGTTAGACAAGTTGCACTGTTAGTAGTACCTCTATGTCCTGGACTTGCACTTATTACTTGCCCGTTTTGATTCACTTTAATTTCTACAACCACAATTCCAGACTGATTACAATCCTGCGGAATCTTCTCCTTGTTCAAAGCTTTTCTTCCTCCTAAACGGTAATTTCCATCGCCATCTAAACCTGATCCATTTCCATAATACGCACTAGCATTGGGGTCTCCATCTCTGCTTCCTTTATCTCCGGCAACTCTATCGTTCCCTTCTCCACCGGTTGCTGTTCCATCGCTTTTTGGCCCATTTAAAATACTACTCATAGCATCTGTAGTAGACTTATCCGGTGTTGGATCTGGTTTCTTTGCAGGTGGCAATTTTTTAGGCTCCACTTTTGTTTCTTGGATCACAGGTTTCTTCTCTGCTTTTTTCTGAATAACCGGAGCTTCTTCAGAATCTTGTGTGACCACCTCTTC
>NZ_AJLT01000060.1 GCF_000258765.1 Gillisia marina
TTTTTTTTAAATGGTTAATACGCTAATTTACAGAATTTTAAAAACTCATTTTTGGTATTAATATAATTTTAACTAATGTAATGTGTTAAAATTGAACAGGAAAATTTAGAGAGTAAACTCAACGAAATGTTTTCAAAATGATCTCTTTGAAATCCATAACTTTGAAAATGAAAGAGCGTAATTTTACATGTTTTAAATTTGCACTAAGAATTGTTTTATGATGAAAAAAGGTGAGATTATTAATAATATTCAAGAGCAAAAACAATTACCTAACTTAAGGTATGTGATTCGGGAAAAAACTGAAGCATTTACCCATAAGTTGTTTTATACTTTGTTTGATAGTGATACTCCTGTAGAAAGTAATATTGCAGTTTTAGAAAAGGACTTTCAAGAATTAGTAGAACTAGTGTGTTGGGAACCAAACAAACCCTGTAAAGAAATATGGGAATCCTATTTACAAAAATTACCTAATATTCTTGAAAAGTTGAATAAAGACGCTAACGCAATTTTGAAACATGATCCTGCTGCAAATTCTATTGAGGAGGTTTACTTGGCGTATCCAGGATTTTTTGCAATCGCTATTTATAGGCTAAGCCATGAGTTTAGGAAATTTGGGCTCCCTTTGGTGCCAAGATTAATGTCTGAATGTGCCCACAGACTAACCGGTACCGATATTAATCCCGGAGCTAAAATAGGAGTGCCATTTTTTATAGATCATGCTACTGGAGTTGTTATAGGGGAAACCTGTGTTATTGAAGATAATGTGAAGGTTTATCAAGGGGTTACCTTAGGAGCTTTATCAGTAAATCGGGAGTTAAGGAATAAAAAGCGCCATCCTACAATAGAAGAAAATGTCACCATCTACGCCAATGCAACTATTTTAGGTGGAGATACTGTAATTGGAGCAAATAGCACTATAGGAGGAAATGTATGGTTAACAGCTTCGGTTCCATCAAATTCTATGGTTTCTCATGATCCTCAAATTAAAATTAAAAATTCGGTAAAAAATGGGTAATTCAATATTAGATTTAATTGGTAATACGCCGTTGGTTAAAACGGAAACCTTAATTAAAAACCCAAAGGTTAGTCTTTATTTAAAATTAGAGGGACAAAATCCGGGAGGAAGTGTAAAAGATCGCGCCGCCTATAATATGATTAAAAGCGCATTGGAGCGGGGAGACATTAATAAAGACTCTAAGCTTATTGAAGCAACAAGCGGTAATACAGGAATTGCATTAGCCATGATAGCCGGGATATTTAAACTGAATATAGAATTAGTAATGCCGGAGAATTCTACTATAGAAAGGGTGCAAACGATGAGAGCCTTTGGTGCAAAAGTTACTTTAACCGATGCAGATGGAGGTATAGAGTATGCTAGAGATTATGCTGAAGAAAAAGTAAATTCAGGTGATTATTTTATGATCAATCAATTTGCTAATAACGATAACTGGAAAGCACATTATAAAACTACAGGTCCGGAAATTTGGAGAGATACCAATCAAGAAATAACCCACTTTGTCTCATCCATGGGAACCACAGGTACAATAATGGGAACCTCTACATTTTTGAAAGAACAAAATGGTGCTATTCGGATTGTAGGTGTACAACCTACAGATGAATCTAGGATTCCTGGAATTAGAAAATGGCCTAAAGAATATTTACCAAAAATTTTTAATCCCAAAAAAGTGGATCGGGTTTTAGAAGTAAGTGATGTTGAAGCAAAAAAAAATGGCAAAACGCTTGGCTAATGATGAAGGAATATTCGCTGGTATGAGTAGCGGAGGTGCTGCCAGTGCAGCGGTTAGATTATGTGAAGAGTTAGAAGAAGGAGTTGTAGTTAGTATTGTATGTGATCGTGGAGATAGGTACTTATCTTCAGACTTATTTTTATAAGATTTCAAGGAACTTACCATAGGGCGGTTCCTTGAATCTCACGTTATATATATTTATAAAAGGACATCATTTTTTAACTTTCAAGGGGTACTAATTAATTACTTACAAAACCAACTTGGGTAGCGCTAGGTACAATTTTCACTGTTCTCTTCTTGTTACCATTTTCGAGTTTAATTTTATAAACCTCTTTGTCTATTCGATCGCTTTTACCGCTAGCAGTATATTTATTGCTAATTGCTGTCCATCCTTTGTTCTCAAGGTAAAGCTGATTTCTTACCGCAGGAGGTAGGGCTATATCTTGAAATTTTTGGTAGGTTTGAACCAATTCACCGTCGTTGGTGTAGATAGCTTCTAGAAAACCTTTAGAACTATTAAAAGTTACAAGATATTCATCAAATTGATCCTTATTTACAATTGCAGATAGTAAGTCTTTAAAATCAAATTTTTCGGTCATGAATCTAATTGGATTTTCAGAGAACTCGCCAGTATAGCTTTCTTTTACAATACATCTAATTTCTCCAAATTCAGAATTAACTTCAATTGCTTCTAGTTCAAAGCCAAGTCGCGCTTCATCCAATTGGATAACTTCTTGTGCTTGCATTGTTGCAAACCCACAACATAAAACGAATAGAAATAAAATTACCTTTTTCATAATATATATATTTATGTTAATAATAGCTTAAAGGTATTAGAGTGATTTTCTAATTACTAATACCTAAGTAGCACAACTACATCATTATTTATTTTTCTTTTTTTTCAGCTAACATATTAAGTAACAATTTGAGATTTTTAATTTCCATTTTTTTCCTAGAAACTTTAATTGAGCCTAATTGTTTCAATTTTTGAAGGTGTCTATTAACCACAGCTCGAGTAGAACCAATTAAATTAGCGATCTCTTTATTGGAAAGATCATTTATTAGCTCAAGATTTTGGGATTTATGATTCACATTTTTAATAAGCAGGTTTAGAAGCCGAGTAGAAATATCTGCAAAGGTGATATCTGAAACAAAATCCTCCAGCAGACGTAACTGTTTACCCGCATAAGGAAGAATTTGCTCATAATTTTCAGGATTATCTTTCAGCCATTTTCTAATGTCTTCCATTGGTGCCGCCAATACTATTGCATCGTCTAAACATTCATAATACACATTGTGTTTGGTACCATCTAATAGGCAGTAAAGATCAAAAACATCATTTTTCGATAATAAAAAAAGTGTTAGTTCTTTACCATTTACATCATCTACTTGGTACATTTTTATTCTACCGGAAAGTATAATATAGAAATGATAAAATAATTTTTCTTGATTGAGGATACACGTGTTTTTGGGCCAACTTTCCTCATGAAAAAGAGCGAGAAAACTTTCCTTAGATTTAGGATCCATTTTCTTAATTATCTCGCAATCTTTTAGTTTTTGCTGATTTCTTACCTTAAGTTCCTGTTTTTTTCCCATAACTTAGGTTTTTAACAGGGGGGGTGTAACTCACATATTTTAAATATTGCTAATTAAAATATACGTTTTAGATGGTAATTAAATACATTTAAAGGACTGGATAAATGATTGAATTTTATGGTTTTGCAGGAGCAAATAAAATTAATAAATAATTATTTATTATAGTATAAAATCTAAAAAAACTTAAATGTGCCTAAACATTTTAGTATAACTTAAAAATCTGCTATTTTTGCAAACTTGCTGAAATCAGAAAATATGACTGTTGAAACATTTGGACTTGAAGAAAAAAAGAATGATAAAGTACTTTACGACTACCAACAGGTAGACATTGATAAGATTTTCAATGTAATAGATGCACACCCAAATCATTATAACTTACTCTATCAGCTTCCTACGGGAGGGGGTAAAACAGTTATATTTTCATCTATTGTAAGAGAATTTATCCAACGTACCAATAAAAAGGTTTTAATATTAACTCACAGAATTGAACTTTGTAAGCAGACTTCAAAAATGCTTTCTGAATTTGGAGTGCTTAATAAAATTATAAATAGTAAAGTAAAAGAGCTCCCAGATCAAGAAGATTACATGTGTTTTGTGGCCATGGTGGAAACACTTAATAATAGGCTTCATGACGAAAAATTAGAAATCGAAGACATAGGTTTAGTTATTATAGATGAAGCACATTATAATTCTTTCAGAAAATTATTTAAGTTTTTTGAAAAGTGTTTTATTCTGGGAGTAACTGCAACGCCACTTAGCTCTAATATTAAACTTCCTATGAAGGATAATTATAGGGAACTTATTGTGGGAGATTCTATTGGGTCCTTAATTAGTAAAGGTTTCTTGGCAAGGGCTAATGTTTTTAGCTACGATGTAGGTTTGCAGTCTCTTAAAGTTGGGATCAACGGTGATTATACAGTGAAATCATCAGAAGAGCTTTATTCTAATATGAGCATGCAGGAAAAACTCTTGAATGCCTATTTGGATAAATCTAAAAATAAGAAAACCCTTATTTTTAATAATGGTATTAATACGTCCAAGGAAGTTTATGAAACTTTTAGAAATGCAGGTTTTCCAATTAGACACTTGGATAACACCACCAGTAAACAAGACAGAAAGGATATCTTAAAGTGGTTTAAGCATACTCCAGATGCCATTGTTACCTCTGTAAGTATTCTAACAACTGGTTTTGATGAACCTTCCGTAGAAACCATTATATTAAACAGAGCAACCAAATCGCTAACTCTTTATTTTCAAATGATAGGACGTGGTTCCAGGATTTTAAAGAATAAATCTGAATTTAACGTTATAGATCTTGGTAATAATGTTGTAAGATTTGGACATTGGAGTGCAGCTGTAGACTGGAAACAACTTTTTAGATCTCCTGATTTCTATTTCGAGAATTTACTGAGTGACGAAGAAATTGAGCGTGAATTTAAATATGTGATGCCTCCTGAGATGAGAGAGCAATTTCAGCAGTCCGAGAATGTAGATTTTGATGTGGAAGAGGCTTATGATGTGGTAATTCGGAAAGGTCTTAAATCTAAAGCTGTATTAGAATGGTCTATGGAACAACATGTGAAAATGTGCGTAGAGAATAGTGAAGATGTTTTTGATGCAAGAATTCTTGCCAAAGAATTGAAAGACGATATTTCTTCAAGAATAAAACAATATTCTTATTGCATTAGTAAAAGCACAAAGAATTATAGAGATTGGTTAGAAGAGGATTATGCCAGAAAATTACGTCAGCAAATAAATGCTGAATTTTAAGTGTTTAAGAAAGATCTTTTGAAGATATTAAAAAGTCCCTAAAGTTAATTTTGGGGGCCTTTTAGTTCAATATATTATTTGTTGAAACTGATGATTATAAAACCTTTTCAAGTATTTTATTTAAATCTTCTACACTTAATGGCTTAGAATGAAAATCGTCTATATTTCCAGCTTTCCTAGCCAATTCTTTATCATCGGGATTCAACGAGGTTGTAAGCATTACAATTATTTCTTTCCCTTTTTGCTCTTTTTCCAGTTTTGTATATTCTTCAAGAAATTCCCACCCGTTCATGACTGGCATATTAATATCTAAAAATATAAGATCCGGCTGTGGATATTTACCATCTACCATAGTGGTTAAAAAATCTATTGCTTCTTGTCCATTTCGAGAAATGGCAACTTCCTTCGCACATCCAGATTTTTGAATGACTCTATTATGTATAAAATTTACAGCCTCATCGTCGTCGATTAATAAAATACAATTCAAATTATTATCCATAGTTTTATATTATACTTTTAGGAATTGTAAAATGGAAGGTGCTTCCTAAACCTTCTTCAGATGTTACCCAAATTTCCCCACCGTGTAATTCTACAATTTTTTTTACAGTGCGAAAGTCCTATCCCGGTGCCATCGTATTCTTCTCTATTATGTAATCTTTGAAAAATTACAAATATTTTGTCTTGAAATTCATCTCGAATTCCTATTCCGTTATCGGCGATATTAAATTGCCAGTGAGAGCGTTTATCTTCAAAGGAGATATCAATTTTGGGTTTATCAGTCTTCTTTCGAAACTTAATAGCGTTTGTAATTAAATTCTGAAATAGCAGTCTCAACTCTAAATTAAATCCTTCTACGGTTGGAAGCTCATTAAAACTAATCTCCGCTTGGGACTTATCTATTTTGTATTTTAGATCTGCAGTAACACCCTCTAATAGAATATTACAATCGATAGATTTAAGGTCTCCTTTGTGTCCAATTCTAGAATAATCTAGCAAGCTTTTAATTAAGCTACTCATTCTATTGGAAGCATCAGATATGTATTTTAAATACACATTTAATTCCTCGTCCAGTTTATCACTATAATCTTCTTGAATAAGATCTATAAAACTTAAAACTGTTCTTAATGGCTCCTGCAAATCATGTGAGGTGATGTATGAAAACTGTTCGAGTTCTTTATTTTTGGATTTAAGCTGTTCTACGTATTTTTTAATCTCTGCTTCCTGATGTTTTCTTTCTGTAATATCTACTATAGAAGCTAAGATCATATCTTGCTCGTGTATTTCAATAAAACTCAATCTAACTTCAATAGGAACTTCTCCATTATTTTTGGTTAGCCCATAAAAATTTTGTTCTATTCCAAGCGTATCAATTCTATTTTTAGAAGAAAAAATATCATTAACTACAGTTTCTTTATTTAATAAGCGTGAAGGAATTAATTTTTCTGCAGGTTCACCAATAAGTTCTTGCCTAGAAAACTCGAATAGTTTTTCTGTTTGAGCATTAATTAAAGAAATTTTCTTCTTGGAATCCATTAAGATGAGTGCAGAAGGCGAGGCTTCAATAACTTTTCTAATTCTTTCTTCCTGTTCCTTTATCTCCTCATTATTGCTTTTTATTAATTCAAAATTACTTCTTAAGGAGGAGGTCATAATATTAAAAGAGGCGCCTAAAGATGCTAGTTCATCCTTTCCATCAAGCGTAATTCCGGCATCATAATCTCCACTACTAACACGAAGGGCAGCAGTATTTAAAGCGTTTATAGGTTTGGAGATTGATTTAATAACTAAATAAGCTATTGCAATTCCAAATAGAATCCCTAGAATTCCGGTAATTAAAATAATATTAGAAAGTGACTTCAAGTTTTGGGCAACTTCATTTTGATAATCTTCTAATAGATTACCGTAATTAATTTTAAGAAGTAATAAGCTAGTGTTTAGCTGTTCGTGCTTTCTAGAAATATCTTCATCAACTAAAGTAACAGCAGTTTGCATTTTTGCACTATCGGTATAATCATCCTTAAGTATTAAAAGAGTGTTGATATTATTACCCAATTCAATTAACTCATTCGTTAATTCTATAATCTCTGGTGACTTTAAAGCGATCTCATCGTTCTCTTCTAAATTTTCAGATAATAGAAAAAGTTCGGTTTTTAAATAGGGGAGTTCTACTTCTAAAATTCCATTTAATCTATTCTGACTATCTAAAGGGAGGTTGCTATTATAAACTTTATTAGAAGTAAGTAAAAAAAAGCTCATTATTTATAGATTCAAATTTATCCAGAACCCTAAGCGCAGGAAGTGCTTGCGTTTTTAATTTTTGATAGGTTTCTGCAGCATTGTCGCTAATTATTTTATTTAGCACAATTTCTATGCACAGGACACTAATTATGACGCCAAAACTTAGGATTAATTTAGTACGTATTTTCATTAGTAGGTTTGGGGTCGGTTTTTAGCGTTTTATCTTTATGAGCTTACCATCAGATTCTACTTTATATAATGAAAAATAAATTCCTCTTGAAGAGCCATCTTCTGTAATAGAAATATTTCCGCAAACTCCTTGATAATATCTAACCTTAAATAAACGATTTCTAAGCCAATTCTCTAAAGTTTCATCCTTGTTTTTATCTTCATTTACCATTTTTACCTCATTTAACACAATATTCATGGCATCGAAAGCCTGCATTGGAGGCCATATCGAAAAAGGTGTATAATCGAATCTCTTTTTATAATCATTCAAAAACTCACTCGCCAAAATATAGTTTCCATCTAAAGGAGTAAAGAATGTACATTCGGTTCCAATGATTGCTCCTTCAGAATTTGAAAAGAAAACCGAATCAAGTAAGGTTGTAGAACCAAAAAATGGTGCTTCAATTCCAAGATCTCTTGCCTGTTTCATTGCAAACCCAAAATCCCTATAACCTAAAAAGACATATGCTTCAGTTTCCTCTTCCTTAGCATTCTTGAGAATTTCGATGAAGTCGGTTTGGTTTTTAGCCACCTCAATTAATTTATTCTCAATACCATTTTCTGTTAAGATGTCTTTCATAGCATTTCCTCCAATAGTCATAAAATCATTTGGATAATGCAGGATTAAGGTTTTTTTTAAGCCAAGTTCAATCAATCTTATCCCTAATGCCTTATGAGCCTCCTCTGTGGATTTAGCAATTTTAAAGGTGTTTTTATTTAAAGAGGATAATAATTTGTCATTATTTAAAGGGTTAATGGCAATAACCCCGTCTTCCATTATTTTATCTTGTATTTCTATTGTACCATCGGTATTGCTAATAAATACAATATCTATGTTATGTTCTTTACGGAGCTTTTCATAGGCAGGTAATGCCAGTTGTTTTTCCCACTTATCATCTTCGATAAATAAATTAATCGTTGGCTGATTTTCTGTTTTCGAAGAATTGTACTTTTCTACAGCAAGTTGCATTGCTTGTGATGGCGCAATACCTAAATCTGTAGCACGAGTGGAGAGCGGACCTATAAAACCAATATTAATTTCATTAATTTCAGGATTGCTGCAACCAGTCAAAATTGTAATGAAACTTACTAATAAGAAGATCAGTCTTTTCTTTAAAATCATAATTATTAAAAGATTATTTTATATTCTAAGCCATATCCCAACCCGTAATTTTCCGCAGGTAAAAAGGTATTAATTCTATATTCTGCCACAGCATATAATTCATCGATTAATCGGAATCCTAATTGATGTTCTGTAACCCATTCAAATTTTAATTTATCACTATTTAAATATTTAAAATTCTGGTCGGCAAACCCTGCAATATAAACCCTATTATTTAATTTTTCAGGAAAAATATTGATCCTATAGGCATGTTCTATAATCGTCATATATTCCACCTCCGCTTTATTTCTAAACTGAATAAACATAGGATTAAAAGTATAGGACATATTAATCTTGGAAAAAGCATTCTTTAAAAAAGATGTGTTATGCAAACGCCATCTTAAACCAAATCTATGGTCATCATTTTGTTCTCCTTGTCGTAAAACATATTGATAGGTAAGATCTAGCGGAAGTTTCTTATTGATGGCCCAACGTAAATTATGTTCAGCATAAAAGCCTTCGAGATCCGGAGAATCTTGATTGTTTGTATAATTTGTAAGTGAAAAATACTGCAACCTATGAGGGAGCGAAGCAAATAAATTTATTGTAAGAACGCTAAAGTTACGAGTGTCATAATACCCATTAAGATCTATAAATCCGGAGTTTTTGTGCAGCGAAATTTCATCTTGTGAATAGCAATTACTACCAATAATTAATGCAAACCCAAATAATAGTAAAGATTTATTGTACGAAAACGAAGGAAAAAAGGAACCTAATAGCAGAGCAACTCTATTTTGAAGGCATAGGGTAATTTTCTTCATAAACACTTGATATAAGTAGGCAATATAACTGCTAATTATAATAATCGAAATATATAAAATTGTGATTTAGGGGGCTAAAACCAAAGATAAAGCGATCATATTTGTTAAAATTAAGATTTTATTTTTAGCATCAAAGACATTTTTGGCGAATTTCAAGATAGTGAAGAGATACATTTGAAAAAGAAATATCAAGCCTAGTTTTATATGGCTCTTTATAAAAACTATATTTCTCTATCTTAGCAGTAAAAGAATTCTCTTGCAACCAAAACGTTTTTACTACCTTATAAAAGTTCAATATTTAGGATATCGTTTGCATGGATGGCAGCGCCAACCGGGTTTCAAAACTGTAGAGGGTCTCATTAAAAAAACATTTAAATTTATTCTCACGGACCGAAGGTTTAAATTACTTGGATCCAGTAGGACAGATGCCATGGTTTCTGCCAATGAGTCGGCATTCGAGTTGTTCTTGGAAGAAGAGCCTCTAGAAGAAATCTCAGATTTTTTGAAACTATTGAACAAAAATCTACCGTCAGATATTAAAGCTTTGGACATTCAGGAAGTAGATGGGAAATTCAATATCATTCAGGATTCCAAACTAAAAGAATACCACTATCTGTTTTCCTTCGGCGATAAGAATCATCCTTTTTGCGCTCCGCTCCTGACCAATTTGCAAGAGACTCTGGATATAGAGCTAATGGTGCAAGGCGCGAAACTTTTTGAAGGCTTACATCATTTTCAGAATTTCTGTGTAAGATCGTCTGGGAAGAGTATTTACGAAAGAGAAGTTCAGTTTTCAGAAATCCATGAAAACACGATCTATACAGCCAATTTTTTTCCTGAAAAAAGCTATGTTTTTGTAGTGAAAGGTAGCGGATTTTTAAGGTACCAAATACGGTTGATGATGGGAACACTTTTCCAACTCGGGAAAGGAGAGCTAAGTTTAGAAGATATCAAGAAAAGTTTGAAAGAAGGTGTGGACAATCAAATGACTTATATTGCACCAGCCTCCGGATTAATTCTTCACAAAATAGAATTTATATAGTTTCTTTTCTCTCTTCTTTTTCTAAGATGGATAGCGCAAATTTAATGGTCCAATAGTCCAAGGCTTCATCAAAATATTCATAATAGGTTTTTAATCCTTTGGGATTTTCAATTTCACTTTTAGCTTTTCTTACAGCATCCACATCTGTTTTTGTGATTAATTGCATAAGATCTATATTTTCTCCTTCCTCATATAATTTTACCAAGTGAGAATTAATAGTAGAAGGAGCTAATTTTCTGCTAACTGAAATTTCCTCAACACTTAGTCCGTCCGTATAGAGTTTAAGCGTTTCTTTATGAGAATTTCCGGATTTAGTCTTCGGCTTTTTTTTAAATCGTTTTTCTTTATTGAAAGCTATGATTTCTTTAATGAATTGATACCCATAATCTTCCATTTTCTTTCTTCCAACTCCGTTAATCTGAATAAAGTCCTCATCGGTCATTGGGCGCTCTTTCTCCATTTCCTTTAAAGTTGCATCGTTGAAAATAAGATATGCCGGAATGCCTTCTTCCTGTGCGATGCTTAATCTTAGCAGGCGAAGTTTTTCAAAAAGACTATTATCTTTTGATTTTGTTGCTTTAGCCTGTTCTGCTTGAATTTCTTTCTGATCTAGATTTTTAGCCAGTTCTAATTTTGCTCCGTTAAACAAAACATCTTTAGCCATTGGGGTTAGCTTGAGATGATTATGAAGATGAAAAGCGATCTCCACATATCCAAGATTAATTAGCTGAATGATATACAATTGCCAGTCTTTCCAAGAAATATCTTTTCCGATGCCATAGGTGCTTAAATTTTGATATTCTTTTCCTAGCACGCCTTCATTCTGGGCACCTCTAAGTACATCTATCAAAACAGTTATAGGTTCATTTCCTTTTAAGCGATAAATGCAGGATAAAGCCTTTTGAGCAATCAGAGTACCATCCATGAATTGTGGCGGGTTTCTGCAAATATCACAATTGCCACAGTCTTCATTTTTTAATTCTCCAAAATAACTGAGTAAAATCTTTCTTCTGCACGTAAGTGCTTCCGAATATTGCTTCATCCTGTCCAGTTTTGCCATTTGAACAGCTTCATTTTTCGCATTTGCCGCAAATTTTTGAAGCTGAATAACATCAGCATAACTATGAAAAAGCATAGTTTCTGAAGGCAGTCCATCTCGTCCGGCTCGCCCGATTTCCTGATAATATCCTTCCAGGTTTTTTGGCATATTATAATGAATCACCCAGCGAATATTAGATTTATCTATTCCCATCCCAAAGGCGATAGTGGCACAAATTACTTGTTGTGTATCATTGATAAAATCTTCCTGAATTCTGCTACGCTCTAAATGATTTAAGCCTGCATGATATGCTCCGGCTTTAATGCCATTCGCTTTTAACTTAGCTGCGACATCTTCAGTATTTTTTCGGCTTAAGCAATAAATAATTCCACTTTCATTTTTTCTGCCTTCAGTAAACTGGAGAATTTGTTCCAGTCGCTTCGTACCCGGACGCACTTCTAGCGAAAGATTCTTCCTATCAAAAGAAGCGACATGTATTTTAGCATTAGGGATATTTAACTGTTGGCAAATATCTTTTCTGGTGGCTTTGTCTGCTGTTGCTGTTAAAGCGATAACTGGAGTAGAGGGGAAGCGTTTTTTTTAAATAGCCTAATTGCGTGTATGCAGGTCTAAAATCGTGACCCCAACTGGAAATGCAATGTGCTTCATCAATTGCAATTAAACTCACTTTTCCATCTGTAAGAAACCGATCTACAAATTGTAAACTTTCTGGAGCAACGTATAGTAGTTTAAGTTCGTTTTTTTCAACGCTCGTAATAATATCTTGTTGTTCTGTCTCAGACTGACTACTATTTAAATAAGCAGCTTCAATCCCGTTTACTTTTAGACCATCCACCTGATCTTTCATTAATGCGATCAAGGGAGAAATTACAAGGGTAATATTCGGCAATAAAATTCCCGGAAGTTGATAACAGATAGATTTTCCACCACCTGTTGGCATAATTACTACATTGTCTTTTCCTTGAAAAACGGTATCTATTATTTTTTTCTGAAGAGGACGAAAGCTGTCGAACCCAAAATACTCCTTTAATGTGTCAAAAAGTTGCTTTTCTTCCATGTAGCAAAAATAGGAGATAGGTTTAAGTATTCCGAAGATGAAGCATAAAACTTAATCTAAAAAAGATGCTCCTTCATTAAACAAAAAACTTTGCTATTTTTATGCAAATATTCACTCTATGGCGAAACGACTTAGGCATTTACAAAGAAGGCCAAAATCTACAAATGCACTTAATAAAGCCCCCGGAACCGTCGCTTACGTGGGTAGAAAAGAATCTGCAACTATTAAAGTAGAGGTTGTAGATTTTAATAAAGACAATTATGAGCGTTTTATTTTTGATAATGTTAGTGAAGCTTTCAGATTTGAAAATGAGGAGAATTTAACTTGGATAAATGTAGATGGCCTTAGCAATACCGCCGAAATTGAGAAGCTAGGGAAATATTACAAACTTCACCCATTGATTATTGAAGATATTGTAAACACGAATCAGCGTCCCAAAATAGATGAATATCAGGATTATCTGTTTATTGTGGCTAAAATGCTGTACCATAAGGAAAATGGTATTTTAGAGCATGAGCATATTAGTATTGTTGTTGGTAAAGATTATGTTCTTACTTTTCAAGAGGCAGATGGCGATGTGTTTAACGGAGTTCGTGAACGGTTAACAAACCCCAAGGGAAGGTTAAGAAACAATGGGCCGGATTATTTGGTGTTTTCAATTTTGGATGCTATTATAGACAACTACTTTATTGTTATTGAAGAAATTAGTGATAAAATAGAGACTTTAGAGGAACAACTATTTACTACGCAGCCTAATGATGACATTACTTTTGAAATTCAGGAGTTAAAGAGAACGGTACTAAGAATTCGTAGAGCTGTATTTCCATTGAGGGAAGTAATTAGTAGACTGGAAAAAATAGACACCACTCTTATTCAAGAAAAAACGCTGAATTACATTAGGGATCTGTACGACCATATTATTCAGGTTTCAGAGAATATTGAGATCTATCGGGAAATGACTTGGGGTTTAATGGATATGTACATGACTACCATCAGCAACAAAATGAATGAGGTGATGAAGGTGTTAACTATCATGGCATCCATTTTTATTCCTTTAACTTTTATGGCGGGGATCTACGGAATGAATTTCGAGTATATGCCAGAATTACATTGGAAGTATAGTTATTTTGTACTGTGGGGACTTATGATTTTAGTTTTCCTTGGAATGATTTATTATTTCAAAAAGAAAAAATGGTTGTAAATATTATTTATGGAGGTCAGAGGTTATGTTCATAGCAAACTTATAATGTGTAGTAGGATGTCAGGTTAAGCATTTCGACTTCGCTCAATACAGACTAAAGTCGAAACCTCTTT
>NZ_AJLT01000061.1 GCF_000258765.1 Gillisia marina
CTAAATAACGGGGTTTGTAAAATATATAAATGGTTTTCTTTTATAAGTTCCGGGAAAAATTGAAGAAAAAATGTAATTAATAATAACCGAATATGCATTCCATCCACATCGGCATCGGTGGCGATTACAATATTGTTATATCTTAGATCTGCAATAGATTCCTCTATATTTAATGCTGCTTGCAGTAAATTGAATTCTTCATTCTCGTAAACGATCTTTTTTGAAAGCCCATAACTGTTTAAAGGTTTTCCTTTTAAACTGAAAACAGCTTGAGTATTCACATCTCTAGATTTTGTAATACTACCACTCGCCGAATCTCCTCGGTAATAAATAAAGTAGATTCTAAATAACGTTCTTTTTTACTGTCTCCTAGATGAATTCTGCAATCCCGAAGCTTCTTATTATGTAAACTAGCTTTTTTAGCTCTATCCTTCGCCAATTTTCTAATTCCCGATAATTCCTTGCGCTCACGCTCTGCCTGTAATATCTTACGTTGTAACTTCTCTGCAGTCTCCGGATTTTTATGAAGATAATTATCTAGGTATTTCTTCAGAAAATCGTTTATATATGTTCGAACTGTAGGAAGATCACCTCCCATATCCGTAGAACCGAGCTTTGTCTTGGTCTGACTTTCAAAAACCGGCTCCATCACTTTAATACTTATCGCCGTA
This sequence comes from Gillisia marina, assembly GCF_000258765.1. Classification (GTDB taxonomy): domain Bacteria; phylum Bacteroidota; class Bacteroidia; order Flavobacteriales; family Flavobacteriaceae; genus Gillisia; species Gillisia marina. Next base: position 672 of record NZ_AJLT01000061.1, read on the forward strand.
ACCACCGATTTTCGGATATCTGAAGACTCATAATTTTTTCCAAAGAATTCTCTAATCGTTCTTACCAAAGATTCTCTATACGCTGCTAAATGAGTCCCTCCTTGAGAGGTGTTTTGCCCATTTACAAAAGAATGATACTCTTCAGAATATTGGGTTTTACTGTGTGTAAGTGCGATCTCTATATCTTCACCCCTAAGGTGAATGATAGGATATAATTGATCTTCTTCATTTATACTATCTCCCAAAAGGTCCTTTAATCCGTTTTCAGAATAAAATTTCTCGCCATTAAACATAATGGTAAGGCCGGGATTTAAATACACATAATTTTTGAGCATTTTTTTCGATATACTCATTACGATATTTAAAGTTTTTAAAGATAGTTTCATCCGGAGTAAAAGAAACCTTTGTTCCGCGACGACGAGAAGTTTCATCTAATTCCTCTTCATTTAATAAATTTCCTTGTGAAAATTCCGCAGATTTTGATCTTCCATCTCTGGTAGATTCTACCTTAAAACTGGAAGACAAAGCGTTTACTGCTTTTGTTCCAACCCCATTTAAACCAACAGATTTCTTAAATGCCCTGGAGTCATACTTACCTCCGGTATTCATTTTAGAAACAACATCCACCACTTTCCCTAATGGAATTCCACGACCATAATCCCGTACAATCACTCTCTGGTTTTGTACAGAAATTTCAATGGTCTTACCGGTTCCCATCACAAATTCATCGATGCTGTTATCCAAAACTTCCTTAAGAAGAATGTAAATACCATCATCAGCAGTAGAACCATCACCAAGTTTTCCAATATACATTCCGGGGCGCATTCTAATGTGCTCCTTCCAGTCTAAAGAACGAATATTATCTTCGGTATACTTAGTTTCTTCTAACATAAATAGTTTGTGCCGTTGAGTCGCTAATATAAGGCTTACATTAAAAAATTAAAATAGGTAGCCAACAAAGTAATTAACAAAGAAATTAAGAATATTTCAATAGGATTTGCTTATTTATTTTATATGCAACTATGCCAAGTTTAATCATCCCTTTTTAAACAGTATTTCTTTTACTTAGAAAAGTAGTTTACGTAATGCTGAACTTGGTTCAGCATCTCCATAAGTTGGTACGAGAACCTGAAACAAGTTCAGAGTGACTAGGTTTCGAAAAATACTTTGTTACCAAAAACAGAAAAATCTCACATCGCTGCAAGATTTATATTCTGATGATATTTATTTATAATTACACGTTAAATCTGAAATGCATCACATCTCCATCCTTAACTATATATTCTTTTCCTTCTACTTTCATTTTACCGGCCTCTTTTACTTTGGCTTCGCTACCTAAAGAAACAAAATCTTCATATGCCGTTACTTCTGCACGAATAAAGCCTTTTTCGAAATCTGTATGTATCACTCCAGCCGCCTGTGGTGCGCTAGATCCAACAGGTATTGTCCATGCTCTCACTTCCTTTGGACCTGCCGTAAAATAGGTTTGTAAATTAAGTAATTTATAAGCTCCTCTAATTAGTTTTGCAGAACCCGGCTCCTCTAAACCTATGTCTTGAAGAAACATTTGACGCTCTTCATAGTCATCCAATTCAGTAATATCAGCTTCAGTTCCTACCGCCAAAACTATCACCTCAGCATTTTCATCTTTTACAGCCGCCTTTACTTGCTCCACAAATGCGTTTCCATCTACAGCCGCTTTTTCGTCAACATTACATACATACATTACTGGTTTGTCTGTAATTAGCTGAATATTTTTAATAAATTCTTCTCTTTCAGAATCAGTTAGCTCAATAGCACGTACAGATGTACCTGCTTCTAAACCAGCTTTTACCTTTAATAAGGTAGCTTCTTCTTTTTGAGCCTCCTTATTACCAGTTCTAGATGCTCTTTTTACCTTCTCCAGTTTCTTGTCTACCGTCTCAAGATCTTTTAACTGAAGTTCCATATCTATGGTTTCCTTATCTCTAATAGGATCTACAGAGCCATCTACATGCACAATATTATCATCTTCAAAACAACGCAAAACATGAAGAATAGCATCTGTTTCCCGAATGTTTCCTAAAAATTGATTTCCTAGACCTTCCCCTTTACTTGCTCCTTTTACAAGACCAGCAATATCTACTATATCCACAGTTGCAGGTAACACACGTTCTGGATTTATTAAAGACTCTAATTTTTGAAGTCTCATGTCCGGTACATTTACAACTCCAATATTAGGCTCTATAGTACAAAAAGGAAAGTTTGCACTTTGTGCTTTTGCATTCGATAAACAATTAAAAAGGGTTGATTTTCCAACATTAGGTAATCCTACAATTCCAGCTTTCATACAATAAAATTTAATGCTATGTTTTTGCGGCTGCAAAGATAGGTTTTAATCTTGTAAGTATAAAGTACGAGCTAGAAGAAACGATTTCAATTTGATAAGTATTTTTTTGCTCTAATGTTAAAGACATAGATAAAATTAGAATATATCCTAGGCCATATATTTTTACTTTTATCTGTTTTTTCGTTATTCTTGTTAGAAGTTAATATTAATCAATGTTTTTTAACAGATTATCCCTACGTTTTCTCGAATAACATTTAACTTCTGTCATAACTAATTAACAACTAAAACAACCATTTATGAACAAAATTTTACTGGCATTTATTTTATTATTTGCCCCGGGGTTCCTCATTGCTCAGCAAGTTAGCGGAACCGTAACAGACAACTCGGGTGTACCACTGCCTGGAGTAAACATTTTTGAAAAAAACACCAATAATGGAACTACCACAGATTTCGATGGAAATTATACAATAACTGTTAGCGATGATGCCACATTGGTTTTTAGCTATGTAGGTTTCGAACAAACCGAAGAAGTTGTAGCTGGTAGATCTACGATTAATGTTTCTCTAGCAGATGGAGTCTCCTTAGGAGAAATTCAGTTGGTTGGGTCTAGAAGCCCTAAACGTACAGCCACAGATACTCCGGTTGCAATAGATGTAATAGATGTAAGCTCTGTTACTACTCAAACCGGACGTATTGAAGTAAATGAATTGTTGCAATATGCAGCACCCTCATTTAACGCCAATAAGCAATCCGGATCTGATGGAGCCGATCATATTGACCCTGCTTCTTTAAGAGGTTTAGGACCAGATCAGACCCTAGTTTTAATCAACGGAAAAAGAAGACATCAATCTTCATTAATAAATATCTTTGGAACTAGAGGGCGTGGTAATACAGGAACAGATCTTAATGCCATCCCTGCTTCAGCAATTAAAAGAATAGAAATCTTGAGAGATGGTGCTTCTGCTCAATACGGCTCTGATGCCATTGCAGGGGTTATTAACCTTGTTCTGAATGATAAGGTTGGGCAATTCACCGGAAATGTGAATTATGGATTCTATAGCACCAATGCAGATGGGGATTTTCCTGAAGGGACTCCAAATACAGACGGAAATAGATTAGATACAGAGAGAGACGGGAACCAGATTGGAGACGATAAGTCTTTTGATGGAGGTTCTGTAAAGGTTACTGCAAATTACGGAGTAGGAATTGGAGAAGAAGGTTATGCCAACTTCACCACAGAATATATTAGTAAAAATAAGACTCTTAGACCGGGATTCGATTTTAGAAGAGGTTTCGGAGAAGCAGCAATAGATGGCTTTAATTTCTTCGGAAATATTGCTGTACCGCTAACGGACAATTCAGAATTTTACGCATTTGGTGGTAGAAATTACAGAGATACGGATGCATTTGCATTTACAAGAAACAACCCGACGGCAAGAAATGTGGTAAGTATTTATCCTGATGGTTTTACACCTAGGATTACTTCTATAATCACAGATAATTCTGTAGCAGCCGGTTTTAGAACAGAAACCGAAAGCGGATGGAAAATAGATGTGAGTAATACTTGGGGGAAAAACTTTTTCCATTATTATATTAAAGGAACTCTTAATGCTTCTTTAGAGGAGAACTCTCCAACAGACTTTGATGCTGGTGGACATAGTTTGAGTCAGAATACAGTGAATTTAGATTTCTCCAAATATTATGAAGACCTTCTTGAAGGGGTAAACTTCGCTTTTGGAGCAGAATACAAGACAGAGAATTTTGTAATCTTTGCAGGAGAAGAAGGTTCTTATGGAACTTTTGATGAAGATGGAAGAATTATAACAGATCCAGCTACACAAGTTCAACCCACAGATTCTGCTACCGGAGATTTAAGACCGGGAGGATCTCAAGGATTCCCTGGATATGGGCCAACAAATGAAGTAGACAGAAGCAGGTCTAACGTTTCTTTTTATGCAGATGGAGAATTTGAGTTTACAGATAGATTTTTAGTTGCAGCAGCTGCAAGATTCGAAGATTATAGTGATTTTGGAAGTACGCTTAACGGGAAATTGGCAGCAAGATACAAGGTGTCTGATGATGTAAACTTAAGAGGTTCTGTAAGTACAGGATTTAGAGCTCCTTCTTTAGCTCAAATATATTACAATTTAAAATTTACAAACTTTGTAGGTGGACAAGCTTTAGAATCTTTACTATCTCCTAATAATAGTCCTGTAACGGCATCTTTTGGAATTGGGCCTTTACAAGAAGAAACTGCATTTAATGCCTCTTTAGGTTTTACAGCAAATTTTGGGAATTTTACCGCTACGGTAGATGGATATTATATAGATATTCAAGATCGTATAGTCTTAACAGGAAATTTTGATGCACCACAAATAGAGAACGTAGAAGCAGCACAATTCTTTGCAAATGGTGCAGATACTGAAACCATGGGATTAGACATCGTTCTTTCTCATAAATTACAATTAGGTGAGGGAACTTTAACTTCTAGTTTTATTGGAAACTTCAATGATATGGAGATTACTGATGTGAAAAATGGGGCTTTAGATGAACAAACGTTTTTTGGAGAGAGAGATAAAGCATTTTTATTAGCTTCTGCTCCGGATAGTAAGTTGATCTTAAACTTAAAATATGATATCAATAAGTTTGATGTTGCCTTAGGTTTAAACAGATTTAGTGAAGTAAAACTATTGGACTTTCAAACTTTTGAAGACCCTGCAGATTATGGAGGTTTTGACAACTTGATCGCAGCAGCAACAGATACCTATAGTTCTAAAATCACTACCGATTTAAATTTAGGTTATAAAATAAGTGATAATCTAAAACTGAACGTAGGAAGTAATAATCTTTTTAACGTATATCCAGATCAACAAGATGACTGGAGTGAAGCTGGAGGATATTGGGATTCTGTACAAATGGGCTTTGGTGGAGCGTATTACTATGCGAAATTGAATCTTCAGTTTTAAAAACTCTGTACATATTATAATCAAAAAAGCCGAGGAAATTTCCTCGGCTTTTTTTTACATCTTATTTCATGAATAAAAAATCACTCTACGATATACATTTCATTAGATGCTTTTATATAGTCTTGAGGGTTAAAAGTTGATTCAAAACTATTTCGAACCAAATTGAGTTTTAAGTCTAGTTGATCTACTCTATCCTTTAAATACTCATCTTGCTTATACTTATTTATCAAAACCTTATACTTATCTAAATTCTCTAGAATTCTAAAAGTCAAGGTGCCAAATCTTATTTTTAAATTCTGTACTGTTACCATCTGATTATAGAAATCCTGCTTCCAATTCTCTCCATTTTTATCACGTTCCTCTACTATCTTATCTTCAGCTATTTTTGAAATATCCAGTATATACTGGGTTCTTTTTTTAGCATCGGTTTCATCTGTAAATCGCTTTTTAAAATCGGATTTATTAATACCTAAAATATTAACGATATTTTCATTCATCGATTTTTCCTGAAGTGCTTTTAACTCATCTAAACTTTTTGCAATTGCATTCCATTCAGTTTCTATTAAATCTTTATCGTGCGTAAATTGAGAGACAGAGGTGGTAAGCTTAAACATTTTCATGCTTTTCTCTCGTAAATCCTTATCTCTTTTCCCTAAACTATTTATAAAGTTTCCAATTCCATCAAAAAGACTTCCTGCAAACATCCCTGTAAATGGAGTTCCCTCGGCCAAATTCCCGGTTACTTGTAATATATGGCTTAATGCATCTAGTCTAGCTTCGTCTTTCTTATTTTCTTCAATATATTTTTCGAATTCTTTAAACCAGGCCGCATATCCCTCATAATTCATAGGGTTGCTCACCTTATCTAGTGTAGTATAAAAATCTCTGAAACTATTGAAAAGATTTAATGGTTTTATTTCTCGCTCCATGGAAGCAAGATTTAAGACGGCAGAACTGTAATTATATTTATAAACGCTAATTAGATTTTTATCCAGTTCTTGTTGTTTCTCTTCCAGAATTTGAACTCGCTCAATGAGTTTTTCAATTTTTTCTGAAGAGGAATTAGTTGTTCGAATGCTTTCGTCCAGATTGGAAATTTTCGCATCCATCTGCTTAATTTTAGAATCCACATTCTCCTTAAGTAATGTTCGCTCTTTATTGAGTTGATATAAAACCAATTCTGAAACCGATTTGTTTTCCTCTAAAGATTGACTGAAACTTATTAGTGGGAAAAATAGAGAAAAAAAGAAAATTAAGAGATTATATTTTTTCATTTGATTTTTTGTTATTAGTTGATATACCCAATAACGAAAAACTAATTTTCATATTTTAAAGAAATATAAAATAAAAACGGAAATTTCAAATGTGTTATTAAATGATTAATTTTAAATTAAAGTGCATTTCATCGATTAAATCTTACATTTTAGCCGATATATTTATTTTTAAGTTACCTTAGTTCTTTGTTATAAATTTGTTACAACCAAATCATTAAATAATAAAACTAACCAAAAATCTATGTTATGATAAAAAAATTACATTTTAAAGTCTTAGCAACAGCCACCTTAAGTTTATTTGGGATTTTAGTTATGAGCGCACAATCGTCCACAGCCACCCCAGATCATACTCATACCATCATTGGCAATTCTCATACCCATGCTACTGCATTGGGGATTGAATCACAAATAGACAATACGTTTTCTTGGCATACAGAACCTCCATTGGAGGGAGAAAGAGAAAAAATAGAAGTCCAAATGGCGCCGAACCCTACTTCGCAAAGTTTAAATTTAAGAATGGCCAAATCTCACATTAGTTCCGTTGCTATTTATAATTTAGAAGGAAAAAAATTACTTAGAATGGCATATGATGCTCCTGGACATTCCTCTACTATAGACGTTGCAACCTTAAAAAAAGGATTAATGATCGTCCAAATAGAAACTGAAAAAGGTAAAACACATACCAGAAGATTTTTCAAAAAATAAGCCATTTCATATATCGTTTACAAAGCCAGATTTAAATATTTGGCTTTTTTTATTTGATCTCTTCAATCCAATTAAAATACAATGTTGCACTCTTCTTCATCATCTAAAGAGTCCTTATTTGAATTATCTAAATTTTCATTTTCAATTAAGAATTGAAAATGAAAATTTAATTTGACTAGAAATCTCTGTGATGGAAAATATCAAAATTATTTAATTCAGGAGAGTGGAGAATTAATAAAACTGAAATTCACTAAAAATTTTAATCCCGTTAATAAACTTAATAAGTTAGTAAAAATCGATATCTTAGTGGGTATTCAGCTTACGTTAATCTAAAATATTTAGTTATGAAAACGCAGTTTATTAGCTTTCAAATAAATTCAGTTAAATGCTTATTATTTGTGGCTTTTATTTTCTTTACACCACATCTGGTTTATTCAAGTTATTTTCAGCAAAACACTGAAATTGATAAATTTCAATATGTGGAATTTAAAGGAGAGGTCGTAGATGAGAGATCGGGTGACCCAATTATTTCTGCACACCTAACGGTCGAAAACAGTAATATTTCGACAATTACCAATAGTGAAGGAGAGTTTTCTTTAAAAATCCCGGCAGATTTAATGAATTCTTCAGTTACAGTTTCGTTTTTAGGTTATCAAAGCAAAATTGTTCCCTTAAATTCTTTCACAAAAGAAAATAACCGAATAACTCTACAAGAATCCGTGGAAGTCCTTACAGAGGTGAGTATTTTTAAAGCGAAGGATGCAAAAAAACTAGTAGCAACCATGTTGCAAAACAGAGGTTCAAATTACTTTGATAGTCCTACTTTAATGACGGCCTTTTATAGAGAGATCATTAAGAAAAGACGAAAGAATGCCTCTCTTTCTGAAGCTGTGATAAAGATCTACAAGCAACCCAACGATTCACCGAAAAAAGATATTGTTGGAGTTTATAAAGCTAGAAAAAGCACTAATTATGATAGACTAGATACCTTAGCTATTAAACTTAGAGGTGGCCCTTTTAATACGTTGTACGTGGATCTAATGAAATATACCGATTTTGTTTTTGAACCAGAAAATATAGATGAATACAAGTTTAGTTTTAATCAGCCTACAAAAATTAACAATCGATATGTATATGTGGTAGATTTTGAAGAGCTAAATAAGTCACTACCTTGGTATTACGGGAAACTTTTTATAGATGCCGAAACGAACAGTTTAATAAAAGCATCTTATAAATTAAATGTAGATGATAAAGATGTGGCGTCAAAAATGTTTGTAAAAACTAAGCCTAAAAAAGCAGTTGTATACCCAATAGATGTTAATTACCAAATAGATTATTTACAGAGCAACGGTAAATGGTACTATAGCTATGGAAATGCACTTTTAGAATTCGTGGTAGATTGGAATAAAAAATTATTTAATTCCAGATATACCTTAAATAGTGAAATGGTAGTAACAGATTGGGAAACTTATACCGATAAAGACCCTAAAAATGATCTAAACTATATTAGACCCTCTATAGTGATGGTAGATGATATTTCCGGATTTTCCGATGACCAATTTTGGGGAAGTAATAATATTATAGAGCCTGAAAAATCTATTCAGAATGCAATTGAAAAAATTCAGCGCCAATTAAAAAAAAGAATAATTTATGCGGAAGCATAAAAATAGAAAACCCCACAAAACTGTGGGGTTTTCTATTTTAAAAGTATAACTAATTTGATTATTCGGGATGCATAAAACGTTGCTTCCCTAAAAGCTCTTCTTCGGTCTCTACATGACTATCATCGGGCACGCAACAATCTACAGGACATACTGCAGCACATTGTGGCTCGTCATGGAACCCTTTACATTCTGTACACTTATCTGGCACTATGTAATAAATCTCGTCACTAATTGGCTCTTGCGCTTCATTTGCATCTGCCTTTTTTCCGTCAGGTAAAATTACATTTCCTTCTAGATCTGTTCCATCTGCATATCTCCAATCATCTGCACCTTCATAAATTGCAGTATTTGGACACTCTGGCTCACAAGCTCCACAGTTTATACATTCATCTGTTATTATAATTGCCATAACTCTTTTATTAGTAAATTTAAATTGTAATCAATGAATCACTAGCAATTTGGGCTCAAGTTTTCACTGATTTATAGGCGATTTTAATTCTATAACTTTTAATTTCGCCAGCACAAATTTAAAGCCAAAACAATTCATAACCAAATAAGCCTTATGTCAATCGATCAACGAAAATCACATTTTATAGAACTGGGTAAATTTCTAAACCAATTTCAAAGAGATGGCATAAATCAGCACGAAGATGTAAAGAATAATGACATTTATTTTGAAACCTTTAAAAAACAAATTGAACGAGCTATTCATCACAATGGTTGGTTTACTCCAGAAAATATACTTTTCGCCTTGGAGGGCTGGAGTGAATCTTTAACAAGTCTAAATTTAGACAAGTGGTTGAAACCTTATAGTTTTGATGTGAATAATCCTAAAACAGTTGGGATTATTATGGCTGGAAATATTCCCTTGGTTGGTTTTCATGATTTCCTATCGGTATTAATTGCGGGTCACAAGGTACTGGTTAAGCAGTCGTCTAATGATATGAAATTGCTTCCTATTCTTGCTAGTTATCTTATCTCCTTAGATGAAGGGTACAAAGAAAAGATTGAATTCACTGAGGACAGAATGAACAATTTTGAAGCTGTTATTGCTACCGGGAGTAATAACACTTCACGTTATTTTGAATATTATTTTGCGAATAAAAAATCTATTATTCGAAAAAATAGAAATTCTGTTGCCATTTTAACCGGAAACGAATCTACTGAAGAATTAGAAGCTTTAGGTCATGATATTTTCAGGTATTTTGGTTTAGGCTGTAGAAGTGTTTCTAAATTATATGTACCAGAGAATTATGATTTCGATGCATTTTACAAGGCTTTAGCTCCGTGGGCAACACTAATGAATCATGCTAAATACGCTAATAACTACGATTATAATAAGGCAGTTTATCTAATGAGTGAATTTAAAATGTTGGATAATGGATTTTTAGTATTGAAGGAAGATCAAAGCTTTGGATCTCCAATAGCTACCGTATTTTATGAAAAATATTCAGACTTGGATGCTTTAAAAACCACAATCGAAGCTAATAAGGAAAATCTACAGTGTGTGGTTGCAAATAACTTTATGGCAAATGAGATCCCGTTCGGCAAAACTCAATATCCACAATTATGGGATTATGCAGATAATATTGACACTTTAAAATTCTTGGAGAAAATTTAAAATTTTCAATTAACTTAATTTTATTCTCACTGATCGTTACCTAAAAGTCAATAAAACATCTCGACTCCGCTCGATGTGACCATTATAGATGGTCCTGCCAAAAAAATAGATTTGGTCAATTTTTTTATATCAATTTTCTAAAACTTATCTTTTCAAGATTTTCATTTGAATTAGTAATGCACCAATTATAATTTTAATAACACAAATTCACAGGAACTTTTAGCATCTTTGTTACAAACTAGATTTTTATGAAAAAACACAACTTTAGTGCGGGTCCATGCATTCTTCCACAGGAAGTATTTCAGGAGGCGTCACAGGCAGTTTTAGACTTTAACAACACAGGTTTATCCATACTGGAAATATCTCATAGAAGTAAAGATTTTGTTGCTGTTATGGAAGATGCCAGAGCATTAGCATTAGAGTTACTTGGCTTAGAAGGTAAAGGCTATAAAGCACTTTTTTTACAAGGAGGTGCAAGTATGGAATTTTTAATGGTTGCTTATAATCTTTTAGAAAAAAAGGCGGCCTATTTAAATACAGGAACTTGGTCTAGCAAGGCTATTAAAGAAGCAAAATTATTTGGTGAAGTGAATGTTGTAGCTTCTTCTGAAGATAAAAAATTCAATTATATCCCAAAAGGATATATGATTCCTACCGATGTAGATTATTTTCATTGCACTAGTAACAACACTATTTTTGGAACTCAAATGAAGACGTTTCCAACTACTCCAAAACCGATGGTTTGTGATATGAGTAGCGATATTTTTTCCAAAGAATTAGATTTTTCGAAATTCGATTTGATTTACGCTGGGGCGCAAAAGAATATGGGACCGGCAGGAACTACGCTCGTGATTATAAAAGAAGATCTTTTAGGAAAAGTTTCCAGAAAGATCCCTTCGATGCTAGATTATAAAGTTCATATAGACAAAGATAGTATGTTTAACACTCCGGCGGTCTATCCGGTATACGTGTCTTTTTTAACCTTAAAATGGTTAAAAGCTCAAGGCGGAATTAAGGCCATCGAAGAGAAAAACGAAAAGAAAGCAGCTTTGCTTTATTCAGAAATAGATATTAATCCGTTATTTAAAGGATATACAGCAATAGAAGATCGTTCTATTATGAATGCAACCTTTAATTTAACCGATGAGTCTTTGAAAGAAGATTTTGAAGCTATGCTAAAGGGAGCTGGAATTAATGGTTTAAATGGTCATAGAAGTGTTGGAGGATACAGAGCATCCATGTATAATGCTTTGCCGTTGGAGAGCGTTCAAGTTTTGGTGGATGTTATGAGCGATTTGGAAAGAAAAGCGTAAAAATTATGTTAGCATAGAAAGCTACAAGAATTAACAATAGAAAATAAAGCATGAAAATTTTAGCAAACGATGGAATTTCAAAAAGTGGTATTAAAGCTCTTGAAAATGCCGGATTTGAAGTGATCTCTACAAAAGTTGCTCAAGAGCAATTGAAGAATTTTATAAATGAAGAAAAGATTACCGTACTTTTAGTTAGGAGTGCTACTCAAGTAAGAAAAGAACTTATTGACTCCTGCCCTAGCCTAAAGGTAATTGGTCGTGGTGGTGTAGGAATGGATAATATTGATGTTTCTTATGCTAGAAGCAAAGATTTAAAAGTTATAAATACACCGTCAGCTAGCTCAGAATCCGTAGCCGAATTGGTTTTTTCTCACCTTTTTGGTGGGGTAAGATATTTACACGATTCCAATAGAAATATGCCACTTTCCGGAGACTCTCATTTTAAAGATTTAAAGAAAAATTATTCAGCAGGAACAGAGCTTAGAGGGAAAACCCTTGGGATTATTGGTCTTGGAAGGATCGGGAAAGAAGTTGCAAAATTGGCGCTAGGAGTTGGAATGAAAGTGATTGCAAGCGACGATCATGTTGGAGAATTAGATATTACACTTAAGTTTTACAACGATCAAAAAGTGATTGTTCCTATTAAAACAGAGCCGGTTGCAGATCTTATAAAACATTCAGACTTTATTACTATTCACGTTCCTGCTCAAGCCAAGGCAGTTTTAGGTAAAAAAGAATTTGACCAAATGAAGCATGGTGTTGGTATTATAAATACTTCCAGAGGCGGAATAATAAATGAAGAAGCCTTATTGGAGGCATTAGAACACGGTAAAATTGCATTTGCAGGATTAGATGTATTTGAAAATGAACCATCTCCATCGATCAAAGTTTTAATGAATGAAAGAATTTCCTTGACTCCACATATTGGTGCTGCCACGCTGGAGGCTCAAGATAGAATTGGAATGGAATTAGCTGAACAAATCATTTCAATTTTTAAGAGCGAAAAAGTATAATTTTAAGCTAGTAAAAAAATCTATAATCCTTCTGAAATACTTAATTCCAGAGGGATTTATTATTTCAATAAGTAAAGCTCAAAGTAAAAGTTGTAAATTCATACATTCGATTTCAAAAACTGAATGATTTTAGACTAAATTCCTTCAATTTTGAAAAAATGTTTTATCACATGTACATCAAAATATAAAGAGCTGCAATCGGAATAATTTTTGATGATATTTAAAAAAATGAAAATGAAAAATTTAATTTACATACTAGCTTTAGGACTTTTTATTTATAGCTGTAGTGCCACTAAAGACCGGGATTTTACCAAAAAGGAGATCACCGCGAATGCCAACGATACTGTGCGTATTGCAAATGATAGTCTTGAGTACGAGATAATCGTTATTGAACCCGGTTTTAATTTATTTATAAATAGTATTGCCAAACCAAGAGGCTATTACTCACAATCTTATCTTGAAAATAAAAATAAATTTTTAGTTCAGGAATATAACAGTCGAGTAACTCAACCTTTTAGATTTAACCCTAATCTTTATATTCAAGAAATAAATTATGACAATTTCGTGGATTATGGATATGAAGTGAATTATATGCTTTATAATTATTTTGTATTCTTTTCTAGAGAATATAACCAGCGATTTAGTGTGCCAACTCGAATATAAGCCCAAGTTTTTTTTATTTGCAAAAGTGATGTGATATATTTGCAGCATGAATAAATTAAAAGAACGTTGGGGAATAGCTACTAATTTTCAACTTATTATAATTTTTGTGGTATTTGCACTTACTGGCTCTTCTGCCGCTAAGTTAGCATCCCCGGTTTGTGAATTCTTCGGAATTTATGAGGAAACATCGCCTTGGTATATTTATTGGTTTTTGAGGTTATTTTTAATTTTTCCTATTTATCAAATTTTATTGGTGCTCTTTGGATGGATCTTTGGTCAGTTCGATTTCTTTTGGGCCTTTGAAAAAAAAAATGCTTACAAGACTAGGTTTCGGCCGTTATTTAAATCAAGAGTAATTTGAATATATATCAGAAATATGGAGTTTTAGGCTTAACATTTATAATGTTACTTCCATCTATTCTGAGCTATAATCACGTATTTGCACACGAATTTAATTTTGCTTGCGACGAACATAGCACCACTCACCTACACCAATCTATTTTAGATTGTGAATTATGTGATTTCCACCCGAGTCCGGTTCTTGAGTTTCAACTTTATAATTTCGATCTAACCGAAATTTCATCCCCAAATAAAAAGTTCTTTAATTCTTACGAATTTTTAAGTGATTTTCAGAAACTATCATTTTCGCTTAGAGGCCCACCTGCTTCTATTTCAGCATAAAAATAGTTTTAACAACATTATACATGTTGTAATTTTAATCTCTTAATTTTTTACAATGATAAAAGCAATTTTAAGCATGCTGCTATTCGCAGTATGCATTTCAACATATTCACAGAATTCTATATCGGGGAAACTAGTAGACCTCGAAACAAATCAGCCAATTATTGGTGGTAATGTCTATATTTCAAAATTAGAAAAAGGAAGCATTACCAATTTAAATGGAGAATTTCAACTATCCAATATCCCGGAAGGCGAATGGAATATGGTGATTTCCTTTATTGGATATACCACAAAAACTGTTAGCTTCAATTCTCCTTCAGAAAATCCATTAATTATTGAATTACAGCCTACAGCAATAGAAATGGAGGAAGTAATTGTATCTACCCCTTTTCATAAGTTACAAAGCGAGAATGTGGTAAAGGTAGAACGAGAATCTCTAGAAGATCTTAGAAAAACAGGTGCCGTAACCTTAGCTGAAGGAATTACCCAAATTGCGGGGGTGGAAAGTGTTACCACCGGTGCTGGAATTGGTAAGCCGGTAATCCGTGGTTTAAGCGCCAACAGAGTTTTAGTGTATGCACAAGGTGTGAGATTAGAAAACCAACAATTTGGCGATGAACATGGTTTAGGAGTAAGTGCCAGTGGGGTAGAAAGCGTAGAAGTTATAAAAGGGCCTGCATCTTTATTATATGGAAGTGACGCGCTTGGGGGAGTTTTATATTTAAATCCTGAGAAATATGCACAAACCGATAACACTTCGATAGATGCAAGCTATAATTATTTTACAAATACTCTTGGATCTGAAGCCAATTTGGGTGTAAAAACTTCTGGAGAAAAATGGAAAGCTTTAGTTCGTGGAAATTATGCCATTCACAGCGACTATGAAACTGGAGATGGAGTTCGGGTAACAAACTCTCGATTTGCAGAAAAGGATTTAAAAGCCGGAATTGGCTTTCAGGATTCAAAATACAAAGGAGATTTAAGGTATAACTACAACAACACCTATATTGGTATTCCTGAAGAAATTGCAGATCAAACTACTTCTAAAGATGTGGTTTCTCCTTACCAACAACTGGACAATCATATCATGAGTCTTACGAATAAGATATTTCTGCAAAATTCGAGTGTAGATTTAAAAGTTGGATACCTTTTCAATAATAGAAAAGAATTTGAAGAAGGAGAAGATGATCCTGCCTTAGAAATGCATTTAGAAACCTTAAACTACGATCTAAAATTTAATGCTCCAGTTTGGGGTAATTTCGAAACTATTTTTGGGGTGCAGGGCTTATTCCAAACCAATACCAACTTTGGAGAAGAGTTATTAATTCCGGATGCATCGATTCGTGATTTTGGAATTTTAGGAACCACACATTACCATTTAGAAAAAATTGATATTCAAGGTGGCTTTAGGTTTGACACTAGACATATAACTACTGAAGAAAATGGCATTTTTGGAGAACCCGGTTATTTTCAACCAATCGATCGTACTTTTTCCAGTTATAATGGTTCCTTGGGAATTAAATTCAATATGTTTAAAAATCTTGTAACCAGAATTAATGCTGCTTCCGGTTTTAGAGCTCCAAATCTTGCTGAACTTAGTTCTAATGGCGTTCATGAGGGAACTAATAGATATGAGATTGGAAATGCTGACTTAGATAATGAACAAAACATTCAATTAGATTTATCCTTAGAGTTTCGAAACGAACATTTTGAGCTTTTTGGAAATGCTTTTTATAACAAAATCAATCAGTATATATTCATAGCTCCTTCAGAAGATTTTATAGAAGGAGATAGAGTATTTAATTACATCCAAGATGATGCAAAATTATATGGAGGAGAAGCAGGATTTCATTTGCATCCACATCCTATAGATTGGCTGCACTTGGAAAGCAGTTTAGAACTTGTAATTGGTGAAAAAGATAATGGAGAAAGCCTTCCTCTTATTCCAGCAACGTCTTTGACAAATACTTTAAGAGTAGAATTCGACCAGTTAAAAGGTTTGGCGAATAATTATGCTTTTGTGACTTTAAAAACCACGGGAGAACAAAACAATATTAGTGATTTTGAAACAAGTACAAGCGGCTATTCCTTGGTGAACGCAGGAATTGGTGCAACTGTTTTTCTGAATAACTTACCATTGGAACTAAGAGTAAGCGGAAATAACCTTTTTAATAAAAACTATATTTCTCATCTTTCTCGTTTAAAAACCGATGGGATAGCAAATATGGGAAGAAACATCTCGTTTGGAATTCAAACCAAGTTTTAAGCGCTGACTGAAGAAATAAGATCCTGTAGCTTATTGAACGGGTTTTTAATTACAAAAGGCCCCCTAAAATTTAGGAGGCCTTTTTATTTATTTTAATATGAAACTTCTAGTTTAAACTATTTCGGCTTCAATAATAATTTCATTTTCCATTGGTTCTTTTTTCCATACAAATGTATAAAGCCACATTAGTGTAAATGAAGGAATGATATCTGTAAAAGGTAAGATCTCTTCAATAAATACAAGTACAGAAGCTATTTTTCCTTTTTTACCGGGATACATTTCAGACATTTTGTTTGCTGCAAATGGCGCCCAGGCCAAATCAAGAAAAGGACCAACTAATGGAATTGCCATGGTTGCCATCCCCACTGCATCATACATCAATCCCTTTATTAGTAATTTATTTTTTATGTTTTTCATCGGTTTTAAGTTTTATACCTTTGATAAAGCAAAAAAAATGCCAATTATTTAAGGTCCGAACTTATAAGCTTTAGGAATTCATTTCGGGTTTCAATTTCTTTGAATTGCCCTCTAAAACCTGAAGTCGTAGTAACACTGTTCTGTTTTTGCACTCCGCGCATCATCATACACATGTGTTGCGCTTCTATAACAACCGCAACACCTTGTGGCTGCAACGTATTATTAATGCATTCCAAAATATCGTGAGTAAGGCGCTCTTGTACTTGTAACCTCCTTGCAAAAACATCCACTACTCTAGGCAGTTTACTTAAACCTACAATCTTCCCATTAGGAATATAAGCAATATGCGCTTTTCCAAAAAATGGCAACATATGGTGCTCACATAACGAATAAACCTCTATATCCTTTACAACTACCATTTCGTCGTAACTTTCACTAAACATGGCGTCATTTAAGATCTTAACCGGGTCGGCATCATAGCCTTGGGTTAAAAATTGCATTGCTTTAGCTGCCCTCTCAGGAGTTTTTAATATTCCTTCACGAGAAGGATCCTCCCCTAGCCCATTGATTATTTGTTTGAAATTATTGGTAAGATCTTCCGTAACTTCTTCGTTGTATTCTTCAAAAAATCGATACATATTATATTTTGGTCTTTTTTACTTTATCTGCAAATAATTGCTGTAATTTTTTAATCTTCGGATCTATAATTACCTGACAATATTGTTGTTGCCTATGCTTGGAATAATATTCCTTATGCTCTGCTTCAGCCTCATAGAATGCTGAAGCTTTAGTAATTTCGGTTACTATTGGATCACTAAAAACATTTTCTGACTCAAGCTTTCTAATAATTTCTTCAGCATCATTTTTTTTGATCTCCAGAATGATAAAATACGGCACTTCTATATTGTGTGCCCTTATCATACTGCTGCCTGTTTAAAGTAGTAGGATCGTGGGTGCTAAAAAATATTAATAATAATTCTTTGAAGGAAATCACGTTTGGGTCAAAATGAATTTCAATCGTTTCAGCATGTCCTGTTCTCCCAGAAATTATCTCTCTATATGCAGGGTTTTTAATTTGCCCGCCGGTAAATCCGGGGATAACTTTACTTACCCCTTCCACTCTTTCAAAAACTGCTTCTGTACACCAAAAACATCCTCCAGCCAAGGTGGCAATTTCAACCTTTAAATCTTCCATATCTACAAATGTTATTTAAAAATAGTGAATTACTAAAAAAAGGAGGTTTTTTAACGATTAATTGGGTTCTGTTGAAAATAAATACTATTTCTTTTGTAATGTTGTAATTCCCAAGGGTTCCTTTTATATTAGAATTTATTTATGTTGCTAAGAAAAATTTTTATCTTATTTGTCTGCTTACCTCTCATTACATTAAAGGCTCAAAACAGTTCTATTCCAAAAATTGCAAAGAAAACTTACGAGGCGCAAAGAATTACGACTCCTCCTATTATAGATGGTATTTTGGATGATAATATCTGGCAAGAAATTCCTGATGCTTCTAATTTTGTGATGTTACAACCGGGAGATGGAACTCCAAGCAGAGAAACGCATCCAACCATAGTAAAGTTGGCTTATGATGATGAAGCAATTTATATTTCGGCTTCTATGATAGACAATGAACCCTCGAGAATTTTACGCCAATTTACGCAACGTGATAATATAGAGCAATCAGATTTTTTCTTGATAGATATTAACACCTATAACGACGGGGAAAATCAAACCAGATTTGTAATTACATCTGCGGGAGCCATTGCCGATGCTAAAATGACTGGAAATAATGAGGATTACAGCTATAATGTGGTTTGGGAAGGAGAGATTTCTTTTGATGATAAAGGATGGTATGCAGAAATTAAAATTCCATATGCCGCTTTAAGATTCCCAAAAAAGGAAGAACAACTTTGGAGTATACAGTTTGGAAGGAATATACTTCACTTAAATGAACTTTATACTTGGAATTATATAGATAAATCTATAGGTAAGGATACGCAATACAATGGTTTATTAACAGGAATAAAAAATATAGATCCTCCGGTTAGATTAAGCTTTTATCCTTATGCCTCTGCAGAAGTTGATAATTTTCAAGGAAATACGGAAAGTAGTTTTAGTGCCGGACTCGATTTTAAATATGGTATTTCTGATGCATTTACCTTAGATGCTACCTTAATACCGGATTTTGGCCAAACAGCCTTTGATGCAGTCGAATTAAATTTAGGTCCGTTTGAGCAGGCTTTTGGTGAAAACAGAGCTTTTTTTACTGAAGGAACCGAATTATTCACTAAAGGAAATCTCTTTTATTCACGACGAATAGGAGATACACCTCTTGGTTTTAATAATGTTCAAGCTGAGTTATTGGACAATGAAATTTTAGTTGAAAATCCCGATAAAGCAGATCTTCTAAATGCCGTTAAAATTTCCGGAAGAACAGATAATGGTTTGGGAATTGGATTCTTTAATGCAATTACCCAAGAGACAGAAGCAACTATCGGGGATACGCTAACCGGACTAAATAGAAAAATTGTTACTGAACCTTTCGCCAATTATAATATTGTGGTTTTGGATCAGCAGTATAATCAAAACTCCTCTATAACACTTATAAATACAAATGTGACCAGAAATGGGCATGCCCGAGATGGGAATGTTACCGGATTTTTATTTGATATTAATAACAAGTCGAATTCCTTCAATTATTCCGGGGAAGCAAAAATGAGTAATGTGAATAAACCGGGACAGAATATCACCGGGTTTGCATCAGAATTTTCTATAGATAGAACAAAAGGAAATTTTAGATATGGATTAGATCATGATTTCGCTAACGAAACCTACGATATAAATGATCTAGGTTTAAATTTTACCAATAATTATAACAACTTCAGAATAAATACTTCTTATAGAATATTTGAACCCACAAAATTACTCAACAGATTTAATATAAGAATCTTTGCAGATCATCAGCGACGTTATATTCCTAATATTGAAGCTTCTTCTGGAATTGGAACTAATTTTTTCGCAATTACCTTGGAAAGGTTCGCTTTTGGTAGTTTTGTAAAATACACAACAGAACGTAAAGATTTTTTTTGAAGCTAGAAGAGCCGGCAAGTTTGTAAATTATCCAGCAACTACGGTCATGGATGCTTTTATTTCTACAGACTACAGAAAGAAATTTGCCATTGATGTTAGTGCTAATTATAGAACCTTTTATAAATCCGATCAGGAGAATTTCCGCACTGAAATAAGTCCGAGATTTAGATTTAATGATAAATTTTCTATGGTCTATAACTTTAGATATTCCACATCTCTCAATAGAGATAGCTTTGTAGCCCTAGCGCCTAAACAGGAAATTTTTGGGGTAAGAGATGTACAAAGTATCGAAAATTCTATTCAGGCTAGTTATAATTTTAGTACCAAACAGGCACTTAATTTAAGTTTTAGAAACTTTTGGTCTATTGCAGATTTTGAAGAAAATAATTTTAGCTTATTACATGAAAATGGAGATTTAGCTGCTTTCGATTACGAAGTAACCGATGATAACGATCCTAATGCAAATTTCAATATTTGGAATTTCGATCTTAGTTATAGCTGGCAATTTGCTCCTGGAAGTGAAGCGATTCTTTTATATAGAAACTCTATTTTTAATTTTGACAAACAGAGTGACATACAGTTTACAGAAAGTTTACAAAATTTATTCAATCAAGATCTTAGACAAAATCTATCTTTGAGACTGGTTTATTATATAGATTATAATAATGTGAGAAATATGTTTAAAGGCTAGGAATCAAAATTTTCAACCTTTTAAATGCTACCTTTAGTTTAATAAATTCATGATTTACGCAAATAACATTCATAAATATTACGGAGACCTTCACGTTTTAAAAGGTGTTAATTTACACATACAAAAAAGTGAAATAGTATCTATCGTTGGTGCTTCGGGAGCAGGAAAAACGACGCTATTACATATTTTAGGAACTTTAGATCAGCCTGATAAAAAGTTGGATAGTACTTTAAAAGTGAATGATATTGATATCTATTCCCAGAACTCTAAGATGCTTTCTAAGTTTAGAAACGAACAAGTTGGTTTCATTTTTCAATTTCATCAACTTTTACCGGAATTTACAGCTTTAGAAAATATTTGTATTCCCGCTTTCATTAAAGGGACTTCTAAAGCCGATGCAGAAAAAAGAGCTTATGAGTTATTGGAATTCTTGAATTTATCTCCGAGAGCGCATCACAAACCTGCTGAATTGAGTGGTGGAGAACAACAGCGTATCGCAGTTGCGAGATCTTTAATTAATAATCCGGCAGTTATCTATGCAGATGAGCCTTCTGGTAACCTAGACAGTGAATCTGCTGAAAATTTACACAAACTGTTTTTTCAGCTAAGGGAAGAATTTCATCAAACTTTTGTAATAGTTACACATAACGAAGAATTGGCAAATATGGCCGATAGAAAATTAACCATGGTAGATGGTGAAATAGTTTCCGGTGACCTATAAAAGGTTTTAAAATTTCTCAAACACTCCAAGCCCAAATAAGGCAAAATCGTATTTAACCGGATCTTCTTTATCCAAAGTTCTTAGTGAGTGATCAAGTTCTTGGACAGCTTTTGCATCATTCTGTTTCCTAATTAATAAACCTAATTTTCTAGCTACATTTCCAGAATGAACATCCAAAGGACAAGATAAAAGTGATGGAGAAATATCTTTCCAAAGTCCAAAATCTACACCAGCATTGTCTTTCCGTACCATCCACCGTAAGAACATATTTATTCTCTTTGCTGCCGAACCTTTTAATGGGTCACTCACATGCTTTTCGGTTCTTGATAGATGATCGATTTCAAAGAAAATTGATTTAAATTTAGAAATATGATGTTGCAAAGCCCCATTATTACTAGGAGTTGAAAAAACAGATTCCAATCCACCATGTTTAGTGTAGATATATTTCAAACTCCTTATAAAACTTTTAAAATCCAAGCCATTAAAAGTCCTATGTACAAAATCATCTAATGGCTCTAAATGAGAATCGGAATGATTTAAAACAAAGTCGTAAGGAGAATTCCCAAGATAATCCATCATTTTATTGGCATTTTTAATAATGCTTTTCCTATTTCCCCATGCAATGGTAGCTGCTAAAAAACCTGCTATTTCTATATCTTGTTTAACAGAGAATTGATGCGGAATGCTTATAGGATCGCTTTCAATAAAATCGTATTTATTGTATTGAATAACCTTAGAATCGAGAAACTCTTTTAATTCCGTAGACGACAAATTGTAAAAATTATATTGGTTGCTTTCAAATATATAATTTCATAATTAAATAGTGTAGACTAGTTTACACTATTTAATTTTTCGCCCATAAATAGTCATTTTAAATTAAATAGATCCCAAGAGCCCAGTAAACAGGGGCAAAACGTTTAATGGCATCATTGTTGGACCTATAGTAGCGTTAAATAATTTTAATATTTCATTAACCTTATTTGTTTAATTATATTTGCTTTCAACTAAAGCTTCCAACCAAGAACTTTATATTTATGATTCACGCTTTACAACCTGAGAATGAAAAGGCTCGAATGGCTTCTCTCAACGAGTTAAAAATTCTCGATTCTGACCAAGAATTAAGTTATGATAACATAGCAGAATTGGCCTCCTTCATTTGTGATGTGCCTGTTTCCCTAATTACATTATTAACAGAAAACAAACAATGGTTTAAAGCTAAAGTTGGAACTAATTTATGTGATACAGATAGAAATATCTCCTTTTGCTCTCATGCTATTCTGCAGCCGGATGAGCTTATGGAAGTTAAGGATACTCATTTAGATAAAAGGTTTTTCGATAATCCTTTGGTGACTTCTGATACTAATATTAGGTTTTATGCCGGTATGCCCATAAGATCCAATACTGGAGAAGCTTTAGGTACTTTATGTGTTTTAGACAACAAACCTCACTCCCTAAATAAAAAGCAAAAAACCGCACTAAAAGCTTTGGCAAAACAAGTTGAGAGCTTATTTGAACTTCGGCGTCAAAACATCGCACTGATAAAGGTGAGAAAAGAATTAAATATTAAAAACAATCTTTTAAAGGAATTTGCAGGCACCGTATCTCACGATATGAAAATGCCACTAGCCAATATGATTATCACCTCAGATCTACTTAAAGCGAAGTATGGCAACTTATTAGATGAAACAGGACTTAATTATCTTACATACCTAAAACAATCTTCTTTTAGGTTAAGTAATTATATAACTGATATTCTAAATCATTATGAGAGCGATACCTTATTAGATACTCATACCGAAGATTTTGATTTACAGGATGTTTTAGAACAAATTATAGATCTATTAAATATCAAGTACGATTGCGAGATTAATCTTCCAGAAACTAACATGGCAGTACATTGTAATCGAGCTGCTTTTCAGCAAATATTTTTTAATCTAATTGGGAATAGCCTCAAATATAATAACCAAGAAAAAATTATTATAGATATTTCTGGGGAAGAAGCTAATGGGTTCTATCATTTTTCTGTGGCAGATAATGGTATTGGTATTCCTGAAAATAAGCAAGATGCTATTTTCGAACTCTTTACTATTGTTGAAGAATCCGATAGAAGTGGTAATCGCGGAAACGGAATTGGACTCTCTACTGTACAAAAATTAGTACACAATTTGGGAGGTGAAATTTCAGTGAAATCCAAGGTAAATGAGGTACAACTTTCAAATTTTCTATAAAGCGGGCGCTATAGTTTAAAATATCATTGATTTCCAGTAAAATAGCTGAGAAATATTTCATATTATTGATGTAAATTCTTAACTGTAGAAGCAGGGAATACTATGGAGTATAAAACAGCGTTTAACGAGAAACTACGTCATTCTATATTAACAGATTACAATATTTCTAAAACGACTACTGAAGACGATTTTAACCAACTTACCTTTTTGGCAGCTACAATTTGCCATGCCCCTACAGCATTTATAAGTATAATAGATAAAAATCATGTCTGGCTGAAGTCTAAAACAGGAATTGACATTGATGAGATCCAGAGAAAAAATGCCTTTGCGCAGCTCACATTGGAATCTGAAGAAAAACAATTTTGTATTAATTATTCTGATGATCCAAAGATATTCGATGAGGCACAGAAGCACTACCACAATCAATATAAATTCTATACTGGAGTTCCATTAAAAAACCCTCAAGGCTATGTTATTGGGGTTTTGAGTGTTCTTGATACTAAAGAACGAGAACTTAAAAAATATCAAATAGAAGGCCTCCATGCATTAGCAAACCAATGCATGAAATTATTTGAATTTGCTAAACAGAATAAAAAGTTTAGTATCGTTCAAAAAAAGCTGAAACAGAAATACCAAGAACTTGAAAAATTTGCGAGTGTTGTTTCTCACGATATAAAATCTCCTTTAGCCAATATAATTTCGCTCACAGAATTACTTAAGGTCGAAAATCAAGGAAAATTTGATGAAGAAACTACTCAATATTTAAATTATCTAAATGAATCTTCCTATTCCCTTCGAAATTATGTAGACGGAATATTGAGCTTTTACCGAAGCGAACATATTTTAGAAAAAGATTATGAAAATGTGGATCTTCATAATCTTCTAAGCGGAATTGCACATTTATACGATGTTGCCAATGATGTTGAAATAGATTATCCTGAAACCGCAACATTGCATCATGTTAATAAGGCAGCCCTTACGCAGGTTTTTTTAAACTTGGTTAGCAATGCATTAAAATATAACAGCAAAGACCAGAGAAAGATCCAAATTACATTTAAGCAGACGGATACCCTATACCACTTTGCTGTGATCGATAATGGTGATGGTTTTTCTCAAGAGAATTCATCTAAAATCTTTGAACTTTTTACCACCTTAGATACAAATGATCGTGATGGGAACCCCGGAAGCGGGATTGGTTTAGCTACCGTAAAGAAACTTATTACTAGTATGGGAGGCACGGTAAAGGTAAATTCCACACCGGGTGAGGGTAGTAACTTCCAGTTTACTATTAAAAGAGTTTAGTCCTCATAACGGTATTATTAAATAGCTGTTTTATATATTTGAGAAACAATTAAATATTCATGCAGTTTTATCATCCAGAGATATTATACGCACTTGTACTGCTGATTATTCCAATACTTGTTCACTTATTTCAGCTCAGGAGATTTAAAACAGAATATTTCACCAATGTAAAATTTCTTAAAAAACTTAGTCTTCAAACTCGAAAGAGCTCCAGAATAAAAAAAATGGTTGATTCTTGCTACAAGATTATTGGCACTAAGCTGTATTATTTTAGCTTTTGCTCAACCCTTTTTTCCTTCCAATGTCCCGAGCTCCAAAAATGTAGAAGCCGTTATTTATTTAGACAATTCTTATTCCATGCAAGCGATTGGGAAGAAGGGAAAATTATTAGAACGCAGTATTCAAGAAATATTAGAGAGTGATTTTTCAGATAAAAACATTTCTTTATTTACTAATTCTGAAGATTATAAAAACTTAACCAAAGAAGAGCTTCAAAACATAAGTTATTCCGGAGATCAATTAAGTTTTGAAACCGCATTATTAAAGGCTACAAATAGCTTTTCGAAAGATCCCGGTACTCTAAAAAAGTTTCTTATAATTTCCGATTTTCAGCAAAATTTAGAATTCTCAAAAGAAGAAAATAATTCTGAAATAACTATCTATACCTATCAGCAGTCTCCGGAACGCAAAGAAAATATAAAGATTGATACAGCATTTATATCATCTGAAGCTATGGATTCTAAGATTTTGAATGTAACTATTAGCAATGCAGGAAATAATGCTCAGAACACTCCGGTTTCACTTTATAACAACGATAAATTAATTGGTAAAACCAGTTCTAGTTTAGGGCCAAATAGTTCAGAAAATCTCACATTTCCTATAAACAATTCAGAAATACACCTTGGAAGATTACAGATAGAAGACAACGGACTATTATTTGACAATAACCTCTATTTCTCGCTCAATAAAATACAACCTCTTAAAATATGTAATATCTATGAGCAAAAAAGTGATTTTTTGGCTCGCATTTACACCGCCCCGGAATTCGATTACACTAGTTTTTTAGCGACTTCCATTAATTACAATGCTCTTAATGATGCAGATGTTATCATTTTAAATGAACTCCCGGATCTCAGTGAAGTTTTAGCTACTACCCTTTCCAAATTAGTTTCAAAAAA
>NZ_AJLT01000062.1 GCF_000258765.1 Gillisia marina
TTTTTTTTATAACATATTATATTTTAAAAATCTAAGCATGCTGCTTATCGTGCTTTCCTTCTTTAATCTCTTCGATTAGCTTTTTATTAAAAGCTGGGAGATCATCTGGATTTCTACTGGTGACTAAGGCTTCATCTACAACAACCTCTTCATCTACCCAGTGCGCACCTGCATTTTCAAGGTCTTTCTTAATAGAATTAAAAGATGTCATTTTTCTACCTTCAACTACCTCTGCTTCAATTAAAGTCCATGCTGCGTGACAAATTGCTGCTACCGGTTTTTTTTTGTTTGAAAAAGTCTCGAACAAATTTTACCGCATTGTCTTCTCTTCTTAATTTATCAGGATTTATAACACCTCCCGGCAAAACAAGTGCATTATAGTCTTGAGCCTTAACTTCGCTCAAAGTTTTATCTACCTTGTATTCTTTAGACCAATTTCCGTCTGCCCAAGATTTTATATTTCCAGATTTCAAACTAACTATTTCAACTTGAAAACCTTCTTTCTCCATTGCCTCTTTAGGAGATTTCAATTCACTTTCTTCAAATCCATCTGTTGCCAAAATGGCTATTCTCTTTTTCATAATTGTTGGTTTTAAAATTAAGAAATAAAGATATCGAAGACTTAATGCTTAGTGTATTAAAAGGTTTATAAATAAAATGACTAAATCGTTAAACCTCTATTAATCCATGAATGAAAGATGTTAATTTTCGTTTTCAGTATTTGTTTTGAGATCTTTAATAATCTTGTGATCTTCCTTCAGTTTTGTTTTTTTTTCATCTAATTTTTCCAATTCCTGGTGAATAGCAGGTTCACTAAATTCGTTAGGAGTTACCTTTTCCTTTATATGCAAAGCATATTGCACTGTGAACTCTGCACCAAAAAACATAATTAAACAGGTATAATTTACCCAAAGTAAAATAAGCACCAAAGAGGAAGCTCCTCCATATACTGAAGCAGGATCTGTCCTACCAAAATAAATTCCAATTAAATATTCCCCGAGCAAGAAAAGGACCGTTGTTAATGCCGCTCCAAAGAGTGTAACTTTCCATCGTATCTTAATATCTGGCAATAATTTAAATAGGGAACCAAAAAGTAAGGTTATAAATACAAGCGAAAGAACTGAGTTTACTAAATCGACACCTAATTCAGTGAACGCAGGAGCATAACTTTCAATATAATCACTTAACATTCTAATGATTGTTGAAACAATTAATCCTAAAAGCATTAAAAAGCCCAATACTAAAATCATCCCGAATGAGATTACCCGATCCATAAACATTCTAAAGTAAGTCTCTTTCCGTTCAGCTACATTCCAGATATTATTCATTGCTTTTTTCAGCTGAAAGAACACACCCGTGGCTCCAAAAACTAACATAAACACCCCAAAAACAACTGTCATGGTAGAATTACTGCTCAAGGCCACATTACTAATCATATTTTCGACCATCAGCGCAGATTCCTTCCCAATAAATTCTGTTATCTGACCGGTAATTCTGCCTTGTACCGCTTCCTTTCCAAAGAAATAACCAGCTATACTTACAATTATTATAAGGAGAGATGGTAATGAAAAAAGGGTATAATAAGCAATGATTGCACTTTTCGCCCAAGGGTCGTTTCCGTTCCAACTTCCGTAGGTCTTTTTTAAAAGCTGCCAAAATGTTTTAAGTTTTCTCATAACCCATAATGGGATTTGAATAATAGCAAATGATGTTTTTGATGACCTGCAGAAATGAAACCGGCAGCACGTGGAGATAATTGCGATCTACTTGCTTCTCCCACTCTACCGGACATATCTTCTTCAAAGCTTTCAAAAAGAGCAATCCCAGCATCTCTAACAGCTTCAAATTCGGCAATATAACTTTCCAAACTTCTTCTATTGGCCTTTGAAGCCGGAACATAAGCATCATGATCGAATCCCGGAAGCGGAGTTAGATCTTCGCGAGCAATTGTTAAGGCTCTATATTGAAAAATACGCTCGGTATCTATTACATGTTGTAGTACCTGTGCAACCGTCCATTTTCCCTCAGCATAAGCATGCTTTAAATCATCCTCTTTTAGTCCTTTCAAAAAACTAACATATTCTGTTTTCTGATCTTTTAAAATTTTGATCAATTCTTCATCGGGAAGTTTATCAATATAAGTCTGGTAAAAGGTATTATATTCTGAAGTTGGCAATTCTGATGTCATCATAGTTTCAAATAAAATTTTAAAAACTTCAAGGTATAAAAAAACCCTTTAGACCAATTGGAATAAAGGGTTTTTATAATAAGATTTTTGATTTACAGTTCCTTAAAAATAGAATGCATCAAACGTTTTTTATCATTCATGCTTTCCTCTAAAGAAATCATTGTTTCGGTTCTATAAACCCCTTCGATATCATCTAGTTGAAAGATGATCTCCTTAGCATGTTGTGTGTTTTTAGCACGTATCTTACAAAACACATTGAATTTTCCTGTAGTTACATGAGCAACAGTAACAAATGGAATATCGTTGATACGCTCTAAAACAAATTTTGTCTGAGATGTATTTTTCAAAAATATACCCACATATGCAATAAAAGCATATCCTAGTTTTTCATAATTCAGGGTTAAAGTAGAACCCAAAATTATTTGTGCCTCTTCCATCTTCTTAACACGCACGTGTACGGTTCCAGCAGATATGTTCAATTTTTTAGCAATATCTGTAAACGGAGTACGCGTATTCTCGATTAGCATATCCAGAATCTGATGATCGGTTTCGTCTAATTTATATTTTGCCATGATTCTTAAAGTCTTTTAATGAAACACAAAATTAATACAATTTCACTAGAAAATTAGCAAAGAAATTTAGTTTTTTTCATAATTTATCATCAAAACTTCATTTTTAAGAAGAATCTTATCTACTATAACGTTTTCGTTGAGTGATTTATGGTCTGGAAGTGTTATTCTTTGGGAATCGCAGTGAATTTCCCTGTGTGCAAAGAACGCTAATTCTGGAGAAATGTTTTCAATAGTTCCTAAAAATTTTATCTCATCATCCTCCAAAACTTCTTTAAATTGAATTGCTACATCGACAATTTTTCCATCTACCTCTGCATTTCTTAATATTAGGTCATAAAAAAGCTTTTCGTTTTCTGGAATATTAAAATATACTGAAGTGTTTATTTTCTTGTAAGACTCCATGGCAATTGTATTTAATGCTGAAAAAAGAGCATAAAAAACATATTCTCTAGTCTTTTCGCGATTGTAATCTTCTGGATAATGTCCGGCTTCAAATAAAATAGTTGGGACACCCAAGCCTTGGAATGCATCTCCGGTACAATTGTCATTATACCCGTCATCATATCTTCCTATGCTGTTTGGGATGAACTTAGAGAGATCGCTATAGATAGCACCTATAACTTTCATGGACGCTTCTCTAGACGGGGTTATAGCTCTTTCAATATCTTCTGAAGGTGTTAAAAAAGACAAGGTGGCAGGATTATCAGTTGGACCAGCACTAAAAATTGTGCGTTGATCATGAAGGTTAAAGCAAAAATCAGGCTGAAAATCATGAAATACCTTCCTTAAGACTTTACTTTCTACTTGGCTTAAGCCTTTTGCATCCCTGTTTAGATCTACTCCATTAGCATTTACACGAGTATAAGCTCTGGCGCCATCCGGATTGAGCATTGGTATAATATACAAGGTGCAAGAACTCAAAATATCTTTTACAGCAGATTCTTTAGTATGCTGACTAAATAAATTCAGCAAATCAAAAACAGCTTTTGTAGTGGTAGATTCATTTCCATGCATTTGAGACCACATGAGAATTTTAGTTTCCCCTGAACCCATTTTAATTAAATGAATAGGTTCCCCTAAAGTAGAATCCTCTAAAATTTCTATCTCAAAATTTAAGGCTAATTTTTTTAAAGGTTCAGAAATGTGGGACGCATTTATATATCTGCCAGCTAAAGTCGCTTGCTTAAAAACCGAGTACTTATTTAAAATGGATGATGGAATATTTGTCATGTTTACAAAAGTAAATAATCATTAATTTACAATTGTAAACACTTAAAATCCAAACAACTGTTTACATAAGTAAACAACTTAGCGAAATTTGTCCGGATGCAAATTGGAAAAATTCCTAAGATCATAATTTTAATAATTAATTAATTTGTTTTTAGATAGTTACACTACTTTATATAAACCTTAAGTTGATTATCCAACTAGTAAATTACCTTTGTAACTTGATAAATTGATCTTATTGTTTTACATTTGTAAATACCTAAAATCAATATTGAATTTACAATGGTAAACAGTGATGAGTTCTCCAAAAGGCTTCAAATAATCCTAGATTATTACGATATTTCTGCGGCTGTTTTTGCAGATGCCATCCAAGTAGGCCGCTCTTCCATCTCCCATATTTTGTCCGGAAGGAATAAACCCAGTTTAGATTTTGTGCTGAAAATTGTACAGACCTATCCCGAGGTAGAATTGTATTGGCTCTTAAATGGGAAAGGAAATTTTCCAAAATCAGATAATGAAGAAGTAGCTCCTTCAAAAAATATTAAGACTTCTGCTCCATCCTTAAATAGTGAGGAAAAAGCAAAAAACCCACAACTAATTGAAAACTCATCTAGACCGATAAATCTTCCCGGAAGTAAGGCTTCAGCTAAAAACATTAAGCGAGTGGTGCTTTTTTATGAGGATGGCACTTTTGAAGCCTTCGAAAATTGAGTTTTAGACTAGAAAATCTTTATTTTTGTGGCATGAAAGGCTGTATTCGGTTTTTCATCTAAATGATCAAAAATAGCCTCTGCAAAGAGGGCAATTCAATGATTGTAGAAAACTTATTTAAATGAAAAAACTTCTTTTTAGCCTCAGTCTCTTCTCTCTACTAGCTTCTTGTTATTCCCCGAAAAAAAACTGCAATCAATTTCATACAGGAACATTTAAATTTGAATCTTATTTAAACGGAGAGCTGGTTACCTCAACTTTTACTAGAAATGACACATTAGAGGTAGATACCTTTAAAGGCGCTGTGGACACCTCTTCTGTACGTTGGATTAATGATTGTGAGTATATTATAAAGAATCTAAATCCAAAAAATATGGCTGAAAGAAAACCTTTGCATATTAAGATTCTTACCACAAAAAACGATTCCTATACTTTTGAATATGGTTTGGTGGGAGATCCTAAGAAAAAGAAAGGTACTGTAACTAAAATAAAAGATTAACCCTCACTAAGGGAGTAAAAATAACAATCGGCCCAAAAATAGAGAATCAATTGCTCTTTCTGTTTTTTAAAAGTTCATTTTGCTCCTGCATTAAATCGGTAAGATCCGACAGCAGCTGAATTTCCTTTGGAGTTTCAACGGTTTTATCTTTAGGATCCTGCGCTTTTCTTCGGAAGCTATTCATAAACTTCACTACAAGAAAAATAGTAAAACCAATAATTACAAAGTCCAATAGCGCTTCAACCAAAGCACCATAACCAATAGCAATTTCTTTTACTTCCACCGCTCCCTCCTGAGCAGCGTCTATACCTTCTCGAAGAATAATTCTTCTATCTGCGAAATTAATTCCATCTGTAAGCATGGAAAGTGGCGGTAACACAACTTGTTTTACAAGTACGTCCACAACTTTATTGAAGGCGGTACCTATAATGATACCCACCGCCATATCTATCATATTGCCTTTTATGGCAAATTCCTTGAACTCTTTAAACAATCCCATTATTCATCAAATAATTTTGTCTGACTTTCTTCACCATTATTTTTCTCTCTCGATACTATTTCAAACGAGGTTTTCTGCTCTTCATGCTCCTCTCCAGAGATAACTTCTTCCTCCTGAACTTCTAATTCCTCCAGCACTACTTCCTCTTCTTCAAAAGGTACAGGATCCAATAGATTAATTTGTTTTACTTTTTCTGTAGTCAACTGATTACCAAGAGCCTTAACGCCTTTTACTGAAATAAATTCTTCAATATTAATTATTTGATTTTCCTTAGCATCTTTTCCTCTTATTTTAGAGAAAACAAGCTCTACTTGTGGTATATAATCTGTAGATACCAACTCCAAATACGACTTTTCGTGGTCTCCAATAAATTGTTCTTCTCGGTCCTCATTTTCAATCAAGAATCGCTTTACATAGTAACGCTCTTTCTCTGCCTCCCAATAAATTGCTGAAATTGGTTTTTTAGGAGCCCATTTTTCAAGAACAATAAATTCATCATCGAATCTTGTAGTTAATTCTGGCTTAATTGTTTTTGCGACTCCATCCTGAGTGACTAACAAGATTCTATCTTCACCTTTAAATTCACCCAACAATTCCCCACGCTCGTCTACATTTAACCTCTTAACACTATCATCGAACCAAATTCTTCTAGGTTTTAATGTAGAAACACCTTCTTCTTTAAGCTCTATCTTCTTAACAGCATATTTGGTAACAATATTTCCTTTTACATTTCGGCCTTTAATAGCCATATCTGCAAAGTCTACTTCAAATTTTAGCTTCTTAATACTACCCACTTGCCTTAAATAGACAGTAACCACTTCTGCCTCTCCATTTGGATTTGCAGAAAAATAAAGGATTTTAGAGTCTTTTTTACCCTGAGAAACAGGATATTCCCGATCTCTTGTAATAGAGGTAACCGCAAATCGCTTGATATAGGAGGAACCACCTTTTCCATCGCGATAGATTAAATTATAGATAGTCCGCTTATCTTTCTTTTTAAAGACAGCCACATGCACAATGTCTTTTCCTATAAAAGTTTTAGCATCGACTTTTGTAACCATCATAGTTCCATCTGCAGTAAAGCAAATAACATCATCTATATCTGAACAATCTGCTACAAATTCATCCTTTTTCAAAGAAGTTCCAATAAAGCCTTCTTTTCTATTTACATAGAGCTTTGTGTTGCGCATAGCCACTTTAGAGGCCTCTATGTCTTCAAATAATTTAAGTTCGGTCTTACGCTCCCTTCCCTCTCCATATTCTTTTTTCAACCTTGCAAAATACGCGATAGCAAAATCTACAAGATTATCTAGATGATGTTTTACCTGTGCTATTTCATCTTCTAGGGAATCAATTTTTTGCTGTGCTTTATCTATATCGAATTTAGAAATACGTTTAATTCTAATTTCTGTTAATCTGGTAATATCCTCTTCGGTTACCGCTCGTTTTAAATGAGTAACATGTGGTTTTAAGCCTTTATCTATAGCTTGTATAACTCCTTCCCAAGTTTCCTCATCTTCAATATCCCGATAAATCCTATTTTCAATAAAAATTCGCTCCAGAGAAGCAAAATGCCATTGCTCTTCGAACTCTGCCAATCTAATTTCTAGATCACTCTTCAGAAGACTAAGCGTATGATCTGTAGAGCGTTTCAGCATTTCTGAAACCCCGAGAAAAATTGGCTTATTATCTATAATCACGCAACCTAAAGGCGAAATAGAATTCTCGCAGGTTGTGAATGCATATAATGCATCTATCATCTTATCTGGAGACACATTTGGCGGTAAATAGATCAAAATCTCTACAAACTCTGCAGTGTTGTCTTCAATTCGCTTGATCTTAATCTTCCCCTTGTCATTCGCTTTTAGGATAGATTCTATTAAAGAAGTAGTTGTAGTACCAAAGGGTATTTCGGTTATAGCCAGCGTACTTTTATCGTACTGTGATATTTTCGCACGAACCCTTACTTTCCCACCACGTTTCCCATCATTATAATTTGAAACGTCTGCTTCACCTCCAGTTGGGAAATCCGGAAACAATTTAAAACTCTTTCCTTTTAAATGTTTTATTGAGGCATCTATAAGTTCTACAAAATTATGAGGAAGAATTCGGGTGCTTAAACCCACTGCAATTCCCTCAGCTCCTTGCGCGAGCAATAATGGAAATCTAACAGGAAGATTTACCGGCTCTTTTTTTCTACCGTCATAAGATAATTGCCATTCTGTGATCTTAGGATTATAAATAACCTCCAAAGCGAATTTGGATAATCTAGCCTCTATATATCGAGGAGCAGCAGCACGGTCTCCGGTGAATACATTTCCCCAGTTCCCTTGCATATCTATTAAAAGATCTTTCTGCCCAACCTGTACCATGGCATCTCCAATACTTGCATCTCCGTGAGGATGATACTGCATGGTATGTCCAACTATATTCGCAACTTTGTTATATCTCCCGTCATCCAGATCCTTCATAGAATGCATGATCCTGCGCTGCACCGGCTTAAAACCATCTTCTACAGCGGGAACAGCACGTTCCAAAATTACATAGGAAGCATAATCCAAAAACCAATCTTTGTACATTCCTGTAACCCGAATAAGTGTTTCTTTGGATTGCTCTAATTCTTCTGGTATTTCTTGGGAATTATCTTGATTTTCTAAATCCATTAAGACTCTACTTTGTTTTTCTCAAGTACTTTTTTAAGTGACTCAATCATTCCTCTTTTTTTCTTTTTATTTAAAAAAGTGATATTAAAGGTATACGATCTTGGTCCTTTTTTTCTGCGGCTTCTAATATAAATTTTAAGACTTGCATAGATTCCAAAATCCAGTACTCTAAAATCTATTAATTTACCCTTAGGAAACTCTGCTCGCTTTACGCGGTATTCCATAAATTTTGAAAAGAACAAGCCGTTATTCTTAAAATTCAAGGTTTCTCCGTCGCTATCGAAATCGAAGGATTGTCCTATTCTATGAAAATATATCCCGAAGAGAATAAGTAATATATTGGGTAGAAAATGACTAAAAGTAATGGTGCTCTCATTATCTGAAGCCATTAACTCTAAGTTCACGAAAATATTTGTTACAAAGGCTGCAACAATTATCATATAGATAGAAGGAACAAGCTTAGTTTCAGTAGTATTTTTAAACCTCATAGGCTATTCCTCTATCAAATCGAGCTCGACTTTTAAATTATCTATTATAAATTCCTGCCTGTCCGGCGTGTTTTTACCCATATAAAAATTCAACAATTCTTCAATAGACATTTCTTTGTCCAACATAACAGGGTCCAATCTAATATTTTCTCCAATGAAATGCTTGAATTCGTCCGGAGATATTTCTCCAAGTCCCTTAAAGCGGGTGATTTCTGCCTTACCGCTTAGTTTTT
>NZ_AJLT01000063.1 GCF_000258765.1 Gillisia marina
TTTTGTTTACAACAATTTTTAAAAAACCCCCGGTGTCCAACGACGCCGGGGGTTTTGTGTTTGTGGAAGTTGTATATGGCAACTACTTGAGAACTGGTAAGGTGGCCCTTGCTATACATAAAGTCTCAATGAGACCCCGGCCAGGGATTGGAGCGAGCTACCGCGTAGCGCGGAAAGCCCGGCACAAGGCGTAGCCGTAGTGGGACGCATAAAAAGTAATGAGTATTGAGTAATGAGATGTGAGTATTGAGTGCTTTTTCTGAGATAGGTGATGTTAGTTTGGGCTTTTTATATAAATGTTTTATATCGTATTTCCATAAGAAATCAATAATTCGATTTTTATCCTTAGAAATATTAAGTCAATTTTTTAAAAATGATTAAGACTGATAGGGATGTGTTTACTAAAAACATCATTTCTGATAAATAATTAGTAACCAATCTAAAAAAGAAAAGCAGCCTGAAAAGGCTGCTTTTTGTATTATAAAATGAAGTGTCTATCCGTTGATGATACTTCTTGAAATCACTATTTTTTGAATTTCTGAAGTTCCTTCATAAATCTGTGTGATTTTTGCATCACGCATCATTCGCTCAACATGATAATCTTTTACAAATCCATTTCCGCCATGTACTTGTACCGCTTCAACAGAAACGTCCATCGCTACTTTAGAGGCATATAACTTAGCCATCGCACCAGAAAGATCGTAATTCTCTTTGTTGTCTTTATCTACAGCAGCTTTCATTACCAACATTCGTGCAGCTTCTATGGAAACATGCATATCTGCCAATTTAAACGCGATTGCTTGGTGATTGCAAATTTCAGTTCCAAAGGCTTTACGTTCCTTAGAATATTTTAATGCTAATTCATAAGCACCACCAGCTATTCCTAAAGCTTGAGCTGCAATTCCAATTCTTCCACCTGCCAATGTTTTCATAGCAAACTTAAATCCAAATCCATCTTCACCAATTCTATTTTCTTTAGGGACTTTTACATCGTTAAAAATCAAAGAATGGGTATCGCTCCCTCTAATTCCTAGTTTGTTTTCTTTTGGTCCAATTTCAAAACCTTCCCAAGTTTTTTCAACTATAAAAGCATTAATTCCTTTATGTTTCTTCTCACGATCGGTTTGTGCAATTACTAAGTAGAAATCTGCAGTATTTCCATTCGTGATCCAGTTTTTAGTTCCATTTAAAATATAATGGTCTCCATGGTCTATAGCCGTTGTTTTTTGAGAAGTGGCATCACTACCCGCTTCCGGCTCCGACAAACAAAAAGCGCCAATAGATTCTCCTGTAGTTAATTTAGTAAGATATTTTTCTTTTTGCTCTGGAGATCCGAAGGTGTCCAACCCCCAACACACCAACGAATTATTAACCGACATTACTACAGAAGCAGAAGCATCTATTTTGGAAATCTCTTCCATTGCAAGTACATAAGAAACAGTGTCCATTCCTCCACCACCATACTCCGGAGAAGCCATCATTCCAAGAAAACCAAGTTCCCCCATTTTTTTAATTTGCTCGGTTGGAAACTCTTGTTTATCATCTCTTTCAATTACTCCCGGTAAAAGTTCGCTGTTGGCAAAATCTCTGGCAGCATCACGAATCATTATATGCTCTTCTGTAAGTTTAAAATCCATTAGATAATTTATTTTAAAAATTCATTTTTTTAAAGTGCCCAAAGATACCTTTTTGACCCCTAATATTCAATTAAGAATAATTATTTTTACGAATATGAAAATAATTAACTACAACGTTTTAGGAGTAATGTCTGGAACCTCTTTAGACGGAGTGGATCTGGCGTGGGTTCAATTTTCGAAAGAAGCTCACTGGGAATTTAAAATTTTAAAGGCTGAAACAATTCCCTATAGTCCGGAATGGAAGAAAAAATTGAACGAGGGAGTCTCTAATTCTTATGAAGAATTAGAGAAGTTAGACGAAGATTACACTAAGTACCTCGCCAAGATTATTTCAAAATTTATTGAGAAACACTCAATAAAAGAATTGGATGCAATATGTAGTCATGGACATACCATAAAGCATGAACCGGAAAACGGTTTTACCTTGCAAATAGGAAATCTTCCCCAACTTGCACAGCTGATTGGCGTCACGGTAATTTGTGATTTTAGAGTTCAAGATGTGGCATTAGAAGGTCAAGGCGCACCTTTAGTTCCAATTGGAGATGAACTATTATTTTCTGAATATAATTACTGCCTCAATGTAGGTGGCTTTGCTAATATCTCTACTAAAAAAGATGGTGTTAGAGTGGCCTATGATATTTGTGCGGTGAATACGGTGCTTAATTATTATTCTGAAAAGCTGGGTTTTGAATTTGATGACAGCGGTGAAATTGCAAAAAGCGGAAGTTTAAATCCAGATCTTTTGCATCAGCTAGAAAAATTGCCCTTTTACAGTCAGCCTTCCCCGAAATCCTTAGGAATAGAATGGGTTCATAAAAAAGTATTTCCTATCCTGAAAAATCTTGATGAGAATATACCTTCAATTTTACACACCTATTGCCATCATATCGCTTCAGAAATTGCAAAAAATATTGAAAACAAAATAGATTCTAAAGTATTGGTTACCGGAGGAGGAGCTTTCAATACTTTTTTAATGAACTTACTTCAGCAAAAAACAGATGCAAAAATTGTAATCCCATCTTCAGAAATAATAAATTTTAAGGAAGCGCTAATTTTTGGCTTTCTTGGGGTGTTAAAAATGAGGGAGGAGAATAATGTTTTAAGCTCGGTAACTGGTGCAAAACATGATCATTGTGCAGGCTTGGTTTATGAATCTTAATGCCTCATTAAGGCTTTAATTCCAGGGACTTGCCTCGAATTTTTGAAGCTATTTCCCGATTGATACCTCTTGGGCTTTTCCCGAGGTTCTTGATTAATTTATAATTTTCTCCACAAGGGCAGTTTTGTTTTTTATATTTGCGTTCAAACATAATTATACATGAAAGATTTACTCGATTTATACGAAAATAAGGAACCTGAAATAGTTTTTAACTGGAAAGATGCTGAAACCGAAGCGGAAGGATGGACCGTAATAAACTCCCTTAGAGGTGGAGCTGCCGGTGGTGGAACTAGAATGAGAAAAGGACTGGATATGAATGAGGTACTTTCGCTTGCTAAAACTATGGAAGTAAAATTTACCGTGTCTGGACCTGCAATTGGTGGAGCCAAATCGGGTATTAATTTCGATCCAAGTGATCCAAGAAAAAAAGGGGTTTTAGAAAGATGGTATAAAGCGGTTTCGCCATTACTGAAAAGTTATTATGGAACTGGGGGAGATTTAAATGTAGATGAAATTCATGAAGTAATCCCTATCACTGAAAATTGTGGAGTATGGCACCCACAAGAAGGAGTTTTTAATGGACATTTTCAACCTACCGAAGCAGATAAAATCAATAGAATTGGACAGTTACGTCAAGGAGTAATCAAGGTTCTTGAGAATTCAACGTATTCTCCGGATGTGTCTAGAAAATATACCGTAGCCGATATGATCACTGGATACGGAGTTGCTGAAGCGGTTAAGCATTACTATGCAATTTATGGCGGGGATGTAAAAGGTAAGAAAGCGATTGTGCAAGGATTTGGAAATGTAGGCTCTGCAGCAGCTTATTACTTAGCTCAAATGGGGGTTAAAGTAATTGGAATTATAGATCGTGTTGGAGGTTTAATAAACGAAGATGGGTTTTCTTTTGAAGAAATAAAAGATTTGTTCCTCAACAAAGATCGAAATACATTAAAACATTCAAATTTGATTCCTTTTGAAGAAATCAATGATAAAATTTGGGATTTAAAAGCTGATATTTTTGCTCCATGTGCAGCATCTAGATTGGTAACTAAAGACCAAGTGGAAAGATTGATTAATGGTGGATTGGAAATGATCTCTAGTGGAGCAAATGTGCCATTTGCAGATAAGGAAATTTTCTTTGGACCAATTATGGAATATACAGATGAAAAAGTAAGTGTAGTTCCAGATTTTATTGCAAATTGTGGAATGGCTAGAGTATTTGCATATTTCATGGAAAGACGAGTGCAAATGACAGATGAGGCTATTTTTAATGATACTTCTATCACTATAAAAAATGCAATCCAGAACACATTTGATAACAATAGTTCTAAAACGGGGATTAGCAGCACAGCCTTCGAAATTGCATTAAAACAATTAGTATAGATTTTTATTACAATTAAATTTACAATCTCACGTTACACTAACAAACCTAATTTTATCTATGTTAAACTTTTTCCAAGATGCCGACGCTGCTCAAGCAGCCCTAGAGGTTGAGCCTGTCGTAGAAGAGAAAACTCTTTCGTTATTTGATTTAATGTTAAGCGGTGGTTTGGGTGGCCAGATCATTATCGGAATTTTGTTTGTGCTATTGTTTGTAGCTGTATACATTTATTTTGAGCGATTGTTTGCAATTAAAGCCGCTACTCAAGTAGATCCAAATTTTATGCTTCAAATTAAAGACAGCGTATTAAATGGAAATATAGAATCGGCTAAAATAAGATGTGCTCAAAATAACTCTCCGGTTGCCAGACTTACTGAAAAGGGAATCTCAAGAATTGGAAGTCCCTTAGAAGACATTAATACTGCTATTGAAAATGCGGGGAGATTAGAGGTTTATAAATTAGAGAAAAACGTTAGTATTCTTGCTACCATCGCCGGAGCGGCACCAATGATTGGATTCCTTGGGACTGTTATTGGTATGGTTTTGGCTTTTCACACCTTGGCAACAAGTAGTGGGCAGGCAGAAATGGGAACGCTTGCAGAAGGTATTTATACGGCCATGACTACTACGGTAGCTGGTTTAATTGTAGGTATTATCGCTTATATTGGATATAATCACTTGGTTGTTAAAACAGATAAAGTGGTGCACCAAATGGAAGCGACAGCGGTAGATTTCCTTGACCTTTTAAACGAACCGGCTTAATATGAATTTAAGAAGTCGAAATAAAGTAAGCGCAGATTTTAGTATGAGTTCCATGACGGACATTGTGTTTCTGTTATTGATATTTTTCATGCTAACATCTCCGGCTATTACTCCAGAAGCTTTAGACCTTATTTTACCTAAAGCAAAAGGGAAGACCACCAATAAATCGAATCTTTCTGTAAGTATTACAAAAGATCTTCAGGTTTATATAGATAATGACAGAATTAGCAATAGTGCTTTAGAAAGCACACTTATGACGAGATTGGCAGGGGTAGAAGATCCCACAATTATATTAAGAGCTGAAGAAGGAGTGCCAATAGAAAAAGCAGTGAATGTAATGGACATTGCGAATAGGAATAAATATAAAATTGTGCTTGCCGTTAAACCCGAAAAAGTAAATTAATAATAGAACTCTGTGAGCTTTCTTGATACAAAACACGAAAAAAAAATCTTTTACCATCACGGTAGTATTACACGTGTTGCTCATACTTATTTTATTATTAGTTGGATTACATTATTTAGATCCTCCGCCGGAAAATGGTATTGCAATTAATTTTGGAACTTCTGAAGTAGGGTCTGGCGAAAAACAGC
>NZ_AJLT01000064.1 GCF_000258765.1 Gillisia marina
TAGATAAAGTTTTTGAGAACTTTTACTCCCAAACCCTACATCGCAATCTCACTAATCAAGGAACTTGTTTCGCTCTGTATCTTACTCCCAAAGCGGGGCGCAAATATACAGTTCTTTTATCTTTCTGCGCAAGTTTAATTTAAAAAATATCAAGAATTTTTTAACCGCTTTGTAAAAAAAGCGGGGTACAAAAATACGATCTTTTTCTAATTAATTCCAAATCAGATTAATAAAAATTTTTGATCCTGTTTGAACCAATCGGAATCCTTTAGATTTAATCTTAAAAATTATCAAAGATGACTTCTCTCACCTCGAAGCATTCATATTTATTTAATTCCGCACCTACCAACTTAGCGCACTTTTAAAAAAAACTTGATACCATTATATAACAGCAATTAGCATTATTTACACTTAATAGTACACAAGTTCAGCTCTTTTTTAAATTTTTTTGTGTTAGGGATAGCAACAATATCCTTTTGGCTGGAATCATCTAAATTACTTTATATACTGATTAAGCTTTTAGCACTCTATATATTTATAAATGATTTTAAACAGCCAAAAGATAGCGTGGATAGCCCGACCCCGATTTTTGGATCGGGGGAACACCCTAATAATAAAGATGAATATATAGACGCTGTATATTGTGCAACCGCATATAACCTATTATCTTTGCCTCCTTAATATATGGAAATGATAAAAATAAGTTTGCCGGACGGCACTGTTAAAGAATTTGAGAGCGGCACTACTCCCATGGATGTAGCTAAAAGTATTAGTGAAGGTTTTGCAAGAAATGTAATTTCAGCAAAATTTGAAGATACCGTGGTAGAAACTTCTACACCACTTACAACCGATGGCAGTCTTATATTATATACCTGGAACGATAAAGATGGAAAAAAGGCTTTTTGGCATTCCACCTCGCATGTAATGGCTCAAGCTA
The DNA here is from genome assembly GCF_000258765.1 of Gillisia marina. Taxonomy (GTDB): domain Bacteria; phylum Bacteroidota; class Bacteroidia; order Flavobacteriales; family Flavobacteriaceae; genus Gillisia; species Gillisia marina. The sequence goes on from NZ_AJLT01000064.1 coordinate 938, forward strand.
TTGAGAATTTATATCCAGGATCTAAGCTTACCATTGGACCAGCGATAGAAAATGGCTTTTATTATGATGTAGATTTTGGGGAACAGAAGATTTCTGAAAACGATTTTAAGAAGATAGAAGACAAAATGCTGGAAATCGCTCGTGGAAAACATGAGTTTAGTATGCGATCTACCACCAAAGCGGAAGCTTTGTCATATTATAAGGAACAAAAAAATCCTTTTAAGGTTGAATTGATAGAGAATCTAGAGGATGGAACGATCACTTTTTGCGATCATGATAGCTTTACAGATTTATGTCGTGGTGGACATATTCCCAATACCGGAATCATCAAGGCTGTAAAATTGATGAGTGTTGCCGGAGCCTATTGGAGAGGAAACGAAAACAATCCTCAACTTACAAGAGTTTATGGAACTTCTTTCCCAAAGCAAAAAGATCTTAAAGAATATTTAGAACTTCTAGAAGAAGCGAAAAAACGCGATCATAGAAAATTAGGAAAGGAACTTCAACTTTTTACTTTTTCACAAAAGGTTGGACAAGGATTGCCATTATGGCTTCCTAAAGGTGCCGCGCTTAGAGAGCGTTTGGAGAATTTCTTGAAAGCAGCTCAGAAAAAAGCCGGATATGAAATGGTGATTACTCCACATATTGGCCAAAAGGAACTTTATGTGACCTCTGGTCATTATGAAAAATATGGAGCAGATAGTTTTCAGCCAATTCATACTCCTAATGAAGGAGAAGAATTCCTATTGAAACCTATGAACTGCCCACATCACTGTGAAATTTACAATTCGGCTCCTTGGAGTTACAAAGATCTTCCAAAGCGATTTGCTGAATTTGGAACGGTGTACAGATATGAACAAAGTGGGGAATTACACGGTTTAACTCGTGTTCGAGGTTTTACTCAAGATGATGCACATATCTTTTGTACTCCAGATCAGTTAGATTCTGAGTTTAAAAAAAGTAATAGACCTTACCTTATATGTATTCGAATCTTTAGGTTTCGATGAATTTACTGCACAGGTTTCTTTAAGAGATCCAGAAAATAAAGAGAAATATATAGGAAGTGATGATGTTTGGGAAAAAGCTGAAAGTGCAATTCTTTCGGCAGCAAAAGAAAAGGGCCTTAACTATGTAGTTGAAACCGGAGAAGCCGCATTTTACGGTCCTAAACTGGACTTTATGGTAAAGGATGCTTTAGGCAGAAGCTGGCAACTTGGCACCATTCAGGTAGATTATAATCTGCCAGAACGTTTTGAACTGACATATAAGGGAAGTGACAACGAAATGCACAGACCGGTGATGATCCATAGAGCGCCATTTGGTAGTATGGAGCGCTTTGTTGCTGTGCTTTTAGAAAACACCGGAGGGAATTTCCCGCTATGGTTAATGCCTGAACAAGCTATTGTACTCTCTCTCAGTGAGAAATATGAAAAATACTCACAAAAAGTTTTAGAATTGCTTGAAAATGACGAAATTCGCGCCGTATCGGATGACCGAAGCGAGACCATTGGCAAGAAAATAAGGGATGCTGAAATGAGCAAAGTGCCTTATATGCTGATTATTGGAGAGCAAGAAGAGAAAGATGGTACAGTTTCTGTACGAAGACATGGGGAAGGTGATATAGGCACAATGCCAATTGAAGACTTTGCCAACTTAATAAAAAACGAAATCAAAAGAACGCATAAAGCGTTTCAAGTATAATTAAAATTAGATAGCCATAGCAATACGTAGAAAAAGATCGAAGCGACCGCTAAGAGAAATTAAAGAAGACCAACACCGCATTAACGGAAAAATCCGGGCAGAAGAGTTACGCCTTGTTGGCGACAACATCGAAATGGGAGTATATCCCACTTCTAAAGCAATGGAGTTTGCTGAAGAGCAGGGTCTAGATTTAGTGGAAATTTCCCCAAATGCAAAACCACCGGTTGCAAAGGTGATGGACTATAAGAAATTTCTCTATGAGCAAAAGAAACGAGAAAAAGTCTTAAAAGCTAAAGCTAGTAAAGTAGTGGTTAAAGAGATTCGATTTGGTCCACAAACCGATGATCATGATTATGAATTCAAAAAGCGTAATGCTGAGAAATTCTTGAAAGACGGAGCCAAACTTAAGGCTTTTGTATTCTTTAAAGGAAGGTCTATTGTTTTTAAAGATCAGGGTCAGATATTACTTCTTCGTCTTGCACAAGATTTAGAAGAAATAGGAAAAGTGGAACAAATGCCGAAGTTGGAAGGAAAACGTATGACAATGTTTCTCTCTCCTAAGAAAACGAAATAAGAACGTTAATTATAAAATTACACGAGCATGCCTAAAATGAAAACTAAATCCAGTGCCAAAAAGCGTTTTAAGCTTACAGGTACCGGTAAAATTAAAAGAAAGCACGCGTTTAAAAGTCACATCTTAACAAAGAAGTCTAAAAAACGTAAGCTTGCTCTAACGCACAGTACTTTGGTACATGAAGCCGATGAGAACAATATCAAAACTCAACTACGTTTAAAGTAGATTGAAGTTTTTGATGGTTTAAACTATTTAAAAACCCTGGAGCTAGGCAAATAAAAGAATTTAGAATTCAAAATTTTGAATTATTAAATCGCCTGCTACAAAAACAATTAAAATTATGCCAAGATCAGTAAATTCAGTTGCCAAGAGAGCCAGAAGAAAAAAGGTTCTTAAGCAAGCAAAAGGTTACTTTGGACGTCGTAAAAACGTTTGGACAGTAGCAAAAAATGCGGTTGATAAAGCAATGTTATATGCTTATAGAGACCGTAAAACCAATAAAAGAAATTTCCGTTCTCTTTGGATCGTGCGTATTAATGCAGGAGCTAGAATGCACGGAATGTCATATTCTCAGTTTATGGGAGGTTTAAAAGCTGCAAAAATCGATTTGAACCGTAAGGTTTTAGCCGATTTAGCAATGAACCATCCAGAAGCGTTTGGAGCTATAGTTAACAAAGTAAAATAATATTTTTCACGATTAACGTTCTTATATTTTTAAAAACTCGCTCCGATGGAGCGAGTTTTTTTTATTACCTAGATTGGACGTTGCTATTAAGAAAGATGAAATTTCTTTTAGAAGTAGAAATTCAATTACCTGTAAGCAAACAATATTTAGTTGCCAATAGCAGTAAGAATCAATTTTCTGGATCCTCCTTTATTTCTATGCTCACATAGGTATATTCCCTGCCAGGTTCCTAAATTTAATCTTCCAGAGGTGATGGGTATTTGTAAAGAAGTATCCAAGAGAGCTGTTTTAAGATGAGCGGGCATATCATCCGGCCCTTCAGAATTATGTTTGTACGATGATTTCCCTTCAGGTACCATTGAATTGAAATGAGTCATGAAATCTGCTCTTACGGTAGAATCAGCATTTTCATTAATTGTCAAGCTGGCTGAAGTATGTTTAATAAATATGTATAATATCCCTACTGTAATTTCAGATAATTCAGGAATATTATCTACAATCTCATCGGTGATTAAATGAAATCCCCTAGACCGTGGAACGAGACTGAATTCTTTTTGAAAGATCTTATTCATTTACATTTTTTTCTTACCCTATACAACTAATCATAAGAGGTATGCCCCCTAAACATCTTTATTTTACCGAGCTGCTTTTAGCCAACTTAGCATCCCCTTCCTTTTTAGCTTCTAAATAGTCCTTTACATATAATTCCTTAATAATAACCACACGTGCAGCAAGAATAGGTGTGGCCATTATAAGTCCAAGAATTCCAGTAAGCAAGCCTAGAAGCACCATCCAGAAAAGGGTAAGGGCCGGGGGAAGCTGCACCATCTTTTTCTCGATCAAAGGTGTAATCAAATAACTTTCCACTATCTGAATTCCAAAATAAAGAATAAGTACATAAATAAACATATTACCTCCCTGCATTAGAGCAATTAGTATTGCCGGAGCTAGTGCTAGATAAGGCCCTATATTAGGAATAAATGAAAATAATGCAGCTATTAAAGCTAATGCATAAGGCATAGGCATTCCAAGAATTACAAGACCAATTGCAGTAAAAATCCCAACTACCAACATTGAAATTAATTTAGCCGTCATCCAAAGGCTTAAAGAATTTTGTGTTTTGTACATAACCTCCCTTAATCTTGCCCGAAAATTTAATGGAAATAACCTTATAAAACCTTTGGTATAGATACTGGGAGTTGCTGCCAAAAATATACCTGTAACTATTATAATAAAGAAGTTTGCTATGGCACCTAAAGTTGTTGAAAATGAGCCAACAATTCTAGACATTACCTTATCCCTACTTTCTAATAGTGCCCCTAGATCATTAGGAAGCTCATTAAATAAAGCTTGACCAATGGAGGTTTTGGAGATTTGATCCTTGAGATTCTGAAGAGATCGAGGTAAAGTTTGTGTCATCTCCTGAATCTGCTCCACAATAGATGTCCCAATTAACAATATTATTAGATATGAGGCCATCGTAATAATAAGGAGAACAACAAATAAAGCCATTCCATATTTTAGAGGTGTTTTACTAACAATCCAATTAGATACAAAATTAAGCAACACTGAAAAAAAAGATCCCTGCAAACACCAAAAGAAAAAAATTAGCATGAAAAACAAGAAGTGCAAAACCTGAAAGCATCATTAATGCTATAAAAATAGTTTTGGTGTTATTCCTGCCGAAATTATCTGTTTTTTCCATATGTTATTTTAGGTGATTATTAGTCACTACGTCTTTTGCTTTTTCTTCTTTGCGGCTGGAAACAAAACATTATTCAAGATCAATCTATAGCCGGGAGAATTAGGATGTAATTCCAATTCGGTTTTGGGGTCTCCTACTCTATGCTGGTAATCTTCAGGATCATGGCCTCCATAAAACGTAAAAAATCCTCTCCCCTTTATTCCGTGGATATATCGAGCTTCTTCATTCAATTTATTTTCAGCAAGGACTAAAATATTAGATTTTAAGGTGCTTCTATTAAATGCAGTTGTTTGGCCCATAAAACCCTTCACCAATATTGTATGATTCTGATTTAACATGGTTGGAATTGGATCCCATTTAGCAGAAAACTCCATTAAAGTAAAATAATCTGTAGTCATAGCTATCTGCCTTTTATCTGTCATATCTATAGAAGAGAACTCATAGATCATCGGGTTTCGCTCTAAAATAAAATTTGTAAAAGCAAACGTATTCTCAAAATCGATCTTAGATTGATAACCCGGTTCGCTAGGATCCCCATCGAACATAGGCTCAGCGATATCTACACCTTCTGCTGCAAGTGCAATATCAAAACTATCTGTTGCGCTGCACATTGCAAACATAAAGCCTCCACCAATTACATAATCTCTAATCTTTAAAGCTACCGCTAGTTTCTCTTCAGAGACCTTAGAATAACCCAACTTATTAGCTAATGCTTCAGCATCTGCTTTTTCCTTTATATACCACGGGGTAGTTCTATAATTTCTATAAAACTTTCCATACTGTCCCGTAAAATCTTCATGGTGTAAATGAAGCCAATCATATAAAATTAGAGCGTCTCCCAGCACCTCTTCATCATATATTGTTTCATAAGGAATTTCAGCATAGGTCAACACCATTGTTACCGCATCGTCCCAAGGTTTATTACCCGTTGGAGCATACACTGCAATTTTAGGAGCTTTTTCTAAAATTACTGCTTCCGTGTTTCGGGAAGGACTTTGGATCTCTTCAAGTATAGATTCTGATTTTGCGTCGCTTAATACTTCAAAAGAAACACCTCTAATTTTGCATTCTCTTCGTAAAGTTTCTGTATCTGAAATCAGAAAAGAACCGCCTCTATAATTTAGCAACCATTGTACATTTAAATTATTTTGAAGGGCAAAATAGGTAATTCCGTAAGCTTTTAAATGATTTTCTTGAGTCTCAGCATCCATAGGAATTAGTATCTGAGAGGCTTGTAATTGAAAAGACATAAAAAATAAACCCAGTACAAAAAATAACTTTTTTATACCGGGGGGTAATTGGTAACTATATTGGTTGGAATAGAATACACTCTCAACACAACATGTAGGTTTTGTATGTATATAGGGTTTGGGAACTACTTTTAAATAGTCATAAAATTTAGTTTTAAAATGGCACGTCGCTATCATCATCATTAAAATCGTCATTCATCGAGCTTCCAAAGGCTTCATCTGCCGAAGGACTTGGTAATTTATTACCTCCAAATGGATCTTCATTCTCCCCATCATTCATTTTTGAATGAAATTCTCCAAATGGTGAGTCAAAGTCATCTAAGTTATCAAATTTACCGAGATGTCCAACAAACTTTAATCGAACATTTTCCAAGCCACCATTACGGTGTTTTGCAACTATAAACTCCCCTTGACCAGCTGTAGGAGATCGTTCTTCATCATCCCATTCATCAATCTTATAATATTCGGGGCGGTAAATAAATGAAACAATATCGGCATCCTGCTCGATTGCTCCAGATTCCCTCAAATCACTTAATAAAGGTCTTTTACTTCCTCCTCGAGTTTCCACAGCACGCGAAAGTTGTGATAATGCGATTACCGGAATCGCTAATTCCTTCGCCAAGGCTTTTAAGTTTCTAGAGATCGTGGATATTTCCTGTTCTCTATTCCCCCCTTTAACCGAGCTTCCAGCCGTCATTAATTGCAAGTAATCTACCATAATCATCTTGATACCATGTTGAGAAGCCAATCTTCTAGCTTTTGCTCTAAGGTCAAAAATAGATAGCGAGGGCGTATCATCTATAAATAAAGGCGCCTTCTCTAGATCTTTAACTTTCACATTTAATTGCTCCCATTCATGGGTTTCTAAATTCCCTGTTCTTAATTTTTCTGAAGACAATCCTGTTTCAGAAGAAATTAATCTGGTTATAAGCTGAACAGCTGACATCTCCAAAGAAAAGAAGGCTACCGGAAGGTTATGGCCAACAGCAATATTTCTAGCCATGGAAAGAGTTAATGCCGTTTTTCCCATACCAGGACGAGCAGCAATAATAATTAGATCACTTGGCTGCCAACCGGAAGTAAGCTTATCCAACTTATCAAAGCCGGAAGGCACTCCACTTAAACCGTCTTTATTCGAAATTTCCTGAATTCTATTTTTTGCTTGAATAACCAAGCTATGTGCTGTTTCTGAAGATCTCTTGATATTTCCCTGAGTAACTTCATATAATTTAGATTCGGCTGTATCTAATAGATCAAATACATCTGTGCTTTCATCATATGACTGTTCAATAATTTCATTTGAAATTTTGATAAGACTTCGCTGAATATATTTCTGAAGAATAATACGGGCATGGAATTCTATATGCGCAGAGGAAGAAACTTTTTGAGTAAGTTGAATTAAATAATACTCCCCTCCTGCCTTGTCCAAATTTCCGTCCTTGCGCAACTGATTGGAAACGGTTAATAAGTCAATCGCCTCGGTATTTTCAAAAAGTTTGTAGATGGCCTCATAGATATGTTTATGAGCAGCTTTATAAAACACATCGGAGTGTAAAATGTCGATTATTTCATCTACACCTTTTTTATCTATCATCATGGCCCCAAGCACAACCTCTTCTAAATCAACAGCTTGTGGTGGTATTTTTCCTTTTTCAAGGTTTATAACGTTGCCCTGGCCGTATTTTAGATTTTGGGGGATTGTAACTTTTTCCATATTACGAATGTAAATAATTTGTTAAGATATCCTTAATTAAAAGGCTTCACTTAGTTCACAGGTAATGAACAAATTACCTGTTGATAACTTGGTTTTTTTTGTTGATAAGGCCAAAAAAAATCCGAAGTATCAACTTCGGATTTTTTTGAAAGAGTGACTAAGAAAGAATTAATCTTTAAAGACACCCATATTCGAATATTTATCCATTCTTTTATTAACCAATTCTTTTGGTGATAAGTTTTGAAATTCTCCAAAAGCACTTAAAATTGATTCTTTAACCGTATTAAAAGTTTCCTCTCTATTAGTATGAGCTCCCCCTAATGGTTCCTTTACAATTTCATCTATCAGCTTTTGTTTTTTCATATCTGTTGCGGTAAGTTTTAAAGCATCTGCCGCAACTTCTTTATATTCCCAGCTTCTCCATAAAATAGAAGAACAGGATTCCGGAGAAATTACAGAGTACCATGTATTTTCCAACATAAGTACTTTATCCCCTACTCCAATTCCTAAGGCACCACCACTTGCACCTTCTCCAATAATTACCACAATAATTGGCACTTTTAGGCGAGTCATTTCTAATATGTTTCTTGCAATGGCTTCCCCTTGGCCTCTTTCTTCTGCCTCTAAGCCCGGATATGCTCCCGGAGTATCTACAAAAGTAACTACAGGAACTCCAAATTTTTCAGCAGATTTCATCAAGCGTAATGCTTTACGATATCCTTCAGGATTTGCCATCCCAAAGTTGCGATATTGTCTAGTTTTCGTGTTGAATCCTTTTTGTTGACCCACAAACATAAAACTCTGATCTCCAATTTTACCAAGTCCGCCAATCATGGCCTTATCGTCCTTTACATTTCTATCCCCATGAAGTTCAAGAAAAGTATCACCGCAAATAGCTTTTATATAATCTAAAGTATAAGGTCTGTTAGGATGTCTTGAAAGTTGAACACGTTGCCAAGCCGTAAGATTTTTATAGATCCCTTTTTTGGTCTCTTTTAATTTCTTTTCAATTTGTTTACAGGTAGCAGTAACATCTACGTCACTTTCTGCACCTATATTACAAGCTTTTTGGTATTGTTCCTCTAACTCTTTAATGGGTAATTCAAAATCCAAATATTCCATATTAAGTTATTCTGTTTTAATTAGCTTACAAATATAACAAACTTTAAAAGGAAGAATTCCTAAGATATCTTATTAATTTTTCGTTTTGTTTTAAGATACCCATTTATGATCACAGTAGAGAGAATTAGCAAGGCTCCATAATAGAATTGTGGGTTCATTTGCTCCTTACTACCAAATATCAAAAAAGCCAAAAATATTCCGTAGATAGGCTCTAAATTGATTGTAAGCATGATCGTATATGGGCTTAAATGCTTCATTACAGCTACTGCAGCAATAAATGCATAGGCAGTACAAATAGATGCTAGAATTATTAAATACAACCAATCTTCAGAAGAAATGGTAAAAAAGGCAGGATTGAATCCTTTATTCCCTTCACTATTAAAAGATAAAAAAACTAGATAAACACTTATAGCTATTACTCCGGTTAAAAGCTCATAAAATGAAATCACAGAAGGGGCCGTATCCTGTATTAACTTTCCGTTCATTAAAGTGAAAACAGCAGATAAAAAAGCTGAAATTAGCCCTAAGATGATTCCAAGTGTATATTCTGTTTCTACTTGAAAAATAATATACAATCCTAAAATCACCAATAAACCGAAGAGGATTTCATAACCCAAAAATTTTCGATTATAGAAAATAGGTTCAAGAATCGATGTGAAAAAAGCCCCTGTGGAAAGTAGCGCTAAAGTAATAGAGACATTGGACACTTTAATAGCGCCAAAAAACGTGAGCCAATGCAAAGCGATCACTAGTCCAGCAATTGTTAATACTGCTAATTTTCGTTTTGAAACTTTAAGATTTCGTTTTTTCCATTTAATGTATAAAAAAATGAAACCGCTTGCTAGCAGCATTCTATACCAAACCAAAGGAACTGCTTCCAGAGAAATTAATGCACCCAAGACTGCGGTAAAGCCCCAAATAAAAACGATAACATGAAAATGGAGGTAACTTTTAAGTTTATCGCTTGGCATTGAACAAAAGATAAATAGCTAAAATCCCAAAGGTTACATTAGGAAACCATACTGCTATTAAAGGTGAAAATGTAGATTGCTCTGCCAAGGTTCCAAAAACCTTATCGAAGAAAATAAAAATAAAGGCCAATGAAATCCCTAAAGCAAGATTCACTCCCATTCCTCCTCTTCTTTTAATTGAAGAAACGGCAACGGCAATAATGGTAAGTATAAATGCAGAAACAGGTAAACTCCACCTTTTATAAGCCACCACCAAATACCTATTCATATTTCCGGAACCTCGCCTAGACTCTTGCTCTATAAAATCGTTAAGCTCGTTGTAATTAAGAGTTTCTGCGATATAGGTTACAGGGGTTAATTCATCAAATTCAAATGGGAGAATCGTATCTAAGGTGCGTTGATGAAAAATTTGATCTCCTTCTTCTCCTATTATTCTTTTATCAAAATTACTTAGGGTGTACGTACTATCGGCATCATTATATTGTAGCTAGAAGCACTCAATTTGATTGTCATTTTATTTCCTTCAAAATGCTCTAACGTGAAATTTCTGGCAGATTTAGATTTAGGCTGAAAGTTACTCGCGTAGATAAATTCATTATCATTGATTTGCCTATACACATCGCTGGTCTCTTGGACTTCTCCCCCTTTTTTTAAATATTGATATTTAAACTCATTAAAGCCTTTACTTGCTTTAGGAGCTAGGTACATACTTAAGATTAAAGCACCAATACACACAATAGTAGCTCCAATTAGATAAGGTCTTAAAAATCGCCAAAACGACACACCGCTACTCAAAAAAGCGATGATCTCTGTATTATTAGCCAGTTTTGAAGTAAACCAAATAACCGAGAGAAATAAGAACAACGGAAAAAGAAGGTTGGCGAAATAGATGGTAAAATCCAGATAATACGCAGCAACCTCTATAAATGGCACTTCATTTTCCAAGATCTTATCGATCTTTTCAGCAAGATTTACGGTAATACCAATGGGTATAAATAATAAAAGCATCAGGATGAAAGTTCCCAAATAGCGTTTTAATATGTACCAATCTAATATTTTCAAATTACAGTCGCTTATTCATTTGTTGCACCATCCTATTTTTCCAACTGGCGAAATCCCCGGCTAAGATATGTTTTCTAGCCTCACGGGTCAACCAAAGGTAAAAACCTAGGTTATGAATGGTAGCAATTTGCTTACCAAGTAATTCATTTACCGTAAAAAGGTGTCTCAGATATGCTTTAGAATATTCGATATCTACAAAAGTGATAGCCATTTCATCTATAGGAGAGAAATCGTCATGCCATTTTTTATTCTTGATATTGATAGTGCCATGAGCCGTAAAAAGCATCCCGTTTCTTGCATTTCTTGTAGGCATCACACAATCGAACATATCTATTCCCAATGCGATATTCTCCAAAATATTAATTGGAGTTCCTACTCCCATCAAATACCTTGGTTTATCTTCTGGCAATACTTCTGTAACCACTTCGGTCATCGCGTACATTTCTTCTGCCGGTTCTCCTACAGATAATCCACCAATAGCATTCCCTTCAGCTCCTACAGAAGCGATATATTCCGCAGATTGTTTTCTAAGGTCTTTATAAGTACTCCCTTGAACAATCGGGAAAAATGCCTGACTATAATCATATTCAAATGGAGTTTTCTCAAGGTGCGCAATACATCTATCCAACCATCTATGCGTCATGTGCATAGAGCGTTTTGCATACTTATAGTCGCATGGGTATGGAGTACATTCATCGAAAGCCATAATAATATCGGCTCCAATTACACGCTGAATTTCCATTACATTTTCTGGAGTAAAGGTGTGATAAGAACCATCTATATGAGATTTGAACTTCACCCCATTCTCCTTAATTTTTCTTCTTTCTGAAAGTGAGTAAACTTGATATCCTCCACTGTCGGTAAGTATATTTCTATCCCAATTCATGAATTTATGAAGACCACCGGCTTTTTTTTAAGATCTCGGTTTGAGGTCTTAAATACAAATGGTAGGTGTTCCCTAAAATTATATCTGGATTAATATCTTCTTTTAATTCTCGTTGATGCACCCCTTTCACAGAACCAACGGTTCCAACGGGCATAAAAATTGGGGTCTCAATAACGCCATGATCTGTAGTAATTTCCCCTGCTCGAGCATTACTCTTTGGATCTTTGGCCAAAAGGTTAAACTTCATAATATATTTTAAATAGCTGCAAAGATACTTAAGTAAAGCTCATATAAAAGAGCCAAGAATTTAAAAATTGTTAGCTATTAAACACAAATCGTTGATAACTGGTATCTTCTAGCTTTGCGATACGTATTTAAAAACTTATTTTTGCAACATTCAAAAAAAATAACAACACAACACAATGCCACAAACTAAAGAATTAGAAAATTTTGTTACCCAGGTTCGCCGGGACATTTTAAGGCAAGTTCACAAAGTAAATTCAGGTCACCCTGGAGGATCTTTAGGCTGCGCCGAATTTTTCACAGCCCTATATCAAGAGGTTATGGAATATAGCAGTGATTTTAATATGAATGGAATAGGTGAAGATCTTTTCTTTTTATCCAATGGTCATATTTCACCTGTATTTTATAGCGTATTGGCGCGAAGCGGGTTTTTTCCTGTTGAAGAATTAAATACTTTCAGATTGATTAACTCGAGATTGCAAGGACATCCAACAACTCACGAAGGATTACCTGGAATCCGAATCGCATCTGGTTCTTTAGGTCAAGGTTTATCTGTAGCAATTGGTGCTGCGGAAGCAAAAAAAATTGAATAAGGATTCTCACATAGTATATACTTTACATGGAGATGGGGAACTACAAGAAGGGCAGAATTGGGAAGCAATTATGTACGCTGCAGGAAATAAAATAGACAACCTTATTGCTACTGTAGATCTTAATGGGCAGCAGATTGATGGTGCTACAGATCAAGTTTTACCAATGGGTAACCTTAAAGCGAAGTTCGAAGCTTTTGGATGGGATGTTTTAGAAGTAAAAGAAGGAAATAATATTACTAAGGTTATTGAAGGCTTAAAAGAAGCGAAAAGCAGATCCGGAAAAGCAAAACCGGTTTGTATCTTAATGACAACAGTAATGGGTCATGGTGTAGATTTTATGATGCATACTCATAAATGGCATGGAGTTGCCCCAAACGATGAGCAACTAGAAAATGCATTAGAGCAGAACCCGGAGACTCTTAGAGACTATTAATTTTAATCGCTATTTCTTTTAGAAATATTATTCAGACAAAATGAAAAAATACACAAATACAGGAAATAAAGATACAAGATCTGGTTTTGGTGCAGGTTTAACTGAGCTTGGGAAAAGCAACGAAAATGTTGTTGCCCTTTGTGCAGATCTTACCGGATCATTAAAAATGGACAATTTTAAAAAGAATCATCCAGAACGTTTCTTTCAAATAGGAATTGCTGAAGCTAACATGATTGGGATTGCTGCCGGGATGACCATTGGTGGAAAAATACCTTTTACGGGTACTTTTGCGAACTTTTCTACCGGAAGAGTTTACGATCAGATTAGACAAAGTGTTGCCTATTCAGGAAAAAATGTAAAAATATGTGCTTCTCACGCAGGAGTTACTTTAGGTGAAGATGGAGCAACACACCAAATCTTGGAAGATATTGGATTGATGAAAATGCTTCCAGGGATGACAGTAATTAACACTTGCGATTACAATCAGACCAAAGCCGCAACATTAGCGATTGCAGATTTTCAAGGACCTGTTTACTTAAGGTTTGGGCGGCCAAAAGTGGCAAATTTCACCCCGGAAGAAGGAAAATTCGAAATTGGAAAAGCAGTTAATTTAACTGAAGGAACCGATGTAACGATTATCGCAACCGGACATTTAGTTTGGGAAGCTTTGCAGGCTGCTGAACAATTGAATGAAAAAGGAATTAGTGCCGAAGTGATTAATATTCATACCATAAAACCTTTAGATGAAGAAGCTATTCTAGCTTCAGCAAAAAAGACTGGCTGTGTTGTTACCGCTGAAGAACATAACTTTTTAGGAGGTTTAGGAGAAAGTGTATCCAGAACATTGGCAGAAAATCTCCCTACTCCACAGGAATTTGTTGCTACTAAAGACACCTTTGGAGAAAGTGGAACTCCAGAGCAGTTGATGGAAAAATATGGATTGAATGCCGAGGCAATTGTAAAGGCTTCAGAAAAAGTTTTAAAACGCAAATAAGAGTTAAATAATTTTTATACTTAAACCCTTCAATCCTAGCGTTTGAAGGGTTTAAACTTTTTAGCAGGAAATAACTGGCATATTTTCTGCGTTATCTATACTCAAATAGAAAAACTGAACTTATGAAAAAATTAATTGTACTTAGCCTTTTTTTAATCGGGGGTACAGCAATGGCTCAGGCTACTTATGGACTAAAAGGTGGTCTTAATTATGGAGCTACCGGAGAATACGAAAATTACTCTCAAGTAATGGGAGATGCAGCTACGGTTGTAGATGGTAAAGAAAAAACAGGATATCATTTAGGAGCATTTGCAAAATTAGAGTTCCTTGGTATTTTCTTTCAACCTGAAGTGGTTTATACTAAACTCAGCACAGATTATGGACAATTCGATTATAATATAACTAAAATTGATGCTCCGGTTTTAGTTGGTTTAAATGTCTTAGGTCCCCTAAACATTAAAGCAGGACCCTCCTTTCAATATATTTTAAAAAATGAATTAGAGAACACCAATTTAAGTATCTCTGATGTAGAAAATGAAATTAGCGTAGGATATCAGGTTGGATTAGGAGTAGAATTCGGGAATTTAGGTTTCGATGCCAGATACGAAGGAGCATTTGAAGAAAATAATGCTTTTGGAGAAGCTGCTTTTGACAGCAATTTTAAAATTGACTCTAGACCTTCCCAGTGGATTTTGAGTGTTTCTTACACGCTTAACTAGGCATAGGATAAAACATAATAAAAAATGCCACGAAATTATTCGTGGCATTTTTTATTATAACTGTAAACAGTTTTAGAAAGTCTCTTTATCTAAATAATCTGGAATTCCATCTCCGTTAGTATCCGGAAAAGTAACTGTTCCATCCTCATTGATAGTTATTTCATCTCTGGTTAAGGTTCCATCTCCATCGTCATCTGCATCCAGGTAATCAGGAATAGTATTCTCATCAGAATCATCATTTGCAACAATCCTATCATTATCTAAATCTTCTAGATATGAAGGAATTCCATCTTGATCATGATCTGCTTCGTTAACTTTATACAGCTGAAAACTAAAAATAAGTGGCTATACGCCGGGATATTTGATGTTGGATTATTAAAGTAAGCTAGGCCAGAAGGCAAGAAAACTGCACCTACTCCAAAATCATCGGTAAATGTAACAGTATTGTCAGCATTCACAGTAAAATCTGAGGCTTCACCAAATTCAATTAAAGCTTCTGTTAATGCTACGACAGCAATTCCAGGATTCGCTTGAGACAACGCCCCCGGATGATCAAACCAAACTGGGTTTGCAGTATTATCAAAAGAAATTCTATTTAATAATTCTCCCCTATAATTTTGAAATGTAGAATCTGCAAAAGTAGGATGCGCTCCAACTCCTTCTCTAATTTTTAAGATATAAATGGTATAATCCACATCATTTCGATTAACCACTTTTGTTGTTAACAAATCTGAATCAATAAGGGGTGTCTTATCTGAATTTGCACCGGCAATAGAATCAAATTTTATTCTATAATCGAATCCTTCTACGGGATTCTGAAAATCTTCTTCATTGTAAAAATGTGTCTGCAAATAGGATATTAATGCCTCGTCATCAGCTATAGCCTGTTCTCCCCGATCTCTTATAGGAACTACATCTGGCCCACTACTATCATCATCATTTTTACAGGATATTATAGAAATGCTTGTTAGCACTATTAAAATAAACAATTTTGTCAATCTCATCATTAGGTAAATTTAAGCACGCAAGATACAATAATCTTGTATTTTTGCTTAGGATTTAGACAGTTTTAAGAAGCTAATATGAGAGTTGATAAGTTTTTATGGTGTGTGCGATATTTCAAGACACGAAGTTTAGCTACGAACGCATGCAAGACGGGGAAAGTCAAGATAAAAGGAGCGAATGTTAAACCTTCCAGAGATGTATTTCCACAGGATAAAATTAGCATTAGAAAGAATCAGATTAATTACGAAATAGAGGTGTTAGATGTTCCAACTAGTAGGTTAGGCGCAAAACTAGTTGGGCTTTATATTAACGATATCACTCCAAAAGAGGCTTTTGAAAAAATGGAATTACTTAAATATTCCAAGGATTATTATCGAAAAAAGGGAGTTGGAAGACCAACCAAAAAAGATCGAAGAGATATAGATGATTGGTTTGAAGAGAAGAAAGATGAAAAGGAAATCGAATTAGAAAATAAAGAGGAAAAGGACAAAGAATGATTTTAGACGAAAAATACTGGTCTAATTGCTATAAAGAAAGCAGAATAAAATGGGACATTGGCGCCATCTCTACGCCATTGAAGGAATACATAGATCAACTAGAAGATAAAACCCAAAAAATATTGATTCCCGGTTCTGGGAATTCTTATGAAGCAGAGTATTTGCATCTTCAAGGTTTTACTAATGTTTTTGTTGTAGATATAGCTAAAGAGCCATTAGAGAACTTAAAAAGCAGAGTGCCTAGTTTTTCTTCAGAACATTTATTGCAGCAGGATTTCTTCACTTTAGATTTACAGTTCGATTTAATTCTAGAACAAACTTTCTTTTGCGCCCTAGACATCAACCTACGACCAAAATATGCTGAAAAAATGCAGGATTTATTATATCCGGATGGTAAATTGGTTGGGCTGCTTTTTGATTTTCCTCTAACAACTTCAGGTCCTCCTTTTGGTGGTACTCAAAAGGAATATCAAGAACTATTTCAACCTTATTTTAAACTGTTGAAACTAGAAAAATGCTATAATTCTATTTCTCCAAGATCCGGGAATGAATTGTTTTTTATCTTTAAAAAAAATTAATAGTCTATGCCGACCTCCAATAAGATTCTCAACAACGAGCAAATTCATCATAAAATTAAACGTATTGCGTATCAGATCTACGAAAGCAATGTGAATGAGACAGAGCTTATCCTAGCCGGAATTGCAAAGAGCGGATTTGTTTTTGCAAATAGACTTAAAACAGTTTTAGAGGAAATTTCAGATTTAAAAATTATTTTATGTGAGGTTAAACTTGATAAGAAAAATCCATTAAATGGTGTGAAAACATCACTATCGGCATCGGAATATCAAGATAAATCTATCGTTCTAATAGATGATGTTCTCAACTCCGGAACCACTTTGATATACGGAATTAAACATTTTCTAGAAGTGCCATTAAAGCAGTTTAAAACAGCCGTTCTTGTAGATAGAAGTCACAAAAAGTATCCCGTAAAAGCAGATTTTAAAGGAATTTCCCTTTCAACATCATTAAACGAAACCGTAAAAGTGAATTTTTCGAAAGGAAGAGATAAAGTAGAATTACTTTAGTTTTTCAACTATTTCCTTCGCTATTTCATTAGGAGTACGATTTTCAACATTTACTACCAAATCGGCTTGGTTGTAGTAGTATCCACGCTCGAACAAATGTTTTCTAACAAAATCTTCCAAATCATCTTCTGTTTCCAAATGACTAATCATTGGTCTTTGGGACTTTTCCTTAAATAATCTTTTCACTAAAAATTCAACCGAAGCTTTTAGATACACCATTTTAGATTCCGGGAAATTTTTAATTAGGTCTAAATTGGTACCATAACAAGGAGTTCCTCCACCTAATGCTACAATAAGATCATTAGGGTCTTCTAACACATCTTCCAATATCCTAGTCTCCATTCTTCTAAAGTAGAGTTCACCTTTGAATTTAAAAATTTCAGGAATGGTTAATTCTTCAATTAGGGAAATTTGATCATCTATATCTATTAACGGAAACGATAATTTTGTGGATAATTTTTGCGAAACTACAGATTTACCGGAACCCATATAACCTGATAGAAATATTTTCATACTGAAAAAGAGGAGTTTAGAAATTAATTTAAAACATTTGCAAATTTATATCAAATTCCTCTTGAAAAATAAATTAATGATAGTATATTTGCACCCGCATTTGCAAAACAACGCAAGTCAGGATTTGGTAGCTCAGTTGGTAGAGCATCTCCCTTTTAAGGAGAGGGTCCTGGGTTCGAGCCCCAGCCAGATCACTTAATTTTTTGGATTAATTTCCATACGTTCTTTACAATTTTAGATTTGGTAGCTCAGTTGGTAGAGCATCTCCCTTTTAAGGAGAGGGTCCTGGGTTCGAGCCCCAGCCAGATCACTAAATTTTAGTCTCACTAAAATTACTTTTACAGCCCTTTAGGAATTATATTTCTAATCGTGCATTTTGCCCGGGTGCTGGAATTGGTAGACAGGCATGGTTGAGGGCCATGTGTCCATTAGGGCGTGCGGGTTCAAGTCCCGCTCCGGGTACTATTTAGTTTCCACTCCTTTTAAACCTATTTTTATTCTTTTCCTTTAGTGTAATTTTCCACCACGAAAGTTTCTGTAACTTTATCGTATAAATTCTGATTCTCTTTATCCCATAATAGCCAAACTACAGGAAGAATTAAAAATCCGCCTAAGTATTTTAGCAACTCACGAAGCGCTCCATCTGAAGCAAATTTGTATTCCTCTCCAGATTTGGATGAAATCACTTTTAAACCCAATAATTTATGTCCTAAATTTCCTGAAAATACAGGGTAAAAAATGAAGCCTGTTATTATGGATGATAGGGCAGAATAAAGAAAATCTGCAATATTTATTTCACGATTCAAATAATCATCCATGGAATTTCCAAGTATTGAATAATATAATAAGGTGATAAAAAGATAAATAACTCCTTCCAACAAATGTGCTAAAAGACGCTTTCCCTTAGAGGCTATTCTATATTGATATTCAGGAGTCTGCTCCATTCTTCGATGATTATTTTTTTGATCTAAATTGAGTGCGAAAATATCATTTAAAAATCAATACCCGTATTAAATATCCATGTCTGTTTAAACAATAAATTTATCTCTAAATTATTTTGTTTAATTATTTAACAAAATAATTAAACAATTTAACATTCCTTCAAATTAATCACGCCGTATTTTATGTAGATTTGCCTATATTGCTTCACGCACACTATGGAACACATTAAACAAAATTTCAGCATAAAAGACTTAGAGCATCTAAGTGGGATAAAAGCTCATACTATTAGAATATGGGAAAAGAGGTATAATATTTTAACTCCAACTAGAACGGATACTAATATTAGAACTTATGATCTCGAAAATCTTCAGAAAATATTAAATATCACCTTTTTAAATGGGCACGGATATAAGATTTCCAGAATCGCAAAATTAAACGATTCTGAAATAGGAAAAATGGTGAAGGAGGTTGCTGCTACTGCTAGCGAAGAGAATAGAGCCATCAATTCTTTTAAGATTGCCATGGTGAATTTTGATTCCAACTTATTTCATAAAACGTACACAAATCTGCTTGATTCTAAAAGTTTTCGAGAAATTTTCTTAGAGATCTTTATACCTCTTTTAAATGAAATAGGCCTTTTATGGCAAACAGATACTATTAATCCTGTACATGAACATTTTTTAGTTGGATTGATCAAACAAAAGCTATATTTAAATATTGCAAAACTCGATTCGTCTGAAGAATATGATGGAGAAGAACTTTTTGTGCTTTTCCTTCCTGAAAATGAAATTCATGATCTAGGTATTTTATATTTGAATTATGAACTCAGTTTTCATCGTAAAAAAACTATTTATCTTGGACCTAGTATGCCTTTACAGGATATGAGATACCTTTTCGAGGTTCATCCAAATCCCACATTCATAAGCTATTTAACCACCGAACCAAGAGATCTCTCTGAGTTCATTAGTCAATTTGATGCGGTTTTAGGAAAAGATTCGAAAATGGAATTAAATCTTTTTGGTAGTAAGATTCAATCTATAGATCCTAACAGTTTACCAAAGCATATAAAATTATTTAAGTCTATCCCTGAATTTTCAAACCAATTTTCAAATTAATGAGTAGAACGGTTAGCATCATTGGTTCTGGTTTTGCATCGCTTGCTGCGGCTTCTTATTTAGCGAAAGATGGCTATAATGTAAGCGTTTTTGAAAAAAATGCAGAATTAGGCGGTAGGGCCAGACAATTTAAAAAAGATGGATTTACATTCGACATGGGGCCTTCTTGGTATTGGATGCCGGATGTGTTTGAGCGTTTCTTTGCAGATTTCGATAAAAAACCATCTGACTATTATAATTTAAATAAGTTAAGCCCCGCTTATAAGGTGTTTTTTGAAGATGGAAAAAGCATAACAATAGAAGACACGTTAGAAAAAATTTATGCTGCTTTTGAAAAGGAAGAAAAAGGAAGTTCTAAAAAAGCTTAAAAAAATTTATAGATCAGGCACAAAGCAATTATGATATCGCCATCAAAGATTTGGTATATAGGCCGGGTGTATCCCCAATGGAACTTATAACTCCGGCTACAATTAAAAAATTAGGTCAGTTTTTTGGCACTATCGCGGCAGATGTTCGCAAAGAGTTCAAAAATAAAAATCTAATTCAAATCTTAGAATTCCCTGTATTATTTCTAGGTGCAAAGCCAAGCGACACGCCATCTTTTTATAGTTTTATGAACTATGCCGACTTTGGATTAGGTACTTGGCAACCTCAAGGAGGAATGAATATAGTAATCCAAGGTATGATCTCTCTAGCTAAGTCTTTAGGAGTGAGTTTTCACACCAGTGCTTCCGTAGAAAAAATTAATGTTAGTGAAGGAAAAGCAAAAAGCATTAGTATCGATGGAAAAGAAATAATATCTGATATTATCTTAACTGGAGCAGATTATCATCACAGTGAAACTTTATTGGAGCCCAAATATAGGCAGTATTCCAAAAAATATTGGAGCAAGAAAACGTTTGCTCCCTCCTCTTTGCTATTCTATGTTGGCTTCAGTAAAAAGCTGAAAAATGTTGAGCACCATAATTTATTTTTCGATGTAGACTTTGAAGCTCATGCCAAGGATATTTATGATAACCCAAAGTGGCCGGACGAGCCTCTTTATTATGCCAATTTCACCTCTGTAACAGATTCTAATACTGCTCCCGAGAATTGTGAGAATGGTTTTTTCCTTATTCCGTTGGCTCCTGGATTAGAGGATAGCCTTGAGTTAAGAGAAGAATATTTTGAAAAGATTATAACAAGATTCGAAAAACTCTCAAACCAAG
This sequence comes from Gillisia marina, assembly GCF_000258765.1. GTDB lineage: Bacteria > Bacteroidota > Bacteroidia > Flavobacteriales > Flavobacteriaceae > Gillisia > Gillisia marina. The sequence continues at coordinate 21,955 of NZ_AJLT01000064.1, forward strand.
AAGTTAGAAAATACGTTATATTTAAAGAGTCATTTTGCGTGAATGATTTTATTAAAGAGTATAATAGTTATAAAGGGAATGCATACGGAATGGCCAATACCCTCTTGCAAACCGCATTTTTAAGACCTAAATTAATGAGTAGTAAAGTGAAAGGTTTATTTTTTACCGGACAACTCACTGTTCCTGGCCCGGGAGTTCCCCCTGCACTAATTTCTGGAAAATTAGTATCTGGACTCATTCAAAAA
>NZ_AJLT01000065.1 GCF_000258765.1 Gillisia marina
ATAACGTGAATAGTTCTGACAAATAGATTAATCACCCTCACTTAGCGAAAAGCTTCCATCACCATTAAAAGAAGATAGGGTGATGGTTACCGACCAAATTCCAGAAGTTCCACTGGAAGTTACACCAGAAAAGGAATCTGGTTCCATACCTCCCCTTAAAGATTTATCTAAAACAATATTACCATCTGCATCTCTGACTTCCATTTCAAATAAACCATTACTTGAAGAAGTAATATCAGCGTTATAATCTGCCGTATTTAGAGCGTTTTGCCAAAAAAATGTTCGTGCTTCACTACCACCATTCCCA
>NZ_AJLT01000066.1 GCF_000258765.1 Gillisia marina
CGGAAAGCCCGACCCCGAGGCTCGCGAGGGGAAACGCCCAAAATATTAAAGGAATTAACTATAAGTTATCTTCCGGTTGTCCATTTATTAGTAAGCTCGTGAAAATTAAAGTCTAATACACTGGGTTGCGGCTCTAGAATCTTAGATTGAAAGGAGCGCTGAAGAATATCTTCTATTAAATAGTCCTCCTGATTGGATTCTGGATGATACTCTTCTTTTAGAGAAATGTCGAATAAGCTGGCTGTAGAATTGTACCAGAAGGCGCGCCAACCACTTTTTAGATCTTTAATAAGCTTGAACGCTGTCTCCCCCGTTTGCCTATGGATGAGTTTTACCAATATCTGACCTTCGGTACGAGTGAGCTTTTTAAGTTCGGCAGAAAATTGATCTTCAATATAGTTCTGTACTACTTTAGTATATCTCTTTCTGTCTCTTTTGGATTTAATTTGACCTAACCTAGATTCCAGTTCCAATAAACGTTCTGAAGCCAATTTAGCATACGGATAGACTTTTCTGGTTTTTCTCCTTAATATAAGGTAGCGCCTTCTAGCCTGATCTGACCCAAATTTCAGCTTTCCAAGAATAAGCACCTCATCCAAATCTATAGTCTCGCGAACAACGGTGTCCCCCATTACTATAAAATATTCCCTTTGAGTAGTATCTTGCTGAATAGTATCCTGCTCTGGAACATTAGTTTGGCTCCATGCATTTAACAGAAGTAAAAAGAAAATATATGTTAGCTTAAATTTCAAATTGCAACTTTTTAAATTTTGAATATCATTTACTAAAACCATTCCAAATTTACAATTATTGCACTTGTAGGAAATTTTATTCTTATTAAATTCGTGCTAAATATTAGGTGTACTAGCTCTTTTTTAGCTTATACTAGGAATGTTACCGGTTTCAGGATAAATTATGAAATCGGCTATTTATAGAAATAATCAAAATATACTATGACAAAGAAAGATTTGCTTGATAAAAAATCCATGGAATTCCTTAAAAAATATCTAAATAACGCCTCCCCTACTGGTTACGAATGGGAAGGACAGAAAATTTGGATGGATTATATGAAACCTTATGTGGATGAATTTATAACCGATACTTACGGAACTGCGGTTGGGGTAATTAATCCGAAGGCAAAATTTAAAGTGGTAATAGAAGGTCATGCAGATGAAATTTCATGGTATGTAAACTACATTACCGATGAGGGACTTATCTATGTAATAAGAAATGGTGGAAGTGACCATCAAATTGCTCCTTCTAAAAGAGTAAACATCCATACTAAAAATGGTATTGTTAAAGGCGTTTTTGGATGGCCTGCAATACATACTAGAAATAAAGAGAAAGAAGAAACACCTAAATTAGATAACATCACTATAGATGTTGGTTGTTCTACAAAGACTGAAGTTGAAGAATTAGGTGTTCATGTTGGTTGTGTAATAACATATCCAGATGAATTCTTTATTCTTAATGATAATAAATTTGTTTGCCGTGCTTTAGATAACAGAATGGGTGGATATATGATTGCTCAAGTTGCACGTTTACTGAAAGAAAACAAGAAAAAATTACCTTTTGGATTGTACATTACTAACTCTGTACAAGAAGAAATAGGTTTGCGAGGTGCCGAAATGATTACGCAGCGTATTAAACCAAATGTGGCTATTGTGACGGATGTTACTCATGATACTACAACTCCCATGATTGATAAGAAAACAAATGGGTATGCGAAAATTGGTGCTGGTCCCGTAATTTCTTATGCGCCTGCGATACAAAATAAGCTGAGGGAATTAATAATTGATACCGCAGAGAAAAAGGATATTCCATTCCAAAGAAATGCAGCTTCCCGCGCAACGGGGACAGATACTGATGCTTTTGCATACAGCAACGGCGGTGTAGCATCTGCTTTAATATCTTTACCGTTACGATATATGCATACCACGGTTGAGATGGTACATAAAGATGATGTAGAGAATGTTATTAAGTTGATTTATGAAAGTCTTCTAAATATTAAAGATGGAGAGACCTTTAGCTATTTTGATTAAGGCTAAGTCATCTACAATATTTTTAAACGGTTGCTTCATTTTTGTTGAAGCAACCGTTTTTATTTATTTAATTTTTCACAAATAATTATAATCTGTTCGCTTCCATTCCTTTTATATTTATAATAAAAAAGGAAATGACTTTAACGCCAAATGAAGTAAGCGGATTATTGAATAATCCTGAGCAAGCGGCTAGTATTGCAAACCTCATCTATATATCTGAATCCAAACTTAGTGTTTCACGAAAAAAAGAGAGGTCGAGGCTATACCTACAATAGAGATGGAAAGAAAATCTTGGCGGGCAAAGAACTAGATAGATACAAAAGCTTAGTTATCCCGCCGGCATGGAGAGATGTTAGAATATCCCATCTAGAAAATGGACATCTACAGGTTGTGGGTTTCGATGAAAAAAGTCGGAAACAATATATGTATCACCCAACTTGGTCTGAATTAAGAAACAAAACCAAATTCTTTAAGATGATCACTTTCGGAAAAGCCTTACCGAAAATCAGGAAAAAAGTAGATGAAGATCTTGATCAATCTAAAATGAATGAGCGTAAAATCTTGGCGCTAGTTATCCGGTTAATGGAAGAAACCCATATTAGAGTTGGAAATGAATATTATGCAAAAAAGAATAAAACCTATGGTCTATCTACTTTAAGAACTAAGCATGTAAAGATCTCTAAGAATAAACTTAAGTTTGAATTTGTTGGTAAAAAAGGTAAAGAACATTCGGTTTCAGTTTCCGATAAAAAGCTAATCAAACTAGTAAATCAATGCGAGGAAATTCCGGGATGGGAACTCTTTAAATTCTATGATGAAGATGGGCAGAAGCAAACGGTTGATAGCTCTATGATAAATGGATATATTCAGGAACTAAGTGGGTCGAGTTTTACAGCCAAAGATTTTAGAACTTGGGCAGCTTCAAAAATATACTTTGAAACGCTATATGAAATTGGATACAAAGAAGATGAAAAAGAAAATGCAAAAGCCATATTAGAAGCTATTGATGCTTCAGCAGAAGGTTTAGGCAATACCAGAACAGTTTGTAAAAGCTATTATGTGCATCCATTCATTACCGAAAATTATGAAAATGGAGCTATTGTTCCTTATTTTAATAAAGTAAAAGAGAAAGAATCTGAAGATTCTTCCTCTTTATCTAGTTCAGAAAAGGTGATGTTAGAAATGATAAGCGATTACGAAATTGAGTTAACTTAAATAGGAATTAATTAATAGTTTCGTAAAATTTCAGCATTTCTTTAAAATCGTCAATTTCTTTCATTTTTTGTTCCTTAAAATATTCTTTTAAATCTGACGAATTCTTTAAAATCTTTTTAAAATCTTTTTCTTTTAATCTAACCTCAGTCAAAGGATTTCCATTTAAACTCAGGTAATAATCCATATTAATTATAATTTTAGATGGCTTGTCCCTCTCATAACTAGTTGTAGCAGCTTGGGCTGTTGTAATCCTAGATTTTGGCTCTCCAATAAATAAAATATCATCGCTTTCATAATATTTTATGTGGTAACCAGAAATGACCTCACCTTCCTTGGTAATCATTTTTTTGAGAAAAAATGAATATTCAGGTAATTGAAATTCAAAATTTTCCGTACGCGGCAAAATAAAAATCTCATTTTGATTTGGTTTTTGCTTAATTTCAACAATATCTTTAAGTACATTATATCTAAAAAATACTTCCACATCATTTTTACCCTCTTGTAGAAGTTTTCCTTTAGAAAATTCCTCAATTAGGTATGGTGATCCATCCAATTTGCTATTACTTATTTGACCGTTCTCATTATAAACTTTAAGTTGATCTCTCAAAGTCACATAATCACTTACTTCGTTTTGAGAAAACCCTAAATAGGAATTAAAAAATAATACAATTACAATAATTTTTTTCATTTTATTTTTTTTTGAAAATGCTAAATACAAGAGACTAAATGCTATTTTTAATATTCAACAATTATACCATAAAATAAGATCATATTAAACTAAGTTTACTGAAATTTGAAATTATTTATTGGCATACTTTTAGCAAAGAGTGAATCTCAACTTTTTAATATGCGAGCGCTAATTCTCTTATTTATTTTAATCTCTCCAAAAATGCAATCTCAAGATAGAAGCCTAGTCTGGGCGGAAGAATTTAAAGGTAGAAAGATCGATACTGATATTTGGAATTTCGAAAAAGGTTTGGGTCATAATAATGAGGAGCAATATTATACTTCTAGAACTAACAATATTCGTATTGAAGATGGTATACTAATTATTGAAGCTAGAAAAGAAAATCATAAGAGATCTAATTACACTTCTGCCAGAATAAATACAGATGAAAAAAAACTTTTTAAATATGGCAGAATTGAAATAAGGGCAAAATTACCGGAAGGGAATGGAACCTGGCCTGCAATTTGGCTGTTGGGAGAAAATAAGGAGAAAGTTGGATATCCTGAATGTGGGGAAATAGATATTATGGAGCATGTAGGCAAATCTCCAAATGAGATTCATGGGGCTATACACTTTCCAGAATTGGATAACAAAAAAATGAATTCATCTGCAAAAAGTTTTGAGATACCTTTTTCTTCAGATGGTTTTCATAATTATGCAATTGAATGGGATGAGAAAAGCATCAAATATATGATAGATGATCTAGAGTTTCACTGCTTTACCATTGAAGACGCAGAGAGAGAAGGACGAGAAAACATCTTTCAAAAACCGTTTTATTTAATTATAAATTTAGCTCTTGGAGGAAAATGGGCCGGAGAAATAGACGATTCCATTTTTCCAGCCCGGTTTTATATCGATTATGTTAGGTATTACAAATAGACAAAAAAGTCTATTTCCTTCTATGTTTTAGGTAATCCAGAACATTGCTTTCAATGCGTTTTTCAATATTGGAAACATCTGCTTTTTCGAATGGAAATCCTGTAATCTTTTCATATAATTCTATATACCTTTCTGAAACTGTAGCAATATAATCATCGCTCATTTCCGGGACTTTTTGACCTTCCAAGCCTTGAAAATCATTTTGAATTAGCCATTGTCTCACAAATTCTTTAGATAATTGCTTTTGAACTTCGCCCTTTTCCTGTCGCTCTTTATATCCTTCAGCATAAAAATAACGAGAAGAATCTGGGGTATGGATTTCATCTATCAGTACAATTTCTCCATCTGTCGTCTTTCCAAATTCGTATTTGGTATCTACTAAAATTAAACCATGAGAAGTGGCAATTTCGCTTCCTCTTTGGAATAGTTTTTTAGTATAATCTTCTAAAAGCTCATAATCGTCCTTAGATACAATACCTTTTTTTAAAATATCTTCTTTAGAGATATCCTCATCATGATCGCCCATTTCAGCCTTTGTAGCTGGAGTTATAATGGGAGTAGGAAATTTATCATTCTCCTTCATTCCCTCAGGCATTGAAACTCCACATAGCATTCGTTTCCCAGCTTTGTACTGTCTTGCTGCATGCCCAGATAAATAACCACGGATTACCATTTCCACTTTAAAAGGCTCACATTTCTTTCCTACGGCCACGTTAGGATCTGGTGTTGCCTCTAGCCAATTTGGAACAATATCGATAGTTGCAGCCATCATTTGGGTTGCAATCTGATTTAAGATCTGGCCTTTGTAGGGAATACCTTTAGGCATAACTACATCGAAAGCGGAAAGTCTATCGGTTGCAATCATTACTAAGAGGTCATTTTCTAAGTGATAAACTTCCCTAACCTTTCCTTTATATACTTGGGTTTGTCCCGGAAAATTAAAATTGGTGTCAATTATAGTATTCTTCATAAATAGTATTAAACCTCAATATAGAGATCACATTATTTTTTTGTTGAATTTAGTTGAATTCGAATATTTATTATTCAGCGTGTTCGATCTTCTTATAAGCTGCGATAATATTTTTAACTAATTTATGTCTTACCACATCTTTATCATCTAAATAGATCATCCCTATTCCTTTGGTATCTTTTAATACAAGTAACGCCTCCTTCAATCCTGAAACAGTTCTTCTTGGTAAATCTATTTGTCCCGGATCTCCGGTAATCATAAATTTTGCATTTTTTCCCATCCTTGTGAGAAACATTTTCATTTGGGCATGCGTAGTATTTTGTCCTTCATCCAAGATCACAAATGCATCATCTAAGGTTCGCCCACGCATAAATGCTAAAGGAGCTATTTGTATAATTCCTTTTTCTATAAATATTTCCAATTTTTCATGCGGAATCATATCTCTAAGCGCGTCATAAAGAGGCTGCATGTAAGGATCTAGTTTCTCTTTTAAATCCCCCGGTAAGAACCCTAAATTTTCTCCTGCTTCCACAGCAGGTCTGGTTAAAATGATACGTTTTACCTGCTTTTCTTTGAGTGCTTTTACAGCAAGCGCAACACCCACATAGGTTTTCCCTGTACCTGCAGGACCAATAGCAAAAAGCATATCGTTCTTCATAGCAAGTTCCACTAACTTACGCTGATTTGCAGTTTTAGCTTTTATAAGCTTACCTCCAACTCCATGCACCAATGTTTGTCCGCTCTCAGTAGAAGTAGAATAATCTTCCTTCCCATTACTGGAAAGCACACGTTCTATTACATTTTCATCTAAGGTGTTATACTTTCCAAAATGATCCATCAACATTGTGAATCGCCTATCAAACTCCTCCAACATATCCTCATCTCCATAAACCATTATTTTACTACCACGAGCAACAATCTTAAGTTTTGGATAATACTTTTTAAGGAGTTCAATGTGTTCATTTTGTTGTCCAAAAAATTCTCTTGGACTAATTTCGGAAAGTTCGATAATGAGTTCGTTCAAAAGCAGTAGGTTTAATGTTAGATTTTAAATCATTTTAAGTTTTTATTCTAGTAACAATGTAAGATTTTACTTGATGAAAATTGTCTATTTTTATAGAAATTTCTTCAGGATTTGGATGAAATAAATTTATCTTCGCCTGTATTACAAACTTACAATAAATAACAGGCTTCACCTTTAAAAAAATATCAACAATTACTTATGGCCATCATTACTTTAACGACAGATTTTGGAGAAAAAGATCACTTCGCTGGAGCCGTTAAAGGGACTATCTATTCAGAAATGAATGATGTTCGTATTGTTGATATTTCGCATTCCATCTCTCCTTTTCATATTACGGAAGCCTCTTATATTATAAAAAACGCCTATAAATGTTTTCCTAAAGGCAGTATTCATATTATTGGAATCGATTCAGAATTAACTCCCGAAAATAAACATGTGGCGATTCTCTTGGACGATCATTATTTTATATGTGCAAATAATGGAATTCTTTCTCTAATCGCTTCCGAAATTAAACCTGAAAAAATTGTAGAGATCAATATCCATAATACGGTAGAAACTAATTTTCCTGTGCTTGATGTTTTTGTGAGGGTAGCTTGCCACATCGCTCGCGGTGGAACATTGGATGTGATTGGGAAATCTATTGAAAGTATTAAATATTTAAAGGAAATTGAACCTTATATCAATTCTGAAAAAAATCAGATTATTGGGCATGTACTTTATATAGACAATTATGGAAATGTTGTAACGAATATCACTAGAAAGATCTTCGAAAATGTTGGAAAGGGCAGGAAATTCAAGATCACAGCTAGAACAGCTAAATTTTCCAATGTTTATAAAACGTATAGTGATGCTATAGACTTTAAGCAGGATAAAGACAAACGGGAAGAAGACGGCAAGAAACTGGCTATATTCAATTCTGCCGGTTATATAGAACTAGCTATTTATAAGAGCAACCCTAGTACTGTGGGCAGCGCTTCTACCCTTTTTGGATTAGAACTTAGAGATACTGTAACCATAAAATTTGAATCTTAAATGTTTGTACGAATTGTAAAAATGGGCTTTCAGCCAGAAAATATAGAAACTTTTTTTAAGCGATTTTGAAGCTATTAAGTCTAAAGTGAGAGGTTTTGAAGGTTGCCTTTTTTTTAGAACTTTATAGAGATAAAAGCAATACAAATCAGTTTTTCACGTATAGTTATTGGGAAAACGAACAGGCTCTAGAGAAGTATCGAAATTCAGATCTTTTTAAAGGAGTTTGGGAAAACACCAAACAATATTTCAATCAGAAACCGGAAGCTTGGAGCGTAGATAAATTAGTGAGTTTAGAATAAAAAAATCATATTGGTAGCGATCCTTAATAAAGAAATACGATCATTTTTTTCTGCACCAACCGGCTATTTGGTGGTGGGAATATTCTTGACGCTTTGCAGTCTTTTTTTTATTCGTTTTTTCCGGCTCCTATAATATTTTGGATAACGGTTTTGCAGATTTAAAGCCATTTTTCGATCTAGCGCCTTGGATTTTCATCTTTCTAGTTCCCGCGATCACCATGAAAAGTTTTGCTGAAGAAATAAAACAAGGCACAATGGAACTTTTGCTTACCAAACCCGTAAGTCTTTGGAATCTTGTTTTAGGTAAATATTTTGGAGCTTTAGTAGTATCGCTTATTGCAATCCTACCTTCAATATTTTATGTATTTACTATCTATTCTTTGGGAGACCCGGTAGGAAATATGGATATTGGAGCTACTTTAGGCTCTTATTTAGGTTTAATTTTACTCGCTGCCTCTTATACTTCTATTGGGATATTTTCTTCCGCAGTATCCAATAATCAGATCACCGCGTTTATAATTTCAGTTTTTCTTTGCTTCTTTTTATTTTTTGCTTTTGAAGGAATAGCCGATTTTAAACTATTTGAGGATTCAGATTACGGAATTGAGTATTTAGGAATTAGTTATCATTATAAAAGTATGAGCCGCGGAGTTTTAGATACGCGGGATCTTATTTTCTTTTTTAGTGTAATTCTTCTATTTCTTTCGTTTACATATTTCAAGATTTATTCAACTAAAATTAAAGCCTAGCTCTTGAAAAACTTGACAAAATATAAAGAGCTATTTATAGTAATTATTGGATTACTGGTGTTGAATATTCTTGCATCCAAAATTCATACTAGATTCGATCTCACGGAAGATAGCAGATATACGCTGTCTCATGCTGCCAAGGCTATTATAGATGAAATTGAATCGCCTATAATAATCGATGTGTTCTTAAAAGGCACTTTCCCTCCGGAATTTAGAAGGTTACAAAGCGAGACCAGACAGTTTCTAGAAGAGATGGCTGCTTATAATTCCAATGTAAAATTCAATTTTATAGATCCGTTAGCCGAGGGTGACGATGCAAATGCGGTAGCTCAGGAATTTTATGAATTAGGAATGACCCCGGCGCGAATTAGCGTCATGGAAAATGGAAAGGCCAGTGAATCTATTATTTTCCCTTGGGCAATCGCAAATTTTAATAACAAAACTGTAAAGATTCCGCTGCTTAAGAATAAGTTAGGAGCAACAGATGAGGAGCGCGTAAATAATTCGGTGCAGCAATTGGAGTATTCCTTTGCCGATGCGATTGGGCAATTGGTACAGCCTAAGAAAAAAATGATCGCAATCATGCGCGGGAATGGAGAATTGGGAGATGCTTATATCGCCGATTTTATCAAAACTATTAGGCAGTATTACTTTGTAGCACCATTCACTTTAGATTCTGTAGGTAATTATCCCCAAAAAACATTGCAAGATCTAAAGGAATTCGATCTTATTATTGAAGCAAAACCTACACAAGCATATTCAGAAAAAGAGAAGTTGGTATTAGACCAATATCTTATGAATGGCGGGAAGTCACTTTGGCTTTTTGAACAAACTGCAATGGAAAGTGACAGTTTATTCAACCAAAGAGGAAGTGCCTTTGCATTGCCTAGAGATCTCAATTTAAACGACCTTTTCTTTTCTTATGGAATCCGTATAAATCCTGCTTTAGTAAACGATATTTATTCGGCACCAATAGTTTTGGCAAGTGGCAGTGGGAACGACACGCAGTTTTCTCCGTATCCATGGTTCTATAGTCCGCTTACTACTTCGCCAAATAACCACCCAATAATAAATAATATTGAGGCGGTGAAATTTGAATGGGCGAATCCCATAGATATTCTTGGGAATGACATTAAAAAGACCGTGCTTCTTTCCAGTTCTCCTCAATCCAAGATCGAAGGAGCACCCAGAGAGATAAGTTTGAATTTATTAAATACTCGTCCGGATCTTTCCACCTATACTGCAGGAGAGTTGCCGTTGGCGGTTTTGCTTGAAGGAGAATTTAAATCAGTGTATAAAAACAGAGTGAAACCTTTTGATTTGGATGATGCATTAGATGATGGAAAACCGACCAAAATGATCGTAATCTCCGATGGAGATGTTATAAAAAATCAGCTTCAGAAAGGGCAGCCTTTAGAATTAGGTTTCGATAGATTTACAGGAAACACTTATGGGAATAAGGAATTTTTACTGAATGCAGTAAATTATCTTTTAGATGATTCCGGACTAATAGATATTAGATCTAAAGAAATAAGTATTGCTTTTTTAGATTCTCAAAAGACAGCAAAGGAGCGCGAAAAATGGCAACTATTAAATCTTGTTATTCCTTTACTCTTATTGGGGTTTGGTGCTTTTATCTTTTCTTTCTTCAGAAAAAGACGCTACCTAAAAAAGTAGTCTTGTAGTTCGTAAACATTGGTCAAGATTAAATATTAACAATATCCCAGACAATATTTTCAAGAAGCCTTTAATTTCAAGGAGTTGATAGAAATTATTTCATTTTTTCTGTTAATAAAATATCACCTATTACACTTCGGTTTTTAAAGGATTAAGATATATTTGTATTGATTAAATAACTGTTAGATCCATGAAATTTATAGTATCCAGTACGTATTTATTAAAACAGCTTCAAATATTAGGAGGCGTTATTAACAATAACAACACACTTCCTATTTTAGATAATTTTTTATTCGAATTAAAAAAGGATGAATTAACGGTTTCGGCTTCCGATTTAGAGACTACCATGTCGGCTAAATTGAAAGTAGAATCAGATTCTGAAGGCTCTATCGCTGTTCCTGCAAGATTGTTATTGGAAACTTTAAAAACGTTCCCAGAACAACCACTTACATTCGTAGTAGAAGATAACAACACTATAGAATTAAGCTCTAACCACGGGAAATATGCTTTGGCATATGCTAATGGGGAAGAATTCCCAAATGCAGTAGAGCTTAGCGATCCTAGCAGTACAATTATCCAAGGAGATGTATTGGCGATGGCGATTAGTAAAACCATTTTTGCCTCAGGAAACGATGATCTTAGACCTGTTATGAGCGGAGTGTTCTTTCAGTTCTCTACAGAAGGCTTAACTTTTGTTGCTACAGATGCTCATAAATTAGTGAAATATTCCAGAGAAGATGTAACTGCTTCTCAGGCAGCAGAATTTATCATGCCTAAAAAACCTTTGAATCTTTTGAAAGGAATTTTGGCTGGAAGTGAGACCGATGTACTTATCGAGTACAACGAATCTAACGCAAAATTCATATTTGAAGATACTCAGTTAATCTGTAGATTGATCGATGGGAAATATCCTAACTACGAAGCGGTAATACCAAAGGAAAATCCAAATAAGCTGGTGATCGATAGAAGTCAGTTTTTAAGCTCAGTAAGAAGGGTTTCTATTTTCTCTAACAAAACTACACACCAAGTTCGTTTAAAGATCGCTGGTGCCGAGTTAAATATTTCAGCAGAAGATATAGATTACAGCAATAAAGCAGAAGAACGTTTAACTTGTTCGTACCAAGGAGACGATATGCAAATAGGTTTTAACTCACGTTTCTTAACAGAAATGTTGAATAATCTTAATGCTAATGAAGTTCAATTGGAAATGAGTTTACCAAATAGAGCCGGAATACTTACTCCGGTAGATGGCTTGGATGAAGGTGAAAAAATCACAATGCTGGTAATGCCGGTGATGTTGAATAGTTAAGAAACTATCATTTTTAATTATTATTGAATCCTGTCTTTAATTAGACAGGATTTTTTT
>NZ_AJLT01000067.1 GCF_000258765.1 Gillisia marina
TGGCATAAAAGATATCATCGGCATAGCCTACAAATTGTGGGATGTAAGAAAGTCCAATTCCCTGAGCGCCTTCATCCATAAACAGGAATTTTGCAGGATTATGAAATTGTGAGTACGCATCCGGGATCGTTGCCACTCCGGCATCTCCCATTCCACCCGCACGCGCATCGGGAACAATTTGCAAGAAAGGAGCTCCCGTGATAACAGGTCGTACCAGTTGTTGCCCTGAGACCGTAAAATTCAGGGAACAAATAAACAGACTAAGGATTATATATTTAGTATTCATAAAATTTTATCTTTTAAAGTGCAATTAATTTTTTCATGTAAACATTCCCTTCCGCATCAATGATCTTCACTAGTAAGGTTCCTTTCATTGGAGCGATATCTATTTGCATGGTATTCTTATTATTTCCCTCAAAAACCTTATAATTATTGGTTTCTGTTTCCATTACATGCACTTCGCTAATTCTACCGTTAAATGGTAAGATCACCTTGGCGATACTGGTTCTAGTTAACATCGTTGGTACTACATGCGCCTCTTTAGGATCTGCACCTTCACGCTTCACCGTAATAGTGGCGGTAGCTTGAGAAGTGTTCCCCGAAGCATCAGTTGCGGTAAGCACTACCTCATACACGCCCGGTTTATCGAACGTATCTCTATCTAAGCTGAAGACAAGCTCTCCACAATTATCTGTAGAACCATCATTCACCTCTTCCGGAGTGATCACAGCGGGTTCATCCTGAGTTACAGTGATAGTAAGATCCTGAGTTGTT
>NZ_AJLT01000068.1 GCF_000258765.1 Gillisia marina
TCCAATACTGAAACTGTTACCGCAGTATCTTCATCCGTAGTTGATGAATCGTCTACCGCTACTGGAGCGTCATTTAATCCTCCAACAGTTACTGTTACTGTAGCAGTAGCCGTTAAACCTTCTTCATCTTCAATAGTATAGTCGAAAGTATCAACTCCATTAAAGTTATCATTTGGAGTGTACGTGATTGTTCCATCATTGTTGATCACTACCGATCCATTTTCAGGTTCTGTTGTGCTAATAACCGTAAGCTCATCACCATCTACATCGCTATCATTATCCAATACTGAAACTGTTACCGCAGTATCTTCATCCGTAGTTGATGAATCGTCTACCGCTACTGGAGTGTCATTTAATCCTCCAACA
>NZ_AJLT01000069.1 GCF_000258765.1 Gillisia marina
TCATTATCCAATACTGAAATAGTTACCGCAGTATCTTCATCCGTAGTTGATGAATCATCTACCGCTACTGGAGCATCATTTACAGGTACTACAGTAATTAAAACTGTTGCAGTATCTATTCCCCCATTTCCGTCTGAAATTGTGTATTCAAATGAATCTTGTCCATTATAATTTGCATTTGGAGTATAAGTAAACGTTCCATTTTCATTTAGTACTACAATTCCATTACTTGGATTTGTATTACTAATTATTGTTAGTGGATCTCCATCAGGATCTGAATCATTATCTAGAACCGAGATCATAACTGCAGTATCTTCATTAGTTGTTACGGCATCATCTAAAGCAACCGGTGCTCCTTTTACAAGAACTGTAAAAATACAAGTTGTTGTGTTTCCAGCTGCATCGGTTA
>NZ_AJLT01000070.1 GCF_000258765.1 Gillisia marina
CCTATTTCAGTATAATACACGAAGACAGAATGAAATTAAAACTTTGGATTTTTACGCTATTTATAACAAGTGTAACGTTTTCACAATCTGAAAAGGACAAATTATTAAAACAAGATATATTCTCACTCGTCGAAGAAATGGAATTTATGTATGGATATGATCAGATCATGCGTGAATACACAATTTTTAAAACTTTTGACAAATCTGAAACCGATAGAATTGAAAATTTGCCTGATAGTTTAAGAATGAAAGAAATTTTTAAGCGTGAATTTAAATCCGACAGTATTGGAAAATTAATTTGGAAAAAATACATAAATCCAAAAGATGCAGAACATACCGAAAGAATGATTGAAATAACAAAAAAGTATGGATTCCCAAGTTTAAAGCGCTTACAACCTTTCTATGATAAAGAATTCGTTGACCCCGAATTCAATCCTTATATAATATTAGTTCATTCGCCAAAAGAATATTGGGATGAACTCAAAACTTTGATGAAAAGTGAATTAGATCAGGGTAGAATTAGCAAGTGCACGTATGGACATCTTTTATGGCAAATTACTGGAAGGAAAAGTTTTCAACCAATGTTAGATAATGGATATGAAATGGTTGAGGAAAATGGAAATATAGTTTTAAAGTCAACTTGTAAGTAAAAAACGTAGCACAACATCGTTTAACAGCAAATAGCGGGCATTCTGGTAAAATGTGCTATTTTAGACATCAAGTAACAAACCACTAAGCCGACAAGAACGCGTCCTTACTCCACGCCACTTGCGTTAAACAAGACCGTTGGCAACAAGCTTCACAAAAAATCGAATAAAGAATAATGAACTTTTTGAATATTCTAAATTTTAAATTAAAAAGAAAACCAAAAAGTCCGACTGAATTTGTCAAGAGATTCATTCGTGATAGTAAAAAAAAGTCGCGTCCAATTAGAAATAATAAGAGATTACGAGATTTTAATTCAAGTGGATTCTCTTGAATTTACACCTTCATGGTTCAAAATATTTAAAATGGATCCTGAGGAATATAAGAAAGGATATGTAATCTTCTTTATTCTAGACCGGAATGAAATGGAGAAAAACCCAAAATATATACAGTACAATAAATCGAATTTGGAGCTAATGGAACTTGAAGAAATACTTGATAAAACACCGATTAAAACATTTGCCAAATTTTTAAAAAATACGAGTGATCCTATAAAATTAGGAAAGGATATGAAGGAAGTAATAGATGCTATTTTTTCATCAAACGAAAGTGATCCAGAAGTACTTTTCAATTTAAGATACTTAGAACAGGAAGGGTAAAAGCCAGTTGCCAACATCGTTTAACAGCAAATGGCGGGTAATGTGGTGAAAAGTGCTATTTTAGAGACCAATTAAAAAACCACTAAGCCGACAAGAACGCGTCCTTACTCCACGCCACTTGCGTTAAACAAGACCGTTGTATGCAATTAAATCTCAGATTTCAAGAAAATAAATAATTATGAAACAAAGAATCTTCTTATTGATTTTATCAGGCTTTATTTTTAGCTGTAATGAAAAAACTATCTCTGAATCAGATAAAAAACAAATCATATCTGAACTGAATTATATTTATAACGCAGACCAAGAATATGCAGGTATTCCTCCTGAGAAATTAAATGAAAAATACGGTCCGCAAAAAGCTTGGGAAATATTTGAAAAAATTAGGGATAGTGTTAGTTTGGAAAATCAGTTGCGAATAAAAAAAGTTGTATGATAAATATGGCTATTTGGGATATAATGAAATTGGAGAAGAAGAATCTCATAAATTTTGGATTACAATTCAGCACGCAGACAACGATGTTGAGTTTCAACAAAAAATACTTAAAGAACTAAAGAAAGAAATTTCGAAAGACAATGCTAGCAAAGCAAATTACGCAATGCTTGAGGATAGAGTAAATATCAATTTGAATAAGAAACAAAGATTTGGAACTCAAGTAACTTATAATAACTATGGACAAGCTATACCTAAAAATGGCCTAATTGATTCAACAAATATTGAAAAAATTAGAAAAGAATTCAATTTGCCATCTTTTAAAGAATATTACAATCGTATGACTACAAGTCATTTTAAAATGAACCAAAAAGCGCTTATAAATTCAGGAATTAAAGAACCTAAGTTATACAAGTAACTGCATACAATATCGGTTACCAGCAAATAGCAGGCATTCGCATGAAAAGTGCTATTTTAGAGACCAAGTAACTAATCAACTAAGCCGACAAGAACGTGTCCCTACTCCGCGCTACTTGCGTTAACCAAGACCGTTGTACCCAATTAAAATTCATGATTTTTCCTTCCAATTTAAATAAATGAACTTACCTTTGATACTATCAAATGATACTATCAAATGAAACCTCCTTACGATATAACTCCTGAGATTTTAAGATTGATAACTTCAATTTCTGAGAAAGTTGGAGCAATAAATGCAAATTATCTTAACAAACCTTCTCCCAAACTAAGAAAGGAAAATAGAATAAAAACAATTCATTCTTCTTTAAAAATTGAGGGAAATACATTGACAGAAGAACAGATTACTGCGTTACTTGAAAACAAAAGAATAATTGGACCAAAGAAAGACATAAAGGAAGTTTTGAATGCAATTGAGATTTATGAACATTTAGAAAATTATAAACCATTTATTGAAAAATCATTCTTAGAATGCCACAAACATTTAATGGAATCTTTAATTGAAGATGCAGGAAAATACAGAAGACAAGGTGTTGGTATAATGAAAGGTTCACAAGTAGAACATTATGCTCCGCCATATGAAAATGTTCCTTTTTTAATGAAAGATTTATTTAACTATCTAAAATCATCAGAAGAAATAGAGTTAATTAAAAGCTGTGTTTTTCATTATGAAATGGAATTTATTCATCCTTTTTTGGATGGAAATGGAAGAATGGGTAGATTATGGCAAACTTTAATATTAATGGAAAAATATCCTGTTTTTGAATATTTACCCTTTGAAACATTAATAAGTAAAGACCAGGAAAAATACTATAAAGCGCTATCCGATAGTGATAAGTCAGGAAATTCAACTGCATTTATTATATATATGCTTGGAGTAATCAATAAATCATTAGAGGAATTATTTGATTATAATAGCCGAACATTAAGCCAAAAAGACCGCCTTGAGTATTTTGTATCACTCAATAAAAGAGAATTTTCTAGAAAGGATTATATGGAGATTTTTAAAGATATCTCTGTTGCAACAGCAAGTCGAGATCTGAAAAAAGGTTTGGAACTCAAATTATTTAAAAAAACAGGAGAAAAAAACAAAACTAGATATACTATTTAACTGGGTACAACATCGTTTAACAGCAAATGTCGGGCATTGTGACGAAAAGTGTTATTTTAGACACCAAGTAACAATCAACAAAACCGATAAGTTCGCGTCCTTACCCCACGCCACTTGCGTTAAACAAGACCGTTATGGTGCATTTAAGTGAAATCGTACACATAATAGAGATAAAGCCTATATTAGTTAAAACCGATAAAATAAATGATAGGAATAAAACGAACCCTCGACGAACAAAGAATTGAATTTGCCAATGGAAAATTCCTTGCTACACCATTAGCTGGAATAATTGTTTGGACTATAATTGGAATTATCGGAATTTTGTTCTCTGATTTTATAGCCGTTTGGTCGATATTTATTGGAACAGGAAGCATTGTGTATTTAGGTCTATTCCTCTCAAAATTAACAGGTGAAAATTTCCTTGATAAAAATAAACCTAAAAATGAATTCGATTCACTTTTTCTCTTCACTGTTGGGCAAGCCATTCTTGTTTATTCAATAGCAATACCATTTTTTCTTGTTGATTATTCTTCACTTCCATTGACAGTTGGAATACTGACAGGTTTGATGTGGCTTCCATTCTCTTGGATAATAAAACACTGGGTTGGAATTTTTCACACATTGACAAGAACTATTTTAGTACTTGCTCTGTGGTATCTTTTACCTGAACATAGATTTATAGCTATTCCATTTGGGATCGTTCTGATTTATATTATCACTATAATAATCTTAAAGAATAGAAAGAAATTAGAA
>NZ_AJLT01000071.1 GCF_000258765.1 Gillisia marina
TGAGATCCCTCCTTCGTCGAGATGACAATCCAATAAAAAATGTCATTCCGACGAAGGAGGAATCTGATTTAAAAAAGAATATTTCAAAGCTAACTACTTTTTCAAAAATCTCTAAAAAATAGAAAACCCTGTAAGCGTGGTGAGTTTTTCCAAGGCAGCCATTCCCAATTCAGAATTTCCTTTAGGGTTTAAAAGAGGACTCCATACAGCCACAGAATATTGGGAAGGGTGGATGGCAACAATGCCTCCACCAACACCACTTTTTCCCGGTAAGCCAACTTCAAAACTAAATTCTCCTGCTTCATCGTAAAATCCGCAGGTTTGCATTAAAGCATTTATACGCTTCACTCTTTTTTTGGAAATTATTTTTTCATCGGTTTCCAATATTTTTCCTTCGTTAGCAAAAATCATGAAAGCTTTGGCTAATTCTTCGCAAGACATCGCTAAGGAACATTGATGGAAATAGAAATCTAAGATAGGCTCTACATCATTTTTAATATTTCCTAAAGCCTTCATATAATTTACTAATCCGTAATTTCTATAGCCGGTAGATTTTTCAGATTCCGCAACTCTCAAGTCATAATCTATTTCATTATTGCCGGTAAGCTTTCTAACAAATTCTAAAAGGTCTTTTTTAGGATCTTTTAAATTCGAGACCAAAACATCTGCAATTACCAAAGCGCCCGCATTTATGAAAGGATTTCTAGGGATTCCTTGTTCGTATTCCAATTGAGTTAAGGAATTAAATGGATCTCCAGACGGTTCTACATCTACACGTTCCCATAAAGATTCCCCTAAGATTTGCATGGCCATAGTTAAGGTAAAAACTTTGGAAATACTCTGGATTGAAAATTTTTCCTTACTATCCCCAAAGGAATAATGTCCCGAATCTCTACAGTAAAGATGCATCCCGAATTTTTTAGGATCTACTTTTGCCAATTCAGGAATATATGCCGCCACTTTCCCAATAGCATTAGGATAGCTAATTTCTTCTTGAATGGTATTTAATATCTTTTGATAATCCATTTTATATAATTTCCGATAAGTTACTATTAGAAGCTAGTTCCATTGGTTCCTTGCCAACTTTGAAAATTCGTGCAGAAAGAGTACCCCTTAAAGTGATATCGTTTTCTTTAATCTCTAACCAACTTCCTTCTCGAAGACCAACAACCGGTTGGGTGTTTATAGTATGAAATTCTTTGATGCGCGTTTCCCGAGTTTCACCCTTGTGTGTAGAGTTTAGATCTGGATCTAAATAATGCGGATTTATATTAAAAGGAACCACTCCCAGAGTTTTGAAACTCGGCGGATAAATTATGGGCATATCATTGGTGGTTTGCATTGTGAGTCCTCCAATATTTGTCCCTGCACTGCTGCCTAAATAAGGTGTTCCACCTAAAATTTGATCTCGCAAAGACATCATTAAATTAATTCGATGCAATTTATCTACAAGCAAAAATGTGTTTCCGCCACCGGTAAATATTCCTTGAGCTTTTTTAAGAGCTTCCTCTTTATCTTTAAACTCATGTAAACCCTTTACATTTATAGAAATTGGTTCGAATGCTTTTCGAACAAGGGAAGTATATTCATCATGGGTAATACCTCCAGGTCTCGCAAAAGGAATAAAAATTATTTCGGCGCAGTTCTTGAAGAGCTTTGAAATCTCGGGAAGCAAATAAGATAAATAGGCTTGACCGTGCAAAGTAGAAGTACTTGCGAGAATGGCATTTTTCATTTACGATTTTTTGTAAATTTAAGTATTGTGAAGCTTTAACCAAAGTTTAAGTAAAGCTTGTTATATTTATTTCACCTTTAATTGTTTCTTTAAACAAAACATTTCTATGAAAAAACTTACCTACCTATTATTTGCAATTTTTGTTGTGCAATTTACCTATGCGCAATCCAATGATAGAATTAGGATAAGTGGCTCTATTGAAGTTCCTGTGGGGGAAGAACCACAAGGGATTAGCATTTTTAACATCAATTCTCAAGAAGGAACAGTTTCTAATGCTGAAGGTGACTTTGCTATTGCTGTTAAAGAAAGTGACACCATTAAGGTTTTTGCAGTACAGTTTCAGGAATTTACGGTTGTAATAGATAAAAGGGTTTTGGAGACCAAAACTTTGAATATCTACGTGAGTGAATTGGTGAATAGGCTTCCTGAAGTAGTTGTATCTCCCTACGATCTTACCGGAAAGTTAGATGCAGATGTTGAAAAATTAGAAGTTATTCAGCTGCCAGTAGATATAAAGGTTGGTATTCCTCAAGGCGAGTTTGCTAATGTTGAAAATGTTGCAGATTTTGGAAAGGCTCCCAAAAATCAGGCCTTGGCTTTTAGTCAGACTAGACTGGTGAACGGACTTAACTTCGTGAATTTATTCAAATTATTATTGATTTCGAATAAGCAAAATGACATCTCTAATCCTTATACCAAATCTTATGAGTCGATCGATAATGAACTTAGACAGTTATATAATGACGAGTTTTTTAAAGAATATTTTGATATAGAACTGGAGAACATTCCAGACTTTATTTTATATGCAGATAGAAATGGATTAGATGAGGAGATGTTGAAAAAGGGAAAAGAACTTGATCTTATAGAGTTTTTGATGGAGCAGAGCAAAAAAATACAAAAAGCAATTGAATAGAAATTAACCGAAACAAAATACTAGTATGAGAAATGAAACTTATCTAAAAGTAATAACCCTACTATTATTTACTGTTTCACCGTTGCTTGCACAAGAAAACACCCAACTTACCGGAACTATATCTGCACCATTTTTGGATGAGGCTTCCATCCACATAATAAATTCAACTCAACAAACAGGAACAGTGAATTCAAAGTCTGGATCTTATCAGATTTTAGTAAAAGAAAACGATGAGCTTTTGTTTTCTTCTGTTCAATATAAAAATGTTATAATCCAAATTACTTCAGAAATAATTAAAAAAGGTATTTTAGATATAGGCTTAGTAGAAGACCTTAATGTTTTGGATGAAGTGAATATTAGCAACGTCGATCTTACCGGAAATCTAAATACAGATATTGCGAATATTCCGGTTGTAAGAGATTTGCCTATAAATTTCAAAATTGGAGATATAAATAATATGAGATTCGAATCGGATATTAATGATCCTCAATCTGCACCCCTAAATTTGGCTTTAGGACAACGCCCGGGACTACCAGGCGCGAACGTTCTTGGAATAATTGGTTTAATCCTTAGTCCTATTCTTCCTGATAGTAAGCCGGCAGAGATTAAATTAGATCTAAATAAGTATAAGAATAATACCGATATTATTGCCCAGTTACGCAAGTTGTTCGATGAGAAGTTCTTCACGGAAACTCTGGCTATCCAACCAGATTATATAGATGCTTTTATATATTTCGCAAATGATAATGGGCTGGGTGCTATCTTAGTGAAAAATCAAAATAAACTCGCTTTAATCGAATTTTTGATCGAGCAGAGTAAGATCTATAATACTACAAGCTTAGATTGAGGAAATGTTTAAGGAGTAATTTTGGAACGTTTTTTGAAGTTTTTGATTGAAACATCCAAATAAATCTCGAAATAAAAGTATTTTCGATTTTTCTATTACTCTTATGAAACTAAAAATAGCGTTACTCCTTCTTTTTATTGGCTTTTCTTCATTTGAAACCGATCATAAATTTTATGTGAGTGTTACAGAAATTGAATACAACGAGAAAGCCGAAAGCCTTCAAATAATATCTCGCCTTTTTATAGACGATCTCGAAGATCTCCTTCAAACTAGATACGATAAATCTATTCGTTTAGGAAAATCTAATGAAAGTACTGAGGCAAACGATTACATTAAAAAATATCTAACTAAGAAGATGGAGATTCTACTAGATGGAAAAGTTGTGGAACTTAATTATCTAGGAAAGGAATATGAAGATGATATGCTGATATTGTATATGGAAATTCCAAAAGTTATTTCCTTTAAAAAGATCGGGTTGAAAAATGCGCTTTTAACAGATATGTTTAGCGAGCAAAAAAAACTTGGTACATGTTACCTATAAAGGCTCTACAAAAAGTTTAATCCTTAATAAGTCCAAGCAAGAAGATGTGTTAAATTTTAACAATTGAATTGTGAGGCACCAATAAATACTTATTTTTAGCAACATTAAAATTAACAAATAACAAATGAGAAAATTTAAATCTGCCATGTTGGTATTTTTCTTAGTTCTTTCTACAGGAATGTATGCTCAGGAAACTGAAGCTCCGAAGGAAGAAGCAAAGGAAATGGGCCACACAAATCAAAATCAATTTAGACAACTTCACCAAGAGTTTTCAACTCCCAATCAATATAGAACTGCTTCTGGAGCTCCGGGCTCGGCATATTACCAGAATCAAGCCGATTATAAAATGGACATTGAGTTAGATGATAAAACTCAAAAGCTAACCGGTGTAGAAACTATTACTTACCATAACAATTCACCAGACGATTTAGAATATTTATGGGTTCAGTTAGACCAAAATATCCGAACTAAAAATTCTGTAGCGTTAGAAAAGAACGGAAGTGGAATAGCTGCTGTTAGCCAGCCGGGAACTTTTGCAAAACAATTTTTAGACGAACCTTTCGATGGTGGATTCAATATTGAGTCTGTTACTAAAGACGGAAAAGCATTGGCACACACCATTAATTTTACAATGATGCGTATAGACTTGCCACAGCCTTTAAAAGCTGGGGAAAGCACTTCGTTCTCTATTAAATGGTGGTATAATGTAAATAACCACGTAACAGATAGAGCTAGATCTGGATACGAGCACTTTCCTAAAGATGGGAATAATGTATATGTAATTGCTCAATTCTTTCCAAGAATGGCGGTTTACAATGATGTAGAAGGATGGCAAAATATGCAATTTTGGGGTAATGGTGAATTCGCGCTTCCTTTTGGAAATTACGAAGTGAATATTACTGTTCCTGCAGATCACATCTTAGATGGAACTGGAGAACTTCAGAATAGAAAAGACGTTTATACCAAAGAAATGATGAAAAGGTATGAGCAAGCTAAAAAATCGTATGACAAGCCGGTAATAATAGTTTCTCAGGCTGAAGCTGAAGCTGCTGAAAAGCAATTTTCTGACAAAAAGAAAACATGGAAGTTAAAGGCTACTATGGTTAGAGATTTTGCATTTTCTACATCAAGAAAATTTGTTGTAGATATGATGAATGTAGATGTTTTGGGGAAAGACGTAATGGCAGTTTCTATGTATCCAAAAGAAGGAAATCCATTATGGGAGGAATATTCTACCAGAGCAATAGCTACAACATTAAAAACTTTTTCTAATCACACTTTTCAATATCCATATCATAAAGCGATTTCTATCCATGCAAAGAATCAAGGGATGGAATACCCTATGATCTGTTGGAATTATGGACGTCCAGAAGAAGATGGTACGTATAGTGACCGTGTGAAATATGGGATGATAAGTGTAATTATCCATGAGGTTGGACACAACTTTTTTCCTATGATCGTGAATTCAGATGAGCGCCAATGGGGATGGATGGATGAAGGTTTAGATACTTTCATGCAATATTTAGCTGAACAAGATTTCGCTAAAGAATATCCTGCGGCTGTTGCACCAGAATCTACTTATCCTTCTAGAAGAGGTATACCTTCTAAGATCGTTCCTTACATGAAAGGAGATCAAAAATACATAGCACCTATCATGTCTAATCCAGAGAATGTTTACCAATTAGGAAACAACGCTTATGGAAAGCCTGCAACAGCTCTTAATATTTTGAGAGAAACTGTTATGGGCCATGAACTTTTTGACTTTTCTTTTAAAACCTATGCACAACGTTGGATGTTTAAGCACCCAACTCCAGAGGATTTCTTTAGAACAATGGAAGATGCTTCTGGTGTAGATTTAGATTGGTTCTGGAGAGGATGGTTCTATGGGACAGATTTTGTGGACATAGGAGTTAAAGGTGTGAAGAAATATTTCGTTACAGATAAAGCTACCAAAGAAGGATTAGCAATGTTAGAGCGATACGGAGTTACAGATCCGGAAAGTATGGATTTGGTATATGTTGTAGAAGAAGGTGGAGAAGGCTATTCTGAAGATATGAAATCTAAATCTGTTTTGGAAAATGCTCCAAAATTGAATGAATTTTTGATGGATAATTTTACTGCTGAAGAGCGTGCGAAAATGAAATCTCCTAAGTTTTTCTATGAAATTACTTTTGATAAGCCGGGAGGATTGGTAATGCCATTAATTGTTGAATATACGTATGCAGATGGTACTACAAATATGGTAACTTATCCTGTTCAAGCATGGAGAAAGAACGATGCAGAGATTAGCAAAGCGATTGCTAGTGATAAAGAGATTACTAAAGTAGTTGTAGATCCTAATTTGGAAACTGCCGATGTGAACTTAGATAATAACACTTGGCCTCAAGAAGCTAAAGACAGCAAATTTGAGGAGTTTAAGAAAGATGCAGGAGAGTAATCTTTTGTAGATAAAAATTAAGCCGACTTTAACGAGTCGGCTTCTTTTTTTAATATATATTGTGATTATCTTTGTTGACTATGATAACACTTCCATTATTTATAAGTGGTGCCGAAATTGGTTTTATAATATTTATATTAATCATGGTTTTTGGTGCCGATAAAATACCAGACATCGCTAGAGGTCTAGGGAAAGGAATGCGCACTTTGCGCAACGCATCCAACGACATTAAAAGTGAAATCACTAAAAGTGCCGAAAAGCAGGGCATTAATACAGATGTCTCTAAGGATGTGAAAAATGAAATAAGCAAGATAAAAGAAGATTTAGATGAAATTACAGGATCTGTAAAGCGCAGATTTTAATGATTGAATTATTAGATAAATGGGACAGGCAGCTGTTTGTTTATTTAAACAGTTTAGGAATTGAAGAATACGATAGCTTTTGGATCTTCGTAACCAATATAAAACATTGGATTCCCCTATACATTCTGTTTTTTATTCTATTTTTTATAGCTTTCCATAAGAAAAAGGCTCTTTTTAATTCTGCTTTCCTATTATCCTCTTTTTTGACCACCTTGGCGTTTACAAATTTTGTAAAAGGTATTGCAGCTAGGCTCAGACCTAATAATGATCCCGAATTATTAGATATTATTCGAATTTTACAAACTCCAACTAATTATAGTTTCTTTTCTGGACATGCATCCTGTTCCTTCGTAGTGACAACTTTTGTTGTTTTGAGTTTACGGGAAAAATATAAGTGGATTTATATAGTTTACATTTGGCCAATTATATTCGTTTTAAGCCGTGTTTATGTGGGTGTACATTATCCATTAGATCTTTTCGTGGGTGCCATTGTAGGTTTAATCTTTGGATATGGATTTTATAAGCTATATCTCTTAGCGGGGAAAAGATTTTACTAAGATTTCTTTCGGCTCAAGCTTAAGCCATCTCTTATAGGCAACATAACGGTTTCTAGCCGAGCATCTGTTGCTACCATTTTATTGTATTCTAAAAGAGCTTTTGTAGACTCGTCGTCTTTCTTTAATTTTTCAACAACTTTTCCGCTCCACAATACATTATCTGTAAGTAAAATTCCGCCCGGGTTTAATTTATCTATTATGAGATCAAAATAAGCCGGATAATTAGGCTTATCGGCATCCATAAAAACAAGATCAAATTTCATGTCTAATGTTGGCAAAATCTCTAAAGCTTCGCCCAAATGCTGATGAATTTTGGATCTATAGCCGGATAGCTCAAAATATTTATTCTGAATAGACTGCAACTCTTCATTTACATCTAAAGTATGTAATTCTCCAGTTTCTGTTAGACCTTCGGCTAAGCAAATTGCAGAATATCCTGTATAAGTCCCTAATTCTAAAATAGTTGATGGATTAATGATTTTTGAAAGTATACTAAGCAATCTTCCTTGGTAATGTCCGCTTAACATCCTTGGCTGAAGAATCTTCTGATAAGTTTCTCTGGTTAATTGTGCTAGAATATCAGGTTCGGCTTGGGTATGTGAAACTGTATAGGAATCTATGGCTTCAGGAAGAAAATGCATTTTTTAAGTTGTTTTCAGCAAATTTAAACATAACTATTTTTCTATAGCATCAATTAAATAAGAATTGATTCAAAAGGAACTTTTTGTAGCTTGATTTTTATAGTATTTTTACGTCAAATTACTGCTATGAGATTCGAAAATACCCTAGACTTTGCTAAAAAATTAGATGCTGAAGATAAATTAGCTTCCTATAAGAAGGAGTTCATTTTTCCGAAGGTAAACGGAAAAGAAGTAATTTATTTTACGGGAAACTCTCTAGGACTTCAACCTAAATCTGCAAAGAAATATGTAGATGAGGTAATGGAAGATTGGGCAAGTATGGCAGTAGAAGGGCACTTTTATGCAGAAAAACCTTGGTGGGATTATCACGAAAGATTTTCAGCTAAACTGGGAAAATTAGTAGGGGGAAAGCCTAGTGAAATTACAGTGATGAATACACTTACCGTAAACCTTCACTTATTAATGGCTACTTTCTATAAGCCAAGCGGGAAGCGATTTAAGATTATTTGTGAAGAGAAAGCCTTTCCTAGCGATCAATATATGATTGCTTCTCAGGTGAAATTTCATGGGTATACAGAGGATGAAGCGGTAGTAAAGATAGAGAAGCGCAAAAACGAACATTTTTTTAGAACAGAAGATGTACTGGCAAAGATCAAGGAAGTAGGAGAGGAGTGCGCTTTAGTGCTTATTGGAGGGGTTAATTATTATTCTGGACAAGTCTTGGATATGGAAACCATTACAAAAGCAGGTCATTCCATAGGTGCAAAAGTAGGATGGGATCTGGCACATGCTGCAGGTAATATAGAATTAAAATTACACGACTGGGATGTGGATTTTGCAGCATGGTGTAGTTATAAGTATATGAATTCCGGTCCGGGTAATGCCTCAGGCTGCTTTATCAATGAAAAATACCACGGTATAAAAGATATTACCAGATTAGAAGGTTGGTGGGGACATAATAAAGAGCGTCGTTTTTTAATGGAACCGGAATTCCAGCCGGAACCTAATGCGCACGCATGGCAAATTAGTAATGCTCCTATTTTAGCAATGGCTCCATATTTGGCATCTCTCGAGATGTTTGATGAAGTAGGAATGCCAGCACTTATAGAAAAGCGAAATAAAATAGTCGCATATCTTGAATTTATCTTAAAAGAAATAGATAAAGAAGTGGATGCCAGTTTCGAAATTATTACACCTTCCAAGCAAGAGGAGCGGGGTACTCAATTATCGGTATTTCTTCATGGAGAAGGAAAAGAGCTTTTTAGCTACTTAATGAAAAGTGGCGTTATTACAGATTGGCGAGAGCCAAACGTAATCCGTTTGGCTCCGGCGCCTTTTTACTGTTCTTTTCAAGATATGTACAATTTCGGACAAATCTTAAAGAAGGGGATTCTTGAAAATTAATGCTTCATCGAGACTTTAATTTTCTATGTTTTACTTAAATGTGATATCTGTAAAATATAGTTGAAAACTACTATCTGCAGATTTATGCATTTTCGCAATAGGAATGCCTTTAAAAGTTTCGTAGTCTTCCCATGTGGTAGTTAATTCTCTACCGGTAGAAGAAACATATGTCCATTCTCTAATCATGTTATCATCTCCAAAAAAGATATGGTAAGAATCGTCTGGAGAATAGCCACCTTTACCTTTGTAACTAACTGTAAGCATTTTCATTTCCTCATTGCTAATTGGTGCCATTCCTTTTTCATTGTAAGTAGATTCAAAATCACTCCACATTAATTGATATGGAAATAATAACCAATAAGAATCGTTGATGAATTTTTGATCTACAGCTAATGTTTTTTCTATCAAGCTATCTCCTTGAGTATAACTAATTGTTTCGCCTTTTTCTGTTAGCTCCACTTTCTTAGATTTTGGAAACCATTTCCAAGCTCTTTCAGAACGTAAAGTGTCATTTACTTTTACATTAAATGTGAAATTTAATTCATCTAATTCATTAAACTTCTCTATACCATTGGCATTTGCTATTTGTATAGGCAAAGGAAGTTCTTCAGATGTTGTCTCAGAAACAGCATCTTCTGATGTTTCTTCATTTTTTGGATCATCTTTACATCCAATTAAAAATGTAAATAGCATAAAAAGGGTAATAATTTTTTTCATAATTCAAAATTTTATCAAAAATAGGTGTTCTAAGTATAATTAAAAATAGCTCATAAAAAAAAAGCCCTTTGAAACTCAAAGGGCTTTTTAAATTGTATTTATAGATTACAATCTTCTTCCTGTAAGAAGTTTGTATAAAATAAGTATAACTGCAATTACAATTAAAATGTGGATGATACTACCTAAATCTGGAAAGGCAAAATATCCAATTAACCATCCAATGATTAGTAGTACTACGATTAGCCAAATTAAATCTCTCATATTGTTAGTTGTTTTAGTGCAACAAATTGTTGCTTATTAATGGTTATTGATTACATGGTTAAGGCATGCTAATAAATTAGATATATCTAAAAAATGCACTCCTTAAAATAATAATCTGATTAGATTTCGACACGAATTTATGGAATGCGCTAACTAATCTAAGCTATTTTAACGAGTGTTTAACTAATTTATTAAAATTATTCTGAATTTGAAATATTTCTTTCAGCTTAACTTCTGTTATAGATATATCGCTTAAGAATTCATTAATAATTTAATACTAAGATTCTTATGAAACTGAAAGTGGAAATTTTAAATATTAATTTAAGCTACCCTTGATAAAATTAGCAGCTTAACTTTCATTTTCAGCTTTATTAATTCTCATCTCAAGTTCTTCTAAAACTTCATTCACAGATTCCACATTATCTGATGATTTTTGATGAGCATCTTCCATCGCTTTTTCTAATTTTTTGTCAGGATGCTGAAAAAGATCTGTAATTACATGATTTATCTTATCTATTACACTTTCCTGACTGTGCTTGATATCTTCTAATTTGTTTAGAATCTTTTTTAACTGATCTATCTTTTCTTGTTTCATTTTATTGAATTTTAGATTAATATTTCTTGTTAATTATTCACTAACAGGTTCTTCCTCTAATACTGGATAATCTGTATAACCTTTAGCTCCCGGGGTATAAAATGTATCCTCATTCCATTCGTTTAATTCCGCATTTCTTTTGAATCTCTCAGGGAGATCAGGATTAGAAATATATAATTTCGCATAAGCTACCAAGTCTGCGTGACCTTCATTAATAACCTTATTTCCTTTTTCTTGATCGAAACCTCCGTTAATCATTAAAGTTCCTTTGTATATAGGTCTGTAATGTTTTGCGATTTCTGAAACCAGGAAATCTACCTCGCTAACGTCTGTAAATGGCTCAGACAAATGAAGGTATGCTAAATTGTAAGCATTTAATTTTTCTACGATATAATCGAAAGTTGGAATTGTTTCTTCTGTTGCTGTAATTCCAAATGTTCCATGTAAAGAAGGGTTTAAGCGCACTCCAATTCTAGTTTCATCCCAAACTTCATTAATAGCATCTATCACTTCAAAAAAGAATCTCGCTCTATTTTGAATGCTTCCACCATAATCATCGGTTCTCGTGTTGGAGTTTTTATTGAAAAATTGATGAATTAAATACCCATTGGAAGAATGAATTTCTACACCATCGAAACCTGCATCTTTCGCATTTTGCGCAGCTTTCTTAAATTCTTGTATGGTTTCTTTTATTTCAACAAGCGTCATTGCCTTTGGTTCTACAGTATCTTCGAATCCGTCGGGAGTATAAGATTTTTCATTAGGATTAACAGGACTTGGTGCCAAGGGTTTATCTCCATCATGAAACTTTGGATGGGACATTCTTCCGCAGTGCCATAACTGAATAAAGATTTTTCCACCTTCCTCATGAACAGCGGTGGTAACTTTTTTCCACCCTTCAGTTTGAGCATCGGTATAAATTCCGGGGGTATTAATATAACCCACAGCTCTTTCAGAAATTTGGGAACCTTCAGTAATTATTAGCCCTGCCCCGCTTCGTTGCTTATAATATTCAGCATGAAGATCTGTTGGAGTATTTTCAGCATTGTTTGCTCTATTTCTAGTCATTGGAGCCATTACGACTCTATTGTTTAAAGTAAGATCTTCTAACTTGTATGATTCTAATAATGGTTGATTCTCTTTCATATTGCTTTTTTTAGATAACTAAAGTTACAGGAAGCAGGTTCTAAGAGGTGTTAAACAAATTGTAAATGGGAATGTTTTTAACTTTATTTTAATGACTTGACTTCTTTGTGGCGGTTTTTGAATAGTGCTGCATCAGGAATTATAGGTTCTAAAGAATACCAAATGAACTAGGCGTAAAAAATATCAATTGAGAATTAATCTGTATTTTTGATTCATCATTTTTCTATTTCAACTTAGACGGTCTTTATTAATTTAAGTGATGTCTAACTATAAAAATTAATGCAGAAAGCTAAAAATATCGCCATCATAGGCTCCGGGTTAGTAGGATCTTTATTAGCCATTTATTTAAGAAAAAGAGGTCATGAGGTCACAGTATTTGATCGAAGGCAGGATGTTAGAAAAGTTGAATTTTCTGGTAGATCCATAAATTTAGCGATGTCTAATAGGGGCTGGAGCGCTTTGCGGAAAGTTGGAATTGAAGAAGAAATACGAGAAATAGCATTGCCGTTGGATAAAAGGGCGCTACATGTGAATGAAAAGCCTATTTATTTTCAGAAATACGGGAAAGAAGGCGAAGCAATTTATTCAATTTCTCGTGGAGTTCTCAATAGAAAGATGATAGATCTTGCTGAAGATACAGGTGCTAAATTTAGGTTTGAAGAAAAGGTGTGGGATGTAAATCTTGCTGAAGCGAAAATTTATACTGGAGAATCAGAAAAAGCTGAGTGGCAGGAGTATCAATTCGATATTGTTTTTGGAGCTGATGGCGCTTTTTCTAGAGTACGCCATAAAATGCAGCGAAGAAGTAGGTTTAACTATTCTCAATATTTTATAGATGTAGGTTATAAAGAATTAACAATTCCCGCTAATGAAGATGGGTCTCATAAATTAGACAATACTTCTTTTCATATTTGGCCTAGAGGCGAATTTATGCTTATTGCCATGCCTAATTTGGATGGTAGTTTTACATGTACATTATTTATGCCTTTTGAAGGGGAGGTTTCCTTTGAGGCAATTAAAACCGAAGCAGATTCAGAGAAATTCTTTAGCACTTATTTCCCCGATATCAAATCGGATATCTCTAATTTAACTCGAGATTTCTTTAAGAATCCTACGAGCGCAATGGTTACAATGAAATGTTATCCTTGGACCTATTGGAATAAAGTTGCCTTAGTAGGCGACTCTGCTCACGCTATAGTTCCTTTTTACGGTCAAGGTATGAACGCAGGTTTTGAAGATATTTCTGTCTTAGACGATCTTATTGAGAAGCATGAGGATAATTGGGAGCTGATTTTTACAGAATATCAAGAAAGTAGAAAACCAAATGCAGATGCCATTGCAGAATTAAGTTATAGAAATTTTGTAGAAATGAGCAGTAAGACTGCAAACCCAAAATTTATTCTTCGGAAAAAGATCGAAAAGCATTTTGCTGAAAAATATCCTGAAAAATGGATTCCTCTGTATTCCAGAGTAACTTTTTCTGATAAACCTTATGCAGATGCGCTAGCCATTGGCGATAAGCAACGAGATATTATGGATGAGGTTATGAATATTGAAGGAATAGAAGATAAATGGGAAAGTGAAGAGATTAATGACCTAATTTTAAAATTACTACATACCAAAACCAATAAGGTGTAAGTGATGTTATCTGATTTCCAGTTTGAGAATAAATAAAAAAGAGGCTACTAAGCCTCTTTTTT
>NZ_AJLT01000072.1 GCF_000258765.1 Gillisia marina
CGGGGTTCTTTAGTTAGCATAATTAATACCCTACTATTAACCAACTAACCAATAATATAAGCCGGGATATCTATACGTATCAATTTTATTGAATCGCATAAAATTTCCTTATACAATAGGATTGTACAAAAGACTTAATTTTCAATATGTATTAATATATAATTTCGAATAGTGATTATTCGAAATAAACTGATTTTATAAGGTAGGGGTAGTAAAATCAGGTAAAATGCAACTTGTAAATAAAAAATAAATTTAGGGATTAAATGCTCTGTAAAAAAGATTTCAGTACCTTTAACAGCTAATTAACACGTTTGAGATAAACAAAGTGCTAGGGTGTAGAGAATATCGTCTACCAAAATTGATAAAAGCTTAGGCTGAAATTAACCCAATAAAAAACTCGGAAAAAAATTCCCGAGTTTCTTCAATTTGATCAGGCAACACCCTACAATTACATAATCAAACTTTTTTATAATTTTCTGAAATAACTAAATCACAATTATCGATAAAACTAGTATGATCTAACGTTATTTCTCTGTTATTTTTTCAAAATTTTTAACATAATATTAGGATGAAAGATATTATAACTTCAGTTCAAATTATACTAGAAATTAGTACACTAATAAACTGATAATTAATTATTTATATAAAATCAATTCATTTTAATAAGTGTCAGAAAACGTATATGAAAATAAAAAAAATTCAACATATATGTCAATACTGTTATTTTTGTTTAACATATAATTAACATTCTAGCTACTACTATCACTGCATTTTATCATTATTCATTATAACAATATTTCTTTCGCCTTTAATAGTCGACCTTAGTGCTGAATTTCCACCCTAAATTTATTAACCAGAAAGGAAAATTGAACATGACTAAGAGGACTCTTATTGGAGAAAGAATTAAGGCACTTAGAAAGAAAAATGCTTTTTCCCAATCTCTTGTGGCCGAAAAACTATTTATATCCCAAGCCGCATATTCTTTAATTGAAAATTCTCAGAATGGGATTGCAGTAGACCACATTATTAATTTAAGTAAACTCTACAAAGTAACCACAGATTTCATTCTAAAAGGCGATAAATACTTGATTAAGATAGATCCATCAAACGGCTTTATACCACTTATTAAAGCAACTGCACATGCAGGATTCATTAATAATTTTCATGAAGATCATAGTTTTGAAGTTTCAGACTGGTATCGAATTCCTGGTTTTAACCCGGCGTACGATCAAAAACTATTTGAAGTAGCAGGAGATAGTATGATGCCCACATTGCTTTCTGGTGATGTTATAATTTGTCAGAATCAACCTAATATAGATAATATTTTAGATGGTACTTTAATCTTGCTAGTAACCGAAGGCGGTATATTAATTAAAAGGATTCGGTTAGATAATAATACAGATTTTCTGCTTTTAGAAAGTGATAATGATCATGAAGAAGATCAGCTGAAAAAAATAAGTAAATCTGAGATCTATCAAGCCATGGTGGTGCGTGGAAAAATAAGTAGTGTGATTCTTCCTCACCATCAAATAGCCTCTAAGGGTAAAATTCAAAATATGGAAGAAGCCATAGATTTTTTGAAAAAGGAATTATTTAAATTGAATAAAAAATTGAGTAGTCTTAATAAATAGATAGTAACTTTGGGCCAGTTGTTATGTTCCAATAATTACACGAATATTTTAAGATGAAGCTTTTTAAAAATCAATGGTCTAATATTATCATTGCAGTGATTATTCTTGCGATGATCATTCCCGGCACCCGTAAACCCATTCAAATCTTTGTAAATAAATTGTTGGCCTTTAGTCTTCGGTAACTTCTGAAGAGGAAAGAGAATCTTTGGCAGATTATAATTGGGCTTTAGAGAAAAACAATAAGGATAAATTAAATTTTGGAGACCTAGAGAATAAAGTTGTTCTTGTAAATTTTTGGGCTACTTGGTGTCCTCCTTGTATTGCGGAAATGCCTAGTTTTGAACTATTATATCGAGATTATAAAGATAAGGTTGAGTTCTTATTTGTTTCTTCTGAAGATCATGAAACTGTTCGTGGCTTTTTAAACCGTAAAAAATATTCGCTCCCTGCATATAGACCTTTAAGCGAAGCTCCAGAGCCCTTAAATGGGAAAACGCTTCCAACTACATATTTAATCGATAAAAATGGCGCTATTATTATTAAAAAGATTGGCGCAGCCGATTGGAATAGTGAGAGTCTTAGAAAAACTATAGATAAACTGTTGCTAGAATAATTTCCTCAAAAACGAACGAATAAATTCCGAATGATACATACTAATCATAATTTTTAGTTCTTCCAATATAGCTGTTTCTTCATCTAGATATTTAAAAATTTCCTGAGGAGTATTGTTCGTATAAAATTTAGTAAACAGTTGTTCCCCAAGTTCATTATTTCTATTTAAAACATCTAAAAAAATAGCATCGTACCACCTAGATCGCACATTCAATATGTTGCCTTGAGGCTCTTTTCCGGATTTAATGTTTTCTACTAATTGGGCTATTTTCTTTTCGGTATGCTTAAAGGAATAGCCTGTAGATCCTTTTACCCAAGATCCGGCAGTTCCTATTTTAGTCACTTTTGGGCTACTAGCTTTATGAAAAGCATAATCGGTCATTGGGATTACTCCTTTCTCGGTGTCGATTATTTCATACTCCTCAATCTTAAGAATTTCTTTGATATACGTATGTAGATAGGTGTTATAAATAGATTCCTCGGTTAGAAATGGAGTAAAAAATGTATATTCTATTAATGCTTCATCTTCGCTTAAAGGCAATACGTAAGTAAAACTTGTGCTATCTGGAAATTTTATTCTGAAATCCATCATCGTAAAAGTGGATTCGTCAAAAACTGAAGCGCTTGTTTTAATATGCAAGCCTTTAAAATGCTGAAATATTTTAGTGCTTTTGGAATCTTCTAAATAATCAGAGTCAATTCGGCTATCAAAAAAATGAGTGGCAATGTATGTATCATTTTTTCCTAAAGCAGTAGAATTATCTTCATCTATTTCGATGATTTCGTCTAAGATAAAATGAAAATTCGATGTGTTTTTTAATTCAGATTTTACAAAATTATAGAAATCAATAGATTTCAACATTTTATAAGAATAGGGCTTCAACTCTAAATCTAAATTAGTTTCAGTAGAAATAAATTTCCCATGATCCCAAGATTTTGTAATAAGATTGTCCCATTTTCCATCTCCCTTTTCCCAAAAACACCAAGTTTTATCATTGGTGTCTTTGGCAGAAGGATCTATTATTGCAATTTGTAATTTCTGAAAAAAAGGATCTTCACTTAATCTATATGCTAACTGAAGTCCAGCTAAGCCACTTCCAATAATAATATAATCGAACTTTTGTGGCACTAGATTAGTTGGAGTTAGATAAAAAGTTACTTCTTAAAATACTTGAAAGGCACCCAAAGCATCCCAAAACACTCCCCATCATCTTTACCTAGATGTTTATGGTGCATTTTATGAGCTCTTCTTACGCCTTTAGCATATTTGTTATTGGCGTTTCTAAATATTTTAAAACGTTGATGTATAAATATATCATGAACCATGAAATATGCAATTCCGTAGGCGAGTATTCCCAGCCCAATTGGTAGGCCTATCCAAAGATCATCATATCTCCACAGAAGAAAGAAAGTGATACTAACTATAGCATAAAAAACGAAAAATAAATCGTTTCGTTCCCACCAATGGCTGTGGTCTTTTTTATGATGATCTTGATGCAGTTTCCATAAAAAACCGTGCATTACATATTTATGAGTGAACCACGCCATTCCTTCCATCATTAAGAAAGTAGCGACAAAAATTATGATCCAGAGTAAAACTTCCATTATATTAAATTTAATCTATATGAGATGTAAGATTTTGCAAGTAAGCCGGCTTTTTGGTAATTAGGTACACTTATGCGTTTATTTTTAATTTCCAAAGAAGGTACTTTTTTCAGTTTAGTCAGTAGTTTGCTATAATAAATGTAGGCGGTATATACCCCAAATTTTGCTTCTACAGGTAATTTGGCAATTCCTTTTAATCCAGCACTAAAATCTTCTTCAATTTCAAAAATAATCTTTTGTTTGCTGGCTTCGTCTAAAGCTGCAAGATTTGTATCAGGAAAATAACTTCTGCTTAGGTCTTCAAAATCTGCTTTTAGATCTCTTAAAAAATTTACTTTCTGAAAGGCTGAGCCTAAACTCATGGCAGAATCTTTTAATTCCTCGTATTTCTTATTGTCTCCTTTCACAAAAACTTTCAAACACATTAAACCCACAACATCTGCACTTCCATAAATATATTCCTTATAATCTTCTTGTGTGAGATATGTAGATTTATGCAGATCTAATTTCATGCTCTTTAAAAAAGCATTATAAAGGGATGCGTCAATCTGATATTTATGAACTGTTTCTTGGAAAGAATTCAGGATAGGATTAAGGCTTATTTTAATGTCGATGGCCTTATAAAGATCCTGAGTGAAATCTTCAAGTAATTTTTCTTTATCGTAGTCGTGAAATGAATCTACAATTTCATCTGCAAACCTTACAAAACCATAAATGTTATAAATATCTTGTCTAATAGACGGTGCTAACATTTTTGTAGCCATAGAAAATGACGTACTGTAAGCATTTGTTACTGCCTGGCTGCAGGTGCGAGAAACGGTGTCGAAAATTAATTTCATAGGGTAAATTCTTTTTGAATGAGTCCAGAT
>NZ_AJLT01000073.1 GCF_000258765.1 Gillisia marina
ATTGAGCGAAGTCGAAATACTCAACCAGACATCCCTACTACACATTATAAATTTGATATGAACATAACTACTGACCTCTATTAATTTATATTTATCTCGACAGAATAGTTATCTCGTCACTATGTCTCGAAAGCTTTCGGGACTATTTCAGGGTGACGAAAGTACATTGATTTTCCTTCTAATGAAATTCTGAAACTCCCGAAGCGTCGGGACAGAATGACCTCCTTTTTCAGTTGAGAATACTTTAGGATCGAACAATTAACTTATTTCTAATTCAAGTTGCCTGTTATTTTCTTCAGCTTTTTTGTCTAATGTAGTACCAAACGCCAAACCTACGATCATACCTATAGGAAGGCCAATGCCAATAAAAGCAGTATTATCAAAAATTGAAGAAAACACGACACCTAAAGGAAGTCCAAAGACAGACATTCCAAGTGCCAACCATAGGTTACGGTAATAATTTTTTGGGACAATCTCGAGATCCTCCAGAAGTGTTTTTAATACCTTTTTTTTTACCAGTTTTATGTAGAAGAATAGTTTTATATGGGTATCCAAAACCGCATTTAACCGCGATATTTCCGTATTTAATTCTACGATTACTTCGGGAGGAAGCTCTCTATGTTGAAGTTCTTGAAAGAGCTTTTCAAGCAATGTATATTCCTTAATCATAGCTTTTTTCTTTTCAGAAAAATTACGCTTCTTTAGGGCTTCAAGTTCCATACTCTAAAATTTTATTACTGTACTTGCAAATAAATTGTAGGGAACTCCTTATTGCTTTAATTATTTAACTGCTTATATGACGCTGCTTCTGAAATTTGTTACTGCAAAACATTTAATTTTTATAAAAAATTTAAACACTATTCAATCTCGTATCAATCTATCTGAAAATCATTAAATTACAACTTACTGAATCTTTTTAAGCTTCAAAAAGACAGCCCCAAATTCATAAATATTCCATTTACAGAAGGTGTTATTTCTGCTAAAAGATGCTTAGAACCTAGTTTTATTCTTACTCCTGCACCTGTATTTAAAGTTGGAAATGGTACTACACTTGTTTCGCTTCCTGTATTTATAGCGTTTACAAATATATAATCTGTCTTAAAAAGAATTGCTAATCCGAGACCTGCATATGCGTAAGGTTGAAAGGATTTTGAAGTGCCTTGAATTTTATATCCAATAGGAATAATACTTAAAACCTGCCATATGTAATTAGATTTTCCATTCTGGATGTCTCGGGAGCCATTTTCATCTTCATCGAACCAACCGTGGTAGGATATACCTTGAATTCTAGATAATTTTCTTGATTTCTCTACCTTGGTCTTACTTCTATAAAATGCTGCTCTAATAAAATCTCCTTGTTCAAACTTAAGAACTGAAGTTCCTATAGTTATATCGTAATTATATACATTTTCTTCCTCATAAACGGCTGCGGGATAGGCTCTCCTAAACTTGGAATTATACTCCACGACATCTTTCTGTATTCCTTTTTCAGAAAATTTAGATCTTCTTTTTTTTGAATTACTTTTTACAGGTGTAGTCTTCACAAAGCTTTGAATACCTAAATATTCAATCCCTCCATCTAAGTAATTATCTTCTTCTATTTGCAAATAATCTTTATTATTTGGTCTAAAGATATGTGCCTTTTGATTGGTACTATTATTTGTTAGATAAAATTCGGAAGATTTTTTTGTGTCTCTTAAAACCCATAAATCAATCTTTCCTTGTACTAATCTTTTCGCAAAAACAAAGGTGGTATCCTTATTTGTATTTACCCGTGGTATACTATGAAATGTGCGCTTATTCCTGAATCCGAACTCAATTAGCTCTGCCGGATTAAAACTTGAAACTACTGTGCCTTTGAGATCTTTTTTAAAGAAAATTTCATTTGCCATTTCTGCATCGATCCTATCATAAATAAAGCCTTTTATGGTGTCTTTATCAACAGTTACTATATAACCCGATCTAAAATTAGCTTCATCCTCTATTTCAATAATATTAGTTTGAGCATTACTTTGAAAGAATAATAAAAAAAACACACGTAAATCCTAGTAAAAATCTTTTCATTTATAATCGTTAGGGGTTAGCTGATATCGCCAGTTAAATTTTAGCTAAATATTTTATTACAAAAACCGAACTGACTTACAATCACAATATCAAACTTATTAAAATTAAGGCTTGGGAGCTCTCTTTGAGGGAAATAAGATTATTTAATTATCAACAATCTTAATTAATAATTAGTAAAAAAGCTGATTCTTTGAGAATATCCACGATAAAATTGGAAAACATCAGCGCACGTAAAAACTAGAAATTTTATACGAGGCTTCAGAAATCAATAATCTAAACAACTCAATTCAAACCATGTTGAGAATATTTTAAGAATTTAATTCTTTTCGAAGGTTAGAAGATCCGTTCCACCGTCACCTCCGCTAATATGAATGAGTTCAATTTTGTTAGCTGTGCGAGATATAAAATGCCAATCCTCATTTAACTCTTCGAAATCATTGGTAAGATTAAAATTAATATTAAAGTCTAGATCATCATCATTGGAGTCATCGTCGCTAGAATCACTATCGGTGATACTCCATGTGCCCTCAAAGGTATCTGTGCCATCGGAAGCAATTAGAGCTCCATTGGCAGCAAAAGTGAAATTGAAGCCAGTAAAGTGATCGGTTTCATCATTATCATCTTCCATAAACTTGGTGATTCTCCAAGTACCGGATTGCAGATTAAACCTCATCTCATCTATAGTTTCCTGATCTGCATCTACACCTGATTGATTGGTTCCATGGCATCGTCGCTTTTGGTGCAGGAAGAAATCAGTGATAAAACAGTGAGACTAACAAAAAGCACGAAGAAAATATTTATCGTTTTCATATCCAGAGTTTTATAAAGTAACGTAAAACTCTTAACGCGATTATGTTTTAAATAGTTAAAAATGAGCATTTTACAGAAATAACTATGTTATTCATAAAAGCTTCCTCTGCAATTTATATAGGATTTTTGGAAAGCTTCAAATCCTTTTCTAATGAAAAATTTTAATCTAATTTGCTGAATTCCTTAACTTTATTTGAACCATCTTTGAAAGTCTGAATAATCATTATTTTATTGTCATCTACCTGATATGTTATTCTTTCATCCTTTTTTGTAGTTCTCCATCGACCGGGTACATTGCCCCAAATTACCCGATTTCCGTTAATTCTTATTTTATATTCTTGCTTTTTTGGTTCATCAGGCAGTTTGTATTCCACATAAAACATCCCATCTTTTTCATTTACCTTAAGAATATCAGGTTTTTGATTCATTACTGATGCAATCGTATATTTTGCAATTTCAGCATTCGTAAAATTCGATTCGATTTCCATATTCTGAACTTCTTCTTGTTTAAATTGTCCTATGTCAGATTGCATGGAATTCGACGTTCCTTCTTCTTTATTTTGCCCACATCCTATTAAAAGCATAGACAAAACAATAATTTTTAAGATTTTGATTGTCTTCATTGTATCGGCTTTTAGATTACTATTAAGATTTATGTAAGAACACCTCCCTGAAATACTAAACAGCACGCGAAAATTAGAGTCATTTTTAGCCAATAGAGGAAAGGAATTATTATTCCATTTGGGATAAACTAATAACCTAATCACTCTCAAGATTCGGCTATGGTATCATCGTTAATGTTCCACAATACACAAAGTTACTGATTATCAAATAGTTAACAATTAGGTATGACTTAAAATTTAAAGTATAAATTTTAGGTGTGTAGTAGATTAATTTAAATACAATTCTGAAAGAAATTCGTTATTAGTTCTTGATTTGTCTAATTACATTATAAGAAAAGCCTTCATCATTTTCTCCTAGAACAGAGATAAATAATTTATTTGATGTGATTATTTTATACTGAATTTTTTTAGGAAAATCATGTTTCAAATTTTCAAAAGAGAATAGATTTTCTTTTGAATGTTTTAATTGGAAGGGAATGCCTTTACCTTCATTTTGATCAAAAACTGTGGGTGTATAAATTACTCCTTGTTTCTCCAATTTGATCTCAATTGTTTCTGAAACTTTTTTTAGACCATTTTCAATTTTGTACGATTCTCCCACGAACTTGTTATCTATTTTCTCCCAAGATTCATAATTTTCCTTGCCTTCCATTTTCCAAGTTCCAATTAAAAAATCCAATTGATTTAAACTATCATTCTGACTACAGGCCAAATTGGAGGTCAATACTAATAGTACGAACCATATTTTAATTATTTTCATCACGCATTAGATTATAAATTCTATACTACAAATATATTTTTATAAAATTAGCGATGATTGTATAAACCCGACAGATTACTTCTTCAAGAAAAAGTTGGCAAGATTTTCTTCAGAAAATCCATATTTGGAAGGATCCTCCCCGGTGAATTCTTTAAAGTTTTTTATAAAATGTGATTGATCGTAGAATCCGGCTTTAAAAAATATATCTGCCCAATCCCAAACATCTCCTTGAACAATTTTAAAAATATTCGAAAAACGAATAATTCGACTAAAATATTTTGGCGATAATCCTACATGTTTTTTGAAATAGCGTTCTAAAGTTCTTTCACTTATTCCCAATTCATTATGGATAGTTTTTAGATTCACTTTCCCTTGACTATCTATTATCATTTCAATCGCCTTTTGTCCACTGTGATTAGTGAACCTTTGTTGCGCAATAAACGCTGCAAGCCAGTCTTCTATTTTTTCTACTTTTTCTTGAAAAGAAAGTTGACTGACACTTAGTTCCTTAATCGGTTTAATCGATTTTAATACCTCATCTGGAACCGCAACTACCTTATCCGTTAAATACCCCATATTCAAATCGAACAGGTTGGTTAATGCCCAAGGCTGAAATTTAATTCCGAATACCTTACGTTTCCCTGTATTTTCAAGAAAAAAGTGATTTTTAATTTGCCCGGCTATCAAATTTCTACCTTGGAGTTTCCAAAACCCATTTATATCAATTTTGTATAAATCTCCGTAATGAAAAATAAGCTCTGGATATCCATCCGGGATAATTTTTTCAATTTTCTTAGTAGAAATTTCATCCTCGATTAACCAAAAACTTTTGATAATTGCAGACAATGTGGAAGAAGCTGCTTTATGAGAATATATTTTATCCATCGTGGTTGCCAGAAGTTTTTTTTAATCCGGTATCTAATGTAAAAACTGAATCATTAGGATTTTACCATTTTTAATTTAATCTCCATAAAATACCATTTTTCAGCTAGATAGCCGCCATACATAGGTTAGTCCTTATTTTTAAGAAGTTCTATAAACACTATTAAAAAGAAGAGAAAAAATATAAAATCGTTAATCCCATATACAGAAAAGAAAACTCCTGCAAATAGATCTTTATCGTACACTTCGCTTACGTTATTATTTAAAATCCACTTAACCCAAGCAATTACATAGATTAACTTTTCTATTACAAAAGTTGCCACTAACCATTTTACTCTGCTGTAACTGGTAGCTACCGACAAATATGCGCAGCCCCAAACTAGAATCATCAGTAATCCAAAATTGGACATCACCACAGGATCTGTCTCTGGAATCACTTCATTTGTGAAAAATCTGGACAGTATTAGAACTGCCACTATATTCATAAGTCCTGCAGCAATAAAGCCGTTGCGAATTACTTTAATATTCATTTATTTTTGATATAAATTATTTTCCTTCTAAATGGATTAAGCATATAGAACATCTAATTTTCTAAATTGCTATACTCCGGCTGACTTCTTTTAATGATTTCTTTATCATCCTTGAACATATCTGAAACCCACATAGGAGGTGTTCTACTTAAAGGCGCTCCAATCTCATTCATAATTTCAGAAAGTATACTTGGAATATCTCTTTTCCATACCAAAGCACGAACAACGCCCACAGCTTTCACCTCGTTATTTTGTTCAAAATTATGGACAAGGTACACCCATTTCTCATCCCACCCCACGCTCTCCAGTACCACATCGAATTTGCTCCAAATTTTTAGCGGTTTTCTATAGATGATCTTTTGAGAACCTAAGGAAGGTGCCAGACCGCGCTTCACGATGGCTTGAAAGAGTTGAGACCTGGCTATTAATTCCCAGCGTATAAAATCCATATACACTGCATATTTAGAAGCAGTCATCACCCGCAACCCATCACAATCGAAAAGCCCAACA
Source organism: Gillisia marina (assembly GCF_000258765.1). Taxonomy (GTDB): domain Bacteria; phylum Bacteroidota; class Bacteroidia; order Flavobacteriales; family Flavobacteriaceae; genus Gillisia; species Gillisia marina. Next base: position 6,180 of record NZ_AJLT01000073.1, read on the forward strand.
GTATAGGTGCGTCTAATGGTTTCATCATAATTCACGGAACTTTGAAAGTTCCTGAGAATTAAAATTTTTAAAATGGTAAACCAATAATAGATCATCGCTATAGCACTTTGTTGTGATATAGCTAAGCTAGTTCATTAATTTTGAATATCGCAGAAATCATATTTATCGCTTTAAATTAAAATTGCACTAAAAATTATTTACACCAACAAACAAAAAAACCAGACAAATGCCTGGTTTTCTTTCTAAAACTTGTAGTCTTTTTTTTAAAAAGCCCGAATTGCACGAAGATTAGTTGCGTATTTTTTTTCATTATTTCCCATTGCACTTGATCTTATAGCCTTTGCATTTAAGTTACTTTGCTCTGTAGAACTCCAATAAGCAAGAGGGCCAAATATGACTCCTCCATTAGCAGTAGCTGTAGAATTTATTATTCCTTTATTATTAAAAATTAATTTTAACTCCTCTGCACTAGGTAAATACCAATCTGTAAATCCTCCACCTCTATAAGCCCGTGCCACTGCAGCAGCATAACCTTTTGCTAAGTTCTTTTGATTATGGAATTTTATAATTGCATTAGTATTTGCTCGTCCTGTACCAAATTCAGATTTTGTTGTACCTATTTTTTTCATATTAGCATCATGATCTTCTATTTTATCATCATACTCCTTTTTTTTCATCACTATATCTCATTGCTGCTTTATTCTGCAATATCATATGCTCACGATATTCATCTGTTATGGCCCCATCTATTTTCCTTACACCTGTAAATGCGGGTGGAAATTGTAAGGTAGGTACTTCACCAGTATAACTTGTTCCTTGCCATCTTCCACTTTGATTTTTTATAGCGACAACCAAACCATGTTTATCGTCTGAAGGATCAACCCAAAACACAACTCCTCCTGCTCTAAAGTCTCCTATTTTAGCCGGTGATAATTCTTCTACTTTAGTTTCTAAAGCTGTTATCTTGGTCATAAGCGCATCTACATAAGCTTTTGTTGCAGCATCTTGAGGGTTTTCAGGGTCTGCAAGATTGGTTATAGCTGCATTTGCCATATCTTTTGTTGCATAACTTGTTAAATCTTGATCACCTGGATATCCTTCTTTTAAAGTATTTAATGCAATTACTGCATCCTGAGTAATTTGATTTGCCTGTAAAGCAACAATGGCATCCAAATTAGCAGATTCTGCAGTTCTAGCTATTTCTATTTCATCCAAAATTGCTGCTGCATTTAGCGCTTCAGCTGCTTCTGCTCTTATTTTTTCGTCTAAGATTGCAACTGCGTTTTTCTCTTCAGCTGTTTCTGCTCTTAATTTTTCCTCTATGATGGCATTTGCGTTTTTTTCTTCCTCTGCTTCCGCCCTTGTTTGTTCATCTAAAATTGCAGTTGCGTTTTTCACTTCAGCAGTTTCTGCTCTTAGTTTTTCATCTAAAATTGCTGTTATGTTTGTAGCTTCTGCCGTTTTTGCTCTTACTTCCTCGTTTGAAATTGCGATTTCATTTTCATATTCGGCTGCTTCTGCTCTTGTTTGCTCATTAAAAATTGCGTTTGCATTTAAGCTTTCAGCATTCTTAGCTCTTGCTTGTTCATTTAAAGTTGCGTTTGCATTAACTTCTTCAGCAGACCTAGCTCTTATTTCTTCATTTAAAATTGCGTTGGTATTAGCGGTTTCTGCGCGTATTGCCCTCGCTTGCTCATTTGAAAGTGCATTATTTTGAGTGATCTGTTCAGCCTGCAATGCTGAAATGTTGGCTTCATTAATTGTTAACCTTCTATCAAATTTGTTGCCGGTATCCTTTTTTGATGCCTTGTTAATACTCGAAGTTTTCTCTTCTATACTGCCAAGTTGTGCTGTAATTCGTTCAATAGCAACAGAATTGTCTGTAATTAATTGAGTTGTTTGCTCGGATACAGGTTGTGGCATATAGGTAAGATTTTGCTCATTTAATAGGGTAAAATTATTACCTCCAGAAAAATCTATTCCAACTTTTAATTTCTTAGTAGCGCCATTCCAAACGATATCTCCGAAACTGTTTCTATTATTTACTGCGCCCGTTCCTATTAAAAGGTTCAGCATCCCAAATTTGTCGGTTGTTGCTGTATGCTGTTCTTGATATTCCTCTGAACCTGAATTGTTAAGTATGGTAAATTGAATGGAAACAGAATTATTGGCAAATACTTCGCCTTGCGCTTCTGGATCTAATATTACCGCCTGGTAATTAATTCCTTTGGTTTGAGAAAAACCTTGAAATACTGTTACTAATAATAGCATTAAAAGTAGTAGTCTTTTCATAATCACTTGTTTTATGTTTAAATTAATTTTTGATGGAAAAGTATTGAAGAAAATTGTATGAAAGAGAAAGCATTATAAATTACAGCTTATCTTTTGAGTATTTTTTTAATGAATTGTTTGTTATTGGCTGTTACTTTTAAAATATAATCTGCAACTGAAAGATTGTTGAATTGTACATTTATCTTTTGATTTGCCTTATAATCTTTAGAAAATAAAACCCGTCCAAATAAATCGTAAACGGAAACATGCACATTATTCGTGATTTGTTCTGAAAAAGATAGGGTAATACTTTCTATAAAAGGATTAGGGTATGCAACAGCTTCTAAACTTAAAGGAATATTCACATCTAAAATTTTGGCCAATACACTAGGCTGTATAAATCCTTGCCGTACAATATATTTGCTATCATACAACGTACCAATTACACTTGCTTGTCCAATGCTTTGCTGTATTAAATAAGTGTGATTATTAGTCGAAACGTTTTCTGAAGATCCAGAAGTTCCTGTGGTTGCTCTTACCAGTTGCTTTGTTGATGAAGTTTGGGCTTTACTGAGTTGTTTGCCAAACACAATTAACAGTACGCTTACAAAAAATAATTTTTGTTTCATTTTAGGTCTATTTATAGTTATACTTAGTTAAAATCGACCCAAAATGTGGAGAGAGAGGAAAGATTTTTATTCTTTATTATGTTAAAATTAACAAGACAAATATACATTATTTAATATAAATCAAAAAATAATGTTAAATAACTAATAAACAACGAATTAACTGCAACAGATTTCTTAAAAAATTGTTTCATGCTATGAAAAACACGTAATTAATACAAATGTTATTTTAATTTAATTATTTAGGATATTGAAATTATTCTCCCACAACAGTTAATGTTATCCATAACTTTCTTTCCCTCATGTAGCAAAAACCATAGTACTTTTTTCTAATACCATAAAGGGAAATGATAAAATAATGGTTGAAACCAGATCACCGGTTATTTCCCTAAATATTAATATTCAATACAGTCCTAGAAAAATATAAGGTTAACTTCATAATATAAAATTTCAAGGACGAATTTATGTATGATACTCGCCCTTCTATTAAGGATCAAGCAATATTGTTATATATACCGACAGTATTTTCACGACTTATTTAATTTTTTATCCAAAGTAAAAAAGATATAACGGTCTTATTTACGCAATGTGTATTTCCTGTGAGATTCCTTTTTCAATAGATCGATGATTTTTTTATAGAGTGGTTTCTAAATTCTCGATTTTCTCATTTAGTTTTAGTAGAGATTTATTTTCAATAATGAATTTATCGATGACCATTTTTGTAGAAGCTGTTTCAATTTTATAAACTCCTTTAAACCTTTTGATTTTTAAAATATCTTGAAACTTAAGTGTTTTAGGAATGATGCTATTTTTAGTAATGGCCTGTTCACTGATGGTTAAATATTGCTTCTTCATTTCGAAATAACCAATGCTTAGTTGAGCTACCCCCATTAAAAGCCAAGCACTGGAAAATAGAGAATCAAATGCGATGACAAATCCCACAATTCCAACTAATATGAGCAATCCGGCAAAGATTAGATTATACCGAATTCGAGATTTTTTATATTTTATTATCATGCTTGGATTATTTTTCTTGATGCCTTAAATATAATATTAACTAAAATAATCACATTTGATATTTACTAGTATTTTATAAAGTTTTGACTTATTTACATTGAAAATTTGTTCTCAAAAACAATATTTTATCATGCAAAAAACATTAGAAGCTGGTTTTAATTCTTAATAGAAGAAGTTAATAATTGTGTATTTATTGAAATTAGGTAAATGGCCCAGAAACCATTGCCATCCTCTTTCGGTACATTTAATTATGAAATCCCCATTAGCTATAATCTTACTTATCCTTACCTTCCCCAATCACTTGTTGGCTCAAAAAATAGACAATCTCGCTTCTTTTAGGGATATTCAAAGTGATTCTTATTTTAGATTCAATTACGATAACGATTATTTTTCAGGTACCGATGACAATTATACGCAAGGCTATAGTTTGGAGTTGGTTGCACCTTTCTTAGAAAAGAATCCGGTTAATTTTCTATTTATAAAACCTGCCAATTCTGAAAAGAAATTTGGAGTTGCCATAGAACACATAGGCTTTACACCTCCTAACATTGGCAGTCCGGAAATACAGTTTGGAGAACGCCCCTTTGCTGCCGCGATCATGTTTAAAAGTTTTGCCATTATTACCGATACCCTCCAAAATTCCAGACTTATTTCTTCCCTAAACCTCGGACTCATCGGTCCCGGTGCTTTTGGAAAAGAAATGCAAGTAGGGATACATAAAATTACAGGAAACACTATTCCCGAAGGTTGGCGCAACCAGATAAAGAACGATCTGGTGCTTAATTATGAAGTAAGCTACGAAAAACAGCTTTTTCGAGCTCAAGACTTATTTTCGCTACAAACAACAGGATCCTTGCGCGCGGGAACTTTATATACCAATGCATCCATCGGCCTTAATACTACGGTGGGGCTTATAAATTCAGCTTTTTCAGTAAAAAATGATAAGAAAAAGTTTCTATTTTATGGCTTTTCTCAAGTTTTAGGAAATGCGGTTGGCTATGATGCCACTCTTCAAGGAGGACTTTTCAATAATAAAAGTCCCTACACTATTTCTTCCGGAGAGATTACCCGTTTTACAGGACAATTCAATTACGGACTCGTATTACAAACTAAAACACTCTATTTTGAATATTCTAGAACTGTCCTCACCCGTGAATTTGAGAGTGGAAATCCAACGAAATGGGGTGGGATTCGAATTGGCTTTACTTTTTAGGGTTTGAGATTTCGGGTTTAGGGTTTCAGGTTTAAGGTTTCGGGTTAACAAGAATTATTCATTTAAATAATTTCTGCTATGTTAATTAATGTGATAAAGGCTAATACAATTCCGAAGATTAACAAGAAGGGAATAAAAATGTTTAAAATTGCTTTCCCTATAGAAAACTCCTGAATATATGCGATCCCTTTCACCAAAATCACTAAAAACCAAATTCCTAAGATCGCCCTGATTATTATAAACGCCGATAACAGTAAATTCTCCGAATCAAAATAAACATCGAAATCAAAGCTACTAGAACCAGCTCCATATATAAGAAATTGAGGTATTATTATAAATAGGGATAAAATTGTTGGCACTAACGACCATGCGATTACCGTTCTATAATCTCTATCACTTGCCTTTCCCTTCATTAGATCTCCAGCAATACTTAAAAAATATGCTATTAAATAATAAGAAATCCACCCCAGTGCACCCCCAAATAGGGTGGAAATTACAAAATCAGAGTAATCATAAGGGTCTCCAAAAGTTTCTCTTCTAAGAATTCGTTCAATTCCACTTACCACTCCTCCCAATACAAAAAATAAAAAAAACGTTTTTTTGAGCGCTGTTGAGTAAAAATATAATGGAAACCTGCGGTGGGATAGAGCAGAATGTACTGCCAAAGATTTGAGGAAGTTATAGAAGGGACATTCGTATTTTTATTTTCCAAAATTTTCAGTTTAAAAGCTAGAGCAAGCAATATCTAATATGTATTCGAATAAATTAAACTTTTTTTTAATATTCTATTTGATAATAATCGAGGTAATAAATCCTATTTTAGAGTAGTTGTAGTATTTTTTAAATCTAAAAAAAAATATAAAAAAAATGAAAAA
>NZ_AJLT01000074.1 GCF_000258765.1 Gillisia marina
GTGAAAAATGTATCGAGAATAAGGCAACGTTAAAATTTACTTGTACAGCCGAAGAAGAAAAAACTGTATATTAATTAAATGAATAACAGCTACGTCTATATCCTGAAATGTTCTGACAACACTTTCTACACAGGTGTCACTTCCAATCTCCATAAGCGTCTGTTTGAACATCAATCTTCCAAATATCCTGACAGCTACACTTCCCAAAGGCTACCGGTTGCACTAGTGTATTACGCAGAGTTCACAGATATTAATTCCGCCATAGCCACAGAAAAACAAGTGAAAAACTGGTCCCGTGCAAAAAAGGTAGCCCTTATTGCAGGTGAGTTTAGTGAACTCCCTAATCTGGCAAAGAAGAATTTTTCAAAGTAAATTTCTTTAAACCTTCCCATAGTCGTTCTCGATACAAATTTAAAAACCGTCAGTTCGAGTGTTTTTCTCAATGCGGAAGCATTGTGAAAAATGTATCGAGAACCGGTTTTGAAATTCACTCGAACTGACGATGTACACTGTAGCCGTCAGTTCGAGTGTTTTTCTCAATGCGGAAGCATTGTGAAAAATGTATCGAGAACCGGTTTTGAAATTCACTCGAACGACGAAAAACCCTAACCCCCGTCAGTTCGAGTGTTTT
>NZ_AJLT01000075.1 GCF_000258765.1 Gillisia marina
AAACGCAGCAAAACCTATGATTAATATCCCGCCATCAATTCTTGATATTTGGGAAGTTTGAGCTAAAAAAAAAATTATTTGCTAGTAATAATAGTACTATAGCTACTACTAATGAAATCGGAATTTCCCGCCAAACAGTTGAGGATTGAACGGTTATAGGGTAAATTAAACCTGCTATTCCAAGAATGATGAACAAGTTGAAATTATTACTCCCAATAATATTTCCTAATATAATATCTGGATATCCATTTATAGAAGCAATGGAATTGACCACTAATTCAGGTGCGGAAGTACCAAAAGCAACTATTGTTAAACCAATAACTAAGTCAGATACATTATATTTTTTCGCTAGTGAAGAGGC
>NZ_AJLT01000076.1 GCF_000258765.1 Gillisia marina
TTTTTACGGTCACTTTATGATCCATTTCCGCTAGAAAGTTTTTTAAATATTTTGTTTCAAAAGTTGGAAATCCATTGATTATTAAAATCTTTAAAGCCTCTTTTTTAGTGATCTTTAATGGAATTGGATTGGATGAAAGAATTGTTCCCAAAGAATCTTTCTCCACTAAGCTAAAAACAAAATTCCCGGCAGACTTTAAATCGGCTGTTAATTTAAAATCTTGGTTCTCACCAATACCTAATATAACAGAATCCAAGGTTTGCCCACCAGGTCCCTGTAAAATTAACCTGTTTCCTTCAGTTGGTCGAGAATACAAACCCTTAAAAATGGCTTTATCACCAATAGTATGTTCCGGCTGGTATTTAAATTTTGTAATTCCTTTCAACTCCTCGCGTTGAATATATATTGTTGCTTTTCCTTCTAATTGCCATGAATCATAACTTTTAATTCCATGCCCTAAAATGAATACTGTACCTACCGCTTCTAATTCTTCTATAAATGGAGTATCCTCTTCATAATCTAAAATTTTGATCTTCTTGTGCTCTTTTTTAAGACTATCCAATGAAAAGGGCCTATAATTCTCTGTTAATAAGATAACATTTCCAGAGGTTTCAGAATTAAAAAATGCAGGTTTTAAAGCTATCATTGCCAAGGAACAAATGGCCAAAAGAATCACAAGTATTTTCAAATAAAAACGGGTGCTCGAAAATTGATGCCACTCTTTCCAAACAAAAACAATAGTAAGAACTGCTGCTCCCAAGAATATTGGCCAGCTAGAAGAATCATTTAAAAATGTAAACTTATCTATCATGAAGCTCCAATTCTTTTAAAAATAAATTGTTGATCTCACTTTGAAAATTTTTACTTTTTCCAGCATCCGGGGTGGGTTTAGGCAGTGCTAACAACAAGCCTTTCTGGGTTTCCCTTAACCTTGAAATACTTTTTTTAGAATCTTCAGCTAACCATTTTAATTGTTGTAACGTTTTTAGATGTTTCCCGGGTTCTTCGATGGCTTTAACTGCTAATTCGTTTCCTGCTTGCTTAAAAATTTCACGATCCTCCTTTGTGATCTTACTCCGATTTGAGATTAACTCCTCTAATCTTTTAATACCCTCCTTTATGTAAGGATCAGTTTCTTCTGCGCCAATTTCCTCGCTTTTTCTAAAACTTGAAACATCTTCTAATTTTCCTGTCAGGCGTTTTTCTTCTTTGATCGGCGGGGGATCAAAACCTATTCTATGCACATAAATTCGGGCGCTATTCTTAATTTCCTGAATCAGTTTTAAAGCTCTATTCTGAAATGGCAAGGATTTCTCCGGCTCATACAATCTGAGATGAAGTTCTGCATCCCACATTTCTGTCATTGCCTGTCGTAACATGCTTTTTAAGGAATTGCTAAAAAGTGTAGCTTCCTCGGGATCATCATGATCGTGCACATATTCTTCTAAAGGACTTTTCGACTCTTCCTCCTTCTTCTCTACTAAATTATGCTCGTTATCGCCATCGTGGTCATGGGTATATTCTGCCAAAGGATCGGCTTCTTCATTATGATCTACAGATTCTTCATGCTCGATCGCCAAACCACCTTCGACCTCATCGCCCATAAACTCCCCATATTTTAATCGGAGGGCTTTTTGATCGAAGCCCAGTTCGTTGCTTTTAAAATTGAATTCCTTTTTTGATAAAGCAGTGCGTTGTTTTATCAATTTTTCGGTATCTATAATTAGCTGTCGCTGACTTCTAAAATAATCAGGCATTAAGTCGGCTCCCAATGTGCCTTCAACCGCAAAACCGTAGGATGCAGTATCCTTTATTACCGCAAAGTAAGTCTCGCTTCGGGATCTATTAGGAGTTGGCTGTTTTAAATCGCTTGCTTCAACATAAAAATATAACTCATCTCCGGCTTCCATTTTGAGATTATCTAAATCTATGGTTTTTGATATATTTAGCTTTCGACTTCCTTTATTAAAAGTGCCTTCAAATTCCATTTTTTGCTCTCTAAATTTCACAGACTCTCCACTTCCCTTACTTACCGTAGCAATAATGAATACCTCGCCAATTCCTAGATCGTCAGTAACTAAAGTATTAAAAGTGAGATTTTTGCTATCCTTTACTTCAAAAGATGTAAACTGATCTATCCCCTGGATTTCCACCATCGGCTCTTCATCCTTGAGCATTTCTATGGCATATAATTTTGAAACATAGATTCCTCCCAACGTATCTTCAAACCTGAAATTATAAAAACCGGAAGAATTAAGCTTGAGTGAATGCCCGTAGGAAGTTTCTTTAGAATTCATAGGGTATACAGCTCCTATTAATTCAATTGCCGGGTTGTTGATTACACCATCAAATGAAAGATTCCAACTAATCACAGATCCTTCCAAGGCCTTTATATCCATTTTTGATGTGGTTTCTGAAGGAATTCCGGTATAAGAAGGATAAGTGATCCTTACTTGCTGTTCTTTAATTTTTGGAGCTTTTAATGGAGAAGCTGTAGAATCCATCTTTTGAAATATGATCTCTGTTTCTTCTGAAGGTTTTAAAGTGTTAGTATCAGTGCGAAATAAATTGAAGTAAAATGCAATAAACCCAAGTGCAATCATTCCGAAAGCAATACTACCAGCTAGTATCAATCGATTCGGAGTTTTTACGATTTTTATTTTCTCCTCTAACTCTTTTGTTACTTTTTGTTGCTGAAGCTGTGCCAAGCCGGATAATTCCTCAGTAGAAACTAAGAGCAATCCAGAACTATATTCCGCGGACTCCAGCTGATGATCTATGTAGCTGCTCACTTTTTCTAAGCTGAGTTGCCATGGTTTCTTCAGAAATGATAGAATTGAAAAAATGAAAATAAAAATTAGAATGCTACCTAGGTAGTTTTCAACTAGAAAGTAAAAAAGTATGGAAGCGCCAATTGCATATAATAAGATCTCCAACCAAAGCAGTAATTGCCATCGCTTTTTGAACCTGATCAATATATCTTTCCCTGCACTTTTCATTGTTTTCTAAGTCTGGCAAAAATTCGTTCTGTAATCATTAAGAAAAGTAGCAAGAGCCAAAGCCATTTGGAAATACTAATCAGCTTAGGCGTTTTTTTTGTTAGAAACTGCTTCAACAAATCTTGTGCTTAGCTCTTTACTATCCAATGTCCGTCTATCTAAATTTTGAATTTTACCTTCCAACTCTTTATTAAGATCTAAAAACTTCAGCAACTGTTCAGGGAAATTTTCATCGAGAACATTTTCGGTAGTTAAAGGCTTTGTAAGATGGAAAATATTATTTGATGCACTTGGCTCAATCAAGGAATTCGCAATACTATCAGGATAATATATTAACGCAGGTTGCGTGGTTTCAAAAGGATTCTCACTAAGCCAAATAACAGAATAATAGGATTCCCAATCTAGATTCGTAGTATCTTGAACTGCTACAACCCCAATTGGTCGCTCCAAATATTTAGAGAGCGCATTAAAGGAAGATTCCAAATAGAGTTTTGTATCCTCCAATTTCTCTTCATAATAGATTAAAACAGCTATAGAATCCATCCTTTTCAATGGAATCCAAGTTTGTTCTTTATTTGCGACAAAACGAAGACTGTCCTTACTTTCATTAAACTGAAAAGCATCGCTATTTAAGGGCAGTTTTTCTTTCTTAAAACTTAATTTTTGTTGATCGCTCTCTAATTTCAACACTTCGACCTCATCATCCTTTTTAACAACCTCCAAGATTTCATTAGCTTCAACCTCTTCATCTAAAACGATCCATTCGATATTTCGATTTAATTCTGGACGTTTCCCTTTAAATCCCTTTAAATACCCATGTGTAAATACCGCAATACTATCGGTTGGTAAATCCTGCATTTTCTTTGCTAGTTGCCAATAATTGGGTATCGGATACTTCGTATCATCTTCATTATAAGTACTTAAATCGGCAAAACCAGATTGTAATAATTTAATCGAAGAATTTTGCGCTAAACTATCCGTCAATCGGCTTAGACTTGAATCTCTCAATAAAGTGGGTTCAATGAAATAGGTGATTTCAGTATTTTCTTGTGCTCTTTTAATCTGTGGTTCAGCTAAAATAAATACAAGAACAGTAATTATGAGCATTCTTAATAACAGCAGCAAAAGCTCGTTTAGTTTTATGGAGTTGGTTTGCTTAACATCAGATACCGTCAAAAATTGGATGCTACCAATTTTAATCGTTTTCCCCTCCTTATTGCTCCACAGATGAATAGCCACGGGAATAACCAGCCCAACTAATGCCCAGAGATATGTAGGGTTTAGAAAGCTCATATTAGATCAATCTGTTTCTGGTTTTTAGAAAGGCCTGCAGAGCTTCTCCAATAGGGTCTTCCAAATTAAAAAGATGGTAACTAATCCCATTTGCCAACAAATTATCTTTAGTGGCCTTAATAGTGCTTTCTAAGGATTGCAAATACGTTTTTTTCGCTTCTTTGGCATCCACCTTCATTCGTGTTCCTGTTTCCAGATCTTCAAAAGTTACTGTCCCTTTATAATCGAAATTCAATTCACGTGTTCCCATGATATGCATCACAATAACTTCATTTCTAGAAGTTTTTAACTGTTCTATAAAACTGGTGAGTTCCTTATTATTTTCATAAAGATCGGTGACGAAAAAAATAAGCTCTTTATGGCTTCTATCGTGTAATTTATTAAGCGCCGTTTGATCTTCCGGCCAATGTCCTTCATTTTTAATGTTGATGAGTTCTAAAAGAATTCTATTGAAATGTTGTTTCTGAATTTTAGGATTTAGACTTTGTAGTTGCTTATTATTCAATGTAAATAATCCAACAGCATCACCTTGGTTTTGGGAGAGGTATGCCAAAGAAGCAACCAGTACCCGAACATGATCCATTTTGGAGAGTCCGTTTTCTGTATGCAACATCGATTTGCTGGCATCCAAAATAAATTTCACCGAAATATTGGTCTCTATCTCAGACTGCTTGATATAATAACGTCCTGATCTTGCAAGCATCTTCCAGTCCAGCAAACGCAAGTCGTCCCCAGGCTCATAACTTCTATATTGACTAAATTCCATTCCCGGACCTACTCGCCTGCTATGATTTAAACCTGAGAGATAGCCATCTACAACCACACGAGCTATTAGCGCCAATCCCGAAACAGAATTGATGATCTCAGGTTTTAATAACTGGTGATAGTCCTGTTTCACTTATTTCGTTGACTTTAGATGTGTGCTAGCAGTTTTAAGTAATTCTTTAGTAACCTCATCGGCTGTTATTCCTTCAGCCTCTGCCCTAAAGTTCACAATTATTCGATGTCTAAGTACGGGTAATGCGACATGCTTGAGATCATCCAAAGTAACCGATAGTCTTCCATTGATAAGTGCACGTGCTTTCGCAGTAAGAATCATGGCCTGCCCTGCTCTTGGTCCTGCTCCCCAATTTACCCATTCTTTTACATAGCTGCTGTCTGTGGTTTCAGGTCTGGTTGCTCTGGTAACTTGACTTACAAAATCGATGAGATCATCGCTTATTGGCACCTCTCTTACTAAGTGTTGCAATCTTTGGATCTCCTCCCCGTTAATCACTTTATTTAGTTGTTCCTTTTTCGTTCCGGTAGTGTTTTTTAAGATTGAAGTTTCTTCTGCCTCATTTGGATATCCAATTTTGATATAAAATAGAAAACGATCTTGCTGCGCTTCAGGTAAGGGAAATGTTCCGGATTGTTCTATAGGGTTTTGAGTCGCCAGAATAAAGAACGGTCTATCCAGCTCATAGGTTTTTCCTGAATATGTTACCTCAAATTCCTGCATCGCCTCTAAAAGAGCTGCCTGCGTTTTAGGAGGTGTTCTGTTGATCTCATCCGCAAGGATAATATTTGCGAAAATAGGACCTTTGTTGAATTTGAAGAATTTCTTTCCTGTGCTATGATCTTCTTCCAAGATCTCTGTCCCAATAATATCTGAAGGCATTAAATCTGGCGTAAATTGAATTCTTCTAAAATCTAAAGCTACTGCTTGTGCAAGGGTACGAATCATCAAGGTTTTTGCCAATCCCGGCACTCCTTCTAAAAGTGCATGTCCACCTGCCAAAAAGGTGATTAGCAATTGCTCCACAGTTTCTTCCTGGCCTATAATGACCTTTCCTATTTCTGCCTTTAAATCCTTCAGTTTTTCAGCAAGTTCTTTCACTTCTTGCTCTATATGTACTAAATCATTTTCCATAAATACTATTTTAGGATGTAAGTGCATACATCACTATGTTCACTCCAAAGCGAGTGTTATCTATTTTATACCAACGTTTGTTTCTAAAATCGTAATCCCATTCGCAACCATAATCTTTATTGCTATAGAGCACTCCAATTCTTCCATTTATCTCGATCGCCTTCAAATATTCATGAACCAGATCGTCTCCCCAACCGTTTAGCTCTTGCGAAGTGGTAGGTGGACCATCTTCAAATTCAAAGAAAACATTATAGATTTCATGATCGTTCGGGATTTTTTTTAGAGCCTTTGGCCCAAATATATCCTCCATTTGTCGTTCGAAAGACTTAGCGAAGAGTCCGTCTATGTCATGGTTGCAATCGTCTGCAAAGACAAAACCTCCATTTTTAATGTATTTTTCGAAATTCTCCCGTTCTTTCTTGGTGAATTGTACCAGCTTGTGTCCCGAGATATAACAAAAAGGACATTTAAAAATTTCGTCACTGCTTAGCGGAATAATATTCTCTTGCACATCCACCTCCAAAGTCGTGTATTCTACCAGAGAATTCAGCAGATTAGACGGCATTCGTTGGTCTACATCCCAGTCTCCGGATTCGTATTGTAGTCTTGTGAAGAAAAATTTATTATTCAAGGTTACCTGTGATGATTGTGAAAGTAATATAACAATAAAAGTAATTAGCTCTTAGCTTTAATACTCTTAAAAATTCTAAATTTCTTAGCTGAAATAAATTTTGGTTACTTTTTTAATAATATCATTGATTTGTAATTGTTTTTTATTTCTAAGGTTCCGATAGCTATAAAAAGAAGTATGAGCGACAAAAAATCTCTACTGAATGAGATTCCTCCTCATTCTTCGTTCGGAATGACATCCTTTTGAATAAAAAGCATTATTACATGATTAACAATAATTCTTAAGTGGAGATAACCATATTAATTTGAAATCTAAAAAAAAAACTGGCTGCTTTGAAAAGTTCAAAAACAACCAGTTTTTGTGAAAAAACCTTAATGAGGGATTATAAAATATTTCTAAACCGCATCAGATAAACTTGTAAAAGTAAAGTCTCTTACCTTCATATAAGGAATTAAATTACCATCAACTCTTACTTGTTTTCCAAGGGTTTCCAAATTATTCAGCATAATAATAGGACTTTCATTAAATCTGAAATTCTTTACCGGATGCTTGATCTTTCCGTTTTCAATATAGAAAGTACCATCTCTGGTAAGCCCTGTAAATAATAAGGTTTGTGGATCTACACTTCTAATATACCAAAGTCTGGTAACCAAAATCCCTTTTTTAGTATCTCGAATAAGGTCTTCTAAACTAGCTGTTCCACCTTCCATAATGATGTTAGAAGGATAAGGTATGGCATCTACTCCCTTTTGCTCTGCCCAATATCGGCTATAAGCCAGGTTTTTCACAACCCCGTTTTCAATCCATTTTGTTTTCTTTAATGCTTGTCCGTCGCCATTCCATGTCGCTGTAGGCACTTCGGGATGTAAAGGATCTGAATAGATATTTACTCGCTCATCTACGATCTTATCTCCTAATTTGGTACCTCCTTCTTTAGACATAAAACTTCTACCTTCATCTGCAGTTCGGGCATCTAAAGCTCCTGCCATATTACCTAGAAGATCTGAAGCCGCTGCCGGTTCTAGGATTACGGTATATTTACCTGGCTCAATCGCTTTTGCTTCCATAGACATAATAGCTTTATCTATTGCTACATTAGAAGCTTCTGCTGCATCGAATTTAGTAACATCGTTGTAATCTCTAGTAACCCAGCCAGAACCGGTACCATCATTTGTACGCATAGTTACAGTAAAATCCATACTTGTTGCTTTATTATAAGCAAACAAGCCATTGGAATTTAAAATTGCATTAAAACCAGCCGAATCATTTAAAAACCCTGCTGCAGTAACATCTTTTGCCGCCGCGGGAGTAATACTTTTATCGGCAACTTCTGCCCTATATTCCGGAGTGATTTTGGCAGTTGCTTCCACAAAACTCACAGGTTCATCATAGGTTTGTGGTCCCATGGGAGCCATAAATTCCGGGTTTTCCGGTGATAATTGTGCTAATTCTTCAGCTCTCCTAACTACTTTTTCAAGAGATTCATCATCAAACTCATCTATGGTTGCTGTTCCTGATTTTTTTCCGAAGCTAGACTGCACCACTAAGGTCTGATTAGATCTATGTCCGGAAGTAGACACTGTATTTCTAGCATAACGGATATTTCCGCTTTCGCTACCGCCCATATTTATTGCGCAAGCATCGGCCTTGGAAAAGCTTAATGCTTTTTCCATGATCTTCCGAGCTTCTTCTTTTGTATATATTGCCATAATGTTGTTATTCTTTAGAGTAAAACAATAGATTAAATGCTTCTACCGGTGTTTATTACGTTCACATCGTTAAACCTCGTTGTAGAACTTCCGTGAGATACCGCACTTACTTGTGAAGGTTGGCCTTTCCCATCGAAGAAAGATCCAAAAATGCGATAATCACTTTCATCACATATCTTAACACAAGAATTCCAAAATTCCTGAGTATTAGATTGATACGCCACATCATCTAACATTCCAACGATCTCTCCATTTTTGATCTCGTAAAAGACAGTTCCTCCAAATTGAAAATTATAACGTTGCTGATCTATAGAATAAGAACCTCTACCCGCGATATAAATTCCTTTCTCAACATCCTTGATCATATCGTTAATAGAGTATTTTTCTTTTCCAGCTTCCAAAGATACATTTGGCATACGCTGGAATTGTACATCATTCCATGATTGTGCATAACAACATCCGTGAGATTCATTTTGATCTATCATATGAACCTGATCCCGAATTGCTTGATAATTTTTTAGCACTCCGTTTCTAACCAAATCCCATTGCTTCGTTTTCACCCCTTCATCATCAAAACCAACATTACCAAGAGAACCCGGCATTGTTTTATCGGCCACAAGATTTACGATGTCACTACCATATTTAAAGTCTCCAGATTTCCATTTATCTAGGGTAGCAAAACTAGTTCCAGCATAATTTGCTTCATATCCAAGTACTCTATCCAACTCTAATGGATGCCCAACAGACTCATGAATGGTCAAGCCTAAATGATTAGGTTCTAACACAAGATCATACTTTCCGGCATCTACAGATTTAGCCGTAAGCATTTCCTTTGCCTGTTTAGCAGCCAGAGTAGCATCTTCTACAATATCATAACTATTTCTATATAATTTAAGACCTGCAGGACCTACTAATTTTTCTGATTCAAGTCCATCCATATATTCATAACCCATACCCATTGGAGCACTCATAGCCTGACGGGATTTAAACTTACCTGCAGCAGGATCTATTGCAGTTACGCCGAAGGTTGGCCAAATACGATGAATATCTTGATCTATATAAGACCCTTCTGTGGAAGCGAAGTACTTTTGTTCATTCACCATAAAAAGGGCAGAATTCACATAGTTTGCACCGTTATCCATGGCTGCAGCATTCGCATCAAGTAAAAGTTCTACTTTTTCTGAAACAGGTACATCCTTGAAATCTTTTTTAATTGGCGTTTTCCATGAAACTTCTCCATATGATTCTACAGGAGCGAGAACTACAGGATCCTTCTGAATTTTAGAATTCGCCTTTGCAATTGCTACCGCTTGTTGAGTGGCTTTTTTGATGCCATCTTCAGTAACACTATTTGTTGAAGCAAAACCCCAAGTACCATTAGCGATTACACGAATACCAATCCCGAAAGATTCTGTATTCACCACGTTCTGTACCTTATCTTCTCTGGTAAATACATATTGATTGAGATACCTTCCTATTCTGGCATCTGCGTAGGTTGCTCCTAGAGACCTAGCGGTATTAAGAGCCGTATCTGCCATCATCTTTTTTTGTGGCGATATCCATTCCTGGATCCAGCAAGGCTTCAACTGGAATTGAATTTCCTAAGAATAGGGAAGGCATCATTAATGCGCCTGTTCCTAAACCTGCTAATTGAACAAATTTTCTTCTTTCCATTAATTTCGGGTTTTCTAATTGATAATTTAAATTCCTTTTTAAACAAAATTATAGGTGTTCCCACTTATGGAAAATTGAAGAAAACACACAAAATTTAAGATACAGAACTCAAATAAATTATGATATTCGAGTTATTTCAAAAAAGGATCTCTTTTAATGATCCCTAATTTAATAAAATTTTAAGAATAATTGCAATATGATATAAAGAAGCTTGTTAAATATGAAAAGTGTTGTGTGTAGCCTAAGAATTGAGCACTAAAACTTCAGCTTTATTCATCAACTAAAGATTATTTTAGATAAGGTTAAGCTAGAAGTAATTTAAGAATAATTGCCATTTTTCTCTAATTAGAATTATTACATAAAACTGAATTGAAGCGATGGATTTAAATCATTTACACCCAACCTTTATATACTTCCTAAGATGGGAATTATCGTCCAAATCCTTTCTGAGGTTCCATCTTCAGATGTAACTTTTATAGTTTTATAATCTCCATTTGTTGAATTGAGATCTAATAACGCTCCAGATTCAATTGAGCTTTTTGCTCCATACGGAATATCAAAATCTACTTTGATTTGAAAAAGGTCTGTGTTATTAGGAAATCTCATATAGATCTCCTTTTTATCCCAATTTACTATGGGTGAAGATATCACACAATCTGCATTTACATTATAAATCCCTGAATTTCCTATTGGAATCCCGGTAGCTTTCGGCTTGCCCAAAACTGCAACTTCCTTTGCATCCATAGCATAATTTCTAAGTTGTATGGCATTTACATAAAATTCAGAAGTTTCATTATCGTTATCTGAAAAAAGTAAAAATCCCTGATCCTGTCCACCAGCAAATACATTATAAACCGACCATCTTCCCCCAGATATTTCATTTTTACCAATGTATTTTCCATTGATATATTTTTTAATGGCATTTTCTGTCACTACAATTCCCAATCTATACCAAGTTTCTGATTTTAGAGGATTATGGTACTCATTGCTTATGCCTATTCCGCCAGTATCGATAAATAGTTCTGCATCGTTTTCATTATCCGGATTCGTTTGATAAAGACTTATAAATTTATTGATGCTTTCTTTTGGGATGTAGATATCCATAAAAAGCGAATAGTTATAGTGTAAATTTGCTTCGATCCCAGATGTAAAATTTGTGAAAATGAACAATCCATTATTAGAATCAAATGCCGGTATTTTGGCTACCGGAGCTTCATTGCCATTTATAGGTTTTATATTAAAAGAGCTTGTAGTTCCAAATTCCAAAGATTGATGAGAATATTCCTTATTGTAATTTAAAGGACGAAATTGGCTTCCAACACCAGTGCTAAATAAATTTCCTTTCTCAAAATTCCAATTTCCGGTAGTGGCTTTAATAGGTTCTGTATCCAGCTCCATTCCTTCGCATATAGATTTTAATGCCGATGTAGCAATATCTGATTCTACCCCATCTACTCCAGCATCTTTTAATTTCTTGATCTCTTCAATATTATTGGAAGTAAACACCCAAACCTTGGCATTGTTCTCATGCACTTTTTTCAAAAAGGTTTTAAATTCTACATTAGTATCATCTAGAGCAAATGTATAATAGGTTTCAAAGATGACAGCACCTAAGGCTACCATTTCCTGATACCAACTATCATCGTCGATATTCTCTGGCATCCCACCAAAATAAATAAATGAAGAATTAGGACAGTAACTTTTAAATTCTTGAGCTTCCTCTATGGAAGAAATGGAAGGCAACATTCTTTTTGGAGCCACTTTAGATTTCTCAAGCACCTTACACATGAGTTCATGGTCCGTTTTCTTAGTGTCCAAATATAAATAAGCATCATATTTTTCAGCTAAAATCAGAGCATCTTCTAAGGTTGCAATTTTAGTATTTTTAAACTGACTCCCCTTCCAGTTTCCAAAGTCCAGTTCTAGCAATTCGTTATAAGTAGATGAAACAACATATCCCTGCCCACTACTTGCTCTAAACATAGTTGGCTGATCATGATATAATACATAGACATCATCTGAAGTTATATTAACATCTATTTCGCAGTATTTAACTCCACGTTTAAAAGCCTCTTCTATACTTAAAAGTGTGTTTTCCGGATAAATATCTGAATAACCTCTATGCCCAATGACTTGAAAGTCACATTCCGAATAATCGTAAGTGGGTATTTTTTGCTGAGCGCTACACAGTTGGATATTTGCAAAAAAAGCAAAAAGAAATAAAATAAATATTCTCATTATATATACGAAGTTCTTAATAAAATTAGTCCTTTTGTTTTTTAACCGGATTCGATAAGCCTGCCCTACTCATAACTCCCCAACTATTTTTTCCTCTTAATAAATCAAAATTCCCCATTACAGCAGACCACATAATTACGGGATGATAAATTATAGGCTCTAATAGCGCTGTTCCAATTAATCTAAATATATAGCTTGGTTTTTTATACTGCTGGAAAGAGTACTCTTCAAAAAACAGTGCTGTTACAGAAAATAAAAATGCAAAACTATACACCGCTAGAAAAAAGGTTAAAAAAACCGGCCAGCTTATTTGATTGAGAAGTAGAAGGACTAAGAAAAATATAATTCCTGTAAATTCTATGAGCGGAGCTAACCATTCAAAGAAAAACCAGAAAGGTGTGCTTAACATTCCTAATACCTTATACTTTGGATTAAACATCATTCTCTTGTGTAGCCATAGAGTTTCGGCGGTGCCTCTTGTCCATCTGTTTCGTTGGCGCTGTAATACTTTCCAGGTTTGAGGAACTTCTGTCCAACACAAAGGATCCGGAACAAAACCAACGGTATAAGGAATATTTTTTTCTTGCATCATACGCCGCATTCTCACGAGTAATTCCATATCCTCCCCAACAGTATTGGTATTATAACCGCCTGCTTCAATTACAATTTGCTTATCGAACATTCCAAAAGCGCCGGAAATAAGTAGCAATCCATCTACTCTGGACCAAGCCATTCTCCCCATTAAAAAAGCTCTAAAATATTCGAGCACCTGTACCCTCGCTACAAAAGTATCTGGAAGTTTAACTTCTATAAGTCTCCCATCTTCAATAACACAAGAATTTGCAACCCGTATAACTCCCCCGGATGCAATAACCTTATTTCCATTATTTAAAAATGGTTTAATAAGCTTGAGCATTGCATCGTTTTCCAGAATACAGTCTACATCTATACAGCAAATAACTTCATGCTGGCAGATATTTATCCCTGTATTAAGAGCATCTGCCTTACCTCCATTCTTTTTATCTACTACGGTTAAATTCCTAAATGCCTTATTGGTAGATTTATAGATGTTTTTAATTTCCTTGGTTTCAACAAAGTTGTGATAAAGAATATTTTTTGGTTCCAGTTCGTATTCTTTGATGAGTAGTTCTAAGGAATTATCGCTACTCCCGTCATTTATAATAACAATTTCAAAAGAAGGATAATTAATGGTTAGAAGAGATCGTACATTTTCTACGATGTTTAAGCCTTCATTAAAAGCTGGAGCTAAAATTGAGATAGCCGGTAAGTTTAAAGATTGTAGTAAGGCAATATCATCTTCAAAATTGTTCCGCCGCTTATAGTCTCTAATCTCGAAAAGAGAATAGATTGCGGTGAACAAATAACCAGAGCTTATAATTGACCCGTAAATTAAAAAAAGCCAACTGGCTATTTCTGTAAATTGACTTAAAGCTGAACCCATTTATATACTAAACTGCTTCTCCAACATGAACTGCGAATATATGCGTTCTTTTTTGTCTGGTAAGAAGTCTTGCTCAATATTAAGGTATTTAATTCTCAATTCCCAATCTGTTGTCTCTATTTGATCCCCAATTCTTTTGAGATCCTCATAACTTCCCAATAATTTAACGGCTTCAAGAATTTGTAATTTTATTAATTTACTATTATTCATAAAATCAGGAATAATAATTTCTAGTAGTTCTGTATACTCTAAAGAAACTAAAGAATTAATGGCTTCCCACTTTATAATGTCATTATGATGCTTTATATAAGGTAGCAATTTTTCTATATGCTCGAATTGATTATATCTCGCGATCATTCGAATAGAAAATTCAACAACGCTAGAGAGGTCATGTTCTAACCACTGCGAAAAATCTGGTGGAGTTCCTTTATAAAAGTTTTTTAAAGCATTTTCGATATAAATTTGTTGCCACGTAGTTAAAGGACGAACTGTTTTATTTAGAAACGCTAAAGGGTTTTCTTCAGCAAGTTTTAAAAAATAAAGTTGAGATTGCTGCCGTACTTCATTTCTAGATTCATTTAAATACACTTCAATTTTATGATCCGGTACTTCTATGCCTAATTCTGAAAGTGCATTGATAGCTCTGGCTGTGGTATACCAACTACCCTTATTTAAATCGATTAAGATGAAATCTACAAGCCCTAATTTTCTAAATAAAAATTCTAACTCTCTTGCAGATTCCCCTTTTAAATTTTCATGAAAATGAAGAATTTCTTTAATGGTAACTTTTATTTCTAGCGAAGATTTTAAATGCTCTTTCTTAAAATATTCAATCTGAGATTCTTTATCAAAATCTTCATCGAAAAGAAAAGAATTTAAAAAATCTATTAGAAGCTCTTGTTGTTTTTTCTTTTTCTCATTTCGGATATTCTTATAAATCCTAATCCAAATGATAACAGCAAAGAAACTAATAGCTAACGCTAAAAAAACCAATGAAAAAAGAATATTCCATTTCATAATCCACGGTAAGTCCGACCAGAGTGAATCAAAATTGGAAATACCTATATATAACATAAATCTGATTTAAAAGATTTGGAGGTTCTATAAAACCATAAAAAATAACTGAACTAATACTCAAAATCAGCTTTATCCTAACAATCTTTTTACTCTTAGCGATAGTTCATTTGGGCTGAAGGGCTTTGTAATAAAATCGTCCACACCCATATTAAATGCATCCATAATAATATTTTCTTGTGTTGAAGTAGACAAGACGATGATAGGAGTATCTGGCGTATTCTTTTTAATATAGCTAATCAACTCGTTTCCGGTAACAAAAGGCAACATAAGATCTGTAAGAATTAAATCGAATACAGTCTCCTTTAAATGCTTCATTGCTTCGCGACCATCATTCGCAATTATCACATTGTTCCCATCTCTTTTAAGTTTAAATTCCAAAGATTTAATTACCATTGGATTATCTTCTATCACTAGAATCTTTTTCATCATCTAAAATTTAACTCCGGGAAATCTTTAGTTAGTTGATTTTTGATATTAATGAATTCTAAATTAAGCTCTTCTATTAGTGAAGACATTTCCGTCTCTTTAGCATCTGAGTTTAATAAATGACAAATACCTCTACCTGTCTCATTTTCGATCATTTCAAAGGATGGCTTTATGCCATGCGCTATTTCCCGAATTCTAAGATAATCTTTTCGATTTAAAACTTCCTTTAAATTTCTTAATTCTGAGTTAATTGTTGCACTAAATAATTCTATAGATTCTTGAATAAATTGCTGATCCCCGCCTGAAAGTTCATTTAAATAGTTAAGAGAATAGTAATCATTCTGTTGTGGAGAAACTTCGATAGATTTTTCTAGAGTTTTTCTTATTTGAAGGATTGCAGCACTTTCCACGAAGGGTTTCTTTAAAATAGCTTCGGCATAGGCCAGCATTCTTCTTTCTTGAACAATTGGAATTTCGCCCGTAGAAATTATTACCGGCATTGCAAGACCCAATTCAGATTTTATATAATCGGCTATTTGATAACCACTAATGGGTGTAGAATCTTCTTCAATTACAAGGAGGTCTGCATTGCTGTTAGCATTTAACCATTGGATAACTTCCAGTCCATCTTCGCAAATAATCAATCGCCAACCTTCCGAAAGGGAAATATGGCTAAATTTTTCACGTTCTAGCGGATTGCTTTCCACAAGGATAACAGTAGCGTTCTCCCGTTGGGAGTCTAGTAGGTTTTTCATAGGGCGCGGTGATTTGGGGGCTTAAATTACCTTGTCCAGATTTCTAAATTAAATCTAAAACTATATTTATTTCTTTTTTAATATTTTGATTATGAGCTAAAAGTACTTCTTTTTTTTCTGTTTTTATGTGTTCTAAGGCAAAAGCAAGTTCATTTAAGGCATAAAAACCGCAATTTAACGATGAACCCTTAAGACTGTGTGCTACTTTTCTTACAGAATCAAAATCTTCAGCTTCTATTGCAGTATCAAGTTTAGATTGGATATCACTTAAATTGGTTTTTACCATTTCCATAAGTTGCTGGTAACCTTCTTCATCTCCTTCTAACTTCTCGAGTAATTCTTCTTTATCAAAATGAAGAGCTGTAGATTCTTTTATGGGCTCTACTTCTTTTATATTTTGCTTTGATGGAGTAATCAAGAATTTCTTAATCACATCACTTATGGTGTTAAACACGACAGGCTTGGTAACATAATCGTCCATTCCAAACTCTTGGCAGCGTTCTTTTTCGCCCTTAACGGTTCTGGCCGTTAACGCAATAATTGGAATGCGTTGTCCCTCAGCTTCAAGACCACGAATTTCCTGTGTAGCTTCAAAACCACTTAAAATTGGCATCTGCACATCCATAAAAATAAGATCAATCTCTTCAGATTTAAACATATTTACAGCCTCTTCGCCATCGTTGGCTTCTAAAAGAATAACATTGGGTAAAGCTTTTTTAATAATTGTTTTGGCAAGAAACATATTCACGGGATTATCTTCTGCTATCAAAATATTGAATATAATATCGGTTTCTTCAACCCTATGAACAACTTCATTAGAAAGTTTCTGAGCTTGCGGCACCTTAATATTCTTCATCATATTAAAGAGCTGATCTATTTGAATAGGCTTCGTAATATTAAATTGCACATCTAATTCCTTACAAGCTTTATGTATTTTTTCATCATCTGCAGAACTGTGCAAAAGAATAAGTGGTAAATCTGCAGATGTATAGTTAAGCTTTGTACGAATTTGAGTAATCAGTTCTACACCATTCATATATGGCATATTGAAATCTACAATTGCAAGGTCAAATTTATTCTTACCTTCTAAAGCTTGTAGTGCTTCTATACCATTAGAAACTAGCTCTGACTCAATATATCCAATAGCGAGCATCTCTTTAAGAATCACCCTATTGTTCTTATTATCGTCTATGACAAGAACACGATTGATTTCTTTTGAATTTTCCTGCAATGAGTTATCACCTTTTTCAGTCTTAAAAACAATTTTAAATGAAAACTGACTTCCCACTCCTAGTTCACTGCTTAGTTCCAACTTACTATCCATTAAACCCAACAGTTTATTACTAATAGTGAGCCCTAAACCAGTTCCTCCATATTTTCTTGTGGTAGACGAATCTTCTTGATCGAATGCATTAAAGATCTTTTTTAAATTATTTGGAGCAATCCCGATTCCTGTATCCCTTATTACAAAGTTGTACAGCATCTCGTCTGGACTATTTGCTACAGGAGTGGCATCTATTCTAAGTTCTACCTCGCCAGACTCGGTGAACTTTACTGCATTACCAAGCAAGTTCGTAATTACCTGCCGCACCCTAACAGAATCGGCATAAATATATCTATTAATATCAGATGAAATATTCAATAAGATTTCAAGATCTTTTTCGTGCGCCTGATGTTTTATAATGTCGATGGTTTGACCACAAAGATCTAAAAGATCTGTTTTTTCTTCACTTATTTCCAATTTCCCCGCTTCAATCTTAGAAAAATCAAGTATATCATTTATAAGGTCCAATAAGGCATTGGCCGAATTATAAACGGTACTCATGTATTGTTGCTGACTAGGATTTAGTTCCGTTTTCATCAATAAGTCTGTAAAACCAATAACCCCGTTAAGAGGAGTTCTAATTTCATGACTCATATTTGCCAAAAACTCAGATTTAGACTTATTCGCAGTTTCAGCTTTTAACTTTGCATCTATCAATGAATTTTCCATGTTCTTACGACGAGTAATATCCTGGATTGTAGAAAGAATAATTTTCTTTCCAGAAGAATCCTTCATTTTCACCCCACTAATAAGAACTGGAAATGCTTCTCCATCCTTTCTAATAAACTCACTTTCAAAAGCTTCTTTGGTACCATATTTAATAAAATTATGGAACTGATCTTTATTCTCTTCCAAATGATCATTCGAAATATATTCTTTGAAAGAATGATCTGTAAATTCTTTTAGATTGTAACCTGTAGATTTCAGCAATGCTTTATTTGCATTTATAAATTTACCAGATTTCACCTCTATTAAACCAATTCCAACCGGAGATAACTCGTAGAGTGATCTAAACCTCGCCTCATTTTCTTTGATTCGATTCTCGGCATTTTTCCTTTCAGATATATTGGTTTGAGTACCTATCATTCTTAAAGGCTTACCTCTAGAATCCCATTCTATAATTTTCCCTCTATCCAAGATCCACTTATAAGTACCATCCTTACACATGATCCTTTTTTCGATATAATATATTGGCACTATATTATTAAAATAGTCTTGAAGTGCTTTTTCAGATTTTTCTTGCTCCTCCGGGTGAATTCTACTATCCATGCCTCAACATCGGTTAAAGATTCTTCCGGATCGAAACCTAGCATTATCTTCGCCTGATCGGACATATATTGCTTTCCATTAGGTATATCCCAATCCCAAACTCCATCCCCAGAACCTTCTAGTGCAAAATGTAGTCGTTGCTCACTTTCCCCTAATTCATTTTCTATGCTCTTAATCTTGGAGATATCTGAAGCAATCCCTAGGTAACCAATTAATTCGCCATTATTATTTGTGACAGAGGTTGTAACCATTTGAACCGGAAATTTACTTCTATCCTTTTTATTAAAGGTCCACTCATGCGAATCAAACTTTCCTTGCCTTGCAAAATAAGTAAGGATCTCAAATTCATTGAGATTTTTAGCATCTTGGGTATCTAATTCTTCAACACGTTTTAAAATTTCTTCGGAATCATGAAACATTAAAATGTCCTCTTTTTTTACTATTTCTTCAGAAGAATAGCCTAACAAATTTTCTGCTCCTTTATTGAATTTAAGAATTCGACCGTTGATATCAGTTTCAATAATAGCTACTTGTGTTGTAGCATCCATTACCGTTTGGAGATCGTTCAAACTTCTTGTCAATGCCTCTTTAGCTTCTATGCTTTCGGTAATATCATTAATTTGAGCAATAAAGTATAATGGATTTCCATCTCCATCACGCAATAGAGAAACACTAATTAATCCATATACAATATTCCCATTTTTATGGATATATCGTTTCTCAATTTTATAGGATTTTATTTTGTTCGAAAACAAATCTTTCACCATCTCCAGATCTTTAGTAACGTCTTCCGGATGCGTAACATCGTTAAAACTTTGATCTAAAAATTCTTGTTGGGTATATCCTAAGAGTAGCGATAAGATTCTATTTACTTTCAGCCATTTTCCTTCTAAAGATATCATCGCCATCCCATTAGGAGAAAATTCAAAAGCATTTTTAAATTGGCCGGCAGTTTCTTCAGCTTTCTTTTCTAAAAGTTTTCTCGATGAAATATCTTCTACCTGAGTAATTATTAAATCTTCGATTCCATT
>NZ_AJLT01000077.1 GCF_000258765.1 Gillisia marina
AAACAAAAAACCACCTAATTTAGGTGGTTTTTTGTTTTATATATCTAATAATTACTCGCCTAATGACGCCGTAACGGCAGCAGATAATCTTTTATAAGTTCCGTTTTCCAATCTTTCTCTAATTGCTGAGAAAGCAGTTAACGTAAGTTCTATATCTTCCATAGTATGTGTAGCCGTTGGAATCATTCTTAAAAGAATCAATCCTTTTGGGATTACTGGATACACTACAATAGAGCAGAAAATACCATGATTCTCCCTAAGGTCTCTCACCAATGCCATTGCTTCAGGAATACTTCCTTTTAAATAAACCGGAGTTACACAACTTTGAGTAGTTCCTATATCGAATCCATTATCTTTAAGACCAGTTTGTAAGGCATTTACATTCTCCCACAATTTCTCTTTAAGTTCTGGCATTGTTCTAAGCATATCTAAACGCTTTAATGCTCCTACCACCAGTTGCATCTGTAAAGACTTTGCGAACATTTGAGAACGAAGATTATATTTTAAATAATCCATGATCTCTTTATCCCCGGCAATAAATGCACCTGTACTCGCTAAAGATTTTGCGAAGGTTGCAAAATAAACATCTATATCATCTTGTACTCCTTGCTCCTCACCTGCACCTGCACCAGTAGCTCCCAAAGTCCCAAAACCGTGGGCATCATCTACGAAAAGTCTGAAATTATATTTCTTTTTAAGCTCAACAATTTCTTTTAACCTTCCTTGCTCTCCACGCATTCCAAATACACCTTCAGAGATCAAAAGAATTCCACCACCTGTTTGCTCAGCAATTTTAGTAGCACGTTGTAAATTCTTTTCGATACTTTCCATATCGTTATGCTTATAGGTAAAACGCTGACCTAAATGCAATCTTACTCCATCTATAATACAAGCATGTGCATCTACATCATATACAATAACATCTTGTTTAGATACTAAAGCATCAATCGTAGATACCATTCCTTGATATCCAAAATTTAAAAGATAAGAAGCTTCTTTATTTACAAAGGAAGCCAGTTCATCTTGTAATTTTTCGTGAAGATCTGTATGCCCACTCATCATTCTAGCACCCATTGGATACGCAGAACCATATTCTGCAGCAGCTTCAGCATCTACTTTTCGAACTTCAGGATGATTTGCAAGTCCTAAATAATCATTAATACTCCAAGTAATAACGTCTTTGCCACGAAATTTCATTCTATTAGAAATTGGTCCTTCCAGCTTTGGAAATACAAAATATCCTTCTGCTTGCTGCGCCCACTTCCCTAAAGGTCCTTTATCTTTATATATTTTATCAAATAAATCTCTCATAGATTTTTTTTATTTACAAGTTGCAAAAGTACTGAAATACAACTCAATTTTACAATAATTATATTTGACAACTTAACATCCATATTAAAACCTAAAAGCACCCTGTAAAGAAGGATGCTTATATTTTTAAAATGTTCCTTAAAGTTGTTGCATCCTTATTTTATAAATTCTATCGACTGTGATTCTGCTTGTTTTTCAGAATCCATAAATCCTTGCGCCTCCATCCAGTCGTTGCTGTAAATTTTACTCATATATCTGGAACCATGATCAGAGAAAATTACCACAACTTTACTGTTTTCATCAAATTCTCCTTGCTCCTGCAATTGTTTTATACCTTGCATTGCTGCTCCACTTGTATATCCAAGAAATAATCCTTCGGTTCTAGCAAGCTCTCTGGCAGTATGAGCACTATCTTCATCGGTTACCTTAATAAATTCATCAATTACACCAAAATCTGTTGCAGATGGAATTAGATTTTTACCTAAACCTTCAATTCTATAAGGATAGATTTCATCTTTATCCAAAGCTCCAGTTTCGTGATATTTCTTCAGTACAGATCCAAATGCATCTATACCAATAACGCGAATATCAGGATTTTGTTCTTTCAAAAATCTTGCTGCTCCAGAAATTGTTCCTCCTGTTCCACTGCAAGCAATTAAATGAGTTAATTTTCCTTCTGTTTGATCCCAAATTTCTGGACCTGTAGAATTGTAATGAGCTTCAATATTTAATTCATTAAAATATTGGTTGATATACACCGAACCTTCATTTTCCTGATGTAATCTTTTAGCAACCTCATAATAAGAGCGGGAATCATCTGCGGGAACATGTGCCGGGCAAACATATACTTTAGCTCCCATTGTTCTAAGCATGTCTATTTTATCTGCTGAAGACTTAGAACTTACGGCAAGAATACATTTGTACCCTTTTATAACGCTAACCATCGCAATACTAAATCCGGTATTTCCAGAGGTAGTTTCAATGATAGTATCACCAGGCTTCAATATGCCTTTTCGTTCCGCTTCTTCAATAATAAACAAAGCAATTCTATCCTTAGAAGAATGTCCAGGATTAAAGGCTTCAATTTTCGCGAAAAAATCTCCACTAAAGTTTTTGGTAATGGAATTCAATCGAACTAATGGAGTATCTCCAATTAATTGCAATATGTTATCGTATACCTTTTTCTTTTCTATCATAAAATGAAATTCTTTAACCAATTTAGGGATTAAAAAATTATTTTGATATGTTAAAACAATCTTAATCCAAAAAACGCCCAAATTTAAGGCAAATTTTTCAATTACTCGGTAATTCCTTCCAAGTCCAATAAAAAGGCATACTCTTCTGCTACTTCTTTTAAAGCTTCGAATCTACCGGAGGCACCTCCATGTCCGGCATCCATATTAGTGTGAAATAGCAATTTATTCGTATCAGTTTTTATTTCTCTTAATTTAGCTACCCATTTTGCAGGTTCCCAATACTGCACTTGAGAATCATGCAGACCGGTGGTAATAAGCATATTGGGATAATTTTGCTTTTTAACGTTATCGTAAGGCGAATAAGACAGCATGTATTTATAATAATCTTCTTCATTTGGATTTCCCCATTCGTCATATTCTCCAGTTGTAAGCGGAATAGAGTCATCTAGCATGGTAGTTACAACATCTACAAAAGGAACTGCAGCAATAATTCCATTATACAATTGCGGTGCAATATTCACGACTGCTCCCATTAACAATCCGCCGGCAGAACCGCCCATAGCGTATAAATGTTCTTCTGAAGTATATTTTTGATCTATCAAATATTTAGAAACATCTATAAAATCTGTGAAGGTATTCATCTTTTTAAGCAGCTTTCCATTTTCGTACCAAGCTCTTCCTAGGTATTCTCCACCTCGAATATGAGCAATGGCATATATGAAGCCTCTATCCAACAAACTCAATCGAACACTCGAAAAATATGGATCTATCGTAGAGCCGTAGGATCCATATGCATACTGAAGCAAAGGATTGGAACCATCCTTTTTAAGGTCTTTTCTATAAACCAAAGAAATAGGAATCTTTGTTCCATCTTCTGCCGTAGCCCAAACGCGCTCTGTTGTGTAATTATCTTTTTTGAAGTTCCCTCCTACTACCTCTTGCTCCTTAAGCACTACTTTCTCCTTAGTTGCCATATTGAAATCTATGACAGATGTTGGATTGTTTAAGGAATTGTAAGTATATCTTAGAATATCGGTATCAAAATCTGGGTTTATACTTGTGTATGCTGTATATGTTTCATTATCGAAGGGTAGATAATAGCTTTCACCTGAATGCCACTTAGTAATCTTAATTTTATTTAAGCCTTCATTTCTCTCGCTTATCACAAGATAGTGTTCAAAAATATCTATATCCTCTAATAAGTAATCTTCTCTATGCGGAATCACCTCAACCCAATTCTCCTTGCCGGTTTTATCTACCGGCGTCTTCATTAATTTGAAGTTAGTCGCGCCATCTTTATTAGTTAATATATAGAAAGAATCTTCAAAATGAGTAAACCCATATTCTAAACCTCGTTCTCTAGGCTGAACTATTCTGAATTCTGCATTTGGCGTATCTGCCTCTAGAATTCTAAATTCACTGGTTAGTGTACTGTGACTTCCAATCACCAAATACTTTTTCGATTTAGATTTATAGATATAGGTATTGTATGTTTCATCTTTTTCCTCAAATACCAACTGATCATCTTTAGATTTCGTCCCCAACACGTGTTTATAAATCTGATTGGAACGTAAGGTTTTATCGTCTTTCTTGGTGTAAAACAGCGTTTTATTATCGTTAGCCCACGTAGAGCCACCGGTAGTGGTTTTAATCTTTTCGTTTAAGATTTCTCCTGTTTCGAGATTTTT
>NZ_AJLT01000078.1 GCF_000258765.1 Gillisia marina
TAATCACCATTATCATATTTATTATCATCGGGCTTAATTTAGATGTTTCAGGATCTACAGATACTTCTGCCATCTTGAAAACTATAGAATCTACCTTTACAATTACTCCGTGGTTATTTGTAATCCCAGCAATTGTAATATTCTTGATAGTTAAAAAAACCTCTCCTCTTATTGCTTTATTGATAGGAACTCTACTTGGTGCTGCTGCAGCTGTGATCTTTCAGCCGGGAATTTTAATGCAGATATCCGGAGTGGAAAATCTTGATTTTATCTCGGGATACAAAGCGATTATGAATTCCATGACTGTAGATACCGCAATAGTAACAGAAAATGAAACTTTAAATGATCTTTTCTCTTCCGGAGGAATGTCTGGAATGTTAGGTACAATTTGGTTGATCTTATGCGCAATGGTCTTTGGAGGGATTATGGAAGCTATTGGAGCTTTAACCAAAATAAGTTCTGCTTTATTGAATCTTTTCCATACTACCTTTGGACTATTTGCAAGCACCGTTTTTAGTTGTTTAGCATTGAATTTAACGGCATCAGATCAATATCTAGCGATCGTAGTTCCAGGAAAAATGTTTTCTAAAGCATATAAAGAAAAAGGACTTGCTCCTGAAAATTTAAGTAGAACCTAGAAGATTCGGGAACAGTAACCTCTGTTTTGGTACCATGGAATACTTGTGGTGCATACCATAGTGGAGTTTTGGGAGTGCCAACTCTTTCTTATGCAGGCTTCGCTTTCTTCAATTATATTAGTCCGTTTATGACATTACTTTTTGCGGCATTTAGCATTAAGATAAAGCAATTAACCACACAACAAGCTCAGCCTCAAACGGCTAACGTAGGATAAATAGGATTTATCTATTCCTAATTGAATTGGCTATAGTCAAAATTTATAATGTGATAAGAAATTAGAATTTCAATAGCCCGTTACTGCGGGCTATTTTTTTACTTTTGCCATTGAAAATTAACAAACACAAAATATATTTAATATGGCATTAGTTGGAAAAAAATTCCCAGATTTAGCAGTAAACGCAATGAATGAAATGGGCGATACTTTCAAGTTGAATATTCTTGAGGAGGCTCAAAAAAATAAGAAGAAAGTATTATTGTTTTGGTATCCTAAAGACTTCACTTTTGTATGTCCTACAGAATTACACGCTTTTCAAGCTGCACTTGCAGATTTCGAAAAAAGAAATGTAATGGTTGTTGGAGCATCTTGTGATACTGCAGAGGTTCATTTTGCATGGTTAAACACTGCAAAAGATAACGGAGGAATAGAAGGAGTTACATACCCAATATTAGCAGATTCTAACAGAAACCTTAGTTCTCAACTTGGGATTTTAGATGTTACTAATGAGCAATATGATGAAGAAACAGGAGCAATTACTGTTGAAGGTGATAACGTAACTTATAGAGCTACTTACTTAATAGACGAAGAAGGAACTGTATTTCACGAAGGTATTAACCACATGCCACTTGGAAGAAATGTACAGGAATTCTTAAGATTAGTAGATGCATATGCGCATGTTCAAGAAAAAGGAGAAGTTTGTCCTGCAAACTGGGAAGAAGGAAAAGAAGCTATGACAGCAGACCGTAAAGGTGTAGCATCATACTTAAGCTTAAACTAAAAAAAAAAGATCATGGTAAAGGAATTAGAACAAGATAATTTACAAGACATCATTGCTGAAAATGGTACTGTTATGGTACAATATATGGCAGGATGGTGTGGAAATTGTAGATTGATGAAGCCAAAATTTAAAAAATTGGCTGGAGAAAACGAAAGCGCTACTTTTTTAATGGTAGATGCTGAAAAATTTCCGGAATCTAGAAAAATGGCTAATGTGGATAATTTACCAACCTTTGCCGCTTTTAAAGACGGAAAATTAGTGAACCAAGTTCAAACTAATAAATTTGAATTATTAAAAGATCTAGTAAATGAAGTTACCAGTAATTAGACATTTGCAAAAAAACAACAGTTCAGATAAACTTCAGAACACTATTGAAGTGTTGGAAAGCTTTACAGAACATAGATCTGTTTCAGACGAAGAAATGGATGTGATTGGTGAATTAATCACTAATTTATGTGGCGCTGTAGAAGTACATCAGATGATCGAAAATGGTGACTCTCCTATAGATGCAGCAAATAATTTTGCAAAGAAAGTTATGGGTTCGATAGACCGATAATTTTCTAAAAAATCATATAGATAGCGGCCGATTTAAATATTAAATCGGCCGCTATTGTTTTTATGATAATTTTAGTAAAACCCCATATCAGATACATTAAATTTAGCTTTTCTAACCATAGACAAGGGATTTATGCCACAGATAACTTTAAGAGAGAAACAAATTACCACTTATGGTAATTTACCTGAGACCGGAGAAAAAGCTCCATATTTCGAATTAATTCGTTCAGATATGTCCAAAACAAATTTGAATGATTTCAAAGGAAAAAGGTTAATCATGAATATTTTCCCTAGTATAGATACCGATGTTTGTGCTACTTCTGTTAGAAACTTTAATGAGCGAGCAACAAAATTAAATAATACGGAAGTACTTTGTATTTCTCGCGACCTTCCATTTGCATTAAAACGATTTGTAGATGATGAGGGATTGGATAAAGTGACAAACCTATCAGATTTTAGACAGGGAGATTTTGGAAAAGATTACGGGGTTGAGATGATGGATGGCCCTTTAGAAGGCCTACTTTCTCGGGTAGTTATCGTTTTAAACGAAGAGGGAAAAGTACTTCATAGCCAACAAGTTCCTGATATTTCCGAAGAACCTGACTATCTTGCAGCTCTAAAATCATTGTTATAGTGAAGGATAGTTTTCTAAGAAAAAGAATAAAAGGTGGTGGTTATGCTATTAAAGGAGCTTGGATCTTACTAAAAACAGAACCAAGTATACAAGTTCAGGCTGTGATTTCTATTGTGGTTTGTTGTGCAGGTTTTTATTTTGATATCACAAAGACCGAGTGGATCTTTCAAATTTTAGCCATCGGTTTAGTTCTAAGTACAGAAGGCCTAAATAGTGCTATAGAAGGTATTGCAGATTTTGTGCACCCAGATTTTCACAGTAAAATTGGATATATTAAAGATGTTGCAGCGGGTGCCGTCTTGTTTGCAGCACTTACTGCTGTTATCATTGCATGTTTTATATATCTGCCGTATTTCTTCCCAAATCTTTTCAGCTAGAAATAACGAAGAATCCTAAAGGAAGTTTTTAAACGAACATAGCCATTAGGCTTCCCCCAATAGCTCCAGAGCTTACTCCTGCAACAATTCCCCATGTTGGGATTCCTATTATCCCACCCAACACAAAACCCAGACATAATCCTAGGATGCAACCTAAACATAAGCCAATAAAAACTTGTGTTCTATTCTGATAAAATTTTTTCATAATCAACTAAATAATATAAATAAAGGGGTTGGTTAAACCTTAATTAATACTATTAGATCGCGTAATAAATATTAGGGAATAAATTATACTGGGGAGACCTACGCATTAAAATAAAAAACGATTTTAAAAATCGCTACTCATAATATCTCGATGGAAGGGCATTCGTGAATAGTGGAGTAAACTTAAATTATTTATTTTAATAATCAAAATTACAATTCACTTATTTATAGAGATTTACAAAAACAGATACTGCTTTTAACACCATTATATTGTCCATAATTTGGTATTACTTCATAACCTGCCCTGTGGTATAGCCCAATTGCATCTTTAAAAGTTATTCCAGTTTCTAGGATACATTTTTTATAATCCAACTCTCTCGCCCAATTTTCCAGTTCGGTTAAAATAGTAGTAGCTACCTTCTTTCCTCTTCCAGATTGAAGTACGAACATTCTTTTTATCTCTGCTGTATCTTCATCAAAATCTTTAATTGCGCCACAGCCAATAGCTTCTTCATTATCATACGCTAAAACGATATGCTTGATAGTATCTATTTTATTGTATTGATCGAAAAAATCATGCTCATCTCCATCTCTAATTGTTAATTCCTTATCTAATAATTTATTGAGAGAAATGAAATCCGGATTCTCGGAAGTTGTTCTTTTTAAAACTAGCATGTATTGTTAAATTTGGATTTTGAAAATTCGTGCTTAGTAAAATATTGAATTATTAGTTATCACGCCACTTATACAACATAAGCCTCTCTTCAGATTTTGGAAGCGTAATCATTTCTGAAAAATTCAATTCTAATTTTTCAAGCAACTTTTGAGATCCAAGGTTTTCAGGATTTGTAATTGCGCTAATCTGGGTTAGACCAAAGTCTGAAATAGCAATCGCTTTAATTTTCGCTGAACTTTCCAAGGCATAACCTTGTCTTTCATACTCCGGCAAAAAAGCAAAACCGATATCTATTCCCTCCACTCCTAGCCTATCATACAATCCGCAACAGCCAATTTTCACATCATCAGATTTTCTAATCACAGTAAAATTTCCGAAGCCATTTTTCTTAAATACAGGCAAAATGTTTTCGTGAATATATGCTTCAGCATCTTGCAAATTTTTAATATTTCGATCACCTATAAATTGAAGCCACTTTGGAGTATTCAGCAGTTTTAAAAACAGAGCTGCGTCTTCCAAAGTGGTTGGTCTCAATATTAGTCGTTCTGTTTGATACGTAGGGTCGTGATTCATCTCAAAATTTTAATCTGCTAAAGATCGAAAATTTAGCGATTAACTCACCACTTGTTTTTCTAATACTTTTCTATCCCAATTTGCAAGATCTGCTGCATTGTTATAGGTACTATGCAAAAATGCCAACAGCATTTTAGATGGGTCTGCAGACTGCTGTACATCTTTATATGGCAAAATAAATTCTCCCATATCTTTAAAATAATACGCGTTTTTAGGTCTTATGTGAGAATCATTGAATTTTTTTGGTTCGGGATAGATATAATTATAGAATGCCGCAAATGGCAACATTTCATTTCCAGGCCAGAATCCGCTACTGCTTACCTCATGAGAATAGGCCTCTTGCGCTACCCAATCTGGTAAATTTGGGATTCCTCCTGGATGTTTGGGAGCTTCTTTTCCGGAAAATCTTGAAACCGCTAAATCAAAACTGCCCCAAAAGAAATGCACCGGGCTTGATTTCCCAATAAACTCTGCACGAAATTTATTAAAAACCTCATCTACGTTTAATAACACTGTATGCCATTTAGAGGCATGTTCTGGGTCGTACTCATTATGCTGCTCATCTTTATCTAAAGGAATAGGATCTACCATTTCATTAGGTGTTGTATTTATTTTTACATCAATTCCAAAATCTTTCAAGCAACCAATTACATTTTTATAGCAACCGGCAACAGACATGTTTTTTAAATCAAAAGAATTGCTTTCTCCTTGGCTGGTTACAATTTGCAGCTCATTATCTATAAAATCGAAATTTATCTGAAAGTGTTTGTTTTCTGAAGGAATATCTCCAGTTGTTAATCCGCGAGGGCTTACAAACAAAGTGGTGTGCCACGAATGATTTATCCAAGGCATCTGTGTTAATTTTACTTTCCCGGCGATCTGGGTCCATAAATGGATGGTCTCATAGGTTCCTTTAGCATCTTGGTAGGACAATGCCGGCCAATTTTCCTTTTTCATGATTTCTTAATTAGAGTTTATACTATTTAAAAAACTAATAATCAGTTAATTGAATATTAGTCACTCTAATTTAAGACTTAATTATTTAAAACTAAAGATTAAGATATCATTGCAATACAAATAGGCGTATTAACATATTAAGCTTAATGAAAAAAAGATTGATTTTTCAAAAGTTTATCTTAATATATAGAGGTCAGTAGATAACTACATTCAATTTTTATTGTTTATTTTATTAATTTTCAAACAGTTAAAATATCTCGTTTTGTCTGTTCGAGCGCAGTCGAAAACTTTTTAGCTTAAAAAA
>NZ_AJLT01000079.1 GCF_000258765.1 Gillisia marina
TTGCCAACATCGGTTAAGCGCAAATAGCGGGCATTCGAGTGAAAAGTGCTATTTTAGACATCAAGTAAAAAACAACAAAGCCGACAAGAACGTGTCCCTATTCCACGCTACTTGCCTTAACCAAGACCGTTACCTGTCATTTTACACCAAAATTTATGAGAGCAATAAACATTCTGATTTTAGTAGTAATATTTATAACGTTAAGTTGCAATGAAAAAATTAAAGAAGTAGAAAAAGATTATATACTCATAGATGACTCTGGGATTTCGGTAGAAAAATTTGATTCTACAAATGTTGACCAAAATCGATACACTCAAAATAATCTGACATTTAAGGAAGGTGTAATTTTCACCTATGATATTGAACACATTACACCGACAAATGAAAAACTTTTATTCACTTGGGATGAAAGCGTAAAAGATTACATGAAAAGATGGAAGTTCGTTCCAACAGATTCCATAAATGAAACTACTATTCATAAAGTATCGATTACAGTTAAGCCAGGACTGGAACCTATGATAAATAATAATCCTGACTATAATCAGACAATTATCCAATATGAATATTTACTTCAAAATGGCAAAGCTCCCTTTCTTTCTTCTTCTGGAGTAATAGAAAATGAGGATAACATTTGGATGCATCCACCAAGAGATAAATATTTTTCCATTTTAGAAATTAATCCGTTTCCATATATAAAAACACCTTACGAAATAGGAAATGAATGGAATTGGACACTTGAGATTGGCGATGGATGGAGTGATAAACGATGGAAAGCTTGGGAAGGACAAATAGAGAATAAATACAATTATAAGATTACTGATAGAAAAAGTTTAAAAACAAATTTAGGTGATATTGATTGTTATGTAATTGAATCAACAGCTAATAGCAGAATTGGTGAAACAAAATTAAAGGCATATTTCAGTCCTGAATATGGATTTGTACAACTTAATTACACCAATATTGATGGTAGTTTAACAAACTTAAAATTAAGTGATTATTCAAAACAATAAAACGTCAGGTAACATCGGTTACCAGCAAATAGCGGGCAGTCCAGTGAAAAGTGCTATTTTAGACATCAATTAACAAACAACTAAGCCGACAAGAAGCCGTCCCTACTCCACGCTACTTGCGTTAACCAAGACCGTT
>NZ_AJLT01000080.1 GCF_000258765.1 Gillisia marina
CCACATACTCCGGCATCTACGTTTTGTTCAATATTTGTTACTGGATCAAATATAGGATCTTCATTGTCATTTACGGTTACATCAAAACTACATTCCGCGGAATTTCCAGCCGCATCGGTTGCACTATATGTTACTGTTGTAGTTCCAACCGGGAATGTTTCTCCTGAAGCCGGTCCACTAACAAGCACCACATTTATAGGAGTTCCATCATTATCAGACGCTGTTGGCAAGCTGTAGTTTACTACGGCTCCACAAACTCCTTGATCGACATCTT
The DNA here is from genome assembly GCF_000258765.1 of Gillisia marina. Taxonomy (GTDB): domain Bacteria; phylum Bacteroidota; class Bacteroidia; order Flavobacteriales; family Flavobacteriaceae; genus Gillisia; species Gillisia marina. The sequence continues at coordinate 275 of NZ_AJLT01000080.1, forward strand.
GATCGATATCGGCAGGACATGTAATTGTTGGTGGTTCTTCATCTGATACTGTTACTGTAAAGCTACAAGTAGCAGTATTTCCAGCTG
>NZ_AJLT01000081.1 GCF_000258765.1 Gillisia marina
TACCGAGGCGAAGCTGAGGAAAAAAAAAGTATCGAGAACAAGACAATGTTAAAAATTACTTATACAGCCGAAGAAGAAAAAACTGTATATTAATTAAATGAAAAACAGCTACGTCTATATCCTGAAATGTTCTGACAACACTTTCTACACAGGTGTCACTTTCAACCTCAATAAGCGTCTGTTTGAACATCAATCTTCCAAATATCCTGACAGTTACACTTCCCAAAGGCTACCGGTTGCTCTAGTGTATTACGCAGAGTTCAGAGATATTAACTACGCCATAGCCATAGAAAAACAAGTAAAAAACTGGTCTCGTGCAAAAAAGGAAGCCCTTATTGCAGGTGAGTTTAGTGAACTCCCTAATTTGGCAAAGAAGAATTTTTCAAAGTAAATTTCTTCAAACCTTCCCTTAGTCGTTCTCGATACAAATTTCAAAACCGTCAGTTCGAGTGTTTTTACCGAGGCGGAAGCTGAGGGGAGAAATGTATCGAGAACAGGT
>NZ_AJLT01000082.1 GCF_000258765.1 Gillisia marina
AACCGAAGTGGAAGTACCTATAATGTTGCTTTGATTTACTAATGTTGATGAAAAATTAGAGGTCGTAGATACCTGAACTCTATAGCTATCTGCTCCCGTGGAAGCGTTCCAACTCAAGTTGGGCGTTACAGAAACACCCGTAGCTGCATCTGCTGGAGCGCTTAATTGCGGAACACTAGCTAAGGTAGGTGTGTTCGATATCGTTGCCAAGTTATTAATCTCTGTTGTGCTCAAAGCTGTGTTGTAAATACGCGTATCATCCATGGCTCCTTGAAATCCCCTATATCCACCGTCCCCTGCTCCAAAGGTCAGTGCCAAAGTATTAATAGATATCGCAGGAGGCGAAGAAAGTACTTTGGTGTTATCCTCAACCCCATTGATGTACAATCTAATAGTAGATCCATCATAACTTACCGCCACATGCATCCACGTGGTACCATTGGTTGGGTAAGAAGCCTGTGAATCCAACCTATAGCTGTTCCCAGCGGTTCTCTGGTTAAAACGGAAGTAAACCGTACCCCCACTGGACATGGAAAGTTCGTACCCATCGATCGAATGCTTATCCGCTTTTTTAACCAAATACTGAGTTGCTCTTTTTTCTGGACGAAGCCAAGTCGCAATGGTGATGGCAGTGGTAAGGTCGAGAGAGGTGGCGTCAACAGCGGTAGCAAACTGGTTAGTTCCGTTAAACCTTACTCCCTGCTCGAGAACTCCCGTAA
>NZ_AJLT01000083.1 GCF_000258765.1 Gillisia marina
GCATCGAGTAATGTTGTACACTACTCTCATCCATCTTCCAGTGAGCCACCAACGCTCCATTTGATGGAGCCGATATAGTGGTGAAACTCCTTACAGCAGACCAGTTGCTATCTCCCACAGCATTGGTCGCTAATGCCCGCCAATAATAAGTAGTGCCATCATCCAGTCCTGAAACCGAAGTGGAAGTTCCTGTAATATTGCTTTGATTTACTAGTGTTGATGAAAAATCAGAGGTTGTGGACACCTGCACCTTATAGCTATCTGCTCCCGAAGCAGCATTCCAACTCAGACTAGGGCTTAGCGCAACATCCGTAGCCCCAT
>NZ_AJLT01000084.1 GCF_000258765.1 Gillisia marina
GCATCGAGTAATGTTGTACCACTACTCTCATCCATCTTCCAGTGAGCCACCAACGCTCCATTTGATGGAGCCGATATAGTGGTGAAACTCCTTACAGCAGACCAGTTACTATCTCCCACAGCATTTGTCGCTAATGCCCGCCAATAATAAGTAGTACCATAATCCAGTCCTGAAACCGAAGTGGAAGTACCTGTAATGTTGCTTTGATTTGCTAATGTTGATGAAAAATTAGAAGTTGTAGACACCTGAACTCTATAGCTGTCTGCTCCCGAAGAAGCATTCCAACTCAAGTTGGGCGTTACAGAAATACCCGTGGCTGCATTTGCCGGAGTGCTTAGCTGCGGAACACTTGCTAAGGTAGGCTCTGACATAGTAATAAAACTCCTAACAGCAGACCAGTTGCTATCTCCCACAGCATTGGTCGCTAATGCCCGCCAATAATAAGTAGTACCATAATCCAGTCCTGAAACCGAAGTGGAAGTACCT
>NZ_AJLT01000085.1 GCF_000258765.1 Gillisia marina
CAATAATTGACCATCAATATCATCTTGATCGATTTCGAATTCTACAAAATCTGAAGCATCAGAAGTGTATGGCAATAGTGCATCATCCAAAACAGTTACTCGAACAAAATATGTATCGTCCCCAACCAATGGTGGTAATGGGAAGCAAAGTACAGTGGCTGCCGGTCCAGGATTAATAGTATTCATTAGCCCATCTATGACCACCTCAACACCATCATACCCATCTGCCAAACGTCTACTTGGAACTTGGCTGGGTACTCTCTACCAGTTTCGTCATCACAATAGTTCACAAAAATGCAATAGTTGTTCTCTATCGGAATAGCGTTAATGTCGATGAATAAATAGCCAAAGGCATCTTCTGCACGAGGAACAAAACATAGTACATCTACTTGCACATATGGCTTGGTACCTGCACTTAATTCGATTTCCTGCGGCAACGGGTCTCCAACGCTACTCGCATAGGCACCACCCTCACGTGGGGCTACCCATAATACCTGGTCATCGGCACTGTAAACAATAAAATATTCAAGATAGTAGGTACCAGCCGGTAAGCCCAATAATTCTGAATATTCGGTTTCCCAACTTCCATTGTTATCTACAATATCAATCATAATCAAATCATTAGGATCGGCCTCTGGGTTCATTCCTGCAACCCAGTCATCGTTGCTATCGGTAAGTGCAACAAGCACATATGCAGGGTCTGCATCTCGGCATTCCACTGGATCACCAGATAAATGGTCTTTACTTTGTTTATCAAAATCATTTAATAAAGCACCAAATTGGATTTGAAAAGTGTCCTGAATATCAGA
>NZ_AJLT01000086.1 GCF_000258765.1 Gillisia marina
CCCCCACATGTAATATATACCCATTTTTCAATTCTATATCAAATTGATCTTTAAGATTCGCCCTTACCTCCTGTAAATTTCCAGGTTCAAAATTCTGATTAAGTCCATTGTAAACAACTTCAGATATTAAAGGCTTATTAGGTAATGTGGCATGAAGATCTTCCTTGGTTTTAATTGAAATTGAAATGAAATTTTTTGCTTTTCCAAATCCATTTCGAATCCATTTTTGATAAAGTATCCCTGTAAATCCAACTTTATTTTCAGGAATTCTATGCAATGCAGAATGTAATGCAATAAAATCATGACAATGAACCACGTGAGGTCGCTTAATTGCTAAAGGTACCCAAGGCCCCAAAGCTTGATCTGCAAATACAAAAAGTGTGTTTTTAGGATATTTTTTTAATCTAGTTTTCACCTTTAAAGGAAACACCAGAAACTGATCTAAATAGCCAAGCCATTTTTTTAAAAAGCTTCCTAAAGGAATCTGGTAAAAAAATTTGGTAGCAGTCCATAACTCAACTTTATGCCCCCTTTGCCTCATACCATCGGCAAGCATATTGGCATATTTAGGCATACTTTGAGAGCCTTGGAAGCTGGGATGAGTAAAAATTATTATATCCATATTTTAATGATCCTTTTCTATGGAAGCATATATTAATCCACCAATTAGAATTCCAAATCCTAATGTAGTAGGCTGAGCCCAGGGTCCTTGCAAAATAATTATCATCCCAAAACTCAATAACATCCAAGGGAGTGTATTGTTCATCCTTATAGAATCCCATGCTTTTCGAAACAATTCTAGTACAACCCCTCCTCTAATTAGTATAACGATGATCCCTAATACTAGTCCCATTTCTCCAATTACTCTACCCCATTCTCCTTCTGCAATCAAGAACTTGGAATTGTCGCCAGTTAATATTTTAGCTCCTGCATTCGTTCCCATACCTACTCCCTCACCCCAAAATTCAAATTTATCGTTAGTAACAGCACCATACATCCCTCCTAAAAAACGATCGATAAAAACTCCTTCCAATCCTCCTTCGGTCTCGTTGGCACTGGTAAATCTTTCCATAAATACATAACTAGCAGTTTTGAAAAAGGAAAAATTATTCAGCATTAATAAAAGAAAAAAGCCTACTATTAAAGCAGTAAACACTCTAATTATAATTTTAGGGTTTCTTCCTGAAATGATTAGCATAAAAACTAAGCTTAATACAATTTGAAATAAAACTGTCCTACTAATACTTAGTGGTATTGCAACTAAAAGTGAGATAGTGGCTACTAACAATAAGGATTTTGATATATGAACAGATTTTTTATCTAGCCAAAAATAAAAAATATAGGCCGCTGCTAACCCATAAAAAAAAAGCTAGACCATTGGTAAAAGAAAATGTCCCTGGAACACGAAAAAAACCTGCAGCACCTCCAAAACCTGAACCTTCTAAGTCGCCCCCAATACCAAGATTAACCCAAGCAGATTGTGGGCTATAAAACTGTATAGCAACCAGAATAGTCATTCCTATACAAAGCCAAAGAACAGCTTTTCCCATTTTTAATACATCTTCCCTGTTAAAAACCATCCCAATAATAAAGATTAAAGGAAAATGTATTAACGTAATGCGCAAACCATATATAGCAACTAAAATATTGCCATGTCCAATGAAAAGTGCTAAAACCAAAGCTAGAATGGATACTGCATAAATTGAGAGCACATAACCATTAGGTTTCCAAAGGCCACTTATAATAGATTTATAAAGAATCCATATAGCAACCGGATCCCTAACAATTAATAAAGGTTCTGAAAGCCCTGGCAAGACCCATTTTCTTAAGGCTCCTTCAAAGATCAACAAGAAAAAATATAGCCAAATGGCACGTTTTAAACTTCTTAATACTTCCTGATCTATCATCAATTTGATTTTATAAAATCTTCAATGGATGCTGATAATTTATCTCCATAGATAGACATTGGAGATTTTGCAGCGGTCTTTAAAGCTTCTGTTCCTATTTTAGCTATACACTCCGGGTGCTCTAAAATCTTATTTAATGTTTTCACAATTTCAGAAGTATTACCTGCGGGAACTATCCAACCATTAATACCATCCTCAATAAAATTTGCACCACAGGTTCTATTTGTTGTAATTACTGGAGTTCCTTGAGACATTGCCTCTGCCACCACCAATCCATAGCCTTCAAAAAGAGATGGGAAAATTAAAATATCCTGTTGTCTCATTAATGCTAAAACCTCTTCATTTGGAAGTGATGGTATCCAAGTATGCTTTGCTAATTCCTTTTCTAAGGGTGAAAAATTATAGCTTGTTCGTTTTCCTACGATCGTTAGATTGACTTTACCTTTAAGAATTTTAGCGGCTTCCAATACATTTGCTATTCCCTTAAGTTGTGTAAGATTCCCAACAAATAATAAATTAATTTTTCTAGCACTCAAACTTTTATAGGTCCTTTTTTCGCATATTGGTGGGAACCCATAGGGAATCACATACACAGGAGGGAGAATTCCAGGATACAATTCCAATGTTTTTTTTGTGAAATTGCTGGCAACAAAAATGATATCTGCCAAGGCAAGCTCTTCATCTTTTTTGGCTAATTTTTCTTTAGAATCGAGAACGCAAGTAACTGTCCTCATCCATTCAGGCCTATTTATCCTTTCATCAATTAAATACTTATCATGTGCTCTCCAATATCCGGTAGGTAGATCGTATATACAAAAAATGCCTTTCGCTTTTGCTTTTCGAAAACTTGATAAAGCACCATCCTCATAAGCATATACAGCATCTATGTTATTCAAATTTTTAGATATAAATCTATCTAAATCGCTATATACTTTATCTATGCAAAAAATCCCTTCTTCATGCTCTACTCCTTGTTTCCATCCTACTTTTTGAGAAATCAATCTACCAATTTCCTTTAAGGGTCTTACATAGAGATAAGGTTTTACATCAGAATTAAAAACTCTTTTTCTTAGTCCACTTATTGGGAAAACCCTAGCAAATTTTTGTAAAAAGCTATCTTCCAAAATAGCGATACAAGTATAAAACCTGCCTAATAATCCAGCTTTAATAAGTCCCCCTAACAAAGCACGCACATTAGAATTTCCTGTAGGATGTGAAAGTAATATTGTTTTATTCCCCATATCTAAGAACAGTTAACCAACTAACCAGGCCGTATTCCCCGCTAGAAATTGGCATGGATCATACATAAAAAATTCTTTTCTTTTTTTTTAATAATGGTTTAGCGGGATTTCCAACCATTACCGAAAATGGGGCAACATCCTTGCTTACTACAGCACCTGCACCAATAACGGCTCCTTTTCCAATAGTTACTCCCGGAAGAATAATAGCATTTGTAGCCACCCAAACATAATCATGGATAATGATGGGTTTTTTAATAAGCTTCCAAAATGGGTCATTAATATTATGTGATCCACTCAATAATTTTACCCCGTCATTTATGCACACGTACTTACCTAATGTAATTTGATCGTGTAAAGCCAATTCCGCCTTTCCTAAAAATGAATGTGCTCCAATTGTTAAATTACATTTATTCCCTTCTGCCCTAATATTTCCAATTTCTGAGGTTTTACAAATTATTGCTCCGCCATTAATTAATTTAGTCCTTCTAGAATTTCGCTGAAGCACTTCTTTAATTGTAAAAATTCGTTTTCCCCACGCTTTATAAAAATGAATGCTTCCAGCAGAAAACTTAGCTCTATGTTTCCATAAATATTGTAATGTTGCCATTGACTAAAATTGATTTGATTTTAACCCTTTAACAAATTTTCTAGTAACCTTTTCTAAATTTTGTTCATATTTAGAGTCTTTGTTTTCTACAAAACCGGCTATATTCAAACTGTTGCTCCATCTAATAATGGAATCGTTGGTTAAAATTTTCGTTCTTATATTTCTGGGTTTCCACTTACGAGCAATACAAAAGACTGTTAAGTTGTGTTCTAACATAGCTGCTGCAGACCCACTTTTCTCTGTTAAATAATAAGGTGTACTGGTAAGCCCCCATTGACATCGAGATAATGCTTTTGAAGCTTCATTATTTTCTAACCATCCATAATTCCTGAAATCTATATTATGCTCCTTTAAAACATCTATCCAATTTCTCTGTTCTGGCCCATTACTGCCAATAAAATAGAATTTGTACTTATTCTTTTCCGGAAGTTTTTTAACCATTTTTTTTAAATTTGCACCAAAATGAATTCCCCCAAACACTGCGATCTTTATTAAATCTTCATTTTTTTTTTCTTCTTGTAGATCTATTATTGGAATATTTCCAAATAATGGTAGAAGTTCTACTTTATAGCCAAGCTGGCTAATATGTTCGCGATAAAGGCATGTTTGAGTATGTACTATTTTGGGGTCTAATACATTAATGGTATTCTTTATAATATACTTTTGTAAAGCACCATAAATTCTATTTTTAAATGAGGCTTTTTTATCCATGCCAACCCATAGTTCATGAAACATAATATGCCAAGACTTTCCGGCACCCAATTTTAATAATTGATTCCCCAAGCGCCATGGCAGTCCTTTCTCATGAAAAGAAAAAGGAACATATTGCAGACTTATCCATTCGGGATTAAATTCTTCAATCCAAGTTTTTGCATTGCGTAGTCTGTTTCTAGCAGGCGCTTTAGAACCTAATCGAAGAACATTCACATTTATGCCTTCTTGCTTCTGCTTCTCTCTAATTATTCCATTGACATTTCGGTCATTAAAAGCTAGAATAGCAACCTGATTCCCTTGCCTTATTAATTCGCTAGCTAGTCTTCGGGTATAATCTCCAACCCCATCTCGCCCTACTTCAAGTGAACCGCATACAAATATTATTCTCATAATTATACCTAAAAGCAATTGTTTAAAAATCAATTCAATTCTTTAGAGATCTAATTTCCAAGGCATTTTCAACACCTATTATGGCAGATATAAATTTAAATATCCTTCCGCCATGTGCCACAGGGGTGTAATATCCCAACTGTCTTATTTGTTGTTTGCATTTGCTTAAAAGATCTGGGTGGTTGGGATAGGAATTGCAGTAATAAATGCTCAAAGCTATTCTCCCTAGTTCATCTGCAGATTCTTTATTTAATCTCTCTTGAAAATACTTGGTATAACAACTATATGAGTACAACCAACTTTCATAAATATGCTTAGAATTGAAACGTTTGCTAACGCTCATAGGCACATCTCTACGATAATAAAATTTTGAACCGGGGCAAAATAAGACCCCTTTTGAAAACAGAATAATTCTAGAAAAATATTCTCCATCATTATTTATTAATACTTTTTCATCCCAACCATGAGTTTTCTCTACCAACGCTCTTGGCACCAACCACATTCCTGTAGTGTAGTATTTTCCAAAATGATTAAACATCTCTCTAAAATATTCTTCAACTTCTAGGTTTTTGTAGTAAAAATCGAAATCTGGTTCAAGATTTTTTTGATCATTAATAATATATCCCATAATTCCGCTATAAATAAATTCATCACCGTTGGACTTATAGTTTCGAACCTGAAATTCCAGCTTTCTTTTATCTAAAATATCGTCTGCATCTAAAAATTGAAACAGCTCACCGGTAGCTTTAGTTATTCCAAAATTTCGAGCGTAACAAGGACCACTATTCTCAATCTTAGAATATTTTATTCTTATATCGCTAAATTGTTTTATTATCTCTTCAGATCTATCTGTGCTTCCATCGTTAATAATTATTATTTCAAAATTTTTGTAGGTTTGATGCAAACAACTTTCTATGGTCTTTAGAATATATTTTTCGGAATTATAGACCGGAATTATAATTGAAACTAATGGTGTCATATGAAAACAATTTAAATTAGTGATCTTAATTAATAATGAAAATCTATTCCTGAATAGGTAACATGTTAATGTTTTTAACACCTATTTTATATGCATAGCCTCTCTTGCTAAAATGATACTTGTAGTGCACATCAACATCTTTAGCTATATCTTCCCAGCAATAATTACGTACTACTATTTCCCGGGCTTTTTTTGATTTCTTTTTTAATTCTTCCTTGTTTTCGAGAAGTGCTATTATTTTTTTAGACAATGCCTTTCTATCGCCTGTGGGAACCAATAGCTCTGGAAGAATAAAATCTGATGGGCCAGGGGATTTATAAGCAACTACGGGTAATCCTGCACACATCATTTCTAGAGCCCCAAAACCAAAACTCTCAAGATACGAGGGAAAAAAACCCATGGTGCAATCCTTTAATAGTTCAGGTAAATCCTCTGATTTAAATTTGGGAATTACCTCTATACATGAATGATGTTTTTTTGGAAAAAAATTAAAAACCCAATCAGCAGTATAAATGGTTCCTAATAATTTCAGCTTAATAGAAGGAAAACGGTTTTTTAAATCACTTAAAATATCTGAAAAATCCATTGCTCCTTTCCTAAAGTCAAATGTTCCTACAAATGCCAAGATAAATGGCTCCTGATATTTATTTGAATTAGGCTTGAACATTGAAATTCGATCTGAACTTATACCATTGGGAACTATTATAATTTTATTTGAATTAAAACCACGCGTAATTAGCAAATTGCGATCCTTAGTATTTTGTACTTGAATTAAGTCCGATTGATTTAGGCTGTATTCAATTTTCTTGTAAAGCGCTTCAGTATCGATATTATTTCCATGTATTCTATTTACAAATAGTCTTATTAATCGAGCTATTTTAGTTTTAAGATTATATCTGAATTTTATTCTGGAAAAATGAAAATCAAGAATAGCAGGTCTCGCTACAAACAAAGTGTTTTTATCAAATAAATTTCTATTAAATGGAAGCGTATCATATTCATACAATACCACATCAAATTGATAACAGTTATTTATTAGATATTCCTTTAAAGCTGTGCTATGCTTTTTAGCATTATATTTTTCTTTTGAAGGAATGCCCAACTTTTGTTTATCTACCATTACAGTTTCCCAACCAAGCTTGTGTAAAGCTTCGGCCAATTCAATTCTGTTTTTGGTAAAACCTTTTTCTAAAGAAAAATTTCCTTTAGAGCATAATGCAATTTTCATAATAAGTATGTTTTTAACTTCATTTCTTATTGTGTAGACGATTTAGAACTAAATCCAAAAATGAGCTAGAGCTATAAAAGCAGTAAGGACGGTACTTTTTGATAGTGGTATTTAAAATGACTTAGGGTGTTAACTCATAAAATAATATTATCCTAAGTTGTTAATGAAAGAAATTATTTTGTCTGATTTATCCCTCACACTATCATTTGCATCTAATGACAAAACGGGGATGTTTTTAGATTTCACGGCATTTATATACATGCTTTTTTCTTTAATGGATTCCAATCTTGAGTTTATAAGTTCTTGAGGTGTCAAAAATTTATCATTAATCCGAAGGTTTCCCCTTTCCATCGTTCTTTCAACAATGGTGGTAACATCACCATCAAAATAGATTATTGCATTTGGCAAATCCATAAGACTAAGTATTTCAGAAACCTGTAATTTAAATCCTGAAGTTGATCCGTTAGGGGTAAAATAATTAAGATTGTGTATAAGGCCTTCGTCTAGCAAAAAGAATTTATCTGAAGTCTCCTCTCTTACTTTTTGAATTTTCTCTAAAATAGCCCGAATATAATTAGCTCCGTAAAACCTTAATTCTTCTCCTTTTATATTTTTTCTTTTAGAAATAGTCTGCCAAAACAAATCAATTAATTCGGGGTTTTTATTTATAGCCCTATTTAATATAAGCCTATCATGCCTATTTTTAGATAATGCTTGAGGCCTAATTTTTTTTAATTAAGAAGTTTACTAATAACTCTTTAATTCCTTTTTTATCGTTGTATTTATTTTTGTATAATTCTTCATAAGGAAGCCATTTGGAGTCTTTTACCTGTGTAGTTTTTAAAAATTCATAGGTTGTTGATTTTCCAACCCCAGGAACTCCGACAAATTCTATATACTTGGCCATTTATTCTTGTAATTTATAAATACAAAACAGTTATAAATTCTTAAAAATGAGGATCTAAAAAAATAACAACACACTAAACTATCATGGCCTTTTCAGGACTATTATTTACTGCATGTAGTTCAAAATTTTCTGCGAAATCTATTATTATATTTGCGCTTTCCTTGATGGGATTTGAAGCGTCTATATATAATACCGGCATTCCTTTATTTTCCAAATGCTTTATAGCCGTTAAAATTCGTTCCCTGCAAGTCTTTGTGCAATCTATTAATTCGGCCATGGACAATCCTTTATGCATGTCTCGTATTTCAGCTCTAGAGAAAAGCCTTTTTGCATTTTCATTTAAATCAGTTTCAATATAAACCAAAGCATTTGGCAATGGCATGATCTCTAAAAGTTCATAAATCTCTTGCCTTTCGGTCTCCCGTGTAGTGCTTTTATATAAGCCTCGGTCTATCATATTTATAAAACCTTCATCTATAATTATAGTTTTATTAGATATTTTTTTCTTTTTAAAACTTGATTTTTTTTTTATGATTCTATATATAAATTCTGCCTTTTCGAATCTTAAATCTAAACCATTATAGCTTCTTCTTTGGCGGGCAAAAATATTGCCCCAACAGGCTTCAATAAATTCTGGATGTTCACCCACAAAGCGATCTCCAGCGTCCTTCATCGCTTCTAAATCCACAAATTTTCTACCTTTTTTAATTTCTCTATAGACAAACCTTAAAACTTCATATAAACGCTCCGATTTATTAGTGATTGATGTTCTTGCATATTTTCTGTGTTTAACTTTTTTGAAAATGCTTTTCGCAAAATCAAGGATGCTTTTATCCCCATAAGGATTGGTGTTGGAAGCTGTTATCCATTTATCGTTATTTCGTCTCTTTTCAAGCTCATAAAAAATACTGGATTTCCCAACCCCAGGGGAACCACACAATTCAATAATTTTTGCCATAATAAACTTCTTTTTTAAAATAAAGCATGGGCTTTATACCACATTCCATTTTTAGTGGATATTAATTTTTCATAAACCCATACAATATGGTAACACATTAATTTCCGTTCTTAAGAATATTGCTCTCCCAATTCCCTATGGAAGGTCCCCATACATGATTAAATGAACTAGAATTCGTATCAAAATTTTTAGGAAGATCAAAATTACCTGTTTTGGGTATCCCTGTAATTTCAACACCTTGCTCTATATTTAAAATTGGAGTCTCATATTTTTGTAAAAATGAAAAGCCTGTACAAAAGAGTGTGTTGTTTGGAGTGATAATAAGACTTTCCGGAGTAAAATCAATATATGCCAAGCCTCTTAAACTCATACTTTCTATAATTTTAATTATTTCCATTCTTTTAGAAAACAGTATTTTAATTTTTTCCGCATCTGGTAATTCACTCAAAATATTTTTTAAATATGGAACTACGAAATACCCTTCCCCTTCTTCTAACAATGATGGAATAAATGTTAGTTCTTTTGAAAGTTCTTTTATTGCAAAAAGCTCTCTATGAAAATAGATTTCTTTTCCTGGACGAAACGTTTTTTTTTACGCCTAAACCTTCACCATATTTAATAATCTCTACCTTCGAAATCTGTCCTGCAGACAGTGTTTTTTCTACACCCCATATTCCAGTAAAGTGCCGTCTTCTAATTTCTACCTCTTTCGAAATTGCATCTCGGTATTCCTCCCCAATCTGGGATATATAAAACCAAGCATCAAGCTCGTTGTCGGAGGAATGCACTCCATTGTATTTTTCATTTATTTTAGTTGAACTATTAATAAGCTCTCTAAAATCATATTTAGCATTAGGATTATTTCTATTTGTCATCCGTGTTTGCTTTTTGGCTTCAACACTATTTAGTGGCCAAGGATAATAATCATATGCAACAATAAGAACAGCAGGAGGGCCACCAGAAGATTTATAGGGACCTTTATCCCATTTACCTCCTCGAATTTGATGCTTACAATGTTTTTTTTTCTTCGGAATTTAGGATGCGGGTGTCAATTATATCAAACTGATATTTATCTTCCAAGAAATTCTTGAAATCCTCAAGCAATCCGTCTTCTAAAAGTTTTTCTCTCACTAAATACACTATAAGATCTCCCCCTCTTATGTCTGAATAAAGACGTTTTTGCAAAAAACCCAACTCTGGTTTCAACTCAACAAGCTTTGCTAAAGTATCATCTGCTGGCGCAAAGTTTTGCTCTTTTAACCAATTAAATATGCCTTGAGTAGTGATGTTTATATTTATACCCAATTCCATTGAAAGATCTTTTAATACTGAAGTATAATCATGTTCTACCTCGGTTTGCTTTTCTTCGAAGCCGGGCAATCCTGAATTAAAACCTTTATGAAAAACTGCGTGATACGCAAGGGAAGCGAAGTAAGTTAAAGGAGAAGGCACATAAGCTCCTCTATATAATATTCTTTTTTCAACTAAAGAATGTGCTAGATTGGATTGAAAATATGGAATATTTCTACGGCTGCCGTGTTTACTTCCGGAAATGGTATAAAAATCACATTTTAAATCGGTCCCATTATCATAAAAGACAACCAAATCGTTTATTAGATCGCGATCTTCGTCTTTTATCAAAATATCCATGTCTTCCCCTTCTGGAATTTCGGGTAAATCATGCCACCAGCGAAGTAGTACATATTCCACATTTCGCTCATGTAAAATTTCAAAAAAACCCATGCGTGAAATACCTTGCTTTATATAGACTCTTGGAGATTTTATCGGCTTTATAATTGCCCTTCGTAATCGATCATAATACTTTTTTTATGCTTTTATTTCGATGTATTTTTTCTTTAACCGCATTTGGAATTACTTTCCTAATAGCTGCAATTATTGGTTTAGAATACCCGTTTTTACGTTCTCTGAATGAGAATATTTTATTAAATGTGAAATTATTGTTTTCGCTCAATTGCATAATGGTTTCTTATTAATCGTTAAAAATATTTTATTGGATCAAAAAAAATTCGAGAAATAACACAGTGTTTTGTTTTTTGAAAAACGTTGAAGATTGTAGTCAATTCTTAGTGATAACAAAGCTTCATTAATACTTATTTTTTTGAAGGTTTAATTATTCGTCTCATAGCATGTTCACAATTTTATTGGAAACAAACACAGTAGATACTTTATCTTCTTAACACCACTATTATAATTTTTTACTTTCTAAGCAACCTTATCGTTTTACTTTTTCCACTACCGGTCTCCATTCTAAGTAAATAAGCACCTGTAGGCAACCAAGATCCATCAACTTCAATGGTATTAGGCTCATCTGCATTACTCATGCCTTTTTTAATATCCTTTATTTTAATCCCTATATTATTATACAAGGTTATAGAGTATGTGTCATGTTTTAAAAGTGTAAAACTTACAAATGTGTTGGTAGTAAATGGGTTTGGATAGGCCAATATTTCCTTCTGAAATACTTTACCGGAAATCTCTATATTCTCCAATTTCTCTTTTTTAGAAAATTCATTTGCTGCTGTTTTAAGAGTGCTAGTCATACTTGCCAAGTTATTAATCTCTGTCGCGCTCAAGGCTGTGTTGT
>NZ_AJLT01000087.1 GCF_000258765.1 Gillisia marina
TTTTTTTATTAAGATTAAAATGTTTTACTTAGAAGAAGCTTTTGCCCCTTTGTCTACTACAGGACGTTCAGCTCTGTTTGCAATTTCCCATGCAGTTAAAAACACTAAACGAGCACGCTTTTCTAAAAGGTCATATCTAATTTTATCCGGAGTATCAGTTATTTTATGGTAGTCGGCATGAACCCCATTAAAATAGAAGATAATTGGAATATCATTTTTAGCGAAGTTGTAATGATCACTTCTGTAATAAAAACGGTTTGGATCGTTCTCATCATTATAAGTATAGTCCAAATCTAATTTTGTGTACTTAGCGTTTACAGCTTCACTTAACTCATGAAGTTCGGTACTCAGCTTATCACTTCCGATAAGATATACGTAATTATCATTTTTTTTTATGCGCATCATCTGTTCTACCAATCATATCTATATTTAGATTAGCAACAGTTTGAGACAACGCAAAAACAGGATTTTCGGTGTAATATTTAGAACCGATCAATCCCTTTTCTTCACCGGTAACATTCAAGAACAAAATTGAACGTTTTGGAGCAAATCCATCTTTTCTAGCTTTTGCAAAGGCTTCTGCTATTTCTAGGATGGCAACTGTTCCAGATCCATCGTCATCTGCTCCGTTAAAAACATTTCCTTTATCATCCATTCCAACGTGATCGTAATGAGACGAGATAACTAAAATTTCATTTGGCTTTTCACTTCCAGGGATGTATGCTAAAACGTTTTCTGAATTTTTCACGTCGCCTCTAAACATAGAAGAAGGAACTTCTTGGTAATAATCATCTCCACCAATTGGAGAAACTATTTCTAAAGATTTATATTCCTTTTTAAGGTACTCTGCAGCTTTCTTTTGTCCCGGCTCACCCGTTTCGCGACCTTCAAAATCGTCGCTAGCAAAAATATAAAGATGTTCTTTTAATTCTTTTGAAGTGATGCTATTGGCATAATTCATAGGGTTTACATCTTCGATCATTTTTGGCTGTTGCGCGCCACAACTTAGAAGAGTAAAGGCGATTGCGCCTAAAAATATATTTTTCATAAAGGTTATTAATTTAATAAGTTGCCGCAAGATAAGGGAAATGGAAATAATTAGCAGATTCCTATTTATAAATAAATGCTAATACTTATAGGGATGATTTGTAATTAGATTTAAATACTTACTATTCTGATTGTAAGGCAGGTCACAGGATAGATTTCTTTCGAAATAAAAAATATAGAAAAAAGGAATAAAATATTTCATTATTTAAAAAAAAGCTCATTATATTTGCACCCGCAATCAAGGAATACTTGATGAGACACACTGGAGAATTGGCAGAGTGGTCGAATGCGGCAGTCTTGAAAACTGTTGAGGGTCACACCTCCGGGGGTTCGAATCCCTCATTCTCCGCGAAAAGCCCCGTAAACGCAATGTTTACGGGGCTTCGTTTTTATGGGTGCTAGATGAGTTAAATTTATTTTAATAATATTAAAGTTTCTTCCAACTGCTGGTCAGATTTCTTTTTTACAACAGCTTTAAATTCTTCAAATAATGCTCTGGTTAGTTTCGTGTGTTTATGATATACTTCATCTGCGAAAGTATGCAGTATGTAAAAGTTGCTTTTTTCATGTTTAAAAAATTCTAAAGCATATTTTATCACATTTATTGCATTTGCTGAAAAATCAGTAGGAATAAGTGTTTTATTCATAATTGCGAGATTTAATACTAACTACTAATCTAGCTTTCCGCTTCTTAAAATAAAATGATAATGCTCATGTAAAGAGAGACTTAATAACACACTTTCTCTTTTTATAGATCACCCAATACACAAAGCTATGTGCCGTTTCTTGACATGATTTATATCATTTTTATTCGCGCCATCCCCCGCTATATTTGATATGATATAACTATATTTTATGGGGAGAGAAAAAACCTTTGTAGATAACCTAAAAGTTTTCTTTGCTGAAGTTGGTGATATCTCTTATTTCACTGCCCGATTCTTCCGGGAGTTATTTAAGCCACCTTTTGAATTCAAAGAATTATTGCACCAATGTTTTAATATGGGTAATAGATCTTTATTGCTTGTAGGGGTGACAGGTTTTATTTTAGGTTTGGTTTTTACCTTACAATCCAGACCTACCCTTATGGAATTTGGGGCTGAATCTTGGATGCCATCTATGGTAAGTATTGCTATAGTTCGTGAAATTGGACCAGTTATTATCGCGCTTATTTGCGCTGGTAGAATTGGTTCCGGGATTGGTGCAGAATTGGGATCTATGAGAGTTACAGAACAAATTGATGCTATGGAAGTGTCCGGCACCAACCCATTTAAATTTCTCGTGGTTACAAGAATAGTTGCCACAACATTAATGTTACCACTTCTTATAATAATTGGAGATGCCATAGCTTTATTAGGATCGGCGCTGGTAGAAAATTTAAAAGGAGAGGTCTCCTATCTTTTATATTTTAATGAGGTTTTTAATGCCATTACGTATGGGGATATTATACCTGCCACTATTAAGTCCTTTTTTTTTCGGATTTGCAATCGGCTTGATAGGCTGTTATAAAGGCTATTATTGCTCTAAAGGAACTGTAGGAGTAGGAGAGGCGTCCAATGCAGCGGTAGTTTATTCATCTATGCTCTTGTTTATCATAGATTTTATTGCAGTATTTATAACCGATATATTTTTCGAGATCTAATGGAATTTGAAAACAACATAGCACCTGTGT
This sequence comes from Gillisia marina, assembly GCF_000258765.1. Lineage (GTDB taxonomy): Bacteria > Bacteroidota > Bacteroidia > Flavobacteriales > Flavobacteriaceae > Gillisia > Gillisia marina. Next base: position 2,717 of record NZ_AJLT01000087.1, read on the forward strand.
TAGAGCTTAATAACTTGTATAAAAGCTTTGGTGAAAATCATGTGTTGAATGGATTTAATTTGAAATTGTATAAAGGTGAAAATCTGGTAGTTATGGGAAAATCCGGTTCAGGAAAATCGGTAATGATAAAATGTCTTGTTGGATTAATGCAGGCAGACAGAGGTAGTATTAAAATTAAAGATCATGATATTACGAAGTTGGGCCAGAAGGAACTCGACATTTTACGAACAGAGATTGGTTTTTTGTTTCAGGGAAGTGCCTTATACGATTCTATGACGGTAAGAGAAAACTTGGAATTTCCATTAAGACGACATAAAAAACAACTCGGATTAAATGATCATACAGAAACTCTGGTTTTAGAAGCTTTAAATAATGTGGGGTTGGCTCACGCTATAGATCTTATGCCGGCAGAACTTTCGGGAGGAATGCAAAGGCGAGTAGCTTTAGCAAGAGCACTTATTTTGAAACCAAAAATAATTTTATATGATGAACCAACAACCGGATTGGATCCTATAACAGCGAAGGAAATTATACAGCTCATGCGAAGCATTCAGGACACTTATAATACCTCTTCCTTAATAATTACGCATGATGTGGATTGTGCAAGAGTAATTTCTAATAGAATGATCCTATTGGTAGACGGGATCAATTATGCAGAAGGCACTTACGAGGAATTAATAGTCTCTAATGATCCAAAAGTACAGGCATTTTTTAAAAATTAAAAAGTATGGACAAGTCAGCTTCCCAAAAAATAAGACTAGGGATATTTGTAGTGGTTGGTACATTGCTACTTATCGCAGCTTTATATTTTATTGGAAATCGTCAACATTTATTCAGTAAAAACATTCAGATCTATGCAGTTTTCGAAAATGTGAACGGATTACAACTAGGTAATAATGTGCGCTATTCTGGAATTAATGTAGGAACGGTAGGTAAAATTGAAATGCTTGGCGAATCAGAAATCATTGTAGAGATGATGATAGAAGAAAAAACAGCCGGTTTTATTCGAAAAAATGCGATTGCTACCATTGGTTCCGATGGCTTGGTAGGTAGTATGGTTGTGAATATTCTACCCGGTAAAGGGGAAGCTTCTTTTGTGACTTCCGGTGATACCATTGTTACGTATAGTAAAATTGGAACCGACGATATGCTATCTACCCTAAATGTTACCAATGAAAATGCAGCACTACTTACAGCAGATCTATTAAAAATCACCAATAAAATTATTGAGGGCAAAGGAACACTTGGAGTTTTAATAGCAGATACTACGATGGCTGGAAATATTAAAGAAACCATAGATAACCTTAGAACTACCATTGAGAGCACCTCTAATACCATGTATAAATTAAATAAATTAATTGCCAAGGTGGATATGATGAAAGTGTAGCAGGTATACTTCTTAATGATACGCTTACCGGGCAACAATTGAAAACAGTGTTCAATAATTTAGAGCAATCTAGCAATGATATTAATGAGGTGACTAAAAACTTAGATGGAATAATTTCTGAAATAAAAAATGCTGAAGGTGCGCTAAATTATCTGACATCAGATGAGCAATTGGTAAAAGATATTGACTCCACCATGTTTTACATAAAAGAATCAACCTATAAATTAAACCAAAATATGGAAGCCTTAAAACACAACTTTTTATTTAGAGGGTATTTCAGAAAATTGGAGAGACAAAAAAAAGCGAGAAAGTAAAAATAATTAATTCCAAACTTAAAAGCTAAGGTCTAATTGAAAGGACACTTCTTGCTAAAAAACGCTCTTAAATCTGTTTCTTTTTTCGATATAATCGGAAATAATAATAAGCAGCGACACCACCTATTAAGGAAAATAAAGCCAACATCCAAAACACGTGTTGATGCCCCACTTTACCAGGCGAATTATCTAAAAGATAACCCATTGCGGGTCCTGCGAATATATCTGGAGTATAACCAACTATCGAAATTAGCCCAACGGCAGTTCCTGTAAGTACCAAAGGGATTTGTCCGCTCTCCATCACCGCAAAGTATAAAGAACGTGCGGCATACACTCCCGTAGCCACAACCAATATGGAAATAAAAAACAACGCCGTTTCCGAATCTGAAATCACATCTAAAGCAAATAATAAAGCCCCAAAAAATGAAATCAAAAAGCTTATAACTAACCAATAAGTGGGGCGGGTGCGATCTGCCAATACCCCAATGAGGACACCTATTACAGGTCTAATAAATAACAAAAAAGTACCTACTTGTGCCGATTGAACTTGATCATAGCGCATTACATCCTTGGCATACAGCGAAAATACATCGGTAATTTTGTATCCTACATAGGCACATAAAATTATAATCATCAATAGCCATACAGAAGGCAATCGCATTACTTCTTTGATTTGCCGGATCGTTATTTTTTCTAAGATGATCTCTTTTTCAGTTTTTGGGTCTAATTTCATGAAGAACCATACCAATATTCCCACCACCACTACAATCCCAGACGAAACTAAGATGACCTGCTTGAATGCTGCCCTGCTTTCAGAAATTTTAACCTCAGAGATCTCTGAAGTAATAAAGATGGAAAAAATAATTACACCTAATGCTCCAAATAGCGCTCCCACAAGTCCACGTCCGCCATCCAAAAAGCCAAATGCCTTACCCTGTGAATTCGATCCACCCCAGACCCGAGTGGCTTTGATCATTGGAGCCCAGAATAAAAATATGGTGGTAAAACCCCAATATCCATATAGTATTTTCAATACGTTATAACTTGGAAATGTAGCATATACCAATCCTCCTAGAGCAGTCATCCATAATGCCGTTGCAATCAATTTTCGTGGAGGAAACTTATCTGCTAAGGGCCCTCCAAATAGATAAGATAACAATGCTACTATCCCATAAACTGAGAAACATAAGCCTAACTGAAGATTGTCCAGAGAGAACAATTCAAGCACGGTAGGTCTAAATACTCGGGAAAGGACGAAGGGAAGAATAAATACCGACTCTCCTGCCAATATAAGTAATAAGAGAAAGTACCATGGGGCTTTTTTTGGAATCATTGACTAAATTTTGAAACTAAGAATTTAAATTCTTGCCTAAAAATAGCACTTTACAATGGTTTTTGGCTAGGATAGCATAAAGTTGTTGGTTTGAACCTTATTTCCATCTGGGCACATGAAAGTTAATAAAGAAAGAGAATTGGATGAAGTTATATTCCTTGAATCCAATTTGTTGGATACCAGCCGAAGATTTTAAAAAAAAAACTACTTCTAATTGTAATAGCATCTAGAAAATCCCGAAGAAGCAATCACAAAAACAACTCCACCTCAAATATCCTTTAAAAAATGCACCAATTCATCTTCTTCCCAAAAGCCAATCCTTTTATGAAAATTTCGGGATTCGGTGGCGGTGAGCCAGGTGTCAGATCCTAACTGGGTGCAGCCCTTTTCTTTGCACCATGCTTCTCCTTGCTGAATGAAGTTTTTGGCGATGCCCAGCCTTCGGAATTCAGCTTCAATAAATATCCCTTCCAAATAGCCGGTGGGAGAGGTGGTGGCGCCTTCTACATAATCGGTGCGAATGGAAAATACTGAAAATCCAATTGCTTCTCCTTCCGGAGTAAGTGCAAGAATGACCTTTTTGTTTTCAGCATTACAAGCGTTGCGTAAATGAGTTGTCAGTTCATCTTTCTTGATCTTAGTCCAAAGTTGTTCTCCCATTTTCAGAAGTGCAGGGAAATCAACCTCTTCAGCATTTCTATAAGTTATTTGTGATTTCATGTTTGTTTTTCAGCTAGAAACTAAAGTTACTCATTACTAAAATCCACTCAACATATTAATTCACAAATCTACAGGTTACGAGAAGCATTCAGCAAAACTAAAACTATAGGTAAAAGATACTTACGAAAAATCCATACCTGTAGAAAGATCGATCTTATTGGGAGTCAAAATGTCCCTGGGTTTCACAAAAGAAAACGGATTGATCACCTGCTCCACCAGCTGCTCGGGTAATTTCTCCAGGAAATACTTCGAAGAAAGCTCCGAACTTTCAGCGGTATTCACCGTGTTGATAGAATTGGTATCGCGGGTAATGATTAACTCATTCTTGGCTCTGGTTAAAGCAACATAGAGCACGCGCCTGTCTTCCTCGATACTTTCTTCACTATGCAGGTTCCATGCACTCGGGTACACCTTAGGAGAAACATTCAGCACATAACACACATCGGCCTCCAAGCTTTAGCCGAATGCACCGTGGAAATGATCACATGATCTTTAATCTCGCTATCATTCAACTGAGAACCCTCCAATACAGGCTCCCCATTTAACTGCTTCGCATTTTCCAGGATCCCTTCAGAAATTAACTGACCGATAGAGGAGTAGTTATCGCCCAGCATTTCCAGCACCGGGAAATCAGATTTTCGTTTCTCCTCCCAATCCTTTCGGTATTTAAAAGCTAAGGTGAATTCCATTTTAGAATAGGTTTCCTGCAGCGCTTTCTTCACGTTCCCCGAATTTATAAAGATGGTGTTATAAATATCTGCGATCTTCTCCCCATCTGGCCCTCCAATAGCATCTTCCAGATTCTGAGCGCATTCCAGCGGATCTTTAAATTCCAGGATCTTAGAAATGTATTTCCCCGCCTTAATTTCGCCAATCCCATCCCAAAAAGTCAGGAACCGCATCCAGCCAATTTCATCATATACATTGTTCACCACCCGCAGGGCAGAGATCACATCTTTAATATGCGCCGCTTCCATAAACTTTCTTCCGCCATAAGTCACATAAGGGATTTTCTTCTGAATAAACACAGCCTGCAACGGTTTGGTGTAATAGGTAGATTTAGACAGGATTAAATGATCTATAAAATTCTTGTTATTTTCAGTGAAGTTCTGGAGGATGTTTTCAGCAATAAAATTCGCCTCCTCCCATTGGCTCGCAACATTTATAAGTTTCGGCTTCATTCCGTCCCCTCGGCTGGCAATTAATTTCTTCTTATAATCTAAACTGGATTCAGCAATAAGCCAATTAGAAAAGTTCAATATTTCCTGAGTAGATCTATAATTATTGTCTAAGATCAAAACCTCCGATCCCGGTACCCGTTCCTTAAACAAATGCACATTCTTATAATCGGCACCCCTAAAAGAATAAATAGACTGGGCATCGTCTCCCACACAATAAAATTTAGCAATTTCTAAGAAAGGCTCGAGTAAATACCATTGCAGGGGGTTGGTATCCTGGAATTCATCTATTAATAAATGCTTCACCTGCTGCGCAAGAATGTTTCGCGCCTCGGCATCATTTCTCAATCTATTAGCCACCAGCAGCAAAAGATCATCATAATCCAGATAGCGGCCATCCCCTTTTTTAGCCTGATAAGCTTTTAACAGCACTTCCACTTTCGGCCTAATAATGTCTATTTCGTCATTCGTTTCCTCATCGGTCTTACCCTTATAAATCTTCTCGCGAATGGAGTTAGAAAGATTTTGCCGGGTATTTCTTCCGTAAGAATAGATATCTATTAATTGCTGAGGTTTTATGCGAATCCCTTTATACTCAATTACCTGATCTCCGCATACCATCTTCATCACACTCAGCTGGTCATCGGGGTCTATCACGGTGTAATTGGAAGCGCCAAATAAATTAGGATAGCGCACTATTAACTGATTGCACCAGGAATGAAAGGTAGAGCCATTAAGGCTTTGCGCCTGATTAGTAGATAAGGAAGATTTTACCCGCTCCACAATTTCGTTGGCAGATCTTTTGGTGAACGTAAGGATCTGGATCTTTTCAGGAGGAGTGCCCTGATCTATTAAATAGGCTGCTCTCCCCACAATACATCTGGTTTTCCCTGTTCCCGCACCTGCAAGAACCAATAGATGCTTCCCGCTAAATTCAACGGCTTTTTTCTGCTTCTCGTTAAGAATATGGTTCTCCACTTTTTTTTGGTAAAGATAATAATTATTAGGAAAGTAGGAATTTTTCCAATTTACGGAATATTTCCTATTTTTGACGCCATGATCGCTATCTATATTCAAACTATACCCCTGGGCGCAAAGACCAAAGTTCCTTATAGGATAATGCTTTTTTCTGAAGACTTCCCTCAGAAATTTATGGAGTTTCCTATAAGGCCTGAAGTCACTATTCCTAAAAAGTTGTATTTTCTGAATGGTTTGGATAGGTTAGCACTTTTGGCTGCGGAAGCATTCTGCAATGTTGCAGATGAGTTGATCGATTTATTTAGGGAGCAACAATTACTTTTTAGCGAAAAAGAGCAGTTTAATTTACTGAAAGCGCAGTTTAGAAATATTGGCTATAATTTTAATCTGAAGCCTACAATTTTATGGCCTTCCGGAAGTAAAAGGAGCAGGAATTTAGAAGCCTTAGAAGAGGCGATCTCTGCGGAATATTTACCCAGGAGTATCTCATTTGCTGAAATTTTTCTGAAGGCGATGGCAAATGTAACCTCTCAGCAAAGCGAGCAATTGGAAGATTATAAGGCTACCCATTTAAAACTTCAAAGCTATGAGTTGTCAAAATATAGCCGAAGCCCGGGAGTGTATTTTTTTCTGAATGCCAGGGAAGAAGTGATCTATGTGGGCAAGGCGAAAAATATAAGGAAACGCTTACAAAGTCATTTTTCCAATGCTGAAAAACAAAGTAATATCGATTATTCCCAGGTGGAGGATATAGCTGTGGAGTATACCGGAAACGACATTATTGCGCAGCTGGCGGAATCTGATAATATTAAAAGCTTAAAACCCCTTTATAATTCCCAACAAATCAAAACCCCAGATCCTTATATCATCACCTTGGCGAGTACCGCAAAGGGGATTGCAAAGATCAAGATCACCAGAAAGGAATATGAAGACAGCTTGCCCGAGAAATATTTTAATAGAAGCTCTGTAGTTGCAGCCTTAAAAGATTTTTGTGAAGAAAATAAGTTGTGCAGGAAACACTGCGCGCTGGAGACCGTGAAAGGCCCCTGCAGCAATGTTACTAAAAGATGGCTGGCCTGCGTATGTGCCGGGGGAGAAGGGGTAGAGGAATACAATAAAAGATTTCAGATTGCTTTTGATGCTTTTCGAAGAAAAACCACCAGAAAGATCTATAAGCTAAAAGGCCGAAACGAGCTGGAAGATGCTTTTGTATACGAGCTTAACGGGATCTATGAAGGTTATGGCTATATAGAAAGATCACAGCCTATCTCCAATTACAACGACATTTTAGGGCATCTGGTTAGGCAGAAAAACAATTACGATACCACCAGGATTGTGAGTTCCTTGGCAAAGTTAGTTAGGGAGAAGGATGTTCTTTATGTTTAGAGTTGGGGTATGTTCTTACTTAACGCGAGTATCGTGGATTAGGGACGCTCTCGATGGCTAACGGAATTATTGTCATAGTTGTTTTATGCTTAAAAGTTAAAATATAAATTTTAATCAGAATGCACATCACTTTTACTTAACCTATGTTTTCAAGCTATACTTGCAGAATGTTAATAAAGTTGGTAAATTTTATGTAGAACCGTTAGTTATAGTATTCAAAAAAACCTAGATTTAAAATCTAATAAAAGTTTAAGTGATTAGTAACAATATAGTAACTGCGAGTCCAATTTTAAGATGGGCTGGAGGAAAAAATTGGTTAGTTAAGCATATCTCTACTTTACTTCCCGAAAAGTTTAATAATTATCATGAACCTTTTATTGGAGGAGCGTCGATGTATTTAGCAATTGATCCTTCTAATCATGCATATCTTTCTGATTTAAATAAAGATCTTATTGAGACCTATAACGCTGTAAAACAAGATCCATCTGCTATAATTAATATTCTTAAAACATACGAGAATTCAAAAGAATTTTATTATTATTTGAGAGAAAAAGAAAGTTGCGGAGAATATTCTAAGGCTGCTCGATTTATTTTTTTAAATCAAACTTCTTTTAATGGTATTTACAGAGTTAATTTAAAAGGTAAATACAATGTACCATATGGGAATAGAACAAAAAATTTTTTAGAGGAAGATAAGATTTATGCATTAAGTCATAGATTACAGAATGCGTATTTAACTCATGGTGATTTTGAAGTAAATAAAGATCAAATACATGAAGGTGATTTAGTTTTTTTGGATCCCCCTTATACTGTTTCTCATAATAAAAATGGATTCATAAAGTATAATCAAAAACTATTCTCTTTAGACGATCAATATCGCCTTAGTGAATATGTTGATCTAATTAAAGAAAACAATGCATATTATATTTTGACAAATGCAGCTCATGAAAAAGTCAAAGAAATTTTTAATAAAGGTGATAAAAGATTTGTCAAAAATCGAGCAAGCTTAATAGGAGGTAATAATTCGAACCGTGGAATAATTGAAGAATATATTTTCACTAATATTTAAGTATGACAGAAGAAATAAAATTGGGTTTATTTAAAAAGATTATTTCTGAAAACGATATTTCGAAAGAACTTAGAAAACGTAAAAAAGACCATTTTAATGAAAGTGTTTCTAAGAAGAATATTGCTGATCTAGAGAAATTTACAGAAAAAGGGTGGGCTTTAGATAAAGAATTTGTCAATACTCTGAGGCTTAAAAAAGATAAGAGTCATGATATTCTTTTTGAGGACAAAGTATGGTCATTATTTGCATCCTTAGGCTTTAAATTTATGAATAAGGATAGGAAATTTGAAATACCTTACGATAAAAATAATCCAAATCTTACACAGCAAATTGATGTTTTAGCTAAAGATCAAGAGTCAATTATTATTATTGAATGCAAGTCTACAAAAGATAAGAATAAAAAGGGCGATTTTAAAAAGGAATTAGAAGCATACAAGAGTAAAATACAGGGTATGAGAACTTCTTTACGCCAACTTTTTCCTGATGAAAAGCTTAAGTTTCAGTTTATTTTAGCAACTGAAAACTATTCAATATCCGATAAGGATATGGAACGATTAGAGGGCATTAATGGAATTCACTTTGATGATGAAGCTATTAATTACTATTATGAAATGCTGAAACAGATAGGACTTGCAACCAGATATCAGCTATTGGGAGGTCTGTTTTTTGGCCAAGAAATTCCAGAGATGGATAATGAAATCCCTGCCATTAAAGGTAAAATGGGTGGACATACGTATTATTCGTTTTCCATTGAACCGGAAAAGCTTTTGAAAATTGGTTATGTCTTACATAGGAATAAGGCTAATGTAAATATGATGCCAACTTATCAGCGTATAATAAAGAGGGCAAGACTCAAGTCCGTTCATAAATTTATTGACGAAAAAAAAGGCTATTTTCCGAATTCAATTATCATAAGTATTGATTCAGATAAGAAAAAGGATTTAGAATTTAAGAAAGCAAATACTCAAAGCGAAACAAGTATTTCAAAAATAGGGCTTCTGTATTTGCCTAAAAAATATAGATCCGCTTTTATTATCGACGGGCAGCATAGGCTTTACGGTTATGCTAATTCAATTTATAAAAACAGTAATTCTATACCAGTCGTTGCATTTTTAAATTTGAATAGAACGGAACAAGTGAAATTGTTTATGCAAATAAATGAAAATCAAAAGGCTGTTTCAAAGAATTTAAGAAACACTTTGAATGCCGATTTATTATGGACATCAGATAGTTACATAGAACAACTCACGGCCTTACGATCTAGAATTGCAATATTTTTAGGGGAGAGCAGGAATTCTGCCTTATACGATAAAATTTCTATCGGGGAAGATAGTAAGATTATAACTCAACAAGCTTTCGAAAACGCTTTAAAAAAAATGTAATTTTTTTTGGTAAAGTCACTAAAAATAAAATTGAGGAATTAGGCTCATTTTATAATGGGGATTTAGATGACTGCTATGATAGGCTTTCCGAATTACTAAGATATACATTTAATTACTTAAAGGAGTCCATATCAGATGTTTGGGAGGATCCCAATAGTATTGTTGTCATAAACAAAGGAATTTATGCAATAATTAAAATACAAAGTGATATAGTTGATCATTTATTAGAAAAAGGAATAATTACTAAAACAAATACTCCAAAAGTAATATTTGACGAAAGTAAAACTTATCTCGATTCAATAATTGTCTTTTTCCAGGAAATAGACGATGAAACTGAAAAAGCATTGAGAAAGGCTTATGGAACTGCTGGTGATACTAAATATTGGAGAACTCTGCAGCAAGTAATTTTTGAAGATCACAAAGATTTTAATCCTTCTGGTTTAGAAGATTATAATAAAAAGGAAGAAAAAGCATACAATACAAAAACCTTCGAATATGTACGGGAGATTGAAACATTTTTTAAAGAAGATTTCAAGGAAAAGTTAATCGATGAATTTGGGAGTGGTTGGTTAAAAAAAGGTGTTCCTCCTACCACTTTAAAAAAAAGCGCATGATTTAGCTTTTGAAAAAAAATATGCAAATTGAAGATGAGGATAAAGAAGTAGAAGATTGGGATTGTCTTACAATCATAGCTTATCGTTCAATTGCCTTAAAAAATTGGAGACCTATTTTTGAAAAAGGATATGCGAGATTAGATGGCGATAAGAAAACTGGTAATAAAGAGGATAAAACAAAATGGATGGTTCATTTAGAAAAGATTAGAAATAAGACTGTTCATGATTATTATGTTTCAGAAGAAGAATTTTCTTTTGTTGAAAATATTTATGATTGGCTAATCAAGAGTCAAAATTGAAATAAATAATGAAACTACATCTAACTAGTCATATTTTTAAATTTTAAAGGAGTAAGGATATTAAGAATATTTGAGGTTTCATTAAGAAATGGAGGTAATTATCAACAAATCTTAAGAAACATCTGGTTTTAATATATAAGTACAATATCTATCAAAAGTAAAAGCTTTAAACAAAGAAACCCACCAAAAATGGTGGGTTCGAAACTTCAATTGATAATTAAATTAATCTTTCATTTCTTCTTTCTCTAAATTAATAGGCAGTGTAACTTCGTTTCCTTGCTTGTCCAGCACTTTAACTTCATCAAACCCCATTTCACTGAACTGGTCCAACTGCGTTGCAGCCAGCGTCAACAACTACCAGATATGCCATTTTTGACTCATCTAGATATTTTTGAGACAACTGCTTGTGTTGCTCTAGAGTCATAGCGCCAATAATTTCCTCCTCTTTCTTAATATATTTAGGATCGAGAACGTAGGCACTCATTTCTTGAAACATCAAATAACAATGAATAATGAGCAATAGACAATTAATTCCCTTTCTCTTTTTTTCATTAGCTCTCTGGCATTAAAGTCAAAGTAAATATCCGGATGAAGTTTTTATGCTACATTTGGCGCTACTCAATGCAATATGAAAAGAGTTTTAGTAAAATATAGAAAAAGTGCTTTTGGAAGGTATCTTATTCGCAATCAAAAGTACGCCCCCATTCTTTTTTTTATGGGTGGTTTTATTTTTGACACGTTGACCTTAGGGCGAATAGATCGTGTTTATGATACGGTGGTACTTTGCTCGCATATGTGCTTACTTTCTATAACGCTTTATTTATATAATACAGTGAATAATGATAAGTGGGAAAGTACCTTTATCAGCCGTCATTCCGAATATTTGCCGCTTGCTATGCAGTTCTTCTTTGGCGCACTTTCAAGCGCTTTTGTTATCTATTTTTTCAGAAGTGTGTCCATGTCAAAAACCATGGTTTTTTTCATACTGCTGGTGCTGCTCTTATTTGCAAACGAGTTTCTTAAAAAGAAGATCTCCAATAAATACCTTCAGTTTAGTGTTTATTTTTTTATAAGTTTTACCTTTTTCGCCTTTATGATTCCCACGCTCATCAGGAAAATGAATACTTTTATTTTTATCATTTCGGGACTTGTAAGTTTGTGGTCTACGCTGGTACTCATCAGGTTTATTTTCAGGTCAAGCCCAGGTACAAGAGCTGAGATAAGTCTGAAAAAACTGATGGGTATTATCTTTTCTATTTATATAACCATTAATGTTTTTTACTATTTTAATCTTATTCCACCAGTGCCGCTAGCTCTGGATACCGGGTTGGTGGCTCATGATGTGCGAAAAAATAATAACGAATACCTCGTTACTTACGAGAAGGATCAATGGTATGTATTTTGGCGTAAACATAGCATCAATTTTCATCGTCAAGCAGATCAAAGAGTTTATGTGTTTACTTCTGTTTTTGCACCTACAGATTTAAAAAAGGGCATTTTTCATAGGTGGAAACGATACAATCCCGAAACCGGAAAATGGGAAGTAACTGATGACCTTGGATTTGAAGTTGCCGGTGGGCGGGATCGAGGTTTCCGTGGATATACTTATAAAACCAACCTTAAAGAAGGCCAATGGAAAGTTGATGTAATTACTGAAGAGGAACTTGTACTTGGGGTTGTTGAATTTGTGATTAAAAACACTTCTGAATCTTATAAAGAAGGAATGGTCAAGAAATCATTTTAAAATCTGTCTCGCTTCTCCGTCAGTTCGAGTGAATTTCAAAACCGGTTCTCGATACATTTTTTCCCTGAGCTTTCGCCTCGGTA
>NZ_AJLT01000088.1 GCF_000258765.1 Gillisia marina
TCACAATGCTTCCGCATTGAGAAAAACACTCGAACTGACGGTTTTGAAATTTGTATCGAGAACAGAGGGTGATTATCGGGGGCTGGCCTTGTTCTCGATACATTTTTTCCCTCAGCTTTCGCCTCGGTAAAAAACACTCGAACTGACGGTTTTGAAATTTGTATCGAGAACGACGAAGGGAAAGTTTAAAGAAATTTACTTTGAAAAATTCTTCTTTGCCAGATTAGGGAGTTCATTAAACTCACCTGCAATAAGGGCTTCCTTTTTTGCACGGGACCAGTTTTTCACTTGTTTTTCTGTGGCTATGGCGTTGTTAATATCTGTGAACTCTGCGTAATACACTAGTGCAACCGGTAGCCTTTGGGAAGTGTAGCTGTCAGGATATTTGGAAGATTGATGTTCAAACAGACGCTTATGGAGATTGGA
>NZ_AJLT01000089.1 GCF_000258765.1 Gillisia marina
AAAAAATCCAACAAAGAACAAATTAGGACTTCCAATTGATAAAAACTACTCTTTCGCAACTGTTGCGCTGACTTTTTCAAGACTTGAAAGATAGAAAATGGATAAATTAAATAGCTTTAAAATTAGTTCGTGGATCTCCACTTGGAGGTGAAAAAGTTAATTGAGAAACAGAACAAAAAGAATCAAAAAAGCTTAACGCAGACTTAACTCAGATGTAGAAAAGTAAAAGGGGCGTTTAGAGTTATTATACTGACTTTTTCTCAAGAATCAAAAATGGATAAATTGAATGCCTTTAGATTTGTAACGCTGACTTTAACTCGGACGCGAAAAAGTGAAATGAAAAAAGTAATTAAATATTGATGTTTTTTAAAAGCTGTGCGCTGACAATTACTTGGAGGTGAAAAATGACAAAATCAAATTGCTTTAAAAATAAAAAATCTGATCAGACCGCTAAAAATAACGGCTCACTCAGATAGTCGCCCCAGTTCACAACATCGTTTAACAGCAAATGTCGGGTAGTGTGGTGAAAAGTGCTATTTTAGACACCAAGTAACAAACAACAAAGCCGACAAGAAGCCGTCCCTATTCCACGCCACTTGCGTTAAACAAGACCGTTGGCAATAATACAATCCGAACAAAAAATTAAATTTTGATATCTAACAAAAAGTAATAACTTTGTATTTACAAAATTTAGAGTTATGGAAACTTCAATTATACAAATCGGAAATTCAAAAGGATTGCGCTTGAGCAAGATGATTCTTGAGAAATATCATATTAAGGACAAAGTTGAGCTTATTCTTGAAAAAGGTCAAATAATCCTCAGACCGATAGAATCTCCGAGAAAAAACTGGGAAGATAAATTCAAAAAAATGGCTGAAAGCGGAGACGATCAGTTATTGATGAATGATGTGTTTGAAGATGAAAATTTTGATGAATGGATTTAAAACAATATTCTATAGTTCTCGTAAACCTTGATCCGACAATTGGTAGTGAAATTAAAAAAAACTCGTCCTTGCGTAATAATTTCTCCAAATGAACTTAATAAATATTTAAAAACGATTGTTGTAGTTCCAATGACAACAAATCTCAATAAATATCCGACAAGAATTTCAGTTAAATCTAACGGTAAAAACGGAATGATGGCAATCGACCAGATACGGACAATTGACAAATCACGGATTATTAAAACCTTTGATAAATTGAAAAATTCAGAAATCAGAAAATTAAAGGATGTAATAAGAGAAACATTCGTTGACTAAAAAAGTACTATTGCCAACATCGGTTACGAGCAAATAGCGGGCAATCTGGTGAAAAGTGCTATTTTAGACATCAAGTAAAAAACAACTAAGCCGACAAGAACGTGTCCCTACTCCACGCTACTTGCCTTAACCAAGACCGTTGTAAAGCATATGCCAACAGTAAAAATAGTTAGACCAAAAGAGAAATTCAATGAAGATTTGATATACAAAATCATTGTTGATGATGTTATTATTGGGCGAATAAAAAATGGAGAAGAAAAAACATTGACTTTCAATAAAAATGGAAAAACTCTTCTTGCCGAGATGAATTCAGGAAAAAGTAATAAAATTGAAATTGGGCATCTTAAAAATGACCAAATAGTTGAAATTACTGGAAATGAATTTATGAGTAAATACTTACCATACTATGGTCCAGCATTATCGTTCTCAGCTCTAATTTTCCTTCTAGATCATAAATATGAAAATATTCAGATGTTCGGAAAAGTGTTTTTTAGCTTAGGAGTTTTAATCGCAATTTATGTGTTGATCTTTAGGAGAAAAAAATGGTTAAAATTAAAAATAGTAAATTGAATATGGACAAGTAATTTAATAATCAAATATTATGAAACTGATCGTTTTGTGAAGAGGCAATTAGAATAAAATGATGAGTTAATCTCTTTTATACGCCATACTAAATTTGACATTTTAATTACGAAAGTTTTATTAAACACTCCGACAAAAATTGTTTTGATTACCAAATTGTAATTTGAACAGGCATACGCATTACAACATCGTTTAACAGCAAATAGCGGGCATTGTGATGAAAAGTATTATTTTAGACACCAAGTAACAAATTATAAAGCCGACAAGTTCGCGTCCCTACTCCACGCCACTTGCGTTAAACAAGACCGTTGTAGCCAATTTTAGCAAAGAAAAATGAGAAATATTATACCTTTATTCCTGTTATTGATAACTATAAATATTTCGGCTCAGGAAATAAATTATGATTTAAAAGTAAAACTTGACTCAATTGAGGAAATAGACCAAGAACTGAGAAAATTATACTATCCGATTTCTATTCAAGAAAAAAAAGACATTTTAAATAAGTTCGGATTTTCTTGGGAACAGTTTGTTGAAAAAGATTGGGAAATTATCTTTCAGCAGGATACCTTAAATATTAAAGAAATAAGTAAAATTATTGACCAATATGGATATCCAGGTAAATCACTTGTAGGGAAACCGACAAATACTGCTGCTTGGAGTGTAATACAACATTCAAATCAGATAGAGAAATATTTTCCTTTAATAGAAAAAGCCGGTATCGACAATGAGATTCCTATGACTTTAATTGCAATGATGGAAGACAGAATATTAATGTACAAAGGTTTAAAACAAAAATATGGAACTCAAGCAAGCGGACACGAAATTATAGATCCAAAAACAAATGAAACTAGATGGGAATCTTTTATATGGCCAGTTGAATCTCCATCTGAGGTAAATGATTTAAGGAAAAATGTTGGTTTCAAAAAGACTATAGAAGAGAGTGCTAAGAGTATGAATATTCATTATAAAGTGCTGACTTTAGAGGAAGTCAAGAAAATGAGAGGAAACTAAAACTGGCAACAACATCGGTTACCAGCAAATAGCGGGCATTCGGGTGAAAAGTGCTATTTTAGACATCAACTAACAAACAACTAAGCCGACAAGAAGCCGTCCCTACTCCACGCTACTTGCGTTAACCAAGACCGTTGGCAATAATTAAACATTAAGTCTTCAAATGACACAAAATCCAAAGATTTATAAGATTAATAAGTCTCACCGTTTATTAATTAAAAGAAAAACCACAGAATCTATTATTAGTAAAATAATCAATACTTCATTTGAAAAATTTGGGTATAAAAAGACTTTCGATGTAGAAAAATTAAAAAAGAATTGAAAGAGAAAATTTCACCTATTACTTGTATTTATATAAAAGTGATGAAGTGGTCTCCGATTGGCAAGAATTTTTACCTAATGGATTAACCCAAAATGAAAATTTTAATGAGATAAAATTATCATTAATATTATTCGTAGAAACAGAAAGTCATTTATTCTGCATTATTGGTGGTAATACTTCATATCAGATGATTTTACCATTTATTGATCACTCTTATGGATTGAATACATATTCTAGAATTATAAAACCCGCAGAAGATGAATTAGCTTCTATTAAGTCTAGAGGTCTCACTGGGACAAGAGCAGGAATGAGCGAACAGTTTAGAGACAATTACAGAATAATTGATTTTATCAAGTTTGGTAAAATTCCTCAAGAAATACACTTAAGATTAAGTCAAGAAATCTCTGATTTACATTTCGACTTTTTAAAAAGCAAAGAAACAGATCGAATACAAGTTTACGTTGGTAAGGGATTCAAAATTAAAAAAGGTGTTGATTTCGAAAATCTCCATCGGTTAATTCAGGAATTAGATATAATAGAACAATTAGACGCATCAGATTATCTTAGTTCCTATAAAGAGATAACAGATACTAAATATATCAATGATCATCTCTATACAGAACTTATTACAAGAATATTTAATGATGTCGAAAACCTGGGTCGAAGTAGATAGATTTACATAATAGATTCCAGTACGATTTAAGTAATCCGAATAATATTGAAAAATTTTATGAGCAGATGAATATCGTTTAAAGGAAAAAACTGAAAAAGGTGGATATACAGTTTTTAAAATTGTACAAGATAGGAATGAAATATATGATGCTGTATTAAGAAGAGCAGTAGAAATTACTGGAGAAAATGATCGATTTAAATTTATGGTATTTCTTCAAGGTGTAAAGATTGCTTGTTATTTGGATAAAAAATTCACTATAAGTTCAAATTTCCTTTTCCACATATCTACTGAGTTTAATTATAATGGTAAACCAGTTTTTCTTGTTGATACAAAATGGTTTCATTTAAGAGATTCTTTCGTTGAGGATTTAAAAATTAATACCGCTCACGTTTTAAATTCTTATCCCGCTCCAAGTGAAATTTTGGATGTTGCTTGGGATAAAACCGTCTTGAGAACTGAGGGAGCATATAATTTAGAATATAATCCAAAAGATAATTATATAGTATTAGATACAGTAATAGCTGATAATATAGAGCTCTGTGACATCATTTATTATAACGATGAAGAAATATATCTAATTCACGTAAAATATGGGTTTCAGTCAATGATGAGAGAGCTAACAAACCAAGTGACAATATCTGCAAGACGTCTGAGAGAAACATTAGGAACAAAAGACAAGAGATTATTAGAGGATATTTATAGACAACTGATAAATAAAGGATATAACATAAATAATTTGACGTTAGATGAATTCAAATCCTTGTTCAATAAAAGAAAAAAGTACGTAATAGCTTTTACTTCACATTTAAAGAAAGATTTAGAAGTCAAAAGTAATATTGATAAGTTTTCTTCAAATATTGCAAGGTTTTCTTTAATTCAATGTTCTAGTGAAATGAGGGCTAATTATTATGATTTACTTACTTATCAAATTCCTCGAGTTTAACTATTGCCAACATCGGTTA
>NZ_AJLT01000090.1 GCF_000258765.1 Gillisia marina
CTCCAACTTCTGAACAAGTAAAGTCTGTTTTGGAAGCTGTAACTGTAACCTTACCACAATTATCTGTAGATCCATTGTTGATTAATAATCCAGTAGGTAAAGCTCCATGAGGATATACATTCCCACCATTTTCACTACTAATGGAGTAGTTATACGTTCCTATTTCAAAGCTACTAAAAGTTGTAGTTACTAACTCATAATTACCTGGAACTAGAAATAACTGTAAGGTTATTTTAGGTTTAAATCCTCCCGAAGTAGAAGAATCATCATTTAAGGCAAGAAGGTTATTACATGGGTTAACTGGATTAAAACCACCTTCATATAAACTAAAATAAAAGTCGCCAGGAAAACTATTAGGCATATTAAATGTATAAGTATCTGCCTGATCAATTGAAAATGTAAGAATTTCATAGTAAACTGAACTACCTGCATTTGAAAGAGTACAATTTCCAAATACTCGATTATAAATTGGATCACTCGGGTCTAATTCACCTTCAACCATTGTTATTGGTTCTACATATAATATAGTAGCATTTCCAGTTTCATCTAATTGAACTGTGATGTCCTGAGTGTTTGCTATAGGAGCAACATTATCTTCTACCGTTACTGTGGAAGTACAAGTTTCGCTAGCACCATCACTGTCAGTAACAGTTAGGGTAACAGTGACAGGGGTTCCTATATTAGAGCAACTAAAAGTATCAATATCCAGAGATAAGGTGAATCCTTCTTTATCATCGCTGGAACCACCATCCACATCGCTAGCCATAATAGTTACACTCCCATTTTCGTCTAATTGGGCTGTAAAATTTTTACAAACTGCAATTGGTGGAGTATTAAACATTTCAAAAGGTTGCTGCACCCCTTGAATAAATGACCCATTAGTACTAACAGATGAAAGTTGTGAAATTTGTCCAATACTATAACTAGCACTGAAATTAGAGTTAGAAATGTCTCCTCCAGAAACTACAGTTGCTTTTTGGGCATAGTTCGTAGAGAAAATCATTAAAAAGATTAAAATAATATAGAAATGTTTCATATCGAAAAAATGAATTTTATAATTAATATGGCGTATTAAATAAACTGGGAATAGTTAGCTCAATTTACCAGGCTGACTGGTAAATAATTATTACCACTTTTCACTACAGTCATGGATTCATTTTGTTCGAGAATAATATTTGTAGTTCCCGGAGTTAATAAACTCCCCGAAAAAAAGGTGATCGCACCACTACCAGAATTTATAAAGGTTACAACTTGTCCATCAATACCATTCAAGACAACTATAAACTTATTCGTTGTTGGATTCATAGTAATGATACTTTTTCCTCCAATATTTGTATAGTTTACAAAATCAGGTATCATTTCCATATTAATTGGTTTTACCAGATACGCATTCAATAGAAAATTTTTAGAAGTTATATCATCAGCTTTTAAATTACCATCTACTTCTAAATTGGCTGAAGGGCTAATATCTCCAACAGCAATATTTCCATTAGCTTCTATAGACATTAGGTTTTGACTTTGAGTTTTAAAAATAACAGCGCCCACGTTATCAGAGTTGTTATCAGCGCCTATGGTAGTACTCCCTGTATTCGTAGTGCTTGAAGTGCCCGAAATAGAGAGGTTTGTCAAACCTGAAATATCACCAACAAAAGTAATTGCTTTAACCGTACCCGGTAATTCTAGTTTAGTAGAAGGAGTTTCTAAATTCATTCCAACATTACCATTTTCTAGAATATTAAATGCATTTGATGGAGCACCCGCCATAATTTTAAAATTAGAGTCACCGGTATTAAAATTGGAAAGACTAAAAAAGCTCTCGCCTAGATCGGTATCATCATTAATTTCAATACTCCAATCTGCAGTTGGAAAACTTGCTGAAGTACTGGTATCATGAAAACCTATTCTAGGAGTGCTAGATGCAATAACAAATGTGTTGATACCAAAGTCATAGCTAGGAGTTATACTTTCTCCAATCCCGAGTTTTGAAATTATATTTACATCTGAAAGGAATACAATATCCTTATCCGGATCAGATCTAAAAAAAGTTTGAGTGCTTAAATTATTATGAAAATAAAAATCATTAGGTGAATTAAAACCAAAATCTGTATAATGTAGAGTACCAATCTCAGGTATAATCGATGTGTTTTTCTCGTATAATACTCCTCCCTCTACATTTAGTTTTGCAGCGCTAGATTCTAAATTGGGAATTGTACCAATACCTACATTGCCACCTTCAAAGAATAGATTATTCCCAATTTTAGACCATAAATTTTCGAATGCCGTTCCTGTAGTGTTCCCAAAACCTGGAAAAGATTTAGATGAATTTAAATCTACAGCATTGTTTGTAGCATCTAAATCAATAGCATTAGCTAGTGCTAAAAAGCCTAAAATACTTATTTGCTCAGATGTCATTGTAACTGGCTTGTTTGTTAAAGAATTATAATCTGCAGTTAAGGCCATTGAAGCATTCAAACTACTTGCAGCTATAGGTACACTATTTAACTTACTTGTGGTTTGTAAGGTGAAATTCCCATCTCCAAGTGGATCAATTCCTATACCTATATAGTACGAAAAACTTGACCAATCAATTGAGTTTAGGTCTCCAACAGTGACTAGTCCTCCTCCTATTTTCACACTTGTTACACCAAGTGCACCTGTTATTGTATTGTGTGTTTCTTCAAAAATTACTGGTCCTGTATTTGAACCTTGTAAAAGCTGAATTTTTATTCCAATAGGACTATCAATCCGTAATTCCCCGGATGCATCTCTAACGAGCATCTGAAAATTCATTTTATCGGTAACTTGCCCATTTATGTCAACTATGCTTAATAGAAAACAACTAATTACTAGTATATATTTTTTCATAAAAAGATGTTTAATTATTAAGACTTATACAAAACCAAACGGTACCATCGAATAGAAAAGTTGCACTTGCATTTTCGCCTATTATGATATCTGAATTATTTGGTAGTAAGATCTTTTGTGTTCCAGAATTATGTGCAAAGGTCTTTGTACCGGTTCCGCTATTAAAAACAGTAAGCTGTTGCCCTTCAATTCCGGCTGTGAATCCAACGATCGTTTGTAGATTAGCATTGTTAAAATTAACTACGGTTTTATTGGTTGCATCTATCTCTATGGTTAGAGAACTATTATCTACCGCATCTTTTACGACATAGCTTATCGTAGAAAGGCTTAGGTTCCCATTTGCTTGTACATCCTCAAACTTAGCATTTCCTATAACTTCAAGTTTTTCCATTGGAGTATTTGTTCCGATCCCAACGTTTCCGTTATTTGTAATCACCATTTTTGAGGAATTTTGAGTTTGAAACACAATTTCACCTACATTGTCCACATCAGTATCAGCAGCGATAACGGTATCATCAACATTAGATACACCTCCTGTACCACCAGCGATTCCCGTAAGCCCTGAACCATCCCCAATAAAATTTTGAGCTTTTATGGCACCGTTAACTTCTAAAGATGCTGATGGCGTTGCTGTTCCAATTCCTACATTTCCATTTTCTGCAATGTAAAAAGCATTGTTAGGTGCATTTGCAAGAATATTAAATGGACGGGTTGCGTTTGTAACATCAAGAATTGCAAAATGTGATTCCCCCCCGTTTGAAGATTCATTTATTTCAATTTGCCAATCATTAAAAGGCATTGTTCCTGAAGGATCGTCACTATCGTCAAATAAAATACGAAGATTGTTTTCTTTTAATATAAAAGTATCAAATCCAAAGTCTTGACCATTAGTTGCATCAACTCCCACACCTAAACTACCATTAATAATTACATCTGTACTAGTAGTGTTATCTCCATCAACTAAAGACCAATTTGAACCTCCAAGAGTTACATTATTCCCTACGGAATTAATAAAGTGAAATTTACCATCACCATCAGCGTTGTCGTAATAAAGCATTCCTGGCTCCGTTAGTACTTCAGGAATACCATTAAATTTTATTCCACCTCCAACATGTAGTTTTGCTCCTTGAAAAGTTGAATTAACCGGAATACCAATCCCAACATTTCCTGGCGTATAAAAAATATCCTTATTAGATTTAGTCCATATAGATTTATCACCTTCTAGTGCGGTTCCGGGTGTAGTTCCAAATCCGGGGAAAGCGGCTTTGGCAGTATTTGCATCAACATCTGCACTCAATTGATCAAGGTTGATCGTAGAGGCGACTGTTAGTAAATCTAATTTATCGCTTTGAGCCTCGGTAATGGTTGCAGGTAGATTTGTTAAGGAAAGATAATCTGCAGTTTCAGCAAATTGAGCTACATTACTAAAGAGAGCAAACGGTGCGCTAGTAATTTCCTCGACAGTCTCAATGCTATAATTTATTCCTCCATTAGGATCTGTTTCTGTTTTAATAAAATAAACAGCAGAAGCCCAATTAATATTAGTGAAATTACCAGTTACTACAGAGCCTTTACCTATTTGGATGGTTGCAAGTCCGTTTATATTTGTTGTAGAAGATTGTGTTTCAGTATAAACAGGAGTCCCTGATGGAGAACCTGAAAGGATACTAATACGTAAGCCTATTAAATCGTTTGTCACGAGAACACCAGAGTCATCTCTAATAACAACTTGATAGGTTATAGATTCATCAACCTGTGCATTTGATATTCCTGAAAATATCAAAATAAAAAATATGGCAAGTAATTTTTTCATTTGGTAAAGTTTGTTAGTGAATTTTTTAAAGTTAATTCTAATTGTTTCTAGCTTGATTTAAATCAAACCAGCAGCGAAATAATTCTATTTTTTATTTAAATTAAATGAATAACAAGAAAGCTTTTTAAAAAGTAGGTTTGTTTTATAAGAAATGGGTTAAACGAAATTTGTAGTTAAAAAATTGGAATATATACCCTTAAAAAAAGACCCTAGAAAATGGATTCTTCATACTGGAAGAATTAAATGATAAAAAAAAATGTTATTGGGAATTGACTTAGATAAGTCTCATATGATATGAAAAATCTAGAAACGGTTCTATCTGATTTTAAATGATTATTGATATGCTTAATTACTTTATTGTATTTGACAGCTGTCATTACTCTGGGGGAATAAATATTAAAATATTAATTTACACCACCTAAAATGATGATAATTTATGTTTTAACTTAAAATTATTATAAATTAGTGACAAATATATATTAAAGCAAGTTAGTAGATGAGTAAAGAGACAGGGGAAAATCCCCCTTTTTTTGTAGGAAAAAAATTAGCAACCGACTGAAGCAGGGGGATTGAATAAGAATATGTAGGAATTTATTTGTAAGATTTTTAGACGAAAGGTGGTTATACTCGCCGAATTGTATTTAGTTGAAACTTAAAACTGCACGAAATTGAATAATTATAAGTTTTTCTGAATTGTTAATTTGAAAAGTCTTTTCATAATTTAAAACGTAATTATAAAATATATTAACACCCAAAGATCTTTTTTTTGAATGAATTCTAAAAAAA
>NZ_AJLT01000091.1 GCF_000258765.1 Gillisia marina
TGCGTTAACCAAGACCGTTACCTGTAATTTATGAGAAAAATTCTGCTTCTATTATTAGCTTTGATTTTATTGAGTTGTGGCTTTAAGAATTCAAATGAATCGAAAGAAATAAATGTTTTATTCATTGGAAATAGTTTGACATATTATAATGATATGCCACAAAAACTTCAAGAAATGATGAATGAAACAAATCCAAATATTAAAATAGATCAAATCACATTTCCGGGTTTCTCTTTAAGTGCACATCTTGAAAATGTAATTGTAGAATCCTCTGACAATAACACCAGAACAACAACAAAAGCGCCTGGAGAATTAACTGCAACTGAAAAGAAATTAGCAGAAAAGAATTGGGATATAATTATACTCCAGACTGGAGGAGTTGCGGTATTAATTCCTGAATCATTGCAATACAAAGAAGATCCTGCAATTAAAAAGATTAAAGAATTAGTAAATAATGATAATTCACGATTTATAATATTTAATACTTGGACAACCAAAATGGAATATCCTGATAAATATTGTTACAGAGGAATGCAAATAAGTCAATCCCTGGATAGAATGAAAGAATACTGTTCTCCTGAGATAAATAATTCTAAGGAATATCTTGAGCTCATAAACAACTCCTACAAGAGTATTGCGGATAATAATTCACTAGAAAAAACTGACCATGGAAATATATTTCAGAAGGTTTTTGACAAATATCCTGAGATCAATATTTTAGAAGATGAAATGCATCCCTCTGATTTTGGCGTATTTTTAAGCGCATCTATTTTTTACGAGATTATTACAAAAAATGACGCTAGCGATTTAAAATACGTTGGAGAAATTGATTCAAAAACAGCGGAACTATTAAAAAAAACTGGCAAAATAAACTACAGGTAACATCGTTTAACAGCAAATGGCTGGCATTGTGGTGAAAAGTGCTATTTTAGAGACCAAGTAAAAAACAACAAAGCCGACAAGAACGTGTCCCTACTCCATGCTACTTGCCTTAACCAAGACCGTTGGCAATAATTATAACTGAATGAGAAATCTATTAATTCTAGGAATAATTTTAAATTTATTAGCATGCAAAAATTCTAATCAAAATGGATTTACTGTAGATGTAAATGTAAAAGGCGACTATACAGGATATCTTTACTTAATAACAACTAAGAAACTTGATAGTTCTTTAGTCATAAATGGAAAAAGTAAATTTTCTGGAAGTGTAGATTTTCCGACCAGGGCTGGACTAATTACGGATACTGTTTCTGGATATGACAGAGATTTTTATTTGGAAAATACTGAGATTCAAATGGAAATTACTGTTACTAAAAAAGAGTTCTATGACGGACCTTCAGACTGGATAATTATAGAAAAAATCAAAGGAACAAAAACCTCTAAATTAAGAAAAGAGTTTGAAAAATAACAAGCTATAAATTCTAAAAAAGAAAATTGGAGCGATAATTTATATACTAAGTTAGAGAATCTAATAATTGAGAATTCAAATCATAGATATCCAGGGGATTTATTGGCTGAAATCTCTTCTGATTCAACATTAAGTAAAAATCAACTCAAGAACCTTTATCAAAAACTAAATAGGACAATTTTAGATCCATACACTATTAAAAAATTAGAACGAAATATCTATCCTGAAAATATTTTAACAATAGGTGATCAAATATTTGATATTTCAGGTAACGACTATAAAGAAGAAAAACTTTCAACTAAAGATTTTAGAGGCAAGTTTTTGTTAATTGATTTTTGGGCTAGTTGGTGTAAACCCTGTATAGACCAATTTCCTGAACTAGAAATTATGAATGATAAATTCAAAAATAAAGGTCTTGTGATTTTAGGTGTTTCTTTAGATGAGGATAGAAAAAGCTGGAAAAAAGCAATAGACAAACACAATTTATCGTGGCAAAATATCTTTAGCGAAGAAGATTTAGCAGGTGAAATTTCCAAAAAATATGGTATTAATTCTATTCCTTTTAATATTTTAATTAATGAAAAAGGAGTGATCCTACAGAAAAATGTAAACGAAAATGATTTGAAAGAAATTTTAACTCATTACAATGAAAGTTCGTAGTAATTTTAACTATAGCCAACATCGGTTACCAGCAAATAGCGGGCATTCTGATGAAAAGTGCTATTTTAGACATCGAGTAAAAACCAACAACGGCTTGTTGCGTTACAACTTTGAATCCAACAATAATTGAAAAATTCAGCTACGAAATTAAGGAATGTCCAAACTTTTAGATTACCGAGAAAAATTAAATCTTACACAAGATGAATTGGCTAAAAAAACAGGCTTATCTGTTCGTACTATTCAAAGAATTGAATCAGGAGTTATTCCAAAAGGTCATACTTTAAAAAGATTGTCAGTAGTTTTGGATATACCCGAAAGTGAATTAAAAATTAACGTATCGGAAAATGAAATAATCAATTTTCAATTGGCAAAGCTTATTAATTTATCTTCAATAATAGGAATTGTTCTTCCACCAATTAATATACTACTTCCATTTTTCATAATAAAACATAAAAAGGAGATTAATGAAATAACAAAACGAATTATTTCAATTCAAATTCTATGGACAATAGTAGCATCTGTTTGTGTCCTATTAAGTCCCTTTATTAGAAAATGGTTTGAGTTAAGCAATCAGCTAACTCTAGTATTGATTATACTTTCTGTACTTGTTAACTTATACATTATTATTCGTAATACCATTTCAATCGATAAAGATCAAAAACTTTCCATCTATTTGAGCTTCAGCTTTATATAAAAATTGTCACTCTTTTGTCGTTTCATTGTCAGGTGCTTTACTACGTATTTCTCGTAAGATTTTGAGAAAATTGCAAAGTAAGACATCAATCAAATAATAAATGAAAATGTACAATTTACTCTTAGCCATTATCCTATTCTTTACAATTCAATTGAGTTTTTCTCAAGTAAGTAAAGACTCTCGAATTTTTATAGAACTTAAAAAAGCAGACAGCCTTATTTTTAATGAAGGGTTTAACAAATGTAATTTTGCTGCTTTAAAACAAGTGCTACATAAAGATTTAGAATTTCTTCACGATCAAAATGGAAGTCAAAATTTAGAACAATTTCACAAAGCATTTTCAGAAAGTATTTGTTCAAATGCCAACTTTAAACCTATTCGAAAGTTAGTAGAAGAAACGCTTCAAGTTTATACTCTTAAAAATGAGGGGAAAATTTATGGTGCTATACAAACAGGCAATCATATTTTTTATATCAAAGAACCAAATAAAGAATTGTATGCAACAGAACAAGCAAAATTTATTAATACTTGGGTTTTGGAAAATGGAAATTGGGAACTAAAAAGCATATTGAGTTACGAGCATAGCCCACCCGAAAAAGAGTATGGAGCAAAATTTAATGCTGACTATGTTTACGAACTATTTAATAATGACAAACAAATTGATCAACTATTAAAAAAACATAACATCACTTCAATTTCAATTGGTTTGATTAAAGATGGAAAATTGCAACAGGTTCGAAACTTTGGTTATCAGAAAAAAGGAATGCCAGTTTCATCTAATAGTATTTATAAGGTGGCTTCTTTAACTAAACCAATTGTAGCATTGGTAACACTAAAATTAATTCAAGAAAGAAGTTGGAATTTGGACGAACCTATTTCCAAATATTTCATAGATGATGATATAACAAAAAGTAAATATGTTAATAAACTTACCACACGACATATATTATCTCATCAGTCTGGTCTTCCAAATTGGAGATATTTAACCGAGGATAAAAAACTATCGTTTCAATTTGAACCTGGAACAAAATGGCAATATTCAGGAGAAGGTTTTGAATATCTTCGAAAAGCAATTGAAAAAAAAACTTGATCGTCCATTTGAGGAAATAGCAAAAGAAAAGCTATTTGACCCAGTTGGGATGAATAACACATACTTCTATTGGACAGACAAAATTGATGAAAATTTATATGCAATAGAACATGATGAAAATGGAAGCCTTATAAAGTAGGAGAAGTATACAAACACTAATGCAGCTGCAAATTTAATGACAACTGCCGAAGATTACTCTAAATTTTTGGTGCATATATTAAATGGAGCAGGCTTGTCAAAAAGTTTATATACCGAACTCCTTAAAATTCAATCACAAGAAAAAAAAGGAATTGATTGGAGTTTGGGTATGCAGCTCCTATCTAATTTACCGAATCAAGATCTTGCTTTAATGCACACAGGAGGGGATTATGGAACAAAAGCTATAGCAATCCTTCTAAAGAACTCGAAACAAGGCTTAGTTCTATTTTCAAATTCTGAAAACGGAATGGTGGTTTGGCAAAAAATTATTTCGGAATATTTTGGAGAAACCGGAAAAGAAATTGTTAGAAGGAATTTGGAGCAATAACTAGAAAAGTACTTCATACAACATCGGCTAAGCGCATATAGCGGGCATTCCGGTGAAAAGTGTTATTTTAGAGACCAATTGAAGAGTAACTACGCCGACAAGAATTCGTCCCTACTTCGCACCAATAGCCGTAATATAGACCATTGTGTGAAGTTTTACACGAGAAAAATCGTAACAAGTGAATGAATTCATCGTCTTATAATAAATAATCATCAATCAATATATTTAAATGCAATATTTAGTACTTCTAATTTTATTTGTACTTATCAGTTTCAATTCAAATGCACAAAGTAATTCACAAATAGAAAACAAACGTCTAGTACATAATGATTACGTAATCAAAAATGTGAATATTATTCCTATGACCGAAGATAATGTGGTCATTAAAAATGCTACAATTGTAATTAAAGACAAGAAAATTTTATCGATTAATAGTGATTCCATTCCAACAGATTTAAAAATAATTGACGGAACAGATAAATGGCTTATTCCAGGTCTAATTGATATGCACGTTCATAATTTAGCAGATGTAAGAATGAGTTCCAATTATCCTACAAAGGGAGCTACTCTATTTATGGATAATCAAGATTTTATGTTGCTCTACGTTGCAAATGGAGTTACCACAGCTTTTGAACTTAGTGCTCGAGTAGAGCATTTCGGACAGAGAAACGAAATTATAAATGGCAAAGTCTTTGGGCCTCGCATTGCTTTAGCATTTTTAGTAGATGGTGGGAGTTCTGGAAATTCTGCTAACACCCCAAGTGATGGAAGACAAACTGTGAGAATTGCTAAACAGCAAGGCTATGAATTTATAAAAGTATATTCCAATCTTAATGCTGAAACTTACAAAGCTATTATCGATGAGGCAAGAATACAAAATATGAAAGTCATTGGGCATATTCCAACCGTCTTTAAAGGAAGTACAAAAGATGCTTTTGTTCCTCATTTTGGTATGGTGGCTCACGCAGAAGAATTCTCAAGTCAGACTGATAAGTACACCAATGATGTTGCTAAAGAGTTTGCGAAAATTGCAAAAGATAATGGTACTTGGCTTATGCCAAACTTATCTAATTTAGTTTACATTGCAAAACAAGCACGATCTCTTGATAGTGTTAGAAATTTACCTAGTTTTAAATATGTGCATCCACTAATGCAAAGTAAATGGATAGTCTCTAACCAATACAATAAAGGTACATCGCCCAAGCGTGTGGCATATTTTGACTCACTTGTAGATTTTCACATTAGTTTGGTAAAGGAGTTTAAAAAGGCTGGAGTACCTATGGTTGCAGGAACAGATTCAGGGACATCAGGAATAGTTTGGGGATTCGCATTACACGATGAATTAAAACTTCTAGTAGATGCTGGACTAACCAACAGTGAAGCTTTAATTTCAGCAACTCGTTTACCTGCCAAATGGTTAGAAATAGATGACAAGATAGGAACTGTTGAAATAGGGAAATTTGCAGACTTAGTTTTGCTTGACAAGAATCCTTTGAAAAATATAAATAATACTAGAAAAATTGCGGGTGTTTTTCTCAATGGCAAATGGATAGAAAAAGAAAAAATTAATCAAATGTTTTCGGAGTTGGCGAAAAAAAATGACTTGAATAAAAATAATTATGATTGGAACAAAAGAGGAGAATATTAGTATATAAAACTGTGCCTAACATCGGTTAAGCGCAAATAGCGGGCACTCCAATGAAAAGTGTTATTTTAGAGACCAAGTAAAATACAACAAAACCGACAAGTTCGCGTCCTAACTCCACGCCACTTGCGTTAAACAAGACCGTTGCCAACAATACGATTACAAACAAAGAACAAAAAAATTAAACAAAATGATTCAAAAAACTACCCTATTTTTTACAACTATTTTAATGACTTTCAATTGCTTAGGACAAGAAGAAATTCAATTAGCTGATAAAAATGATGTGCAAATATCTTATCAACTTTTATTAGAGGAGGAAGGAAAGAAAAAAGATAAATATATCTTAATTGTAAATGCAATAAACGAAAGTGAAACAGATTTGTATTATGAAGTTCCGTTAACTGAAAATAGCCAAGGAGAATTACAACTTCCATTTATTCCAGAGGATAAGGGTTTTACTAAAATTTTAGTGAGAAATTCAACCGGATTGTTTGGAGATGGGCAATCTATAATTGGAGATCAAACAGATTTAATGACAACAGATAATTCATTACTTTTTCATGTAAAGAAGGGAGAAATTTTAACACAGGAAACTACCTTTAAGGTAAAAACTGGTGTTGACCCGTTAATTACGAACACCTTTAATAAGTCTTTAAAACCATTAGAAAATTTTGATATAATGGTAACTGGCGATATGTTAGATGGGGATTATATTTCTAGTTGTGGAAATTTTAATATGAATCTTAAAGGAGAAAATTCGATAGAAAGAGGAGATTATTTATTACAAACAACTAATGGTAATCAATTTATCTGGATACGCACATCAGAAACCACATTCGTAAGAGAAAATAGTGATGACTTTGCATTGACTTTTAATAAAGATGAAAGCACTTTTAAATATTCTACTTCGGATGGAATAAATTGTACGTGGAGTAAACCATAAAAGTACTGTTGGCAACATCGGTTAAGTGCAAATGGCGGGCATTGTGTTGAAAAGTGTTATTTTAGACACCAATAAAAAAAAAATCAACTAAGCCGACAAGTTCGCGTCCTTACTCCACGCCACTTGCGTTAAACAAGACCGTTGTGTGTAATTTTTTTTTAAAGATTATAACTTCTATTTTCAAGGAAAAATTATTAAAAGTTTAATTTTATTGATTCTAAAATTTGAAAGATGAATGAAATTATAACTACACTACTTTTCTTAGTTGCAGTAATAGATCCTTTAGGGTCCGTACCAGTTTATTTAGAAGCAACTAAAGAACTTGATTTAAAATTTAGAAAGCGTGTGGCGATAAGAGCTTCAGTAATTGCTTTTTTTATTTTGTTATTATTTATAGTTATCGGACAAATCGTGCTAGATGGAATGGAAGTTTCACTTGATGCATTCCAAATTTCAGGTGGTGTAATTCTTTTCTTGTTTGCGCTTACAATGATATTTGGAGACGGAAAACCAGAATCAGAAAAACATTTGATTAAAGATTATAAACATGTTACTATTTTCCCTGTTGCTATCCCTTCCATAGCTTCACCAGGTGCAATAATGGCTGTAGTTTTAATGACAGATAATAACTTATATACAATTAAACAACAGGCGATTACAACGATATTAGTATTTATCGTAATTTCAATCACTTGTATTCTACTTCTAATTGCTAATAGAGTTAAGGAGCGAGTAGGCGAATATGGAATTACTGTGGTTAGTAAAATTATGGGACTGATTTTAGCTTCTTATGCTGTACAAAGTATTTTAACAGGTTTAAGAAGTTTCTTTGTTGTATGAGAGTAAAAAACTACACACAACATCGGTTCCTATGAAAAGTGATATTTTAGACAACAAGAAACAAACATCAAAGCCGACAAGTTCGTGTTCTTACTCCACGCCACTAGTCTTAAACAAGACCGTTGTGTGAAATAAAATATGAAGCTATGAAAATAATTTATTTAATTGTTTTTATGATTTTTTCTACGATTAATGTTTCAGTTAGTCAGGAAATAAACATTGGTCATAAAGACTCACTACAATCAATAAATTTACAAGAAAATAGACCTTTATCTATTTACTTACCTCCATCTTATTATTCTAAACCCACACAAAATTATCCTGTTCTATATATTCTTGACGGGGATTACAATTTCCAGTATGTTTCAGGAATTTTAGAATTACAGGCCGGTATTGCAGAAAATATTCCAGAAATGATATTAGTGGCAATTTCGGGAAAAGGTTCTAGGAATTATAAGAAAAATTGTAAACCTTATGTTCATGGAGTCGAAGAAAGTGGGAATGCAGATCAAGTTTTAGAATTTATCGAAAAGGAATTAACTCCCTATATCGATTCAAAATACAGAACCCTTGATTATAAAATTCTAGCTGGCCATTCTATAGGAGGCTTGTTTATAATTAACTCTGCATTAAAAAAAACCAACTTTATTTAATAACTATATCGCAATAAGTCCTGCTTTATGGTGGGAGGAAAATGCCATTAATAGTGTTGCTAAAGATATCTACGATAGTAAATACTCTAATACAACAAGTGTATATATTTCCTTAGCTAACGAAAAGGAAATGGGTGTAGATAAATTTCTGAAATTAGTTGGACCAGAATTTAAATTTAAACAATTTAAAAACGAAAATCATAATTCGGTAGGCGGCCCTACATACGATTGGGCTTTACAAGATATTTTCAAAATTTGGAAAGCTAATAAACCTTTTTTCGATTCTTCTAAAGAATTAAAAGAATACAAAAATAAGGTGCACTCTTATTATAAGCTAAGTTTTCCACTGGCGGACGGTGTTTTATATAATACTGTAATACATATATTAAAAGATAAAGACGAAGAACTGGCGAACGTAAAAGCTTTAATAGATGAGTTTTATCCGACTTCTAAATCTTATTTAATATCACTTCTGGCATCGAATTATATAAATTCTAAAAATTACGATCAAGCGAGAGAAATAATTATTAAAGAATTACAAGAAAATCCCAATTCCTTTGAGTTATATGAAAAGCTTGCAGAAGTTAATTCTGGACGAGAAGATATGATTCAATTCAAAGAAAATTTACAGAAAGCAATTAAATTAGCAAATGCGCAAAAAGTTAGACAATGGAGAATAGATGAAATTATAGATTTATCCGAAATTTCTAAAGAATTATAGAGCTGTTTTACTGCTCACAACATCGGCTAAGATCCAACTAGCAGGCATTAGATTGAAAAGTGCTATTTTAGACACCAAGTAATAAACAACTAAGCCGACAAAAAGCCGTCCCTACTCCACGCTACTTGCGTTAACCAAGACCGTTGTGCAAAATGCATTCAGAGAGAAATTAGATTATAGTTTAACGTAATTGAATTATGAACTAATTGATTCTAGCTTTATTAAAAA
>NZ_AJLT01000092.1 GCF_000258765.1 Gillisia marina
TTTTTTGTAGGAAGTTTTTCGACAGTGTTCATTTTGTTCTTTCATAGGTATAGTACTAAAAGGTTTAATTTTTAGTCAACCTATTTCAGGAAAGTACATTTTTTTGTATGTTGCACAACGGTCTTGGTTAAGGCAAGTAGCGTGGAGTAGGGACGCGTTATTGTCGGCTTAGTTGATTTTTACTTGGTGTCTAAAATAGCACTTTTTACTAGAATGCCCGCTATTTGCGCTTAACCGATGTTGTACCACGTTTTTTATCAGCTTAAGACTAGTCCAAATAGAATTAGAATCATAGTTGAAATTAATAAAGGTTGTTTTACTATATATATTCTAGATATATTATTCCAGTTATTCATAAAAATATAAATAGGTAAAAAATATAGAAATATTCCATATTCCTCTTCTAGGTTTAAGCTAAATCCATCAAAATTAAATTGAAAGTAAATTTGATAAAATCGGAACAATACTAAGAAGATTATTCCAAAAGTGAAAATTGCGTTTATTTGCGCATATTGAATTTTTAATTTTTCCTTTCTATTTTTCACTTTAATATTACTCATCCAAATATAGGTTGTAAAACAAAATCCAATCGATGCTGCTATTAGTCCGATTAAAAAGGAATTGTAAAAAGTGAGTTCTGAATTTAAAAATTTTGTCCAATTTCCATCTACAATAGCATACGTTATATCTTTGGTTTTAGTTAAAAGTCGCAGAAGAATATTAATTATAAAACCATAACCAAATCCAATTAAAATTCCTGAGTAGAATCGAAATTTTCCAATTTCTATAATTTGGAATTTAGATTTTATTTTTCTCAAAAGGTTGAAATTTGATAATCTTAATTAATTCAATTAATGGTTTAGAAAAAATCAGAGTATTCTAGTTTTCCATTTTTCATCATTTGTTCTACAGCTCTATCAAATTCAGAATGCTCATAAGTAAAGTTACTTGGGATTTCCCCATTTGACCAAAGTTGGTAAAGTTCATTTTCAGCTTCTTCTTTTGTCATTTTACTCATAAATCTCTTTTTTAGTACTAAACTCAAATGTGGTACAACGGTCTTGGTTAACGCAAGTAGCGTGGAATGGGGACGCGAACTTGTCGGTTTTGTTGTTTGTTAATTGGTTTCTAAAATAACACTTTTCACCACAATACCCGCTATTTGCTGTTAAACGATGTTGGCATTTCGTTTTTTACTCGGCTAAAAATTGGATATATTTTAAAGTATTTTTAATTTTTAGTTGAACACTTTCTGATTTGATTGATTTATGGTCAAGGGAGAAGATTTCGATTATAGTATCCTTTGTATTTTTAAGAGCTGTTTCATTATAAATTCCCTTTCCAATCTTTAATACATATTCTTCATCTTGACACATATTTATTTTATATGGAACCTTATATTTCACTGCATAATCAGATAAAATTTTATTTCCGTTTAAATCCTGTTCTAAATCCGAAATTACACTTTGATCAATAACTGTCCCAGCCCAATTCTGATTTTCTGCTTTATTGTGTGCTTTAATTAAACCTTTTCCGTATAAACATTGAACAGAATACGAGCCTCCTTTAGAATTTATTTGTTTACCTGAAACTATTCGAATTTTACCTTTAACTATTGAACCTCTAACTGGAAAATTGAATAAATTTTGTCTCCAATTGAAATCGTAAGCTACTTTAATCAATTCTATAAGAGAATCCAAATTACATTCATTAGTCCAAAAAATGACTGTATCAGAGATATTCAAACAGTTTACACTGGACTGTGATAAATCACTTAAGACAATTCCGTTGTGAGGTTTATTATATTTTCCTTGACCTAAAGCTCCTTCAATGTCTCGAAAAATATGTCCCATCCTCCGTATTAGAACTTCATCATCATTATTTTCTATAAATTCTTTAAAGCCTAAATAGTCAAAATAAGCAAGGTATACTTCTTTCATTATGTTATTAATTATTTTTTAAAAATCTCATAATTACGGCTACTAATATAAAAGCCATAATAGCTAAGAAATAACTAACTGTTTGAGCTTCTGAGTAATCGTGGTTTCCCATTTGATTTTGACCTCCAAAATTATTCACTATTAGATCGTAACTTATAAACTTTGTCAAAAGTGCAAATATTGTTGCTGTTATAAAACGAGTTAATATAAGAGAGGAAGACACTTTTTGTATTATACTGAAA
>NZ_AJLT01000093.1 GCF_000258765.1 Gillisia marina
GAAGTTTCTTTCTCTGCTCCTACTGCTACAGATAACTGTGATGGAACAAAAGTTACTCTTAATGAAGGAAGCATGGCTTCTGGAAGTGTGTTCCCTGTGGGAACTACAACCGTAACTTACACCGCTACTGATGCAGCTGGAAATACTTCTGAAGTATCCTTTACAGTAACGGTGATCGATAACGAAGATCCAACAATCGCTTGTCCTGGAAACATCAGCACCAAAACAGATGAAGGAGAACAATTTGCAGTAGTGAATTATACTGCTCCTATTGGAACTGACAACTGTCCGGGAGCAACTACAGAGCAAACAACTGGCCTAGCATCAGGGAGCCAGTTTCCATTAGGAACAACAACCAATACCTTTGTAGTAACCGAT
>NZ_AJLT01000094.1 GCF_000258765.1 Gillisia marina
GATAAACAGGAAAAAATATAATCATAAAAATGCAGAGGTTATAGTAATGTAATTCAGCATATATCATAAATTAAAAAGAGGATCTCAATTACAAATTGGGATTCTCTTTTTTGTTTTATTGAGTCTTAACCCACAATATCCTCTACAATCATTTTTGCGTGAATCCTTGAATTCTCTATAAACCATTTATGGGTTTCCATTCCTCCACAAATTACACCTGCCAAATAAATTCCTGGAACATTAGTTTCCATCGTAGCTTGGTTGTAGGTAGGGATTCTTTTTTCATCTTGAGACAGCGTGATTCCCATAGATTCTAAAAAATCAAAATTTGGACGATAACCAGTAAGTAAGACTACGAAATCATTTTTTAGTCTTTTTTGGCCTTCTGGTGTAGTTATAAGAACATCTTCCTCGGTAACTTCTAATAGTTCAGAAGAAAAATATGCCTTAATACTACCTTCTTCAATTCTATTTATAATATCTGGACGAACCCAGTATTTTACGCGTTCGCCAATTGCTTCTTCTCGAACAACCATTGTGACTTCTCCACCTTTACGATAAATTTCCAAAGCAGCATCCACCGCAGAATTACTAGCTCCTACGATAACTGTTTTTTGAGTAGCAAAATAATGCGGATCATTATAATAGTGATTCACCTTTGCAAGATCCTCTCCGGGGATATTCAAATAATTGGGGATATCATAAAAGCCGGTAGCTACAATCACGTTTTTGGCAGTGTACTCAGACTTAGAAGTTATTACCTTATGAAGTTTATTTTCCAAAGTTTCAACCGAATTCACTTTTTCAAATAAATGAATATTCAAGTCATTAGAAGTGGTAATTCTTCGGTAATATTCTAAAGCCTCAGCTTTATGCGGTTTTGGATTGTTACTTATAAAGGGAATATTGTCTAATTCTAACTTTTCAGAAGTAGAGAAAAATGTCATATTGGTAGGGTAGTGGTAAAGAGAATTTACCAAACATCCTTTTTCCAAAATAACATAGGTTAAATTATGCTTCTTTGCTTCCAAAGCACAGGCAATCCCAATTGGGCCTCCGCCAATAATAATTAAGTCTAATTCTTTATGAATTTGCAATTTCCTTAAGTTCTTTAATAGTTTCTGTTTGATTGGAAGCCTTAAACACATAACTTCCTGCGACCAAAACATTTGCTCCTGCATTTACTAACGCTGCCGCATTTTTATTAGTAACTCCACCGTCTATTTCTATAAGTGTATCAGCGCCATGTTTTTTAATTAACTCCTGAAGTTTCTTTACCTTGGAATAGGTGTTATCAATAAAACTTTGTCCACCAAAGCCGGGATTCACACTCATAATACAAACTAAATCGATATCATTAATAATATCTTCTAATAGGGACACATTGGTATGTGGATTTAGTGCAACTCCGGCTTTCATTCCTTCAGCTTTAATCGCCTGTAGCGTTCTGTGAAGATGTGGGCAAGCTTCATAGTGAACCGTTAAGATATTTGCTCCTAATTGTGCGAATTCTTTAATATACCTGTCAGGATCTACAATCATTAAATGTACATCGATCGTTTTTTTTTGCATGCTTTGCAATATCACGTAGCACAGGCATTCCAAACGAAATATTTGGTACAAATACCCCATCCATAATATCTATATGAAACCAATCTGCTTCACTCTTATTTATCATTTCTATATCTCGCTGTAAATTCGCGAAATCGGCTGCTAAAACCGAGGGAGCAATAAGTATATTTTTCATGAGAATTTATTGGAATTATTATGTAAAAATAACAAGAAAAATAGGTTTCTACTTTCTAAATAGGTAAAAATGCCTTTAGTATATTTTTTACTGCAGCTTGAGCACTTATCTCTAATACTTTTATCTGATTTAAATAATGTTGAAATTTCTCGGGATCATAATCAGCCTGCTCAGATACAAAATCGGAATCATATCCATCATATGCTTCTTTATGTATGTCTTTTCCGAAAATCTGCATAATATTGTGATGGCGCTTATCTTCTTTAATAGCTTCAAATAGTTTGGAAATTATCTCTTTTTCGCCTTCAATAATTTGAAAGAAATTACCATCAGAAAAAA
>NZ_AJLT01000095.1 GCF_000258765.1 Gillisia marina
TTTTCGCTAGTGAAGAGGCCCCATCTACTAACCAATTCGCTCCAAAAATTAAAGCAGCAAATCCAATAATTATTAACAATAATGAAATCACCATGTTGTTTTCTATCTATTTTAAAATCCACCACAATTATGACTGTGATATATTTTAATGTTATTACTTTTTGCTAAAACGTGCACAAATATAATTGAAATAGCTATTCCGATAAGTGGAGAAAATTCAATGGTAGGTTCAATTATATTATGAGCCTAATTCAATTATTAAATGAGTTCATTATTAACGTCAGATAAAATATTTTTATCTTCATTTTATATTTTTATTGTGCTATAGACCTTGTTGTAGTACAATTTTTTCACAACCTTCAAGATCTTCTAATGCATCATTTAGTGCCCCAACTGCATAATTCATTTTCTTAATAGCTTGATTTATATAATCCTTTGCATCAGATAAATGATAACCTAATTGTTCAGGGTCATCTTCATAAGAGGCACGTGATAATTCACTTATTGCATATGAGATTTTCCTTTTCGAGTCATAAAAATAGTCTTCTGCATCATCAGCTTGATCTTCTGCTTCTGTGCACTTCAGATCTGATGCTTCATCTGCATCATCAGCTTCGTCCTCAGCATATCCTAAATATCTTTTCGCACTTGTCAAATATCTTTCTGCATCACTAGCATATGATTGAATATCATCAATTGAATTTGTGGTATAGCAATCGTCAATCGAACTTAATGCGTATTTAATTTCTTTGAAAGCATCTTCATAATAATCGTATGAATCTTCAATCTGTTTTTTGACTTCTGAAACTTGTGCGACAGTTGTCGTGAAAGAAAACATCGCTATTAATATTGTAATTATTTCTCTCATAGTAATTTTTATATACGACAATGGTCCCGGTTAACGCAAGTTGGCGGAGTATGGGACGCGGATTTGTCGGTTTAGTGATTTAATAATTGATCAAGTTAATTATTTTCCTTTCTATCCGTGCCTCCTATTTGCGATAACCGTAGTTGGCAGCTGGTAAATTCGACCAAACGGGACTTTCATTTCTACCTGTAGTATTTGTGAGATTAATACGCTCTTTGGTAGCAATATTAATTTTCCAAATATTATAGTTACCCTTGTTACCTGCTGTATAAACAAGCCACTTGCCATCTGCGGACCAATCTGGAGAATAACATTCAATGGAGTCATTGGTTAAATTATATAGATTTGTCCCATCAGAATTCATTATAAATAAATCCCAAAAACCTTTGTTACTTCCATAAAATGCAATCTCTTTTCCATTTGGTGAAAATTTGGCTCCAGAATCATAACCAATTTTATTAGTTAATCTTCTCACATTCTTAGTCCTTAGATCCATTATATGAATTTCGCCGTTTGCAGCATGTGTTGTATCTAAAGAATCTCGTAATTGTCTAGTAAATAAAATTTCTCGACCTGTAATAGACCAACTGGGACTTTCTTCATAATACTTGTTTTGTGTTAAAGGTTTAATATTAGAACCGTCCTTATCCATTAAATAAATATTCCTCGATAATGAATCTCTTTCGCTCATAAATACAATTTTCTTTCCATCAGGGGATATTTCTGGAAGAATGTCAGCTGCTAAATGATTTGTTAAGCGTTTTAAATCAGTTCCGTTTGAATTGATTGAATAGATTTCTGGGTTACCATCTCTTTTAGAATAGAAATAAATATTTTGACTATCGCTACTCCAGGCTGGACTAAAATCTAATGAATCATTCTTGGTAATATTTCTTAAATTCTTTCCATTAATATCCATTATATAAATCTCAGAATTTCCATCTCTGGCAGTAACGAAAGCAATTTCTTCTTTAGTTAGGACATTTTCATTCGTGGTCTCTTTCTTATCTTCTTTGCAAGAAAAGAAAACCAAAATCAGTAAAATATATTTTAATGAATTCATAACATCGGTTGCTAATGCCTAACGGTCTTGTTTAGCGTAAGTGGCGCGGAATATTGACGGCTACTTGTTGGCTTTATTGATTTTATTTGGTAACTAAAATAACATTTTTAGCAGATTTCTCGCTATTTTCTGCTAAACGAAGTTGTGCAACGTTTTTTTAGATCTTCACTTTACTTTTAAATAAAATATTTCGGCAAGCTCAATTGCGCACCCCCAAGCAACGGTAAAACCCGCACCTCCATGACCATAATTATGAAAAACATTGGAAAAATTTTCATCAAAATCAAAACGAACACAACTTCTTTTGGGTCTCAGCCCTACAATTTCTTCGAATATTTCTGGTGCTTCTTGCGATAAACCACCCATTAAAAGACGCTTAAAAATTAATTTGGTGTCGCTTAGCTCTACATTGGTATTCCAATCGTTTTCGTAATCTGTACCACCAATTATGCAGTCATCACTACGGTTAATTAAATAACTTAATGCTCCTTTTTTTTGTAGAATCGGCATAAGATGCAATATCCATTTTACTACAACGTAAAATTTGTCCGCGCATGGGCTGTAAATCCTCATCATTGCATAGTTCTTTCGCTCCTAAACCCGTACAGTTAACAGTCAAAGTATTTAATATTGATGCATCATTAAAGCTCGTGATTTTTTGCTTTTTTAAAACGCCGCCATTATCTATAAATTGGTTGAATAAATAGGGCAAATACAAATGTGGTTCAGCTAATGGAACTATTGAAATGTGGGCTTTTTCTATTCCCTTTGGTAATTCAGTAGGTAGGGCTTTTCTAACGAAACCTTTGGGTAATTGATGTATCCAATCTGTATTGCTTTCGTGATTGTATGCGGTTATTAAAGGTATAAAGGACACGCCATTTCCTTCTTTTTCATCTGACTGATATTCTTTATAGGTTAGTGATGCCCATTTGTTAGCTTTTTCTTTCGGATGAATTTCAAACGGAAACCAAATAGCACCTACTTTACTAGATAAAGTTTTATTAAAAGGCTCATTGGCGATTATAGTAACCTTGAAACCTTTTTCTTGTAATTTAATGGCGGTCGTTAAACCGATAATTCCGCATCCGATTACTTTTACTGATTTCATAATTTCATACTACTCCTTATGCATTATTTAGAAAGGCACAAGCTGGATTCAATGTTACACAACGGTATTTGTTAAGGCAAGTTGTGGGAGTAGGGACAGCTTCTTCTAGGCTTAGTTGGGTGTTAATTGATGACTAAAGTAACACTTTTTCACCTGACTGCCGCTATTTGCGCTTAACTGATGTTGTGCTTACGTTATTTTATAGTTCATTATTAAGTTTTTTATCTATAAGTTTTATTGTCTGATTACCTTGAGTTCTAACATTCTTAATATAATCTCTTACTTTGTAAGTGTATGAAAGTTCAAGATCAACCAATTTCCTGAATTCTGGAGAATTAAATGATTCCAACATTTCAACTTGGTCAAATTTGGATATATAATTAGGATTCTCTGTGTTAAATGGTCGTAATTCTGAGGTGTAATTTGAGAAATGACTTGAATGTACCTTTGCCCGTTCCTTGACTGCCTTTAAATAACCATAATAATTTGCAATGGAATTTTTTATTGAATCATTGTTTATGAGTTGGATGTTTCCAGTATTTATAAGTTCATCGTAGGAATTTCTCTCCCCAAAAGTATGGCCGCCTGAAAATACACCACCGTAGGAAACGGTATTTAAAAACGCTAGTGTATCCTGAATTATCATATTATTTTCACAAAATTTCTTTGCTGACTTTAGGCTTTCAATTTTTTTGTCTAACCTATTAATCACTAAAGCTTGATTTAGTTCATTATTTCTCGCTAACTCCTTTTTAAGATGTTTTAAAATTTTTGTTTCGTGTATTGCATTAAGTCTATTTTGATTCCAATTATTTATTTGAAGTGCGATCAATATTCCCAATACGACAAGTACAATTTCTCCAATGGCGTAAATTAAATATTTTTTAAATCTATTCTCATCAAGTAATTGTTGACGAATCTTCCTAAAGAAATTTATCATGAAAAGTTGGTTTCTCTAAATATATGATTTTTAAATGATTGGCTTATTAAAAAAAGGACAACGGTTTTGTTTAAAACAGTAGCGTGGAGTAAGGACGTGAACTTGTCGGCTTAGTTGTTTATTACTTAGTGATTAAAATAACACTTTTCACGTTACTGCCTTCAATTTGATGTTAAACGATGTTGTGTAATGTGCATTTATCTATAAACTTTCTTATAAGGATGGAATTTTGTAATATTAAAATAGTTTTAGCGTTTTTATTATTAACACTTTAAAATTCTTATTTATGTTTAAAAGTCAATTTTCTAAACTTGTAGTTTTATTTTTTTTTCTCATTCTTGGTATCAATTAGTGTTGGAT
>NZ_AJLT01000096.1 GCF_000258765.1 Gillisia marina
TTTTTTCATCATTGGATACTAGGTTTTAATTATTAAATTCAATTTTTATAGTTGTTTCTGCTTTATCGAATCTCACCGGAATGCTTAGTTTTCCTAAATGCATATAATTTTTTCCGGTAAATTTTATTCCGTTTACATAAACAAACAGTACTTCTTTTTTAAGGTTTTCAATATGAAGATCTATCAGATCAATTTCTGAGATGGCATTTTTTCCTAATTTTTTCTGAATTGTGATGTTTATCGCCTCAGTATCGACTTCAGCCTCCATTTCAATGCTCTCAAACATCCCTTTTTCGTATGCATTTGAAGTTTTACCGTCGTCATTATATAGTGAAGCAGTGCTATTTTTAGCTTGTTCATCATAATAAAAATGCACATCTAAAGCCGAAGCGTCATAATTGGCTGTGGTTTGCATAGGTCTAGCCATTGGAATAAATGCGCCACCTCTCACAAATACCGGAATATGCTCTTCTACCACTTCGACCTTTGCTAATGTGCCTTTAGCATACTTTTTGCCGGTATAAAAATCGAACCAGTTATTTGTTGAAGGAAAAATCACTTCTTTAGACCTAATCCCAGGTTTTAAAACCGGCGATACCAAAAAGCTATCTCCCCATAAATAAGTTTCGGAAATCGCATACATTTTATAATTTTCAGGTTCCTCAAAGAACAAAGGTCGCATTAATGGTTTCCCTGAAATATGATTTTCAAAAGCTAGACTATAATTATAAGGCAATAATTTATACCTCAGCTCGATAGCCTTTTTTGCCAAAGCTTTGGTCTTTTCATTTTTAAACACAGGTTCCGATGCTACTTCTTCCTGTGCATGTGGGCGGAATACAGGTTGAAAAACTCCATATTGCAGCCATCTCACATATAACTCATCATCCTCCAAATCGCCGGCAAATCCACCAAGATCTGAGTGCATATATGCCAAGCCTTGCATTCCCATTTGTAAGCTGATCTCCGGTTGTGGTTTTAAACCATTCCAGCCTCTATTTACATCTCCAGACCATGGTATTAATCCGAAACGTTGAGATCCGGCAGCTCCCGCTCTCATTAGTATGAAAGGACGCTCTTCAGGAAATTCCATTTCATATCCTTCTTTTAGCATTTTTGCCCAATAATGACCGTAAATATTATGAACCTCATCTGCCGAACCAATACTATGCTTCAATTTAGTTGGATGTACTTCCGGCTCTCCAAGATCTCCCCACCATCCGGCAACTCCAAAAGATTTAAGGTCTTTATAAATATTCCAAAACCATCCTTTTCCTTTGGAATCAAAGACATCTACTAAACCTGTATTTCCAAAGTAAAAATCGAATTTGTAAGGGTTTCCTAAAGAATCTTTAGCAAGCACATGTTCACGTACCGCTTCGTCCCATTTCTTGGAAGTTGTTAGAATAAATGGTTCCGTAACCAGTACTGTTTTTACTCCTTCATCTGCCAGTTTAGCAATCATTCTTTTAGGTTGCGGGAAAGAATCCTTCACAAACTCTAGATTTCCCATAGTCCCTTTAATCTCGTGGCCAAACCAATAAAGATCCAAAATAGCAGCATCTACCGGGATACTGTCTTTTTTGAATTTTGCTATGGTATTTTCTACTTCTTCCTGAGAGTGATATCCAAATCTGCTCGAAAAATTTCCAAAAATCCATCTTGGAGGCAAAGGTTGTCTCCCGGTTAAAAGTGTGTAATTTTCTGTGATCTTTTCCCAAGTCTTCCCTACGATTAATTGATAGGTTTTTCTTCCACTTATCGTCTCATAACTTAAGGTATTGGAGTGATTGCTATCCAGATCTAAAAACCCAATAGGAGCATTATCAAAATGCAACATATATTTTTCTGAAGATAAGACGATTGGTAAGGTATAATTTAATAAAGAAGATTTTGTACCATATCCATAATGGGCACGATTATATAATTCTAATCGGTTTCCACGTCTGTTCATTCCCAAGGCGCGAGCTCCTCCACCCATAAGAGCTTCATATTCTGCGATATTGAAATCGATTTTCTCGTGCGTTTCGGACTTAGAATAGCCTGTTTTTTCTGAAATTATTTCTTCCCCATTATAGAAATAACTCACTTGAAATGGATTTTTTGAAACCACGACCTTAATTCCTGGAGTTTCAATTTGAAGTTCCGATGAATTTTCTGAAACTTTGGTTTCAACTTCTGAAGGTTCTAAATCCACTGCAAAAGATTCAGGTATAAACTTTTCTCCCGATGGAATAAAACTGGTTTCCATGATCTCAGGTGTATAGGCCTGAAATCTGTACTGCCCATCGTTAGTCGATACGGTTACCACTCCCCCATTTTCTTCAAAGCTCTTGTAGGTTCTATCTGGATTTTGCGCAACTACAAGGACAGAACTCATTCCGAAGAGAACAAGAACTAAAAGCGATTTTATATTATTTGGGAGGGTCTTCATATAGT
Source organism: Gillisia marina (assembly GCF_000258765.1). GTDB lineage: Bacteria > Bacteroidota > Bacteroidia > Flavobacteriales > Flavobacteriaceae > Gillisia > Gillisia marina. The sequence continues at coordinate 2,440 of NZ_AJLT01000096.1, forward strand.
TTATTTCAGCTTTTTGTTATACGCGATAATGATAAAACACATAATAATTTAATAAGAAAACAAATTGTCACGTCGAGCGAAGTCGAGACGTTTTTGTTT
>NZ_AJLT01000097.1 GCF_000258765.1 Gillisia marina
GCGCTCAAGGCTGTGTTGTAAATACGAGTATCATCCATAGCTCCCTGAAGACCCCTATATCCGCCGTTCCCTGCCCCTATGGTCAGTGTCAATGCATTTATCGATATCGAAGGAGAAGAGGAAATTACTTTGGTGTTATTCTCAACCCCATTGATGTATAATCTAATAGTAGATCCATCATAGCTTACCGCCACATGCATCCAAGTAGTGCCATTGGACGGGTAGGAAGCCTGAGAATCGATCCTATAGCTATTGCCCGAGGTTTGCTGATTGAACCGGAAGAAGAGTTTACCGCTACTCGAAAGGGAAAGCTCGTAACCGTCTGTTGCTCCATGTTCTGCCTTCTTGATAAGATATTGGGTTCCCATTTTTTCAGGCCGGATCCAAGTCGCAATCGTAATAGAATTGCTAATATCCAAAGAGGCGTTGTCTGCAGCAGTGGCATATTGACTAGAACCATTAAACCTTAGTCCTTGCTCGAGAACTCCCGTAA
>NZ_AJLT01000098.1 GCF_000258765.1 Gillisia marina
TTTTTTGTATGCGATATTTTCAGATTTATTAGGAATTAATTCTTTAATCCATCTAGCATAGCCTGTGTTAATTTCTCAAGATCATACGCGTGATTCCAACCCCAATCTTCTCTAGCAGCATTATCGTTAATACTACTTGGCCAAGAGTCGGCTATTTCTTGTCTAAAATCTGGATTATAGGAAATCTCAAATTCTGGTAAAACAGATTTAATAGCTTTTGCAAGTTCTTTAGGTGTAAAACTCATTGCAGATAAGTTATAAGAGGATCTCATCTTCACTTTTTCTGCAGGAGCTTTCATAATATCTATAGTTGCCTTAATAGCATCGTCCATAAACATCATTGGCAAAGAGGTGTCTTCACTTAAAAACGATGTGTAATTACCAGATTTCAATGCTTCATGAAAAATTTCGATAGCATAATCTGTAGTTCCTCCTCCCGGTAAAGTTTTATAACTGATAATACCAGGATATCTAATGCTTCTTACATCTACACCAAATTTTCTGAAGTAATATTCACACCAACGCTCCCCTGTTTGCTTGCTCATTCCGTAAACAGTTGTAGGCTCCATGATAGTGGTTTGCGGAGTGTTTTCTTTTGGAGTGCTGGGTCCAAAAACCGCAATACTGGAAGGCCAGAATACTTTCTCGATTTTCTTTTCCTTCGCAAGATTAAGAACAATAAAAAGAGAATTCATATTTAGATCCCATGCTTTCATTGGCATTTTTTTCACCTGTTGCACTTAACATCGCCGCCATTAAATAAACATCAGTAATCGCATATTTCTCGACTAAATTCGCAATACCTTCTTCATCTGTAGCATCCATGATCTCAAAAGGACCCGTTGCCATTAATTCTTTTCCACCTTCTTTTATGTCGCTAGCTATCACATTTTCATTCCCATAAAGACTTCGCAGCTTCAAACTTAGCTCGCTTCCAATTTGTCCGGAAGCTCCAATAATCAATATTCTTTTAGAATTCATTCTTTAAATTTTACTGCGCAAATATATCCAATTCAATAACCATCAAACAAACTATTACTCAAAAAAGCAGGTTTCTTCCCACAAGTTTAAAGCGGCCTTTTTTTGGAAGGCTTTTTCGTTAACTTTGTCTAACAAGATTAGCTTATGAAAACCTCCTTTTGGATATTACTTATAATTTTAATGGTTGGCTGTAACCAAAACAAAAAAAGAAAACTCTAATGAGTCTAACAGAAAAGAAATTCAGTTGGCTCTTGCCAAGAAACTAGAAGTCCCTAAAATGGAGGTCACCTTAGTGCCCGAAGCTCAAGAGATCACCAATGAATGGCTTGCTTATATTACGGCTCAAAGTGAGATTGAAAATCTTAAGAATTATACGCTGAATGATGTAATCGCTAATGCCACGCCAATTACAGAGATCATGAAGTCTCTACAAGAAACAGTGCCGGCGAGATTAAATTTAAATGCAGTGAAAGCCAGATTAGGTGTGTTGGTTACCAAATCTAAGATCCTGCAGCAACTTACCGAAAAAAGAATGGTGAATCCTGAAGAAATTTCTAAAACAGCAAAAGATTTGCATTTAGAATGGAACAATTTTAAAATTCAGTTAAACGAACCGTTTTTGAAGACCTTAGAAGAATTTGAAGAAGAATTGGATTTAATTGAAAATGCAGAGGAACAAACTTCAAATACAGTGCTGCCACCAATGAGAAAAAGGCCAATAAATCTAAATAAAGCACTTGATTCCTTAGAATAGAAACTACTAAAATTTAACTACTTCAGAAATATGAAAAAACTTATCCTTCTTCTATTAATTGCAACATTTTCATGTAACAATGCTAACTCTCAAAAAGAGGATGCCTCTCCAGAAAAATCGGAATCTGAAATGATGGCTTCCGAAGAAAATTCAAAAGAAAAAATAAATACAGCTTTAGAGAATTGGCACAAAGCAGCTGCTGAAGCTAATTTTGAAGACTATTTTGGCTTAATGACCGAAGATGGTGTGTTTCTAGGAACCGATGCTACTGAAAACTGGCAAAATATAGACTTTCGTGAGTTCTCAAAGCCATATTTCGACAAAGGAAAAGCTTGGAGCTTCACAACTTTGGAGCGCAACATTTATACAGAAAAAGAAAGTAATTTGGCTTGGTTCGATGAGCTTTTAAGCACCCAAATGGGGATTTGTAGAGGATCCGGTGTGATGGAAAATGTAGATGGCAAGTGGAAGGTGCAACATTATGTGCTTTCTATCGCCATTCCAAACGACGATGTTTCAGAAGTTACAGCCATGAAAAAACAGACCGATAGTCTTTTAATTGAAAAGCTTCAAGCTAAGAAGTAAGAGTTTCAGATAATAAAATTTAAAAAGAAGATATTCAAGAATAGAGGAGCTTGTCATCCTGAATTCATTTCAGGATCTCAATTAACTAATCGTCAAAAATGAAAACATGCTGAAACAATTCCGATAGCTATCGGAACAGCTTGGCGAAAAAGGTGCTTTTGAGTCGGCCTCTTTTTAGTCAAGACAGTTTTTAAATTTAGATTTGTTTCAAAATATTTTGAACTTCTTATATAAAGTAATCCCAATTCTCCACGTTTAAAATCTAGTTATAATCTCTTACTTTTTAGTATTTTAGCGTGGAAATTTTAATTTATTCTTTTAAATGAAAAAAATAACAAATGCACTTATTTTATCTGCACTTGCAGCTACGGTAGTAACCGGATGTAAAAGTGATGATAAAAAAATGGAAGTTAAAGAAGAGTCCCGTGGGATCAATTTAGCTTTTATGGATACTACCATGAGCCCTAAAGAAGATTTCTTTAGATACGTTAACGGAAAATGGGCAGATTCTACAGAGATCCCGGGCGATCACACTACTTGGGGTAGTTTTAATGAACTTAGAAAAAACACCGATGAAGATGCGCTTGCGTTGTTGGAAAAAGCTTCAAAAGACAAGGATTTAGATGTGAAGAGCGATCAGGCAAAAGCGGTATTCTTATACCAAAGTATCATGGATACTGTTGCCAGAAACAAAAAAGGTGTAGAGCCTTTAACTCCGTATTTGGAGAAAATAGCAGCGATCCAGAATAAGCAAGACCTACAAGCTTTCTTAACCGAAATGCAACAATATGGCGGAGCAGGATTTTTCGGATTTACAGTTCGTGCAGATGCAAAAGACAGTAATTCCAATGCAGCTTACATTTATCCTGCCGGCTTAGGCTTGCCAGACAGAGACTATTACGTACAGCAAGATGCGAATTCCAAAGAAACTCGTGAAAAATACAAGAAACACGTAACTAGAATGTTGCAGTATTTAGGAGATTCTGAAGAGGAAGCTTCAAAAAATGCTGAAACCATTTTGGCTTTTGAAACTAGTTTAGCAACACCTCAAATGGATAAAGTAGATCGTAGAGATGCGAGAAAAACTTACAATCCAATGGCTGTAGCTCAATTGCAAAAAGAAGTTTCAGCAATCAATTGGAAAAAGTATTTCGACGAAATTGGAGCTTCTAAGGTGGATACGGTGATTGTATCTCAACCAAAATATATGCAAGCTCTACAAAAGACTTTCTCTGCAAATAAAGTTGCCGACTGGAAAATGTACTTACGTTGGAATTTATTAAACGATGCTTCTTCGGCTTTAAGCATGGAGATAGAGCAAGCCAATTGGGACTTTTACAGCAAAACGCTTCAAGGAGCTAAAAAACAACGCGCTCTTAAAGAACGTGCGTTACAAACTGTAAACGGAACCTTAGGGGAAGCTTTAGGGAAACTATATGTAGAAGAGAACTTCCCGCCGGAAGCTAAGAAAAAAGCTCAGGAAATGATCGCTAACATCATTAAAGCATACGAAGTAAGAATAGATAATCTTACTTGGATGAGCGACAGTACGAAAACAAAGGCTAAAGAAAAATTGGCTTCTACTACCATTAAAGTTGGATATCCAGATGAGTGGAAAGATTATAGCGAGTTGGAAATTACGTCTCCAAAAGATGAGAAAGGGTCTTATTTCCAGAATATGCTGAATGCAGCTAAATGGAATGTAAAGGAAGATATGGCGAAATTGGGTGAGCCGGTAGATAAAACCGAATGGTTTATGGCGCCTCAAATCGTAAATGCGTATTACAACCCAAGTTATAATGAAATTGTATTCCCTGCAGCTATTTTACAGCCACCGTTCTACGATTACAAGGCAGATGCTGCTGTAAATTATGGTGGAATTGGAGCGGTGATTGGCCATGAGATCTCTCACGGCTTCGACGATAGTGGATCTCGTTTTGATGCAGAAGGAAACCTTAACAATTGGTGGAGCGAGAAAGATCTTGAGTCTTTTGAAGGTCTAGGTGGAGCTTTGGCAGAACAGTATAGCGCTATCGAAGTGTTGGATAGTGTGTACATTAACGGGAAATTCACCTTGGGTGAAAACATTGGAGATCTAGGTGGCGTGAATGCTGCTTACGATGGACTTCAATTACATTTAAAAGAGCATGGAAATCCCGGAGAAATAGATGGCTTCTCACCGGAGCAACGTTTCTTCCTTTCTTGGGCAACCGTTTGGCGTACTAAGATGAGGGATGAAGCCTTGAGAAACAGGATTAAAACCGATCCGCATTCTCCTGGAATGTACCGCGCTTATGTGCCGCTACAGAATATTGATGCTTTTT
>NZ_AJLT01000099.1 GCF_000258765.1 Gillisia marina
AAAAAACAAGTAAGCCGACAAGAATGCGTCCCTACTCCACGCTACTTGCGTTAAACAAGACCGTTGGCAATAATATTCAAGAATGTCAGATAAAAACAAGAATGGTTTAACGAGATATATACCTGAAAATGTCAAACGACAAATCAGAAAAAATTCATATTTCGGATGTGTAATTTGTGGGACTGGAATTTGCACTATCGATCATGTTGATCCGGAATTTCACGAATGTAAAAAGCATGATCCTGAAAAAATGACTTTGCTCTGCGCATCATGTCATGATAAAAAGACCAGAGGTATAATTGGAGTTAAAACAGTTAAAAATGCGATGAAAAGTCCTTTCTGTAAAACTAAAAATTCTCCTTCGGATTTCTTAGATTTTGGTAATACTGAACCGAAAATCCAATTTGGAAATAGTTTATTTATTAAACCAAAAAGTATAATAACTATAAACGGAGAAAGTATTCTGTCAATTAATGAACCCAAGGAAGATAATGAAAATACATTCTTACTTAATGCGATTTTTCATGACCCAAACGGAAAAGAAGCTTTCAGAATAGATGATAATATTTGGTCTGGAAATATTGATAATTGGGATATTGAAACTAAAGGAAAAACAATAACAATTAGATCTGAAAAGGGAAGTATCTTACTTCAAATTGAGAATATTCCAGAAGATAAATTTATAGTTCACAGTCTAAGTATGCTTTACAAAGGATATTTTATCCAAGCAGATGATGATGGTGTAGAAATTATGACACCATCAGGTAAAACAATGATTTTTCTTGACAAAGGTCATACGGTGAAAGGTGATATTATGATAAACATTTATAAAGACACAACTATAATGGATAGTTTAGAAATGAGTAATCTTACAATAAAAGGCGGCTCGAATATTATTATTTCAAATAATACAATTACTGATGGAGGTTTTGAAATTGGGTAAGGGAAGAATACTATTGCCAACATCGTTTAACAGCAAATAGCGGGCAATCGAGTGAAAAGTGTTATTTT
>NZ_AJLT01000100.1 GCF_000258765.1 Gillisia marina
TGGCATAAAAGATATCATCTGCATATCCTACAAATTGTGGGATATAAGAAAGGCCAATTCCCTGGGCGCCTTCATCCATAAACAGGAATTTTGCAGGGTTATGAAATTGTGAGTACGCATCCGGGATCGTTGCCACTCCGGCATCTCCCATTCCACCCGCACGGGCATCGGGAACAATTTGTAGAAAGGGAGCTCCCGTGATAACAGGTCTTACCAGTTGTTGCCCTGAGACTGTAAAACTCAGGGAACAAATAAACAGACTAAGGATTATATATTTAGTATTCATAAAATTTTATCTTTTAAAGTGCGATTAATTTTTTCATGTAAACATTTCCTTCCGCATCAATGATCTTCACTAGTAAGGTTCCTTTCATTGGAGCAATATCTATTTGCATGGTATTCTTCTTATTTCCTTCAAAAACCTTATAATTATTAGTTTCTGTTTCCATTACATGTACTTCGCTAATTCTACCATTAAAAGGTAAGATCACCTTGGCAATACTAGTTCTGGTTAACATCGTTGGTACCACATGTGCCTGCTTAGGATCTGCACCTTCACGCTTCACCGTAATAGTGGCGGTAGCTTGAGAAGTGTTCCCCGAAGCATCTGTTGCGGTAAGCACTACCTCATACACGCCCGGTTTATCAAACGTATCTCTATCTAAGCTGAAGATCAGCTCGCCACAGTTATCTGTAGACCCATCATTCACTTCTTCCGGAGTGATCACAGCAGGTTCATCCTGAGTAACAATCACAGTAAGATCCTGAGTTGTT
>NZ_AJLT01000101.1 GCF_000258765.1 Gillisia marina
AAAAAACCAGATCGTTCGATGTAGATCTAAAAGAGTTGTCCAGCCAAGAGTTTCCGCTTTCCTTCAAGAGAAATAAATGTTTTTTAATTACAGGGTAATAAGAACTATTCATATTTGCATCTTCAACTCCAATCTCTATGGAATTCTTTTCGACATTAAACAAGACGTATTTTGCTAAAAAATTATACTTTATAAGATCAATAAAATCCTCCGATATTCTATTACATTTTATACAATCCTTCAAATATTCTGAAACCATTAGTTTCATAATTGTTTCTATTTCCGTCTTACAATAATATGTAGTCATAGCCCAAAGTTTAATATTGATAACTAAAAGGAAAAAGGGTTCGGGAAATTAATTTGGTAGAGATTAATTTTTTAGGAAAAATGTAGAGATTTTCCAGATTGGGAAATGCTGTGTTAGCAACAAAATTCAAATTAACAAATAATAAATTAAGCATTTATAAAATAAATCGCAAAGGTTTTAGCTAATTTTCGAGGAGATGAAATCATTAACGTTTAAAAGCTTAATAACTTAATTATCAATAGCTGAATCTTGTAAGAAAATCAAGTTCTTTAGTATAAATAATTTTGAGGCTCACTATAGAAAACAAAAAAAAGTTATAGTAAAACTAATGTTTTTTTATAACTTATAATAGTAGCTAAATATTACATAACGATAACCTCTGCATTTTTATGACAATATTTTTT
>NZ_AJLT01000102.1 GCF_000258765.1 Gillisia marina
CAATGTATCTCTACCAATTTTCAATTGTTGTTTTTCAAAGTCCTGGCTTAAAGATTTCATAAGCTTGCGCACGCCTTCTCTAGGAAGGGATTTGCGTCGTCTTTTAACGATAGCAACTATATGTTGTTCTACCTTTTTTCGCTTATCAGCTCTGCATTTGTACTTATAATAAGCGTCACGTTTTAGTTCAAAACAATCACATATCTTGGCTAACGAAGCAAATCCCTTGGCTTTTTCCTTCGCTATGATTAAGGCTTGATATTTAGTTTTTTTTTTAAGTTCTAAGACACTTTTGTAGCCTAGTTTTTTGGCTGCTACTTCCAAGTATGCATCATCTACCAGTTGATCCATATCCTTTTTAAGGAGTAGTTTTTTAAGCTGCTCAATCTCTTTTTGGAGTGCTTTGAGTCGTGTTATTTCATCTTTTGTTTCTACCATAACCCTTGTGTTCATTAAGTCTTTACGTTCATACTTCCTGATCCATTCATTAATGGTCGATGGAGCAATTCCATAGAGTTTACCTAGTTCATACTTAGAATACTTTCCAGTACTAAGTTCTGATAAAATTTTTAATTTGAAAGGTTCACTGTAACGTCTGGTTACTCTGTCATTTTTGTACATAACTGTTTAAAATTATGTAGCCTTTATTCAGGACGAGTCA
>NZ_AJLT01000103.1 GCF_000258765.1 Gillisia marina
TAAAGTTTTTGAGAAACTTTACTCTCAAATCCTACATCGTAATCTCACTAATCAAGGAACTTGTTTGCCTGCGCTAAACGCGGCTGCAAATATACCAACTTTAATTTCACTCCGGCAAACTTATTTTAAACTTTTTTTAGTTAATTTTTAACCTTAAAAACGCTTGAGTCTCCCAGTATACAATGAACTTCGCCTTGTTTTCAAACTCATGCCTGATTCCTTAGCGGCTGCAAATATACACCCTCTTTTTTCTTCCCCACAAGCTTTTTGTAAAGTATTTTTTAAAATAATTTTAATAATTTCTTAAGACTTTGGAACTATGAGGATTACTGCAGAATTATTTTTAAAAAGCATATCGTGCTATTTTAATAATAAGACCGTCGGTGACGGTGCGTTAGGGATTGAAGCGGTAGCTCCCGATCTTAATCGGGACTACAAGCGGAAAGCCCGACCCCGAG
>NZ_AJLT01000104.1 GCF_000258765.1 Gillisia marina
CTCTAAAATAACACTTTTTACCACAATGCCCGCTATTTGCTGTTAAACAATGTTGGCAATAGTTATTTTTAGACTAAAGTTTGTTTAAAAATTAAACTGTCAGCTTTCTTTTAATCAACAATTTCACAAAAATTAAGGTCAGTAGAGTAGAAGCGATCCCTATAAATAGAGAATAATATGTACTGTATGGCTCTAATATTTGAATTTTCGAGCTGTCTATGAAAATTAAGTGACCATAAGGTTGTGCTTCATAAAAAATTGTAGTTATAAAATTCCAGCCCAAATGAAACCCTAAAGGCATCATTATGGACTTAGTCTTAGCAAATGTATAACCCCAAACATATCCAGTAAAACCAGTTGTTATGAGCACATAAACTAAAAGTATAATATTTCCAGAACCAATTATTCCATAAGATATCCAATGATATATGCCAAAGGCAATTGATGAAATAATTAGGGCCTTTTGCATTCCAATTCTCTTAATCAAAATGTAGAGTAATGCACCACGAAATATCAAATCTTCTGTTAAAGCTGATTTTAAATGATACCAAAATGATTGAAAAAGTGAAATATAATTAAAGGAAGGATTACTTATCCAAGTGATTGAATTAACTCTTGTGTCAAGATAAATAAATAACAGTTTAAGGGAAAAAATAAACACTATTCCAATAGCGAATTGCCATATTTTAGTTAAGGGGTAAAATCCTAATATGTGCAGATTTTCTTTTTTCTATATAATGAAGTAATAACCAAGACACTCCAAGAATAACTATAATTCCAAACATTTTAAATATTCTTAAAATTTGAACTTGTTATTATAGTTATTCTATTATGTTTCCAAAGCAGTGCTAAGACAAAGCTTAATATTGAAACGATTACGAAATAATATAGGCAAAATTCAAAGTCAGTCTCTGGGAAGGTGTTAGATTGGAAAATAAAAGCCGTAGAAATCAGAAGAGTTGCAATAATCATGAAGATTGAAATTGTGACTTCCCTAAATAAAGATTTTTCATTTTTCTCAACATCACTCTTATCGTTACAGTCTAAAAAATCAAGTGAAAAATCCAGGCATTTTGAGAGTGATTTTAAAGTATGCATCCTTGGATTGACTTCTCCTTTTTCAATTCTTTGAATAGAACGTAAACTTATATTGGAAATATCCGCTAATTCTTGTTGAGTAAATTTTAAATCATTCCTTTTTTCTTTTACAATTGTAGCTATCATATTCTGTTTCTCTTTGTTCATTGTAAAAGTATATTTTTGTTTGAAATCATCTAATGTCATTCATACGACATTCTTGCGTCATTAAATAATTATTGCCAACGGTCTTGGTTAAGGCAAGTGGCGTGGAGTAGGGACGCGTCTTTGTCGGCTTTGTTGATTTTTTATTAGGTAACTAAAATACACTTTTTCGACTAAGCCCGCTATTTGCGCTTAACCGATGTTGCCTGCAGATTTCTACAAGTTAAAATTTTTCTTCGATCTTATTATTTCCGTGTAATTCTATTAAATAATTAAATGCTTTAATAATTCTTGGACGAAGTTTTTCATTATCAATTGCTTTATCCATTATTATTGCAATATCCTTATACTTGCCAATTAAATTCCCATCGCCTTCACCATTGAATAGCAATATTGATTCTTGTTCATTTTTCATACTTATTATAGCCCAATAATTATTTGTTTTTTCTTCAAATCTTATACTATTAATTTTTAAAATCGGTATCCCAAAAATTGCTTTGAAAGCTGCCAAAGGATTATCAGTATTTTGTTGTTTTACTCCACTTAAATATAATTCGTTATCAAATTCTCTAATATCATTTATTAAGAAAACTTGTTCCACTTCATGAGTATTATATTTAAATTCTACAAACTTACTATTCAGCCATTCAATAGTTTCTAAAGTTTCCTTTTCAGTATCAATATTTTGTGCTATTAGATTTTCTTGTAGAATAATAAAAAATAATATTAATAAGACTTTTTTCATAAATATAAGTTGAGATTAATCATTTAAATTAATAATTTTTATAACAAATGTTTCTTAGAATTTTGCTGGCAACGGTCTTGGTTAAGGCAAGTAGCGTGGAGTAGTGACACGTTCTTGTCGGCTTTGTTGGTTTTTACTTGGTGACTATAATAGTACTTTTCATCTAACTGCCCGCTATTTGCGCTTAACCGATGTTGTGGTGCGTTTTTTATTCTAATTTCTTTCTATTC
>NZ_AJLT01000105.1 GCF_000258765.1 Gillisia marina
AACCGAAGTGGAAGTACCTGTAATGTTGCTTTGATTTACTAATGTTGATGAAAAATTAGAAGTCGTAGATACCTGAACTCTATAGCTGTCTGCTCCCGAAGAAGTATTCCAACTCAAGTTGGGCGTTACAGAAATACCCGTAGCTGCATCTGCCGGAGCGCTTAACTGCGGAACACTAGCTAAGGTAGGTGTGTTCGATATCATTGCCAAGTTATTAATCTCTGTTGCGCTCAAGGCTGTGTTGT
>NZ_AJLT01000106.1 GCF_000258765.1 Gillisia marina
GCGCACCAGCATCAGCTTCCTCAACTTCTCTTACTGTAATTGTAAAAGATGTAGTAGAAGTTCCAGTTACGCAATCTCCAGCACCATCCAGCGTATAATCAAATTCAAAGGTTCCAACACCAGCTGTAGCCGGATTAAATATTCCATCTTCAAATGGAGCATCAAAATCACCTAAAGTGTTTATTCCATCACTTAAAAGTGAAGTTAATTGAACATCTTGAGTTTCAGTAACACAGAAAGATGCCACTACAGGTTCTCCAGCTTCAGCTTCCTCA
>NZ_AJLT01000107.1 GCF_000258765.1 Gillisia marina
GAGACCAAGTAAAAAACAACAAAGCCGACAAGTTTGCGTCCCTACTCCACGCCACTTGCGTTAAACAAAACCGTTGTGCAATTAGACCGCCCTTTCTAGCTTTCAGTTTGATTCCGAAAGCAATTGTATATCTGGGGTGTCCTTTTAATTGGAACTAAGAACGAAGCCAAGTTGTCCGATGACATCGTTGAAAGCTCGGTTTCAAAACGTTGGCACGTTAGACAACTTGGAGAAGATCGGGATCTAACCAATGAGTTACAAGTCGGGAAAACCCCCAAATATGCTTGCCATTTTCCGGAGTCCCTTATGGACCAGTGCATATCATCAACATATACACAAGACCAACGGCTCAAACAGATGATTATTTGGGAAGCCGGCCTAACTACGTTTTATATCATGAGCAGTGCTAAGAATACTGGTTCAAATCAAAAGAAGAAATAAAGAAGAGGAACCGCGTAATAAAACTGCACATAACGACGGTTAAAGCGAATAGTGGATATCTGAGTTAAAAGTGATATTTTAGTACTCAGGGGAACTACTGGTAGACTGAACATAATTGAATACCAGCTTCCACTACTCGCCTTAACCGAGAACGTTACCTGTAATGCGGCCAGACAACATAAGTTTCCATATATAGAAACATTTGATTACCTTTGAATATTCGTAATTGAAAATTATAGTGGATGAAAGAAAAATTTGAAGTTGTATTTCTAGAAAATGCAATTCAGTTTATTGAAAATTTAGACAGCAAATCCCGAAATAAGATTATCTACAATATTGACAAAGCTCGATATGTAAATGACCCCAAGTTGTTTAAAAAACTAACAGATAACATCTGGGAGTTTAGAACAAAATATAGTGGACTTCAATACAGACTTTTTGCATTCTGGGATAAATCAGATGATAAAGAAACTTTAGTTATCTCAACTCATGGAATGATTAAAAAAGTGGACAAAGTACCGAAAGGAGAAATTGAAAAAGCTGAAAAATTGAGGACTGAATATTTAAAGAATTCAAAAAAATAAGAAGATGGAAACAAAAGGAAAAAACAGAACAATGACTTTAGATCAATTAAAAGATAAACACATTGGTGAAGTTGGGACTGATAACAGAGATAAATATGAATTTGACTTAAAACTCGATGTTTTAGGAGAGATGATAAAATCTGTTAGAAAAGATAGACATTTGACACAAGAGCAACTTGGCGAGTTGATTGGAGTTCAAAAATCTCAAATTTCAAAATTGGAGAGAAATGCTAAGAACGTAACTGTAGAAACCATTTTAAAGGTTTTCCGAGCATTAAAAGCAAACATCAAGTTCAGTATTGAAATGAACGATGCAGATTATAAGGTTGCTTAAAAAAAGCACTACAGGTAACATCGGTTAAGCGCAAATAGCGGGCATTCGAGTGAAAAGTATTATTTTAGAGACCAAGTAAAAAAACAACTAAGCCGACAAGAACGTGTCCCTACTCCACGCTACTTGCCTTAACCAAGACCGTTGCCCACAATATTGACTCGTCCTGAATAAAG
>NZ_AJLT01000108.1 GCF_000258765.1 Gillisia marina
TTGCGTTAACTCAAGACATTACGGTTCAGTTGGATAATTTGGGAGCTGCTTCAATTGTAGTTGCCGACATCAACAATGAATCTTCTGATGCTTGTGGAATTGCTTCAATGAGCGTTTCACCAGATAGCTTTACATGTGCGGAAGTTGGAGAGAACACGATTACTTTAACAGTGATCGATAACAATGGAAACGAATCTACTGCCACTTCAACGGTAACCATAGAAGACAAGGTTGCTCCGGTTGCAAGTGCGCAAGACATCACGGTTCAGTTAGATGAATCTGGAAATGCTTCGATTACTGCAGCAGATGTGGATAATGGCTCTTCTGATGCTTGTGGAATTCCTTCAATGAGCGTTTCGCCAAATAGCTTCACATGTGCAGAAGTTGGAGACAATACAGTTACTTTAACTGTGATCGATAATAATGGAAACGAGTCTACAACCAGTTCAACAGTAACAGTAGAAGATATTGTAGCTCCAGTTGCAAGCGCTCAAGACATCAGCGTTCAATTAGATGAGAATGGAACTGCAACTATCACTGCAGCCGAGGTAGATAACGGCTCTTCTGACGCCTGTGGAATTGCTTCGATGAGCGTTTCGCCCGATAGCTTCACATGTGCTGAAGTTGGAGAGAACACTGTTACATTAACAGTGATCGATACCAATGGAAATGAGTCGACTACGACTTCAACAGTAACTGTAGAAGACAATGTGGCTCCGGTAACAATTGCGCAAGACATCATCGTTCAGTTAGATGAGAACGGAACTGCAACTATCACGGTAGAGGAAATAGATAACAGTTCTTTTGATACTTGTGGAATAGCTTCTATGAGCGTAACACCAGATAGTTTCACATGTGCAGAAATTGGAGACAACACGGTTACTTTAACGGTTACTGATGTTAACGGAAATGAGTCTACTACGACTTCAATTGTTACCGTAGAAGATTCCATCAAACCAATTCCATCTGCAACAACCCTTCCAGAGATCACTTCAGAATGCGAAGTAGTAGAAACGGATGTAACTGTTCCAACCGCTACCGATAATTGTGGTGGTGTGGTGAGTGTTTCAAACGATGTGACTTTCCCAATTACAGCGCAAGGACTTACGGTAATTACCTGGAGCTTTGAAGATGTAAACGGAAACATTGCTACCCAAACTCAGGATGTAATGTTGGAAGATCTAACTGCTCCGGTTCCGGATGTAGATAGTTTGGATGATATCATTGTGGAATGTGAAGCAACTACAATAGCGGCTCCAACCGCTACCGATTCGTGTGCAGGAACTGTAACGGGAACTACGCTGGATCCTACTTCTTATTCTGAAGAAGGAGAGTATATGATCCTTTGGGAATTTAACGATGGAAATGGAAATGTCTCCTCTCAGGAACAATGGGTTACGGTTAAAGATAATACAGCTCCAGAGGTAACAACTCAGGATCTTACT
>NZ_AJLT01000109.1 GCF_000258765.1 Gillisia marina
GCTTAACCGATGTTGGCAAACGTTACTTCCTGATAATAAATCCACTTAGTAATGTTATCCATGCTGTAATTATCAGACTCCAACTAGTTAAGTTCATTTCCTTATCAGTCCAGAGTGAATGAATTAATAATACTCCAATCAAAAAAACTAAAAAATATAATTAAATACGTTCCAAATTTAGTCTCCGCTAAGGAGTCTCTTCTCATTATTTTTCCATTGTTATATTTCATTAGAATATTATCCAATTCATGAATTAATTCAACGAATGTTTCTGAGTTGCAGAAAGTACTATTTGAGCTTAGTCTTTTCGTCTGTCCGTTTTTTAAATTTAGTTTTATTCCAGCTCCTTTCATTCTGTGAATTTTATAGCTATTCACATTTTCAAATTCAACGCTTTCATTGCTCCATTCTAATTTAGTTGAAGTCAGTTTGAAGTCTGCTGATTTAATTATATGTTTTTTAATTATAAAGAAATATATAAGTGAAATTCCAATTGAAAATAGAAATATAATAAAAGCGCTACTTAAAAAACCTTTAGAAATTATAAGGGCAACATAAAATAAAATCATTGAAGAAAATAACAAACCGAACAATTCAATCGGTATTGTATAATTAACATTTTTGTAATTGCGCATTTGTATTATACTGAAATAGGTTGACCTTTTTTGATTCAATTTTTGACATTTAAATGGTCAATAGTTCTAAATTTCGTTTATCCTTTTTGTAGGAATGATA
>NZ_AJLT01000110.1 GCF_000258765.1 Gillisia marina
GATGATATCTTTTATGCCAATGCAGCCTATTATACTAAAATATCAGACAGAGCTGCAATAAGTGGTTCCCTCTCGTATTTTAATTTTGGGAATGTAGACCTGGAAGAAGAAGTAGGAGATCAGATCATCACCCAAGGTAGTTTTGTGCCTAATGAATTTGCACTGGATTTCTCTTATAGCTTAAAGCTGAACGATAAATTTGGAATGGCCGTTACCGCTAGATATATTAGATCGGACATTACCGATAGTCAGGCCAATACAATGGTGGAACTAAAAACGGGACAGGCCATTAGTGCCGATGTTTCCGGATTCTATTCTTCTATGCCAATGGATCAGCATGTAAACAGATGGACTGCAGGATTCAATTTAAAGAATGTAGGATCTAAGTTAAAATACTCAAACGAGTCGGGATTTGATTATGCATTACCAACTTCGCTGAAAGTAGGAGGAGGGTATCATATTGCGACCTCTACCAAAGATTATGTTTCTTTTTATGCGGAAGCTTTAAAGTATTTGGTACCGGCTACAGATGATAACAGAAACATCCCGGATGATTCTGCCATCGGTGGGATCTTTAATTCTTTCACTGATGCACCCGATGGATTTTCTGAAGAATTAAGAGAAGTGATCTTTACATTGGGAGGAGAACTTAACTTCAACCAGAACTTTACGATCAGAACGGGATTTGTTACTCAAAGCCGTGAGAAAGGATACAGGAATCATGTTACTTTTGGCGCCGGACTTTTATGGAATAATTTTATGTTCGATTTTGCGTATCAGAGTCCTGTTTCGAGTTATATCAATTTCGATAATGA
>NZ_AJLT01000111.1 GCF_000258765.1 Gillisia marina
TTTTTTGCCTGCCAGGATCTTAACAACTCCAATGAGTTATTACTAATGCTGGATTATGGAATCTTTTATGAATTCATTCCCATGGATGCGTATGGTACTCCAGAACAAAAAATTATTCCATTAAGCGAGGTAAAAGTCGATGTGAATTATGCGGTTGTTATTACCACAAACGCCGGTTTGTGGCGTTATAGAATTGGAGATACCGTGAGATTTACCGCTACCAGTCCCTATAGGATAAAAGTTTCAGGAAGAACCAAACACCATATCAATGTCTTTGGAGAAGAGCTTATTATTGAAAATACTGATGATGCTCTAAAAAAAGCTTCCCAGATCACAGGTTGCCAAATTATAGACTATACCGCTGCTCCTATTTTTATGGAAGGAAAAGAAAAAGGAGCTCATGAATGGATTATCGAGTTTAAAACTCCACCAGATAATTTAGATACATTTATTGTTGAATTGGATCTTGCCTTACAGCAATTGAATAGCGATTATGAAGCCAAACGCTACAATAATATGACGCTTAATATGCCTAAAGTGCATCAGGCTCGTGAAAAATTATTTTACGACTGGCTGAAGAAAAATGACAAATTAGGCGGGCAACATAAAATCCCGAGACTTTCTAATAAAAGATGTTATGTGGAAGAATTACTGAAAATGTCTTAGAGAGTATTTGATTTTCATACTTTAAAATCATAAGATTCTTATTCAATAAAATAAAAAAA
>NZ_AJLT01000112.1 GCF_000258765.1 Gillisia marina
TCTGTTTGAACATCAATCTTCCAAATATCCTGACAGCTACACTTCCCAAAGGCTACCGGTTGCACTAGTGTATTACGCAGAGTTCACAGATATTAACTACGCCATAGCCACAGAAAAACAAGTGAAAAACTGGTCCCGTGCAAAAAAGGAAGCCCTTATTGCAGGTGAGTTTAGTGAACTCCCTAATCTGGCAAAGAAAAATTTTTCGTAGTAAATTTCATTAAACCTTCCCTTAGTCGTTCTCGATACAAATTTCAAAACCGTCAGTTCGAGTGTTTTTTACCGAGGCG
>NZ_AJLT01000113.1 GCF_000258765.1 Gillisia marina
TTTTCGCTAGTGAAGAGGCACCATCTACTAACCAATTCGCTCCAAAAATTAAAGCAGCAAATCCAATAATTATTAATAATAATGAAATCACCATATTGTTTTCTATCTATTTTTAAAATCCATCACAATTATTATGGTGATATATTTTAATGTAATTACTTTTTGCTAAAACCTGCATAAATATAATTGAAATAACAATCGGAATAGTTAGAATTTTAGAGGGCAATTTCTCAGAGTTATATTGTTAAAAACTTTAAGTGGTATGTAATTAAATAATTAAAATTATGTAGCCTTTATTCAGGACGAGTCAATGTATCTCTACCAATT
>NZ_AJLT01000114.1 GCF_000258765.1 Gillisia marina
CCTGTCAGCGACCCAGCGATGGCTATAGATATAGAACTATCCCGATATTAGGAACTGATAGGTTTTAAGAACCAAGACCTGTATAAGATATCAGTCTCGACCTTTTAAGGTTTTAGGTAAAGATTCTTCATTTAAATCTCAAAAACTAAAGTATGAAATTCAAAACATTTATTGGAATCGATGTAAGCAAATTATCACTTGATATTTGTTTGATTACGGACGATGGCGAAATTAAAACTTTTAAGATTAACAACAGTGCTGGGGATCTCAGAAAATTATTCAGGCTAGTCTCCAAGGATCTGGAAATTGAAAAAGTCCTTGTATGCGCCGAGTTCACCGGTCATTACTCAAATATATTAAAGGCCTATTGTCTTGAAAATGAAATTGCCTTATGGCTTGAAAGTGGTGCGGAGATAAAGCTTCGCTCTGGAGTCCAAAGACGCAAGACAGATAAAGTCGATGCGCAGCGGATAGCGGAATACGCAGTGAGGTACTCTGACAAAGCGCAGCTTCAAGTCTTGGAAGATATTGCTATTACAGAGAGTAAATTATTATTATCCGAAAGACAACTCTACATTGGAGAAAGAGCGAAATATAAAACACAGTTGAAGGATTTGAAGAAATTTGTTGACAGATCATTTCTTTAGAGAGAGAAGCAAACGACTTCAAAAACACATCTCCCTTCTTGACAAGTCAATAAAGGAGATTGACCAAACAATAAAGGAACTTCTAAAAACAGAAGAATTGGCAAAGCAGAACAAGATTCTCACTTCTATTCCAGGTGTGGGAGATCAAGTTGCTATCAATACCATAGTAGCCACAAATGGCTTCAAAAAGTTTAAAAACGGCAGAAAATTTGCCTGC
>NZ_AJLT01000115.1 GCF_000258765.1 Gillisia marina
TGGGAATGGTGGTAGTGAAACACGAACATTTTTTTTGGCAAAACTCTCTAAATACGGCAGATTATAACGCTGATATTACTTCTTCAAGTAATGGTTCATTTAAAATGGAAGTCAGAGATGCGGATGGTAATATTGTTTTAGATAAATCTTTAAGGGGAGGTATGGAACCAGATTCATTTTCTGGTGTAACTTCCAGTGGAACTTCTGGAATTTGGTCGGTAACCATTACTCTTTCTTCTTTTAATGGTGATGGA
>NZ_AJLT01000116.1 GCF_000258765.1 Gillisia marina
CGACGAAGGAGGGATCTCAATAAATAATTTTGCTCCGTTGAGATACATCAGTCTGCTGCGCTCCCTTCAGGGTGACATTTTTGTTCATTTGTTTGCGTATTTGTCAAACTGAGCCCGTCGAATCGAAGTTCGTTACAAATTGCATGTTCTCCATCTACAAACATAAGATGATAAGTCTCTCTAGGTGTCTTTCTGAAAAAAATGAAATGCATTGAAGAATCCCTTAATCTCTAAAAAAGAAAA